>NZ_JBWKZT010000061.1:0-542 GCF_059424735.1 Ensifer sp. GW101-20A05 | reverse complement strand
TGTACAAAGCACTTCGAAACGAGGCCGTTAAAAGCGCGATGGCGAAGCGACAAACCGTTAACGTCCAACAGCCACTCAAGCGGCTGATCGGCTACGCCCGCGTCTCGACCGACGACCAGGTCCACGATGCTCAAATCGACGAACTGCGCGCTGCCGGCTGCGATCGGATCTATCAGGAGCATGGCTCCGGGGCATCGCGCGCTCGCCCAGTCTTGACCAAGTTGCTTGGCGAGCTCACCACGGGCGACGTCCTCGTCGTCGTCCGCCTCGATCGGCTGGCCAGATCGGTGAGTCATCTCTTGGCGGTGATCGAAGACCTTGAGGCGCGCGGTGTGCACTTCCGGTCGATCCGCGACCCGATCGATACCTCGACGCCACAGGGCATGTTCTCCCTCCAGGTCCTCGGCGCGGTCGCCCAGCTCGAGCGGGCGCTGATCGCCGAACGCACCAAAGCCGGCATCAAGGCGGCGAAGGCGCGCGGCAAGCTTCCCGGAAACCCCGGCCTGCGAGAACGGCGACCGGAGGCAATCAAGGCCGTCTCC
>NZ_JBWKZT010000060.1:0-575 GCF_059424735.1 Ensifer sp. GW101-20A05 | reverse complement strand
GCTAGAGTATCCGTGTTGGTCAAGTACGGGTTGGTTCCCATATGCGGCCATCCCTGAGCAATGCGTTTGCGATGATGATGAGCTTTCGCATGACGGCGGTAATGGCGAGTTTTGAGGCTTTTCCGGCGGCCTTGAGCCGGTCGTATTTGGCCTTGAGGTCGGGATTGAAGCGGATGGCGACGAGCGCGGGCATGTAGAGTGCTCGTCGGACATTGGCCCGGCCGCCGCGGATGAAGGCGCGGCCGATCCACTGTCCGGACTGGCGAGCGACCGGAGCGAGGCCGGCGAGGGAAGCGACCTGGGCCTGGTCGAGTGTACCGAGTTCGGGCATGTCGATGAGAAGCGCGAAGGCGGTGATTGCTGACACGCCCGGGATCGAGACGAGAATGTCGAAGCGTCGTGCGAGGTCGGGATCGACCTTGATGAGCGCCATGATCTCGTTTTCGAGGGCCGCGATCTGGCGCTCGATCTGCCTGAGCTGTTCGGCGTTGTGGCGCTTGAGGATCGGCAAGGTCAGGTTTTTCGCCCTGTTCCTGGCCGCCGTTCGGTTCTTCACCAATGCCTCGCGGGCCATG
>NZ_JBWKZT010000059.1:0-584 GCF_059424735.1 Ensifer sp. GW101-20A05 | reverse complement strand
TGGAGTTGCCCCATAAAAACCGGACAGGATCAGGTTTCTGTTTGACGGTTTAAGAACTCGCGCGGTGATCGATATCCCAAAGCCTTGTGCGGGTGAAGCGTGTTGTAATGCTCGAACCATAAGGGCAGTTGGGCGATGACGGTTTCGGCGTCCGGAATGGGATTGACCGAGACGTAGTCGCGCTTGAAGGTTTTGACGAAGGCTTCCGCCATTCCGTTTGACTGCGGGCTGCGAATGGGTGTCGAGCAAGGCTCCATCCCGATATCCAGCAGCAGCGATTTCGTGTCCTTCGCAATGAAGCACGAGCCATTGTCAGTCAGCCATTCGATGGGCTTTGGAAGGGCGTTGATGCGACCGAAGCGGTTCTCGACGGCGGTGATGACAAGGTCCTGAACGTCCGCGCTCTTGATGCCTTCAGTGGTGGCGACGTGGGCAATGGCCTCGCGGTCACAGCAGTCGAGGGCAAAGGCAACGCGCACCTTCTCTCTGTTGTCGCAGCCAATTTCGAATCCGTCCGAACACCAACGTAGGTTCGACTGCTCCACAGCGACGCGGCCGTCGTGGCGACGGGTATCACTCGCACC
>NZ_JBWKZT010000058.1:0-592 GCF_059424735.1 Ensifer sp. GW101-20A05 | reverse complement strand
TGCGGGTTTCGGTAATTCGCGGACATGGATTCCATTAAATCCCGGACAGCGATTTCACTAAATCCGGGACAGCATTTCCGCTAATTCCCGGACAACGCTTCCGGTAAATCCCGGACAGTCTTTCGGCGATTAAAACATCGACTTTCGCACGCGCCGTTTTTGCCATTCTGGACCCCGATTTGAGAGGGGTGCGGGGAATGGCGAGACGGAAGCAGGCGAGACTTATTGACGTGAAGGACATTCGATCGATATTGCGACTGACGCACGAACAGGGGCTTTCGGTTCGTGCGATATCGGAACGGCTGAAGATCAGCAAAACGACCATTTCGACCTACCTGCTGCGGGCGCGTGAGGCCGGGCTGACGGGCTGGCCGTTGCCGCCTGGGCTTGACGAGGACGCTGTGTTGCAGCGTCGCCTGTTCCATCGTCGCGGCCGCCCGCCCCAGGACATGCACGCGCCAGACTGGGGCCAGATCGCCAGTGAACTAAAGCGAAAGGGCGTGACGCTGACGCTGTTGTGGCAGGAATATCGCGAGCGGCACCCCAACGGTTATGGATACACATGGTTCTGTGAGCGTTTCGCCGCTTTCGA
>NZ_JBWKZT010000057.1:0-661 GCF_059424735.1 Ensifer sp. GW101-20A05 | reverse complement strand
TATCCGGCGCAGCTGTCCGGCGGCCAGCGCCAGCGCGTGGCGCTCGCCCGCGCCATGGCGGTCGAGCCGAACGTGCTGCTGCTCGACGAGCCCTTCGGCGCGCTCGACGCCCAGGTGCGCAAGGAACTGCGCAAGTGGCTGCGCGAGATCCATGACCGCACCGGCCACACGACGATCTTCGTCACCCACGACCAGGAGGAGGCGCTGGAACTGGCCGACCGCGTCGTCGTCATGAGCAAGGGCGCGATCGAACAGGTCGGCACCCCCGACGAGATCTACGACCATCCGGTTTCGCCCTTCGTCTTCGGCTTCATCGGCCAGTCGAACGCGCTCGCCGTCACGCTCCAGAACGGCGAGATCTGGTTCGAGGACCGGCCGATCGGGCTCAGGGCTCCGGCCGAGCCGGACGGGCCGGCCAATCTGCACTTCCGCCCGCACGACATCGAGCTGATCGACGGCTGCGGCGGCTGTCTCGCCGGCCTCGTCACCGCCAGCCGCCGCGTTGCCGGCACCCGCCATCTCGAACTCGACCTTGGCCGCAACCATCCGCATGTCGAGATCGAGCTGTCGCCCGAACGCGCCGCCGCCGGCGACCACAGCCGCATCGCCTTCCGGCCGACAAAGTGGAAACTCTTCAGAGACAACAGAGAGCAGGCTGTAG
>NZ_JBWKZT010000056.1:0-733 GCF_059424735.1 Ensifer sp. GW101-20A05 | reverse complement strand
GTATGGCGCTGAAGGAGCAGGTCGTGCACCTTCATCACCCGATAGACGCGTTTGACGTTTGGCCAGGAACGGCCATCGTTGCTGGCGTTTCGGCGCAGAATGGCGTGAACCCGGCGATAGCCGTAGGTCGGCATATCGGCGATGATCGTTTTGATCTCATCCACCAGGCCCTGATCAGCAAGCGGCGGTCGCCCACGGGCTTTGGAAGGGATTTGCTTCACGCGCTCTGCAATGTTTGATCGGGCGACACCCAAAGTCTCGCACACCGCCGTCATCGCGAACTGCCCTTCGGCAATGACAGCGAGCGCAACAGGTGTTTTTTTGGGCCGGTGGCGATCTCAAGCGCTTCCTTGAGGATTTCGCCTTCCATCGTCTTCTTGCCCAACAGGCGCTGCAGTTCCTTGACCTGGTTCTGAAGGGCTCGATATTCGGATGCCGGAACGACGTCTTCCTGCGATGCGGTTGCGGTGAACGCTCCCTGCGCTGCAAGCTTGCGCCAATTGAACAACTGGTTCGGCTGGATGCCGTGACGCCGCGCGACGATGCTGACCGTCGCATCCCCTTCATACGTCTCCTGAACGATGGCGAGCTTCTCGGCCGTCGACCAGCGACGGCGGCGCTCAGGGCCGGACAGCACTTCTATCTTCGGGTTGTGACTACTCATAATGGGGACATTACTCCTCACACTTAACAAGTGGGAGATCATGTCCGGGGATTTATGGGGCCATTACAG
>NZ_JBWKZT010000055.1:0-746 GCF_059424735.1 Ensifer sp. GW101-20A05 | reverse complement strand
GAGTGGCTGTTGGACGTTAACGGTTTGTCGCTTCGCCATCGCGCTTTTAACGGCCTCGTTTCGAAGTGCTTTGTACAGATAAGGAATGCGTGAGAAATTGGTCAGTTGCAAGCGTGTTTTATGCATCAAATTGAAGCCCGCCAGACTCAAATCGTCACCCGGGATAAGCAACGGGGCATCCACAGTGGTAAACGCGCGCCAGCGGGCTTCTGTGGCGGAAACGCTGGAAAAATAGCGGTTTCCTAGATGGCCCACGAGAGGAGGGGGCCGCTGAAACGCATCGGAGCTCAAATCCGGTAAAGGGGACGGGCCATGTGCGCCGACGCCGCCCGGCGAGTTCCGTCTTGGGGAGAGTCCGGTCATCCCGGGCTACGGCACCCTGGAAGCCCGGAAAACCAGGCGTTTCCGGTTATCCCGGACGACCGACATCAGGCATTTGCGACTCCAAATCCATCACTAGCGATACTTGAAACCTATCGATAATGAATGCTTGCGAAAATCGGCGTCTGGATGGCGGAAGTGTATGATCATTTCACTTCCGCCTGTAAAAAATTCATCCGTTAATTCAGATGGTTAATGATCGCTTATTTTCGCAAAGGCGCAGCATTCGGGGGTAACCGGGTGTGGCTTCTACTTGGCGATTTCAATTGAAGCGCTAAGCTGAAATATTGTAAGCGACAAGCCGGGGCCGTTCAGGCGGCGTAGTTCCACGGCATGAGCGCGTCAATATCGCTGCTGGGCCATCC
>NZ_JBWKZT010000054.1:0-778 GCF_059424735.1 Ensifer sp. GW101-20A05 | reverse complement strand
CGCTTGTCATATCGGGTTGCGATGCCTCGGAACTGCTTGATCCTGTTGAAGAACCGTTCCACGAGATTGCGTTGCCGGTAGACCCAGCGCGAAAACACGAAAGAACCCTTGCGATTACTCTTCGGCGGGATGTTGGCCCAGGCCTTTCGCTCGGCGGCCTTAGCCCGAATGGCATTCGTGTCATACCCCTTGTCGGCCAGCAGGATGTCCCCCTCGCCAAGCTCATCCGTCAGCGCGTCGGCTTCGGCACAATCGGCGATCTGTCCACCAGTCAGACGCAGATTGACCGGGCGACCTTCGGCATCGACGAGCGCGTGGATTTTGCTCGTAAGCCCGCCGCGGGAACGTCCCATGCCACCATCGTCTCCATCCCCTTTTTTCCCGTGGCCGCGTGCTGGTGAACGCGGACACAGGTCGAGTCGATCATCACAATGTCGCCATCGTAGGCCTTGGACACCGCTTGAAGAAGCCGATCCCATACCCCGGCTTTGCGCCAGCGCACGAAGCGGTTGTAACAGGTCGTCGGCGGGCCATAGCGTTCCGGAACTTCCGCCCAAGGCGAGCCCGTTCGAAACCGCCAGAGGATGCCATTCAGTACCCGCCGATCATCAACGCGGGCAACGCCGCGTGGCTTGTTGGGCAACAACGGCGATATGATCGACCATTCGTGGTCAGTCAGTTCGTAGCGACGACGCGTCATCAAATGCTTCCCTATTTCGAAGCCTTGAATCACGGCGGCCGATAAATGCCAAGAAATTTTATGAGTTTACGCTGTAGC
>NZ_JBWKZT010000053.1:0-911 GCF_059424735.1 Ensifer sp. GW101-20A05 | reverse complement strand
GCCATGAACTTCTTGTGCGGCTTGACCGAACCCGGCTTGCACAGGATTTGGCCACGCTCAACGCCGTCACGGTTAACACCACGGATCAGCGCGCCGATGTTGTCGCCGGCCTGGCCCTGGTCGAGCAGCTTGCGGAACATTTCAACGCCCGTAACCGTCGTCTTCGACGTGTCGCGGATGCCGACGATTTCAACTTCTTCGCCGACCTTGACGATACCGCGCTCAACGCGACCGGTCACAACCGTACCACGGCCCGAGATCGAGAACACGTCTTCGATCGGCATCAGGAACGGCTGGTCGATCGGACGCTCCGGCGTCGGGATGTAGGCGTCAACAGCAGCCATCAGCTCGCGGATCGCGTCTTCGCCGATCTTCTTGTCCGAATCTTCCAGAGCAGCAAGAGCCGAGCCCTTGATGATCGGAATGTCGTCGCCCGGGAATTCGTAGGACGACAGAAGTTCGCGAACTTCGAGTTCGACGAGCTCGAGAAGCTCGGCGTCGTCAACCTGGTCGACCTTGTTGAGGAACACGACGATTGCCGGAACGCCAACCTGGCGGGCGAGCAGGATGTGCTCGCGGGTCTGCGGCATCGGGCCGTCAGCAGCCGAGCAAACCAGGATCGCGCCGTCCATCTGAGCGGCACCGGTGATCATGTTCTTGACGTAGTCGGCGTGGCCGGGGCAGTCAACGTGAGCGTAGTGACGGTTCGGCGTCTCGTACTCAACGTGGGCCGTCGAAATGGTGATACCACGGGCCTTTTCTTCCGGCGCAGCGTCGATCTGGTCATACGCCTTGAACTCGCCGAAGTACTTCGTGATCGCTGCGGTCAGCGACGTCTTGCCATGGTCAACGTGGCCAATCGTGCCAATGTTAACGTGCGGCTTGTTGCGCTCAAATTTGCTCTTTGCCAT
>NZ_JBWKZT010000052.1:0-947 GCF_059424735.1 Ensifer sp. GW101-20A05 | reverse complement strand
GCGGTGATCACGAGGTCCTGCACGTCCTGGCTCTTGATGCCCTCGGTGGTGGCCACATGGGCGATTGCCTCACGGTCGCAGCAGTCGAGGGCGAAGGCTACCCGGACCTTCTCCTTGTTGTCGCAGCCGATCTCGAAGCCGTCGGAGCACCATCTGATGTTCGAGCGTTCGACAGCGACCTGACCGTCGTGGAGACGATCCTCAGCCGCCCCGGTGTGGCGCACCAATAGCAGGTTATGCACCTTCATGACCCGGTAGACGCGCTTGGCGTTGGGCCACGAACGCCCGTCTTTCCGGGCGTTGCGGCGCAGAATGGCATGGACACGCCGATAGCCGTAGGTGGGCATGTCGGCGATGATGGCCTTGATTTCCTCCACCAGTTGCCGATCCGGGAGTGGTGGCCGTCCTCTGGCTCTGGAAGGGGAGCCTGCGGCACGCGCGGCGACATTCGACCGGGCGACACCCAAAGTCTCGCAGACGGTCTTCATTTTAAAAAGTCCCTCGGAAGAGAGAGCGCACGCAACATCTGTTTTTTTGGGCCGTTGGCGATTTCGAGAGCTTCCTTGAGGATTTCGCTCTCCATCGTCTTCTTGCCTAGCAGGCGCTGCAACTCCTTCACCTGGCTCTGAAGCGCCCGATATTCGGAAGCAGGAACAACTTCCTCATCTGCGGCCGTCGCGATCAGCGCTCCTTGGGAAGCCAGCTTACGCCATGCGAACAACTGGTTCGGCTGGATGCCATGCCGACGGGCAACGATGCTCACCGTCGCGTCCGCCTCGTAGGTCTCTTGAATGATCGCCAGCTTTTCTGCTGTGCTCCAGCGCCGTCGCCGCTCGGGACCGGACAGAACTTCCATCTTAAAATTGCTACCAGTCATAATACCAACATTACTCCTACCACTTAGCTAAATGGGGGAGCATGTCCGGGCCTTTCGGGGGCTATTTCAC
>NZ_JBWKZT010000051.1:0-1024 GCF_059424735.1 Ensifer sp. GW101-20A05 | reverse complement strand
CTGGCGATTTCGCCAGCCGAGTGTTTTGCCTGGCTTTGGGCTGTCGCTCGGGATCACGCTGAGTTGGCTGGTGCTGATCGTGTTGATCCCGCTGTCGGGGCTGGTGTGGCGGGCAAGCGGGCTCGGCTGGGCCAAGTTCTTTGAGCTGGCGCTCGATCCGCGCACGCTCAATGCCCTGAAGATCTCGTTCGGCACGGCGTTTCTCGCCGCGATCATCAACCTCGTCTTCGGCGTCATCCTCGCCTGGGTGCTGGTGCGCTATCGTTTCCCCGGCAAACGGGTGATCGACGCCATGGTCGACCTGCCGTTCGCGCTGCCGACCGCGGTCGCCGGCATTGCCTTGACGACGCTTTATGCCGGCAACGGCTGGATCGGCCAGTTCATCGAGCCGCTCGGGCTCAAGATCGCCTTTACGCCATCCGGCATCGTCGTCGCGCTGATCTTCGTCGGCCTGCCGTTTGTTGTCAGGACCGTGCAGCCGATCATGGAGGAGATCGACAAGGAGGTGGAAGAAGCCGCAGCCACCCTTGGCGCCAGCCGTTTCCAGACGATCAGCCGGGTATTGTTGCCGGGACTGCTGCCGGCCGGCCTCACCGGCTTTGCGCTCGCCTTTGCCCGCGGCGTCGGCGAATACGGCTCGGTGATCTTCATCGCCGGCAACCTGCCTTATGTCTCGGAGATCGCCCCGCTTCTGATCGTCATCAGGCTTGAAGAGTTTAACTATGCTGCCGCCACCGCCATTGCCGCGGTGATGCTGGCGATCTCCTTCGCCATGCTGCTCCTCATCAACTCGATCCAGGCCTGGAGCCGGCGGAGATATGTCTATGTCGCATGATCTGACCGCATCCGGGCCGCAACGGGCCTTGCCGGCGCTGGCTGCCGCCACCTCGGAAAGCCGCTTTGCCCGGCTGACCCTGACGATCACCGCGCTTGTCTTCGTCGCGCTGTTTTTGCTTTTGCCGCTCGCCGCCGTCTTCACCGAGGCGCTGCGCAAGGGACCGGCCGAGTTCGTTGCCGCGCTCGG
>NZ_JBWKZT010000050.1:0-1251 GCF_059424735.1 Ensifer sp. GW101-20A05 | reverse complement strand
AGCACGTTCGGCTCGACCGCCATGGCGCGGGCGAGCGCCACGCGCTGGCGCTGGCCGCCGGACAGCTGCGCCGGATAGCGTTTGTCGAGACCGGAGAGCTGCACCAGATCGAGCAGGTCGAGCGCCCGCTTGCGGATCTCGGCGGCCGGCGGCCGGCGATTGCCCGGGCGCACCTTGAGGCCGAAGGCGACGTTGTCGAGCACCGTCATGTGGCGGAACAGGGCATAGTGCTGGAAGACGAAGCCGATGTTGCGCTGCTGCACGGTCTTTTGCGAGGCATCCTCGTCGCCGAAGAAGATCGTGCCGCCGGTCGGGCTTTCGAGCCCGGCAACGAGACGCAGCAAGGTCGTCTTGCCGGAGCCGGAGGGGCCAAGCAGCGCGATCAGCTCGCCGGAGCGGATGTCGAGCGAGACGTCGTCGAGCGCCGGGAAGCGGCCGAATTCCTTGCGGATGTTGTGAACGCGCACGTCCATAGCGTTTGACCTTTCAATGCCTGCGGCTGGCGGCGATCTCGGCGCTGTAGCGGATCTCCAGCGCCGTCTTCAAAATCAGGGTGATCAGCGCCAGCAGCGCCAGCAACGCCGCCACCGCAAAGGCGGCGACGAAGTTGTATTCATTATAGAGGATTTCGACCTGCAACGGCATGGTGTTGGTCTCGCCGCGGATATGGCCGGAGACCACCGAGACGGCGCCGAACTCGCCCATGGCGCGGGCGTTGCACAAAAGCACGCCGTAAAGCAGCCCCCATTTGATGTTCGGCAGCGTCACGAACCAGAAGGTCTGCCAGCCCGACGCCCCCAAGGACAGCGCTGCCTCCTCGTCGCTGGAGCCCTGTTCCTGCATCAGCGGGATCAGTTCGCGGGCAACGAAGGGGAAGGTGACGAAGACGGTGGCGAGCACCAGACCCGGCACGGCAAACAGGATCTGGATGCCGTGGCTCTGCAGCCAGGGACCGATCAGGCTGTGCGAGCCGAACAACAGCACGAAGACGAGGCCGGAGATGACCGGCGAGACCGAGAACGGCAGGTCGATCAGCGTCGTCAGGAAGGCCTTGCCCTTGAACTCGAACTTGGCGATCGCCCAGGCGGCGGCGACGCCGAAGACGAGGTTGAGCGGCACGGCGATGGCAGCGACGGTCAGCGTCAGGCGGATGGCCGAGAAGGTTTCGGCATCGCCGAGCGCGGCAACGAACTCGGCCGGTCCCTTGCGCAGCGCCTCGGTGAAGACGGCGGCGAGCGGCAAAAGCAAAAA
>NZ_JBWKZT010000049.1:0-1317 GCF_059424735.1 Ensifer sp. GW101-20A05 | reverse complement strand
TTTCGGTTCAGTATGAAGATGCTGACAACAGCGACGACCAGGTATTCGGCTTCGTCCGTCTGCAGCGCGACTTCTAAGATCATCTGACCTCGGTCAGAAGCGTGGCCCGCAACTCGAGAGAGTTGCGGGCTGTTGCTGTTTCGCAACGTTTGCTTGCTTTCGAGTCACCAAAATCGCCTAAGGGCGAAGGCGCTGACTTGAACGCAGCCGGTTTCTCGGCCTCATTCGCGAGAATGAGGGGGAACTGCGAGCGTGGGACAGGACGCTGAAAAACAGGCGGGCGGCTTCAGCTTTCCGGACATGCGTCCGGGATACGAAGTCAATTATAACTTTAGCCCCCAGGGCCCGGTTGGCGTGGTGAAGGAAACCACACTGGGTGAACTGCTTCAGCGCTATGCCGATATCTTGTGGGAAGAGGGCAGCCACAAATATAACGTAAAAGCCTTCATCGGCGAACTTGACGAGATCCTGATCTGCGCCAGGTTCTCCACCTTCTCACAAGAGATGCTCGACAGCCTCATCGGCGCACTACGCAAACGCGGAAACAGCAACGCAACCATCAACCGAAAGATGGCGGCGCTGAGTAAGTTGCTGCGGAAAGCGTACAAGATGGGTGACATCCACAGCTTGCCCGAGTTCAGGCGCCAAAAAGAAAGAGCCGGTCGCCTGCGCTTCCTGGAGGTAGCCGAAGAGGAAGCGTTGTTCCGAGAGATCGGCAGCCGTTCACAACTCTATTTGCAACTATCAATATTCTTGGTGGACACCGGAGCGCGCCTCGGCGAATCCATTTCCCTTAGATGGAATGATGTTTATGAAGGCAGAGTAACATTCTGGGTCACGAAATCTGGTCGCAGCCGCACAGTGCCTCTGACTTCCAGAGCAAAAGTGGCCATGGAGACGCTTGCGGACAGGTCTCCGGGACCGTTCTCATCGGTCGACCCCCAAAAATACCGCGCGGTCTGGAATTCGGCCAAACTGGACGCAGGTCTGGGCGGCGAAGAAGACATTGTTCCGCATGTTCTACGGCATACGTGCGCGTCTCGTTTGGTGCGCGGTGGTATCGACCTTCGGCGAGTTCAGATGTGGCTCGGCCACCAGACACTTGAGATGACAATGCGCTATGCCCACCTGGCCTCGCACGATCTTGACATGTGCGTGCCGGTGCTCGAGCGCCACGTCAAGTAATCCCACACACCTCCCTAAACCACCGCCTGAGCAAACACCGCTGACTAGCTTGGAGTCGGGCCTAGGGTGAGATACGGCCCTGGAACCAGCACAGTCAGATGCGGAAAACTTTCCGATTCTGACTGGAGGTCA
>NZ_JBWKZT010000048.1:0-1319 GCF_059424735.1 Ensifer sp. GW101-20A05 | reverse complement strand
TGAATTAGCCCCCGAAAGGTCCGGACATGCTTCCCCACTTAGCTAAGTGGGTAGGAGTAGTGTTGGTAATATGACTAGTAGCAACTTTAAGATGGAAGTCCTTTCGGGTCCGGAACGGCGACGGCGCTGGAGCACGGCGGAGAAGCTGGCCATCATTCAAGAGACCTACGAGGCGGGCGCGACGGTGAGCATCGTTGCCCGGCGGCACGGCATTCAGCCGAACCAGTTGTTCGCATGGCGCAAGCTGGCGTCTCAAGGGGCGCTGACGGCGACGGCCGCCGAGGAGGAGGTCGTTCCGGCTTCCGAATACCGGGCGCTTCAGGCCCAGGTGAAGGAGTTGCAGCGCCTGTTGGGCAAGAAGACAATGGAAGGCGAAATCCTCAAGGAAGCCCTCGAAATCGCCACCGGCCCAAAAAAACAGATGTTGCGTTCGCTCTCTCTTCCGAAGGACTTTTTGAAATGAAGACCGTCTGCGAGACTTTGGGTGTCGCCCGGTCGAATATCGCTGCCCGTGCCACAGGTTCCCCTTCCAGAGCCAGAGGACGCCCGCCACTCCCGGATCGGGAGCTGGTGGAAGATATCAAGGCCGTCATCGCCGACATGCCCACCTACGGCTATCGCCGGGTCCATGCCATCCTGCGCAGGAATGCCCGAAAACAGGGCAAGTCATGGCCCAATGCAAAGCGCGTCTACCGGGTCATGAAGCTGCACCATCTGCTGCTCGTGCGACATACCGGAGCCGTCGATGATCGTCTTCACGACGGCCAGGTCGCCGTCGCCCGCTCGAACACCAGATGGTGCTCCGATGGCTTCGAGATCGGCTGTGACAACAAGGAGAAGGTCCGTGTTGCCTTCGCTCTCGATTGCTGCGACCGGGAGGCAATCGCCCATATCGCCACCACGGAAGGCATCAAGAGCCAGGATGTGCAGGACCTCGTGATCACGGCTGTCGAGAACCGCTTTGGCCGCATCAACATGTTGCCGCAGCCTATCGAATGGCTCACAGACAACGGCTCCTGCTTCATCGCCAAGGACACCAAATCCTTGCTCCGCGACATCGGCATGGAGCCGCGCTCGACGCCGGTGCGCAGCCCGCAGTCGAACGGGATGGCGGAGGCCTTTGTCAAAACATTCAAGCGCGATTACGTCTCGGTAAACCCAACTCCGGATGCCGAAACCGTCATCGCACAACTGCCCTTCTGGTTCGATCATTACAACGATCTTCACCCGCATAAGGCATTAGGATATCAATCACCCCGCGAGTTCATCAGCTCGCAATCTCAAACCTGAGCACGTCCGGTCTTTTGGGGGCAACTCCA
>NZ_JBWKZT010000047.1:0-1397 GCF_059424735.1 Ensifer sp. GW101-20A05 | reverse complement strand
AGGAATCGGAAGAGCGACCCCGCCAGGAAGCAGAGTGCCGCAACGAATAGCACGGCGGCGCCCGGTTCGTGACGGTATCCAAAAAAGGCTACGACGAAGCCGAAGAGGAGCAGAAGCGTCACGCCGATTCCGGCTAGCAACGCCAGGTACAATGCGCTGTTCAAGAGGCGTTCACGCCGCCTCAGTTCCCCGATTCCCTTCTTCAGCGGGGCTCGGGCGACGTCACCCTCGTCGATCTCGCGGAGGTTTCTGATCCGCTCGGTTACGCCGGAAATCCGATTGACCAGGACCGCCACCATCGCCGCGACGCCATTCAGCATGAACGCCGGCGCGACCGCGTGATTGATCATCGTTGAAAGCTGATCCGCTTCGACTGACATACGGGCACCTTCGATCGGTACGGCACGAATGGACGACCGCGGCGCCGTGGAGGCGCTACGGAATGACATTGACTGCACGCGCAGCCACGAGCACGAGTGTCAGCAGTGAAATGGCACTTTCGAGCATCATCAGCCCCTTCGCACGCCGGGTGAGTGGCAGCACGTCGGTAGGACTGAAAGCGGTCGCCGTATTGAACGCCAACGACAGGTAATCGACGTAGAGCGGCCGCCAGTCTGGCGGCGCTAGTTCGGGAGCCGACGCCTGGGGAAATAGCCAGTCGGGTCTTCCCGCCATCCCACGCGCGATGCGCGACGGGCCACCCGCGTCGATCTGCCAGTAGAGTAGCGAGAAGGTAAGAACGTTGGTGACCCAAATGGTAAATGACGACGTCAAGAGCGACACTGAGCGCGTCTCGGGAGGGTGCACGGTGATGATCCCGACCATATCTCCGAGTTCCGCCGCCGTATTCCCCGCGTAGACGCTGGCAAGCAGCATGACGGCGACGTGCTCGATCCGTAGCCACACAGCGTTGCCGGTCGATAGCGTTACTTGGACCATTGGAACGATAGCTGCTACCAGAACCACGTACGATATCCATCGCGGCATGGCATAGACGTGATGCGGCAGCACCTCCAAGAAGGCGAATACCGCAAGGATCGCCACCACCGGAGGCCAGCGTGGTTCGTCACGGCCTGCTTGGATGACATCGCTCATCGCTGCGCCGTCTGCGGACCTTGGGACATGCTGTCGTCACCCATGATGAAGAGGATGTTGGGTTTCCGGGTCTCCTGCGCGTGCATTGTCGCGGTACTCGCCAGCAGGCTGCCGGCGACGGCAGCCGCCTCTGTGAAGATTTTTGCAGTTCGTCTCATTTCTGATGCCTCCCTCAAGGGCCTCCGCGTAGATGGCCACGTTGGTTGAAAGACGTGTCAAGGCAAAAAGAGAGACAATTCGGAGAGCTCCAAGTTGTGACCCAGCAAAATGGACAGAACATGGCGCTTGGTGGCGCGCATATT
>NZ_JBWKZT010000046.1:0-1632 GCF_059424735.1 Ensifer sp. GW101-20A05 | reverse complement strand
TGTAGCCGCAAAGTTAAAGTGTCCTGATCCTGCAAAGTTGGAATGTCACTCTCCCCGGGTTTTGCTGACCTGGGAGATTGCGGATGGGATTGATTGCGATGAGCGAACGCGATCTGCAGCGGATTGAGGTTTTGTCGAAAGTGATCGCCGGACGCATGACGTTGGCGTCGGCGGCGCGCGTGCTTGAGCTGAGCACCCGCCAGGTGCGTCGGTTGCTGGAGCGGATCAACACCGGCGGTGCGGCTTCGATCCGGCATAAGGCAATCGGCCGGCCCTCGAACAATCGGATCAGCGACGGTGTTCGGGATTATGCGGTGACGGTCGTTCGCGAACGCTATGTGGACTTTGGTCCGACCTTGGCAGCCGAGAAGCTGGCCGAGCGCGATGGGTTGCGGGTGTCGCGCGAGACGCTGCGCCAATGGATGTCGGACGACGGCCTCTGGCTGTCGCGCAAGCAGCGGCGGACGTTTCATCAGCCACGCTTGCGACGCGAGGCCTATGGCGAGCTGGTGCAGATCGACGGGTCGGAGCATCGTTGGTTTGAGGATCGCGGGCCGCCGTGCTCGCTACTGGTGTTCGTCGATGATGCGACGGGCAGGTTGATGCAGTTGCGGTTTGTGCGCTCGGAAAGCGCCTTCACCTACTTTGAAGCGCTGGCGCTTTACCTTGAGCATCATGGGGCACCTGTCGCCTTTTATTCCGACAAGCATTCGGTGTTTCGGGTGGCGAAGAAGGATGCCAGGGGTGGCCAGGGCATGACGCAGTTCGGGCGTGCACTCTCAGAGCTAAACATCGAGATTCTTTGCGCAAACTCCAGTCAGGCCAAAGGTCGCGTCGAGCGGATGAACCGGACGCTGCAAGATCGCCTGGTCAAGGAATTACGGCTGGCGGGTATCGACGACATGGAGGCTGGCAATAGGTTTTTGCCGGGCTTCATAGAGCACTACAATGCGCGGTTTGCGATCGTCCCTGCCCGACCCGATGACCTACACCGCCCGCTGAATCTCGCCCCGGATCGGTTGCGCGACGTCCTGTGCAAACGTGAGCAGCGCTATGTTGGATCGCAGCTGACGTTTTCGTTCGAGCGCCAGCGGATCATGCTCGAGGAGACCGAGGTGACACGCGGCTTGGCTGGTCGCTATGTCGAGACCTATGCCTATGCCGATGGTCGATTGGATGTGCGGTGGAAAGGCCATTCCCTGCCCTACCAGATGTTCGATAAGGACCAGCGGGTGACGCATGCGGCGATCACCGAGAACAAGCGGCTCGGTGATGTCCTGGCCTATATCAAGGAACGCCAGGAGCAGCAGACGCAGCCGGCGGTGAAGACGAACAGCGAGAAGAATGGCTACAAACCGCGTGGCCGCAAGCCGGGCAAGCGGACGGATTTCATGAACGATCCGGTGGTGATTGCTCGGCGCGAGCAGGCCCTGTCCCGACTTGATGCTGCGGAATGATCCCCTGACCGAGCTCTCAAAGCTAAAGCCGAAGGAGTGCTCCCCACCCGCCCCGATCTGATCTTGCAACCGGATCAGCCGGTCAGATCGGGGCTGGTCGCTGTGCAGTAGGGCAGCTCAAGTGACATTTCTACTTTGCGCCAAAGCGGACAGTTCAACCTGGCCGCCACATTGT
>NZ_JBWKZT010000045.1:0-1862 GCF_059424735.1 Ensifer sp. GW101-20A05 | reverse complement strand
CGAGACTGTCCGCGATTTAGTGAAACGACTGTCCGGGATTTACCGGAATCGCTGTCCCGTTAATCCGAAATCCGCATCATACCAGTGATCCACGGGCACCTGACTGGTGACGATGGTCGATCGCCGCTCGTATCGATCCTCGATGATTTCCAGGAGATCACGACGCTGCTCATCGTTGAGCTTCTCCGGGCCCCAGTCGTCAAGGATGAGCAGGTCGGTTCTGGCGAGCGCCTTGAGGATCTTGGGATATCGGCCATCGCCCCGCGCCAGCGCAAGGGTGGCGAACAGCCTGGGAAGTCGGTGGTAGGCGACGGAGAAGTCCTCGCGGCAGGCCTTGTTTCCGAGTGCGCAGGCAAGCCAGCTCTTGCCGACGCCGGCGGGTCCGATCAACAGCAGGCTATGGCGCTGGGAGATCCAGTCGCAACCGGCGAGCTTCATGAAGAGATTGCGATCCAGGCCGCGGGCAGCGCGGAAGTCAGCGTTCTCAATCTGGGCGTCATGGCGCAGCTTTGCAGCGCGGGCTCTCGCCTCGAAGCGCTTCTGGCGGCGCGTGGTCGCCTCGCGTTCGAGCAGCAGTGCAAGCCATTCGCCATGCTCGAGGTGTCTCGCTTCCGTTTGCGCCTCGAGTTCCTGATAGGCACTGGCCATACCTGTCAGGCCGAGTTCGCGCAGCATGTCGATGGTGGGATTGGTCAACATCGTTTGGTCTCTCCTCAATGAAAGTAGCCGGGGCCACGCAGATTGGCGTGTTCCATGACGGCGGCGGGTTCGGTGGAATGTCTGGGGGCCTTGTGGGTGGCGATGATCGAGGCAATCGTCTTGCAGGTCAGGCCGCCGATCTCGACGGCCCGTGCCGAAATGACCTCAGCGCGCTCGCGGCCGAGGTCGCGATAGAGGCGCAGGATGCCGAGGCAAGTTCGGAAGCCCTGCTCGGGATGTGGCCGGCTGGCGAGAATGGCGACGATCAGCCCTTCGGTCTGCGGACCGATGGACGCGCCCCAGCGCCGGAAGCGCTCCGGCGTCCATTCGGCGTATCGGCGGTGGGAGCTCGGCATGTGCGCCGGGTCTGTTCCATAGCGCGGCCCGCCATAGCGGCGCTGATGGACCGCGACGCGTTTGCCGCGATGGAAGATCTCGATCATTCGCGCGGTCGCCCGGATATCGACCTGCTGGCGAATGAGCGCGTGCGGGACGGAATAGAAGAAGGTCTTGAACTCGGCATGGTAATCCGTCGAGACCCGCGCAAAGCGCCATTCGGCGAACTCGTACTCCTCGGCGGGCAAGCTTGCGAGCGCCGCGCGTTCGACCGTCTCGAAGAGCTGGCGGCGGCTGACGCCCAACCGGCGCATGACGTGATTGTTAATGCGCTCCAGCACGTCGGCGATCGCGGCATTGGCCTCGGCGAGCGAGAAGAAAGTCTGCTTGCGCATGCGGCCGAGAAGGCAACTCTGGGCGAAGCGCATGCCGTTCTCGACCTTGGCCTTGTCCTTCGGGCGTCGCGGTCGGGCCGGCAGAACGCCGACACCGTAGTGGGACGCCATCATGCCGTAACTGCGGTTGATCTCGGGATCGTAGAAGCTGGCGCGGCTGACGCCGGACTTCAGATTGTCGGGCACGACCAGGCGGGGCACACCGCCGAAGAAGGCAAACATGCGCACATGTGAGCCGACCCAGTCCGGCAAGGTCTGGGTCCAGGTCACCTCGGCGAAGGTGTAGCTCGATGCGCCGAGCACGCCGAGGAACAGCTCCGCCTCGCGGACTTCGCCAGTCTTGCGATCAACGATCTGTCAATGCCGACTGAAATCTCCCCAAAAGTGCCGAAGTAAAATTCCCCAATTATGCCGACGTCGACGGCATGGAGA
>NZ_JBWKZT010000044.1:0-2039 GCF_059424735.1 Ensifer sp. GW101-20A05 | reverse complement strand
TGCGGATTTCGGATTAACGGGACAGCGATTCCGGTAAATCCCGGACAGTCGTTTCACTAAATCGCGGACAGTCTCGCGGGGTCGACCTTCGTTCGCCTGGTTGATGTCATTTGTTATTGATTTCGGCGTTTCGCGTTTCGGTCAAGAGCGAGGTTTGCTTTTGCTTCCTCATGCTATCGCCTTCGAGCGCAATTCGGTGAGAGTTGTGAACGATGCGATCGAGGATGGCGTCAGCGATAGTCGGCTCCCCGATCATCTCGTGCCACTGCGCCACGGGGAGTTGGGCGGTGATCAGAGTTGATTTCCTGCGGTAGCGCTCTTCGAAGATTTCCAGGAGATCCAGCCGCTGCTGATCGCTGAGCGCATGGGTTCCCCAGTCATCCAAGATGAGCAGTTGAACACGTGCGAGCTTGTCGACCAATCGAGGGAACCGACCGTCGAGGCGCGCCAGGGCCAAATCCTCGAAGAGACGAGGCATCCGGACATAGAGAACGGAATAGTCGAGGCGGGCCGCCTGCCGTCCGATGGCACAGGCAAGCCAGGTTTTGCCGGTTCCCGTTTGTCCGGTCAGGATCAAGTGCTCATGGGCTTTGAGCCATTCGCCTTGTGCCAGGGAGAGAAGCTGTCTGCGGTCAAGGCCGCGATGGGCGGCGAAGTCGATGTTCTCGATGCAAGCGTCGGGGAAGCGCAGTTTGGCGATTGCAAGCCGGTTGGTCAGGCGCTTGTCACCGCGCACGGCCATCTCCCGGTCGAGCATCAGACCCAGCCATTCGTCGCGGTTGAGATCGCTGCCCTCGGGCTGATTGGCCAGTTCACGATAAGCTGCTGCCATGCCGGATAGACCGAGTGCGTGCATCTGGTCGAGGGTTGGATGTGTGAGCATTCAAGTGTCTTCCTTTCTTCACTGGTAATAGGAACTGCCGCGGATGTTGCCATGCGGCGGGGCTGGCTTGACCGGCTCGGCGGCTGGTGGAGCTTGATCGAGGCCGGATTTGAGGATGGTGCTGACGGAGGAATAGCTGGTCGCATTGATCGTCAGCGCCCGATCGCACGCGGCTTCAAGACGCTCAGGTCCGTACCGGCGCGCGAGTGATAGAACGCCTTGAGCGGCGCGGTATCCCTGCTGGGGATGGGGCCTGTCGCGCATCAGCCGTTCGATCAGGATCGCAGCGTTGCGGCCAATCTTTGCGGCCTGTTTGATCAGGCTCGCCGGAGTGGTGTTGGCATAGTGCTGATGCGTCTTGGGCATGTGTTCGTTGACGGTGACGTGACCAGCCCGCTGCGACGTCCGGCGGTGACTGGCGACACGTTGGTGATCATGGAAGACCTCGACAATCCGGCTTGTAAGCCGGACATCCACCTGGCGGCCGATCAGGCGGTGCGGCACGGAGTAGAAGGCCTTATCGACCTCGACATGATAGTCGGGATGAACCTTTGCCGATTTCCATTCGGAATATTCGAATGGCGTTGCTGGCAAGGGGGCGAGCGCTTCGCGTTCGATCACCTCGAAGAGTTGATGTCGGGATTTGCCAACCCGCCGCATCGGCCGGTTATTGAGATCGTCGAGGAGCTGGCTGATCCGCACGTTGAGATCAGCGAGGCTGAAGAAGCGCTCATTCCTCAGTCGCGCCAGGATCCAGCGCTCAACGATCAGAACGCTGCCTTCGACCTTGGCTTTGTCCTTCGGCCGTTTTGGGCGGGTCGGCAGGACCGTCGTGTCGTAATGTTCGGCGAATGCTGCAAAAGTGGCGTTGATGGTCGGCTCGAACCACAAGGGCTTGGCAACGCCGGCCTTGAGGTTGTCGCAGACGATCGCCTTGGTCACGCCACCGAAGAAGCTCAACGCCCGTTGCTGACCCTCGATCCAGTCTGGCAGCCGTTGAGTGAAGCTCGCATAGGCGAAGGTGTACAAGGAGGCCGGCAGAACCGCGACGAAGATCTGCGCCGGCCGGATCTCGCCCGTCGCCGGATCAATGACGGGGACGGTGTGGCCAGCATAGTCGGTCTGCATCGCCGCGCCGGCGGTGTGGCGATTGCGG
>NZ_JBWKZT010000043.1:0-2338 GCF_059424735.1 Ensifer sp. GW101-20A05 | reverse complement strand
TGTCAATGCCGACTGAAATCTCCCCAAAAGTGCCGAAGTAAAATTCCCCAATTATGCCGACGTCGACGGCATGGAGAATTGGGTATTTTTCGGCGGCCGACCGCGTGGACGTGGCGGCGGCGCGAAGGAGGGTGGCGTAATCAAAGCTTTCGAACGGACGTGTTCAGGCATCAGTTCGGCATGTTGGCGCAACCTGTAACTTGATCCTTCGATCTGAACGACAACGGCGTGATGCAGAAGCCTGTCGAGCAGCGCGGTAGCGACGACCGCGTCTCCAAAGACATCGCCCCATTCTGCAAAGCCGCGATTGGACGTCAGGATCATTGCACCTCTCTCGTAGCGGGCGTTGACGAGCTGGAAGAACAAATTGCCGCCACCGGCGATGACCGGGAGATACCCGATCTCATCGACGATCAGCAGACTTGGCCTGCAGAAGAAGCGGATGCGTTCTTGCAGCCGTCCCTCGCGCTCGGCCCTGGACAGCGCCGCAATGAGATCGGCCAGCGTGCAGAAGTAGACGCTCTTGCCAGCTTTGACGGCTTCGACGCCGAGCGCCACGGCGAGATGGCTTTTGCCGGTTCCCGGTGGCCCGAGGAAATGCACGGCTTCATGCCGGTCGATGAACCCCAGTTGCGCAAGCGTGAAGATCCGATCTCGATCGAGGGAGGGCTGGAAGGAGAAATCAAAGCCGGCGAGCGTTTTGATGGTTGCCAGGCGGCCCATTCGAAGGGCCGTCTTTATGCGGCTGTTCTCGCGCAGGGTCAGCTCTTCGGAAAGCAGGATATCAATTGCTTCCAGTGCCGACAGCTCGCCCTGCTCCAGGCGCCGGACAATATGATCGAGTGCCTCAAGAGCACGTGGCATCTTCAAGCCAACAAGGTCATGACGAATGCGGTCGATCATCGACGGCACAGCATCGAGAGCGGCGCTCATGGGCGATTCTCCTGTGCCATAGCTCTGGCGACGGCGTCGTAGAAGGCCAGCGGCCGCTGTGTGACCCTTTCTCCGGATCCATGAAGAATGATCTCGTCGTTGTTGACGTGTGGTCGCGATCGCGGCGCGGAGCGAAGGGTTCTGTGCCCTGGTTCGACACGGCGCTGGTGGCGTCCTTCCAACACCGGATGCACAGCGATCAACGCACCGTCTTCGAAGATTCGAACCTCATTTGCCAAGGTGTGAACTTCGACGAGCCGCCGTCTGGTGGCGTCGGGCACGCTGTAGGCGTTTCCACCGACGCTCACCATGCCCTCTCGGGATATCCTGCGCTCAAGCCGCAAAACCGACCGGAACGGAGCCAGAGGCAAAGGCCGCAAATGATGGCGCTCCTCGGCGAAGGCTTCCATGACGACCCGCTGCGTTGTGGCGTGCACACGCGGATTGGCAACCGTATCAAGCCAATACCGCAGTTGGGCGTTGAGATCATCCAGGTTGCGAAACGACCGCGCCAGGAAGAAGTCTTCGCGAATATAGCGGAATGGCCGCTCGACCTTTCCCTTCGTTTTGGCGCGATATGCTTTGCAGGCCTTTGGGTGAAAGCCGTAATGGCGGGCGAGATCGAGCAGAGCGCGATTATAAACAATGCCACCCGTTTCGCCTTCGCCGATGACCGCAGTCTTCATTCGGTCGTAAAGGATCTCGCGCGGGACGCCGCCGATCGCATCGAACGCCGCCACGTGGCATCGCAGCACCGTTGGCAGATCCTGATGCATAACAAAACGCGCCCAGATGAGGCGGCTATGGCCCAGCACCATGGAAAACAGCCAGACGATCCTGGGGGTAGCCGGCTCATCGGTGAAGACAACATGGAATTGGGCGAAATCCACCTGAGCTTGTTCGCCGGGAGCCGTTTCGAACCGAACTTCAAACCCGTGTTCGGAGGTCGGGCGGACGTCTCTGAGAAAGTCCGTGACAGCAGTGTAGCCGCCGGCATATCCGCGTTCCTTGAGCTCTCGCAGGAGCCGTCGTCCGCTAAGACCGGGATAGGTCGCCACTCGTTCACGCAAATACGCCGTGAACGGGTCAATGACCGTCGCTCGAGGCTTCCTTGGTCCATAGGCCGGTGCCTCAAGGCCCCGTTCGATATATTTGCGGATTGTCTTTCGATCGACGCCGGTCTGCCTGGCGATCGCAGACACCGACAAGCCTTGTCGATGCAAATCTAAGATCATGACTATCTCCCCGAGTTTGATCACCGCCAGTCCCCTCTCGACCATCGAGAGTAGTATCGGTGAACGCGTGCCGCCGGTCTTCCGGGGCGCGCCCCGGAAGACCGGCGGCGTCGCTAAACTGGGGAAAATTCAAACGGCACTTCTGAGGAGTATTCATCCGGTATCGACAC
>NZ_JBWKZT010000042.1:0-2500 GCF_059424735.1 Ensifer sp. GW101-20A05 | reverse complement strand
TGTAAGCGACAAGCCGGGGCCGTTCAGGCGGCGTAGTTCCACGGCATGAGCGCGTCAATATCGCTGCTGGGCCATCCATTTGCGAGGCGCTCAAGTGTCTGGGTAAGCCAGGCTTGCGGATCGACGGCATTCATCTTTGCTGTCTGCAGGAGTGTCGCGATCGTAGCCCAGGTCCTGCCGCCGCCGTCGCTGCCAGCGAAGAGGCTATTTTTTCTGGTGATGGCCTGGGGTCTGATAGCTCGCTCGACAATGTTGGAGTCGAGCTCGACACGGCCGTCGGTCAGGAAGCGCTCGAATATGTCGCGACGCGATATGGCATACCGGAGAGCTTCGGCGAGTTTGGATTTTCCCGACACCCGCGGCAAAGTTGCCTGCCAGAGTGTGAAGAGGTCACGGACGATCGCCGCCGAACTTTCCTGACGCGCTGCGACACGAGCTTCGGGACTTTGGCCGCGGACGGTTTCTTCGATTTCCCAGAGCCTCGCCATACGCTCGACCGTCTCTGTGGCGACCTTCGAGCTCTTCGCCGCGTGCAATTCGTAGAACTTCCGCCGGCTATGTGACCAGCAGCCAGCCAGGACAACGCCGTCGTTGCCTCCATCCTTGCGGACAAGCTTGCTGTAAGCACCATACCCGTCAACCTGCAGGATGCCGCGATAGCCGCTCAGATGTCGTGCGACGCACTCGGTCGCTCGACTGTCTTCAAAGCGATAGGCCACCAACGGTGGACCGCTGCCTCCGAAAGTGCGGTCATCCCTGGCGTAAGCCCATAGCCATGCTGTCTTTGCCGACCCGGACCCAGGCGCAAGTGTCGGCAAGGTCGTTTCATCGGCAAAGATCCGCTCCGCCTTCTTGATCTCGTTCAGGATGTAATCGGCAAGGATGTCGAGTTCGAACCCCAACTTGCCCATCCATTGGGCCATGAGCTTGCGGTCAAGTTCGACCTTGTCACGCGCGTAGATCGCTTCCTGGCGATAAAGCGGAAGGCCATCGGCATATTTGGAGACCGCGATCTGGGCCAGAAGTGCTTCTGTTGGAATGCCGCCTTCGATGATGTGTGCGGGAGCCGCGGCCTGGATGACGCCGTCCTCGTTCCTAAAGGCGTACTTGGGACGACGCGTGACGATAACACGGAACCTGGCTGCGACGACATCGAGCCGTTCGGAGACGTCTTCTCCGATCAGGATCTTCTGCTTGCCCGCATGCTCCGGCAACTCTTCCGGCTCGATCACAATCTCGACGCGCTCAAGATGCGGCGCGAAGCCCTTGCGTGGCCGTGGTGCACGCTTGCCGTCCGCATTCCCGCGGCCCTTCGTGACCTGGGCCTTTATCGCCGCAATGCCGGTCTCGATCTCCTCGAAGACAAAGGCATGCTGCTCGTCATCGACCGGGGACGCCAGCTTTTCCGAACGCCGTCCAAAGCGGGCCCGATCAAAAGCCTTCAGGATTTGCGTCAGCCGCTCGATGCGTTCGTCGGCGTCAGCGTTCCGGGCCTCGAGGTCATCAACCTGCTTTTCCAAAGCCTCGACGCGGGCTGCCTTTTCGGCCATGGCGAGAACCATAGCTTTCAGGGCCTCTACATCATCCGGGAGCTCGATCTCGGGTCGCGTCATGGGTCAGATCAGAGCATATTTTGCCGTGATCCGCCCGCGGTTTCAGGCACCTGATTCACTTCGCCGCAGTGGTTTTACCCAACAATCTCGGGAGGTTTGACTGGCGTCGACCGCACCCGCTTCCAGTCCATACCATCCACCAAAGCCAGAAGCTGGGCATGATTCAGCTGGACGCGGCTGTGGCCGATACGTGGCCAGCAGAACTGAGCTTTCTCTAGCCGTTTGGCATAAAGGCAGACGCCCGAGCCATCCCACCATACGATCTTGATCCGGTCTGCTCGTTTCGCCCGAAAGACATAGAGCGCTCCGTTGAACGGATCACTGCCAGCATCCCGCACCAGCGAAAGCAGGCTGTCCGGCCCCTTGCGGAAGTCGATCGGATGGCTCGCAAGGAAGACCTTCACGCCTGACGGGATCATGCCGAGCGTACCGCTCGGATAACGCGCTGCAAATGCGCCTCGTCGATCTCAGCACCGGCCCGGATTACAACGTCGCCGATGACCACCTCGACGACAGAGCTGACCCCGATCATCGATCTCTGTCCACTTTCAGCCGACGCCACATGGTCCGGCTCGCTCTCGTTCAGAAGGTCTCGCCGCCACCGGTAGAGTTGAGAGGGCGTAATCCCGATCCGTCGTGCGATCGCCGAGATATTCACTCCAGGCCGGCAAGCCTCCTCAACGGCCTCCACCTTAAATTCGTCAGACCAGAAACGTCGCAACTGGCGGGGAGAACCCTCAAGTCGATCCGTTACCGCCTCAATCATATGGATCATTCTAGGGCTAGCCGTAGGCGTAGACATAGATCCTCACAGTCAGAGAAATCAGATGCCTGCCATAGCGTGACGTCCATCACCCCTGCCAGATGGGGTCTCCTTGTCGCTTACG
>NZ_JBWKZT010000041.1:1946-3950 GCF_059424735.1 Ensifer sp. GW101-20A05 | reverse complement strand
AGATGTGTATTCACCGGAGGAGCTGAAAATGATCCGCAAAAGCCTTAGTTACAGTCTCGGTGCGTTGACGACTGTGGCGTTTCTCTGGGGCGCGATCGCCCCGGCGCAAGCTCAGGAGACGAGAAAGCCGAACATCCTGTTCATCATGGGCGACGACATCGGCTGGATGCAGCCGAGCATCTATCATCAAGGCATTGCGGTGGGAGAAACGCCCAACATTGACCGCATCGGCAATGAGGGTGCGAAGTTCATGACGTACTACGCCGAGCAGAGCTGCACGGCCGGACGCACTGCCTTCCTCACCGGCATGCAGCCGGTGCGCGTCGGCATGGTCCTACCGGAAATTCCCGGAAGCCCGTCCTACTTGCGGACCGGCACGCCTTCGCTCGCCAAGTTCCTATTCGATCTCGGCTACAACACCGGCGAGTTTGGCAAGAACCATCTCGGAGATCACACTGAATCCCTGCCGACCGCGCACGGCTTCCAGGAGTTCTGGGGGTATCTGTATCACCTCGACGCCATGCAGGGAGTAAGCTTCCCTGATATCAACAGGACACCGACCGAGCAGACACTCGCGCCGCCTTGCAAGAACACGCCGATCCCAGGACTTGCGGAGGATCCCGCGGCCGTTGATCCCAAGACGACAACTTGCCTGACGCCACCGCGTCCGATGCTCGCGTGCACATCGTCCGACGGGACTGCGGCGAACCAAAGCTGCAAGGATCAGGGCCCGCTGACGCTGGAGCGATCGAAGACCGTGGACGAGGAGATCTCGGCCAAGGTTATCGACTTCCTCGACCGCAACGATCCCGAGAAGACGAAGAAGCCGTTCTTTGTCTGGTACAACCCGGCCCGTATGCACATCACGACCGTGCTCCCGGACAAGTACCTGGCCATGGTCGGCGAGCCTGGCGGCAAGGACTGGGGCGTCAACGAAGCCGGCATGAAGCAGATGGACGACAACATCGGCTACGTGCTGAAAAAGCTTGAGGAGATGGGTGAGCTCGACAATACCATCATCGTCTTCACCACCGATAACGGCGCCGAGACGATCACCTTCCCCGACGGCGGCACCACCCCCTTCAAGGGCGGCAAGCTGTCCACCTGGGAAGGCGGCATGCGCGCGCCGCTGGTTGTACGCTGGCCCGGGCATATCGAGCCCAGAACGGTGAAGAACGAGATGTTCGCCGCTCTCGACTGGCTGCCCACCTTGGTCGACATTGCCGGCGGCCCCAAGGGCAACGAGCTGAAGGCGCGGATCGAGAAGGGCGAGTATCCTGGCATCGCCAAGACCACGCTCGACGGGGTCAACCAGCGCGACTACCTGGAAGGCAAGTCGGAAAAATCCGCGCGCGACCACTTCTTGTACTACTCCGGTAAGGAGCCGTCGGCAGTGCGATACAAGAACTGGAAGATGTACTTCGCGATGGTGTCGGACGACCCGGCTGGCTTTATCACGGGCGTGGTCCCCTACGCCTGGACGCAGGTCGTCAACATCAAGCGCGATCCTTTCGAGACTTCGGTCGGACAACAGTTGAAGACGCTCTTCGGTACGGGCGGAGCCATCGCATCACCGTCCACTGCCTACGTCTACGATTGGAACATGCTACCCATCGGGCAGCAGTTGTGGCTGAAGCACCTCCAGACCTACGTCGACTTCCCGCCGATGCAGGACCCGGCAAGCTACAATCTGGAGCAGGTCATGCAGCAGGTCCGGGAAATGAAGACCGGTCACGACTGACGCGCCAATGGGCGTACGACATGGCGGGGCGGCCCAGGACGGCCGCCTGCCAACCGGACGCGCTGCGGATCGCTCTGTATTTTTCACGGGAAAGTAGCGGAACGACCCCCAAGGCGCTTGCCGTTACCGCGGCAACTGCTCGCCAACAACAGGAGACACGACATGGGAGTGTTCCATCATTTCGAGCGCGGCCGTCGTCGACTGTTCGTAACGCTCGCGGCAATCTTGGTTCCGATCGCTGTCGCCTGCTCCGGCGATCCTTC
>NZ_JBWKZT010000041.1:0-1847 GCF_059424735.1 Ensifer sp. GW101-20A05 | reverse complement strand
GGCCCAGACCGATCCGCTGCCGTCGTGGAACGATACCGCCCCGAAGGCGGCCATCGTCGCCTTTGTCGAGAAGGTGACGACGGAGAACACGCCCGATTTCGTTCCGGAGCCTGAGCGCATCGCCGTCTTCGACAATGACGGCACGCTGTGGGTCGAGCATCCGATGTATACCCAACTCGCCTTCGCGCTCGACCGTGTGAAGGCCGAGGCTCCGTCCCATCCGGAATGGAAGGACACGCAGCCGTTCAAGGCAGTGCTCGAAGGCGACATGAAGACCCTTGCCGCATCCGGCGAAAAGGGCCTCATCGAGCTCATCATGACAACCCATAGCGGAATGACCAGCGACGAGTTCCAGAAGGTCGTTTCCGATTGGCTTGCCACCGCACGCGATCCGCACTTCAAGCGTCCCTACACCGAGCTCGTCTACCAGCCGATGCTTGAACTGCTGGCCTATCTGCGCGCCAACGGCTTCAAGACCTTCATCGTATCCGGCGGCGGCATCGAGTTCATGCGGCCGTGGTCGGAACAGGTCTATGGCGTCCCGCCCGAGCAGGTCGTAGGCTCGTCGATCAAAACCCAGTTCGAGATGCGTGACGGGATGCCGACCCTGTTTCGCCTGCCGCAGGTCAACTTCATCGATGACAAGAGCGGCAAGCCGGTCGGCATCAACGAGCATATCGGCCGCCGCCCGATCGCCGCCTTCGGCAATTCCGACGGCGACCTGGAAATGCTGCAATGGACGACAATGACGGGTGGGAGCGTCCGTTTCGCCATGCTCATTCATCACACCGATGCCGAACGTGAATACGCCTACGATCGCGACACGGAATTCGGCCGCCTCGACGAGGCGCTCGATGCAGCGGCGATAAACAAATGGACCGTGGTCGACATGAAGGCAGATTGGAAAGAGATCTTTCCGAAGAAGTAGACTGCGTTGCGTGCATCGTATGCGACCCTCTTGTGCAGTCAATGTCCATCCACGTTCGTGAGGCCATCAGGACAGGCGGCCCTGCCGCTTATCCCAAACTCGAAGGACATCCATGATGAAAATCAATCATGTCGCCGGCTTGATAGCCGTTGTCGGAGGCCTGGCACTGGCGGCAACTGCTGCACTCGCCCAGGATTCCACGAAGAAGCAGCATGTGCCGCTGGGCAAGGCGATCGGAACGGTCGCGCCCACCGGTCCGGTGCCGTCACTTGCAGTCATCAACTCGGATGGCGCCAAGATCGACGGTGACAAATTGGTTCTGACTGGCGTGTCGGCAAATTCGATCGTCTTTGCCGATCGACCGGTGCGGGCCGCCGGACATGTAACCACCGAACAGTTCATCATGCAGTGGGATGAAGGCAAGGACAACTTCGCTGTCGACCCTCCAAACGCAACGGTGTCGGTGCTGGGAGGTGGCGGCTCGGACGTCAGTGACGTCGTGGTCACTCTGAAATCTCCAAAACTGGAAGGTACTACGCTGACCTTCGATATTGCCGTTCTGGAAGGAAGTCTGAGTGGTGCGGCCGGACCCGCTGCGGTTTTCATTGATCATTTCGCCGGTGGTTTTGGCGGCGGTGGTTTTGGCGGAGGTGGCTTCCGCGGTGGGGACTTTGGTGCCGGCGGGTTTCATGGAAGCTATGCGCGTGTCGGGGACGCCAGTTTCGCCCATGTCGGAGGTGCCTATTGGCACGCGCCCGTCTATCACGGGGCTTGGTATCGCGGCGCTCCGGTTGCCGCGGGGGTGGTGGCTGGTGCCGCCGTCGGCGCTGCAGCAGCCAATCCGTATTACTACCCGCCGCAATGCGGCTACTATCCGTACCCGCCTTGCTACTAACCTGGCAGGTTGTTGTAGTCAGCA
>NZ_JBWKZT010000040.1:2500-5499 GCF_059424735.1 Ensifer sp. GW101-20A05 | reverse complement strand
TTCACTTCATTTGTTTTGAACACGTCGCTCATCTCAAGGCGAATGCAAAAGCATTCGTCCGAACGTGATGAGCATGAGCAATGGGAACGATCAAGCCAATCGAACGATTAGTACTGGTAAGCTTCATGCGTTGCCGCACTTCCACACCCAGCCTATCAACGTGGTCGTCTTCCACGGTTCTCAAGGGAATACTCGTTTTCAGGTTGGTTTCCCGCTTAGATGCCTTCAGCGGTTATCCATTCCATATATAGCTACCCTGCTATGCCCTTGGCAGGACAACAGGTCCACCAGAGATATGTCCATCCCGGTCCTCTCGTACTAGGGACAGATCCTGTCAATATTCCTACACCCACGGCAGATAGGGACCGAACTGTCTCACGACGTTCTGAACCCAGCTCACGTACCGCTTTAATTGGCGAACAGCCAAACCCTTGGGACCTGCTCCAGCCCCAGGATGCGATGAGCCGACATCGAGGTGCCAAACAACCCCGTCGATATGGACTCTTGGGGGTCATCAGCCTGTTATCCCCGGCGTACCTTTTATCCGTTGAGCGATGGCCCTTCCACGCGGGACCACCGGATCACTATGACCGACTTTCGTCTCTGCTCGACTTGTCAGTCTCGCAGTCAGGCGGGCTTATGCCATTGCACTCGACGACCGATTTCCGACCGGTCTGAGCCCACCATCGCGCGCCTCCGTTACTCTTTCGGAGGCGACCGCCCCAGTCAAACTACCCACCATACACTGTCCCGGATCCGGATAACGGACCGCGGTTAGACATCCATGACGATAAGGGTGGTATTTCAAGGATGGCTCCACAAGAACTGGCGTCCCTGCTTCAAAGCCTACCACCTATCCTACACATGCCGACACGAATGCCAGTGTAAAGCTATAGTAAAGGTGCACGGGGTCTTTCCGTCTGACCGCAGGAACCCCGCATCTTCACGGGGAATTCAATTTCACTGAGTCTATGCTGGAGACAGCGGGGAAGTCGTTACGCCATTCGTGCAGGTCGGAACTTACCCGACAAGGAATTTCGCTACCTTAGGACCGTTATAGTTACGGCCGCCGTTTACTGGGGCTTCGATTCAGAGCTTGCACCCCTCCTCTTAACCTTCCAGCACCGGGCAGGCGTCAGACCCTATACGTCGTCTTGCGACTTCGCAGAGCCCTGTGTTTTTGATAAACAGTCGCTACCCCCTGGTCTGTGCCACCCCATCTGACTTGCGTCAAAAAGGGTCACGCTTCTTCCGAAGTTACGCGTGCAATTTGCCGAGTTCCTTCAGCATAGTTCTCTCAAGCGCCTTGGTATACTCTACCTGACCACCTGTGTCGGTTTCGGGTACGGTCTATAATGGTGGAGCTATTTCCTGGAACCGCGTCCCCGCCTGGACAATCCAATAAGTCCAAACAAGTTAAGCGATCCGTCACTACCACCAGGCCCACGAATATTAACGTGGTTCCCATCGACTACGCGTGTCCGCCTCGTCTTAGGGGCCGGCTAACCCTGCTCAGATTAACTTTAAGCAGGAACCCTTGGTCTTTCGGCGAGAGGGTCTCTCACCCTCTTTATCGTTACTCATGTCAACATTCGCACTTCCGATACCTCCAGGACCCCTCACGGGTATCCCTTCACAGGCTTACGGAACGCTCCGCTACCACACGTCTTGCGACGTATCCTCAGCTTCGGTGCATGGCTTTAGCCCCGTTACATTTTCGGCGCAAAGACCCTTAATTAGACCAGTGAGCTGTTACGCTTTCTTTAAATGATGGCTGCTTCTAAGCCAACATCCTGGTTGTTTTGGGATCCTCACATCCTTTCCCACTTAGCCATGACTTGGGGACCTTAGCTGGAGGTCAGGGTTGTTGCCCTTTTCACGACGGACGTTAGCACCCGCCGTGTGTCTGCCGACTAGTACTCCTCGGTATTCGGAGTTTGGTTAGGATCAGTAAGACGGTGAGTCCCCATAGCCCATCCAGTGCTCTACCCCCGAGGGTATTCGGTCGACGCACTACCTAAATAGTTTTCGCGGAGAACCAGCTATTTCCGAGTTTGATTGGCCTTTCACCCCTAACCACAAGTCATCCCAATCTATTGCAACAGATGCGGGTTCGGTCCTCCAGTTGGTGTTACCCAACCTTCAACCTGCTCATGGCTAGATCACTCGGTTTCGGGTCTAATGCGACGAACTGAACGCCCTGTTCAGACTCGCTTTCGCTGCGCCTTCACCTATCGGCTTAAGCTTGCTCGTCACACTAAGTCGTTGACCCATTATACAAAAGGTACGCTGTCACCCTTGCGGGCTCCAACTGTTTGTAGGCATCCGGTTTCAGGTTCTATTTCACTCCCCTTGTCGGGGTGCTTTTCACCTTTCCCTCACGGTACTTGTTCGCTATCGGTCATGCACGAGTACTTAGGCTTGGAGAGTGGTCTCCCCATGTTCAGACAGGATTTCACGTGTCCCGCCTTACTCAAGGACACTGAGTGTTCTACGTGTAAGGGGCTATCACCCTCTACGGCCGACCTTTCCATGTCGTTCCACTTTATTCCTCAGTGCCACTGGCCTGGTCCGCGTTCGCTCGCCACTACTTGCGGAGTCTCGGTTGATGTCCTTTCCTGCAGGTACTTAGATGTTTCAGTTCCCTGCGTTCGCTTCTTACCCCTATGTATTCAGAGTAAGATACCTTTAAACAATACTTGGAAACCTAAGCCGTACTTGCGTACGACTTAAATTTTCCAAGCATTTAAGGTGGGTTCCCCCATTCGGAGATCCATGGATCAAAGCTCATTCGCAGCTCCCCACGGCTTATCGCAGCGTATCACGTCCTTCATCGCCTGTGCATGCCAAGGCATCCACCAAATGCCCTTCTTTCACTTGATCGTTCTCATTGCCAATGCTCATCCATTAGCCGTCGTCCCGAAGGGACGCGGCAGAAAGGGTTACCTTTTACAACCCAATCCTTATGAGATGCCATCGACGTGTTCGATACGGTCGCT
>NZ_JBWKZT010000039.1:0-6153 GCF_059424735.1 Ensifer sp. GW101-20A05 | reverse complement strand
GCGAGACTGTCCGCGATTTAGTGAAACGACTGTCCGGGATTTACCGGAATCGCTGTCCCGTTAATCCGAAATCCGCAATGAAGATGCCAGGCGGCATGCAGACCGGCGAAATGGCCGACCATCAGAAAGCGATGATGGAGTCCATGCAGAAAATGCACCCGGCCATGATGCAGGGAATGATGGCGAAGGATCCTGATGTCGCGTTCGTCTGCGGCATGATCGGCCATCACATGGGCGCGATCAGCATGTCCGAGGTCGAGCTGAAATACGGTGATGACGAGCAGGCCAAGTCCATGGCCCAGAAGATCATCGACGCTCAGAAGAAGGAAATCGAGGAGATGAGCGCCTGGGTCAAGGAACACGCCAAGTGAGGCCTCGCTAGCTTTGTCGGGAGGATACCGAGAGAGGCATCCTCCCGTTGGTCACTGCCGGAACCTGCTGGCGGCGTCCCGGGCCATCCGCGTGACGCACCAGCGTGCATAAATGCGCCCGAGGAGCGGGCCGATAATTCTGCCCGCCACCGTTGCCGGATCGTCGTAGTTGATGAATACCCGTAGCCGGGAGCCACCACCGGATCCATGGATCTCGAATCCCATCCTGTAGGCTCCGATGACAAGGAGGTCCGGCCGTCCCAGCGTCTCCCAGACCTTGCTGACCGGAGGCCGGTGTTCGACAATCACCTCGTCCACGGTGAGCTCCAGTCCGAGCACGCTGCCTCGCATCGAGATGCGGGATCCGACAGCGCGTCCGGCAGAATCGTCGAGCGAGTATGACATCCGTCCGCCGAGCATCATCATCGACGGCTTCCCCATGTGTGAACCGAGGGCGGCCTGGTCATCGAGGAAGTCGAAGAGCGTCTCGGGGGAAGCTGCAACATCGGTGACGGATTCTGCCGAGCGAATGTAGCTCATGTGATGTCCCCCGGCTCCGTCGGGTGGCTTCCACGGTCATGGCGATGCCCGCCGTGCCCATGCCCATGGAAGAGATGCATCAACGGGCACGGCAGCAACAGATAGGGCGTGAGACCCAACACGTGCTGCCAGTGCTCGCGAAGAACGAAGACCGCGGTAATCACCGCGAGCGAAGCGGCGAAGAAAGTCCATCTGCGATCCCACATCATATCCGTGCGCTCCTCAATCTCAGGGCATTGCCAATCACGCTGACGGACGAAAGCGCCATGGCGGCCGCCGCGATGATCGGCGAAAGCAGCAGCCCGAAAGCCGGGTAGAGCACTCCCGCAGCTACAGGTACGCCTGCAGCGTTGTAGATGAAGGCGAAGAACAGGTTCTGCCGGATGTTCGCCATGGTCGCATGGCTGAGGCGCCGTGCACGCACGATGCCTTGCAGATCGCCCTTCAGCAGCGTGACGCCCGCACTTTCGATCGCGACATCGGTCCCGGTTCCCATGGCGACGCCGACGTCGGCGGCGGCAAGGGCTGGGGCGTCGTTGACGCCGTCACCCGCCATGGCGACGATCCGGCCTTCCTTACGCAGTCGGGCGACGATCTCACTCTTGTGCTCGGGCAAGACTTCCGCCTCGACCTCCGTGATCCCCAGCTTGCGAGCGACGGCGCTGGCGGTGGTTCTGTTGTCACCGGTGAGCATGACCACGCGGACGCCGTCCTTGATTAGCGCTTCCACCGCAGCCGGTGTCGTGGCCTTGATTGGATCGGAAATCGCAAACAGACCGCCCAGGCGGCCGTTGATCGCCGCGAAGATCACGGTTGCTCCCTCGCCACGCAGTTCTTCCGCCTTTTGCGAGAGAGCAGAGACGTCCACCTTCTCCTCCGACATGATCCGGTGGCTGCCGATGATCAGCCTGCGACCGTCGACGATACCCATCACGCCCTTGCCGACCGGACTGTCGAAGTCTTCGGCAGACCCGAGGTCCAGGCCGCGCTCGTTGGCGGCATCGACGATGGCGCTTGCGAGCGGATGTTCGCTCGGCCGTTCCAAGGTGGCGGCCAGTCGCAGCAAGTCGGCTTCAGATACGCCGCTCACGGCGACGATTTCGGTGACCTTCGGCTTGCCCTCGGTGAGCGTTCCCGTCTTGTCGACCACCAGCGTGTCGACCTTCTCGAAGCGTTCGAGGGCTTCGGCGTTCTTGATCAGCACGCCGACACTCGCGCCCTTGCCGACACCGACCATGATCGACATCGGCGTGGCAAGACCGAGCGCGCAGGGGCAGGCGATGATGAGCACGGCCACTGCGGCGACCAGTCCGTGCGCGAACCGCGGCTCCGGTCCGATCATCATCCACGTCGCGAAGGCAATGACGGCAATCACGATGACGACCGGAACGAACCAGCCGGAGACCTCGTCGGCGAGCCGCTGGATCGGGGCGCGGGAGCGCTGCGCCTCGGCGACCATGTGGACGATCCGGGACAGCATGGTGTCGCGGCCGACCTTGCCCGCCTCCATGATGAAGCCGCCCGTCCGGTTCATAGTGCCGCCGATCAGTTTTGCCCCGACCTCCTTGGTGACGGGCATCGACTCCCCGGTGATCATGGATTCATCGATCGAGCTGCGTCCTTCGAGGAGAGTACCGTCGACCGGAACCTTCTCGCCAGGGCGAACGCGCAGCTTGTCGCCTACGACGACGGTCTCGAGCTCCACGTCCTCGTCGGTGCCATCGCTGCGGATGCGGCGGGCCGTCTTCGGCGCGAGATCGAGAAGCGCCCTGATCGCCCCGCCCGTCTGCTCGCGCGCCTGCAGCTCAAGAACCTGCCCGAGCAGCACCAGCACGGTGATGACGGCGGCCGCCTCGAAGTAGATCGCGACCGCTCCTTCGCTGGATCGGAATGTTTCCGGAAACAGGCCTGGGGCAACGGTTGCGACGACGCTGTAGACCCAGGCGACGCCCGTTCCCATGGCGATCAGCGTAAACATGTTGAGGTGCCGGGTGACGAGTGATTGCCAGGCCCGCTGGAAGAAGGGAGCGCCTGCCCAAAGGACGACCGGGGTCGCCAGGATGAGTTGGATCCAGTTCGACGTCTGTGCGCCGAGCAGCATGTGCAGATTGGTGAGATGACCACCCATCTCGAGCGCCAGCACGGGCAATGTCAGAACCAGGCCGATCCAGAGCCGTCGCCGCATGTCGACAAGCTCCGGGCTTGGACCCATGTCGGCCGTGACGACCTCGGGCTCGAGTGTCATGCCACAAATCGGGCAGTTGCCGGGGCCAATCTGGCGCACCTGGGGATGCATGGGGCAGGTGTAGATCACGCCATCCTGCTGTGAGCCCAGCGTGCCTGGGGCTTCGGCAGTCCTCGCGTTCTTATTGGCGTGGTGGTGATGGTCGTGACCTTCATGTACGTGGTGATGCTTATGTTCGTCCATGTGATTTCTCCGTAACGGTACCCGCCTCCAACAGAGCTAGCGTCCAGCCACCCAATAAGCGGGCCGGACGTCTCTTGTTTATGCGTAAGCGACGAAGGACATCATTCCCGATGCCATGTGATAGAGGTGATGGCAGTGGAGCGGCCAACGGCCCGGATTGTTTGCGTCGAACACTACGCTCACGCTCCCCATCGGTGGCACAACAACGGTATCCCTCACGGCGCCGCCGATTGCCTTTCCGTTGATGTCGACCACCTGGAAGTGGTGCCCGTGCAAATGCATCGGATGGGACATCATCGACATGTTGCGCATGACGATCTCGATCCTTTCACCTTGGCGAACGCCAAGGTTGTCGCCGCCCTCGATCCGCCAGTCGTAGCCGCTCATGCTGCCCATAAGCGTCAATTCAAACCGACGGTCGGCGGCACGGACGGCAAGCGGCGCGGCTGCTGCGAGCCGCGTTTCGAGGTCGAGCCCGACGATTGGACCGGAATCCTCTCCACGCGCTGCGATCCTGGCGATCGTGGCGCCCGTCGGCGCAAGGATGACCCCTGCGCGATGCTCAGTGCGCTCGCGCAGCGCCAGGATTGGATGGGCTTTGGCGGACTTCGGAAGTTCAAGCCGGATATCGAGCCGCTGTCCCATGGAGATCGGGAAGCGTGTCCCTAGAACCGGCTGCACCGGCTGTCCGTCGACGGCGATCAACTGTCCGGTGAGCGTGCCCGTGTCGATCGTGAAGGCGGTGGCCGTCGCGCCATTGATGATGCGCAGGCGGACGCGTCCGCCGCTCTCGACGGTGAAGACTTCAGGGTCGTCGAGCGTCCGGTCGTTGGCGAGATAGGCATCGTACTCGATGTCGTTCAGATCCATGGCGGCCATGCCTGGCATCGCCATGCCGGACATGTGGCCCTGCATGCTGGACGCCATGCCCTGCACCATCGCACTGTGGTCCATCCCGTGACCGCCCGATGATCCCTTCAGCTTGGCGTGCAGTTCTTCGGCAGGCGTGAAGGAGAAGTCGTGGAGCAGGATGACCACTTCCTGCTCGTCGCGCTGCCTGTCGTCGGCCGTCCGCACGATCAGGGGCGCGGCAAGCAGGTTCTGCTCCTGGAGCGTATGCGCATGCATCCAGTGCGTGCCGCCGGAGCCGACCGGAAACGTGTAGCGCCGGGTTTCCTTCGCTTTCAGAAGCGCTGCGGGATTGTCCGGGACTCCGTCCATATTCCATGGCGGCGCAAGTCCGTGCCAGTGGATGAGCGTCGCTTCGCCGCCTTGATTTGAAAGGGTGACGTCGAACGCAAGCTCCGCGTCGAGCGTCAGCCCGACAGCGCCATCCGGCTGAAGGAGCCCAAGCACGTCGGCGGCTTTGCCGTTCACCTCGATCACGCGCTTCGTGATCGCAAGGTTGCGGGTGCCCGCGCTTGATGTTGCTATGCTGGCCTCAGCCCAGCTTGTGTTTGGATGTAGGGCGGCGCCCGATGCGGCGACCACGACGCCCGACATCAGCCCGCCCAGGAATTCACGGCGTTTCATATCCATTGACCTCTCGTTCCGTGCCGGTCGATGCCGGCGAAAATCACACCACGCGGGTGCGATCGTGGAAGACCGCCGTCAAACGACGGCTGGTCCGGCTCATCCGGCGGATCGAGGAGGGCCGATGGCGGGTCGCGAAATGATGCCGTTGATGGGGGGGTGGGGTGTGAGGTCCCGGCGACCGCCGGACTTCAGGGTGACTTCGCCGAAGATCGGAGCCGGGAACAACGCATGGCACAGGCTGCAGATGCGCTTGCAGCACGCTTTCTGGTCGTCTGTTTCTTTCTCGGCGTGGAGATCGGCTTTCACCTGCGGGGAAACGACATGTTCACTGCCCGCAATGTGTGGCCCGCATTCGATGGGGGTCGCCTCAGCCTTCGGCACGGCCAGAAACAGAAGAGCGACCAAGATGGCCAGCAATTCTGTTGTGCATTTCCGGACGGTCTGGCTGACGGCGATCATGTTTTCGTCCGACACCTCGTGCTGTATTGACGACCACAGTGCGCGATCCTGGCAATCTCGCCTTGACCTTGATCAAACGCCGACAAGAGCGCGGCTCTCAATGAGAGGATTGCATCCGAATGTGTCCGAAGGTTGTAAAATGGTGCGGCCTTATTGTCGCTGCGATCGTGGCAGCGGGCTTTTCGACCACGACGGCCCAGAGAGCGGAAATCGACGTCGTTCGCCAAAGGCAGCAGGACATGAAGGCGATGGCCGCTGCCGCCAAGAACATCGATGCCATGTTCAAGGGGACACTGCCCTACGATGCGAAGGCTTTCAAAGCCGCCACCGAAACCATCAGGGCACATTCCGGCGAAAAGCTGTCGGTCCTGTTCGAAGGCTCCGTCACCGCCGAAGGTTCCAAGGCCAGCGCCGGCATCGAAGCGGAGCGACCGAAGTTCGACAAACTGGCTGCCGATCTCGGAACTTATGCCGCGGCGCTCTCAGTCGCGGCCGATCGCAACCCGGATGTTCTCGCTCTCGACATGCGAATGCAGGGCAGTGATGCGAAGATGGGCGGGCCGCTCGCCAAGAGAAACCCGGACGTGCCCGACCCGAAGACCATGCCCGCCGAGCACGCTTTCCATCTGATGCTGCAAATTTGCACCTCCTGCCACGCCAAGTTTCGCGTCCTAGCCGAGTAGCACAAGTCACTCTGCCACGGTGCAGGCCGCTATCCACCCCTGATGGGATCTCAAGGCGGTAGATTCGTGGTTGGCTTCGGTTTTTTGTTCGCATCGAAATCTGGGCAGCATCCTGAAGTGCACACTCCAATCTCAG
>NZ_JBWKZT010000038.1:0-7309 GCF_059424735.1 Ensifer sp. GW101-20A05 | reverse complement strand
GTGCGCGGCGGCAAGAAGTGGCAGCCCTCCTCCGTTCGAGACTTGCTGGACGAAGCCCACCGCTTCGGCCTTATCCGCCGCTGAGGGCCCGGTTCATCAGGCGACCGATCACGCGGTCTTTTTCTGGGATAACGCGAAAAACTCGCTGAACCTGGCAGAGTCCGCCGATCTTGGCCCATGTCGCATCGCAGGAAAACAGCTAATTGAGATCCGATGATCCTCGAAGACTGACAAGGTAAATCTGCGTCAAGCACCGCTTTATCCGCCACCCGATCGTGGGCCTATTCGACTCGGTACGCTTTGCGGCGGTGGTCCAGGCGTCGTTGCTTTCTCGGATCGCGTGCCTTAGCGTTGCCGTTCGGTGCATGTCGATTGCCCCCGTCTACGCGAGCGTACATGCGCTTGCTATTCGGGCCATATGGCGATCCTACCGCTAGCGGCCGACATAGTTGCGGTTGATCAGCCTACGCATTGGCGCTTGATCGCGTCGCGGCGTTAGCCAGCGGCTCTCGGAACGGCAAATGCAGAACTTCGGCACATTTGTCTGGACGCTGAGCTGGCGGTTCTGGTGACGCGTCGCCATTCGGTTGGAGTGCGTTATGTTATCTCCACCCAGACCGCTGCAATGTTCTTTAACGATAGATTGTGGTTGGCAGAGCGGTCCCCGGTGACACCGCATAGTCCGCTCGTTACTTCGGTACCGCGCATAGGAGACGGAGGCGATCGCTTTAGGGTACCCGAGCAAGCATGGGGACGATAGTAGTCGTCGCATTGTCCATTGGCGCAGGCAATGAAGCTATCGCTGGTCAAGCGGTGCCAATTTCTCCCGAAGCAAATGGGCCTCCTTGCTGTCAACTGAGAACAGAAACGGCCTTGCACAGGGTGCTTGCAACAATGTCAAAGCGCCAAGCTCGGGGTTCGGCGAAACTGTTGCCGACACTGCGCGTAGCGGAGGAATGCGAGAATGTGGGTCCCGCAGGGCAATAAGAAATGGCCCGGAAGGCAGGCTCTTTGGTTCGCCCCCAGCAAGACCCCATCGACCACGATCTGAAATCGGCGAAATCGGAAAGGAAGCCTGACGGCTCCTTGGCTGTTTTGTTAAGTTCAGGGTTTCTGGCGACGAACGATTTATGGCGCTCGCGTACATGGGGATCAAGGACGACGCGGTAGTCGGATTTGTCCCCACGACCACGACATCAGCGTATTGGACATCGTCAAGGTCCAATGGGGCGTACATCGAACAGGCGTCCGCCCTCCCCCCGAGACCTGAAATCGCGAAAGCGATCGCAGAAGTAAACAACGAAACCGCATATGAACTCCATTGCTGCGATCGGCCTTAGTCAACCTGGAATTCTAATCGCGGCGGAAGGATGACCGAGGAATCTGCTCACCGCTGAGACGCCAGCCGTCTTTCTGCTCCTTGCCCCAGCGTGACTTCACAGCCCTAATCCGGTAGCGGCTGACGATCTCGACAATGTCTCGTGTGCGTGTCGCCCGCACGCTCCATTCAGTATCGAATTCGCCTCCCGAGGATCGAATGGCGGAGTTCGCCGCCGCCGAGGATTCAAAGGAGGCAGTGTGCTTCGAAGGGTCGGTTCGGATTCGGGTGCGCTAGGCGCGGAGTGCCCCATACACGGGCCATGCATCTGGCATATGGCTATCGTACCGCCGGTCGAAGGGGGCTCGGTCCACTTCATTCGGAACATCGGCAAGCACCGTGGCTTCAAGTCATTGAAAAGCCGCCTGGTTGGCCCCGGAGGCGGCGCGACGCACTGATCGGTATAGTTGATGAAGCGGAGCTCAGCTGAGCGCATACTCGCTGAAATGACAAAACCCTGACAGCTGTCAGGGTTTTTTAGAGAGCCAATCCCGGCTTAGAAGCGCGCCGGCCCCTTGGCTTCATCTCCATCTGATTACGCGAGCAGACGGAAAGTCGCCGCGTCGGCAGCGTTGAGTTGCCCTGGCCTTCGACCGCAGCTCGCTGTGTAATCTTCGGGCATCCTTACATGGCGGCTACGATAGTCGGCTCAGGTGGACCAAAAAACCCTGACAGCTGTCAGGGTTTTGGATGTGATTTTCGCTCAATGCGGATGAGTGAATGCGAAGCTCTATTGGGTCTCTCAGGCCTCCGACTACCCGCTGGGCAGGTGTGCAGATCTGTGACAGGGCGCAAAGAGTTGAGACGATCGAGGCGAACTATGACGCGCACGCCGGCGTCGAATTTGTAAGCCGGCAGCATATTTCGTATGGCGACGATGGCGCCGTTCTGAGAGTACAAAACCCTGACAGCTGTCAGGGTTTTGTAGAGAGACCCAGGCTTAGAAGGACGCCGGCCCCTCTCCTTCATCTCCATCTCACTACGCGCGCAGACCGATAGCCGCCGCGTCGGCAGCGTTGAAATGCCGTGGTCTCCAAGCCCAGCTCGGTGTCTGATCTTCGGGCATCCTCACGTGGCGGCTACGATCGCCGGCGGGCGAGGACCAAAAAACCCTGACAGCTGTCAGGGTTTTGAGCTATTCGACCCCACGGATTATCTGGCCATGGTGGGCCACGATTGCGGCCCGAACGGTGCGGTCGCGACCTGGCGCGACCTTTTGTCTGCGGCTGTCGTGGTTCGATCGATGCTCGGGGTCAGTCCGAGCGCCTATGAGAGGCCTGCGGAATTCTTGGAGCGGAGAATGCAGCCGCCGTCATGGCGTGTATTCTCGAAAGGGCCGGGGCACATCTATTCGGCCGGCGGCTATTAGCGCAATTTGACGCGAAGGGCCGAGCGCGGCGAGTTTTCGCTTTGGCCAATGCTGATGGCTGATGCGCGCTGGCACAACTCACGTTGCCCCCCGGGACTTGCTGCGCGGTAACGCCATTATCCATTTATCGGAGCAACCACGCCTCCTGAAGCGCTTCGGTCCAACGGGCAGCGCTCCTCGTGCTCCGCTGGCGGTCACTCACGCTAGGGTGGCCCACCTCCTTCTACGCCAGACTTTTTCGTTGCGCCAAACTGTGAGGTCTAATGAACCATCGCGATTCTGCCCTTGTTGTTGATCATCATTGTCCTCATGCAAACAGAATCTCGGGAGCGATGATGAAAACGGACGACCGCGAACTCATCGTCGTGATGAAACGCTATTTCGCGGTGAAGGCCGAATTGGCCACACTTACGGCGGAGTTGGAAGCGGAGCGAAAGGCGGCCGGTGCACAAATTGGCGTGTTCTACGATCCGCGACAAAATGCCGAGCGCGCCGCCGACCTCCAACGCTCGCATCACTTGAAGGCAGAGATGGCGTCGCTTATGCAGCGGGCCGAAGCCTGGGGAAGGGCGGCAGTAGCCGCTGACCTGCGCGATAGATCGGAGGCGGGAGGTGAGCCAGAAGAGTGGCAATCGTTTGAGAGACGAGCCGATACATTGTTCGGCGCGTAGTCTCGCCTAGACGATCAGCCGGGCCGCTCGTCCATTCATTCGTTCGGCGTTGTTGTAGTAACTCGTCGCCTTGGTCACCGATTTATGCAGCGACTGCTGCATCGCTTCCGGCAGGGGAATGCCACGGTCGGCAGCCCCAGTCAGGTCAGTCCGAGCGCCTATCTGGAGGCCTGTGCGGGGACGGAGAACGCAGCGGCCACCATGGCATGCATTTTGGAAAATGGGCAGGGCAGATCAACTTGGCCGGCGGCAACTTGCGCGATCTGACGTGAAAGGCGGAGCGCTGGGAGTTGTCGCGTGCGCCGATGCCGATCGAGCGACTGGGAACCAATGGGAGGAGTGGACAGACGAGTTGGAGCGAATACGGCGGACCATTTAGGGATCGCGGTCAGCGTTATGACTTCTGTTCGCTAGAGGTTCAGAGAATACCGCGTGTGCCTTCGTTCACCAGTTCTCGTGAGTGCTCCTTTTTCGACCAAATCTTGCAGATCACGGGTGGCAGTCGCTCGAGATGTGTTGGTGATCGAGATATAGTTTTCCGCACTTAGACCACCTCGAAAGCCAGCGAGGCCCTCGCGGAACATCCGCGCGATGACCTCTTCTTGACGTTCGTTAAACTGGTCGCGGAAGCGATCGAAATATTGCGCCTTGGCAAGATGAAACGCGACGCGTTTTAGCGTCGTCTGCTGCGCCTCAAGGATGGTCTCGGCAAAGTAGACAAGCCATTCCGTTATATCGAGTGTCCGCTGATGCTGCTCAAGCTGATCGTAGTATGCTTTTCGGTAACGCTCGATAGTGAAGGCTAAGGCAATGAGGCTGGGCTGCCCGATATTTTGTGCAAGTGACTTCTCGGCCAGCGCTCGACCCAGCCGCCCATTGCCATCCTCGAACGGATGTATGCTTTCGAAGTAGAGGTGACCAATCCCGGCGCGTGTGAGGGCAGGGAGGGGAGTTTCAGCCCCGGGTGCAGATCGGTTGAACCACTCGATATATGCCGCCATCTCCGTGGGTACGCGTATCGATGGGGGAGCCTCGAAATGGATAACGGTCTTATCGTAGCGACCGGACACGATCTGCATGGCATCCTCATGTGTTCGGTACGCGCCAATAGTTGCGAGGTGACGGTTCCCGGCCATCAACATCCCGTGCCAACGAAACAGTGTTTTATCGTCCAAGCGCGTGGACCAGTTTGCATAGACGTCAACCATCATCTCTGCGACGCCGCGCTCCTGTGGCCTCACAGGTCGTGTGTCTGCCTCGAGACCAAACTGTCTGCGCAGCGAGGATTGCACACTTAAACGATCGAGCACTTCGCCCTCGATCGCGGAGGTCTTGATCGCCTCCTCGCTAAGCAGCTCGATGCGAATCTGGCTGCGGTCATCATCACTGGCATGACGGATTGCACCAATGACTTCGCCCGACGATAGGAGGAACTGCCGTTCGAGCGGCGCAAGCCGGGCGGCATCATACTTGAAGTCGGGCCAACCTTGATGTGTCCAGCTCCAATTCATGAGTTATAGATTTCCTTTCTATAACTCACTTTTGACCGAGAAAATGAGCTATAGCAAGTGCGTCAATAGCTCAATCACGCTGGCAGAAGAGAGCTGTAGTGTAGCTACATGGTGGCTGGAATTGATCGTCCAGCGCTATGCCGCTCGCACCAAGGGAAGGGGATAGCCGCAAGAAGCCGAGAACTTCGGTGCTAAATCGGAGGCAAGATCCGGAGAGGGGAGAGGGAGCAGGCAGGAAGAACTAGCACCCGCGCCCCGGGCTGGCAGCACTGAGCTGAAGCCGCGGAGCGGTAGCGACTACCGCCGCGTGGCGCTGCAGATCCTCAAGAGCGGAGCCTGGAAGTCCGTGCCCTCAGTGGCCGCTGGAACGCGACATGCAGCGGGCGGTTGGCCCCGTTGGGTGCAGTTCCAGGCGATCGCCGGTAGGTCAGTTGTCAGCCGTTCTTTTTCGTCGTTAGTGTGGCCAAATCAATGGCTTTCTTGCCAACCTTTGGGGAGGAAGCATTGAAAACCGTGGCACGTTGAGATCTGTGCGCGGTATCAAGGTGTTGATATTAGCCTGTCCGGCCGCTTAAACCTTCATAGGCGCCGAAGCCACATCGGCTTTTCGGAAATCGGAGCAACATTTATGACCCGCCAACTGTCTCTCCCACGCGACCGAATTTCCGTGCTTCTGCTGGAAGGCATTAGCCAGACCGCGGTGGACTACTTTTCTTCTTCTGGCTACACCAACCTCATTCATTTGCCGAAGGCGCTCGACGACAAGGATCTTAAGCGCCACATCGCCGACGCTCATATCATCGGCATTCGTTCCCGCACGCAGCTGACGGACGAGATTTTCGAATCCGCCAAGAAATTGTTCGCCGTTGGCTGTTTTTCCGTCGGTACGAACCAAGTCGATCTGGATGCAGCGCGGCGGCGCGGCATTCCGGTGTTCAATGCACCTTATTCAAACACGCGATCGGTGGCCGAGCTTGTGATCGGCGAGATTATCATGCTGACACGGCAGATCTTTCCGCGCTCGGCTTCCGCGCATCAAGGTGGGTGGGAGAAGTCCGCTGTCGGCAGCCGGGAGGTCCGCGGCAAAACGCTCGGCATTGTCGGCTACGGCAATATCGGATCGCAGCTCAGCGCGCTTGCCGAAAGCATGGGCATGGTCGTGCGCTACTTCGATCTTTCCGATCGGCTGCGCCGGGGCAATTCGGAGTCGATGGCTTCGCTCGGCGACCTTCTCGAAATCTCTGACTATGTGACAATGCACGTTCCCGAAACACCCTCGACGCATAACATGATCACCGAAACCGAATTGCGCCGCATGAAGAAGGGCGCCATCTTCATCAACAATTCTCGCGGCACGGTGGTCGATCTCGATGCGCTTGCGAAAGTCCTGAACGACGGGCATCTAGCGGGTGCCGCGGTGGACGTGTTCCCCAAGGAGCCGGCATCGAACAACGAGCGTTTTGAGACGCCGTTGCAAGGCTTGAGCAATGTTATTCTGACGCCGCATATCGGCGGCTCCACTGAGGAAGCCCAAGAGCGCATCGGCGGGGAGGTTTCAAGGAAGCTGGTCGAGTATTCCGACATCGGCTCAACGATGGGCGCCGTCAACTTTCCGCAGGTACAGCTGCCTGAGCGCCCGAACGGCACGCGTTTCATTCACGTGCATGAAAACCGCCCCGGCATGCTCATCCAGCTCAACGAGATCTTCTCGTCGCGCGGGCTGAACATCGTCGCTGAGTTCCTTCAGACGCTTGGCGACACGGGCTATGTGGTGGTCGAGGCCGAAGGAATTTCCGCAAATGCCGACGAGGTTCTTCAGGCCCTACGCGAAATTCCTGGAACGATACGAACGCGATTGGTCTACTGACAGCTGACCGGGGCTCAGCGCATCAGCGAATGATCGCCTTTGGTTTGGTTGCCATCGCTGAGATCGCAGGCCTGGTGGAGCCGCGTGCGGCCGGAGCTGCTCCGCCGTTCCTGCATGAGGCGTTCAGGAACTTTCGGGGAGGGGAGAGCGAGCAGGGACCGGAAGAACCCGCCGCCGCGCACGGGCCGTTCTCCCATCTGGTCCAGTTGCGGGGCAATGTCGCGAAGCGATAGGTCGGGATCGGCGATGGCGATCGCTGCCACCGACCGCAGGGTGTGACGAAACCGCATCGGCGGGCTTCTATTTGAGCGATTTGGCACCGGCGAAGATCGGCGGACTCTACCAGATTCAGTGGATTTTCCGTCACCTCAGAGAAGTTGCTGCCGTCGGTCTGGAGCCGCGCGATCGGCCGCCTGATGAACCGGGCCCTCAGCGACGGATAAGGCCGAAGCGGTGGGCTTCGTCCAGCAAGTCTCGAACGGAGGAGGGCTGCCACTTCTTGCCGCCGCGCAC
>NZ_JBWKZT010000037.1:0-8529 GCF_059424735.1 Ensifer sp. GW101-20A05 | reverse complement strand
ACAGTCAGAGAAATCAGATGCCTGCCATAGCGTGACGTCCATCACCCCTGCCAGATGGGGTCTCCTTGTCGCTTACGGATCACTTTCCACTGGCGCGGGATGACCTCCAGCGTCTCCGTGATGTCCTCGCCGAGCTTCGACAACCTGGCCGAACCGCAGCAGGAGCAGCTTGTCGGAGCCGCGATAACGACCCGTTCGCGCGGGAGATGTTCGGGAAACGGTTTCCGTGACGGGCGCTTGCGCTCGAAGGCCCGGACTGCCGAGGCCTTGGCTGCGATCTCCGCCGCCAGTTCGTCTTCGCCAGCGTCGGCTTCGAGTTCCTCGAGCTGCAGCTCCATCTGTTCAAGGAGCCGCGCCTTGCGTTCTGAGCGGCTGCCGTAAAGTTCTCGACGAACCTTCTCGATCTCCAACTTCAGCCGCGCGATCAGTGCTTCGGAATGCGACACGAGCGCCTTTGCGCTGGCGGCTTGCGCCTTGGCGGTCGCGGCTTCTGCCTCGGCAGCGATGCGCCGGGTACGCTCCTCAGCCAGCAGTGCAAGCGCACTGGCAAGGTCGTTCGTAAGTTCATCAGGCGCGTCGTTCATGGCAGGATGGAATCATATTCGATCCCGCCATGCCAGTGGTTTTGCTTATCCTGCCGACGTCGGACGCCAAGTCTTTTGCGGCATCCGCCAGTCGATTCCTTCCAACAGATAACCGAGCTGCGCCGGCGTAATCACCACCGTGCCGTCGGCTGCCGACGGCCAGATGAAACGGCCGCGTTCCAGCTTCTTTGTGAACAGACAGGCGCCTTGCCCGTCATGCCAGATCACTTTGAGCAGACCTCCACCGCGACCGCGAAACACGAACAAATGGCCGCACATCGGATCGCGCTTCAGCGTCTCTTGCACCATCAGCGACAGACCAGGGAAGCCTTTGCGCATGTCGGTATGGCCCGTCGCCAACCAGACCTTCACACCAGTCGGGACCGGGATCATCGCCGAGCCAGCACGACGTCGAGAATGCGACCCAGCGCCTCGGTGTCGATGTCGCTGTCTACCCGGACACGTCGACCTCGTCCCAGTTCAATCGTCACATCGCTGCGCTTCCGACGAGAATGCGATGGGACCGACGGTTCCGAGACAACGGGTTGGGCTGCAGGTGTGGCCTCAGACACGATTACAGGCACCAACGTGTTCGCCGTCTGCATCGACGGCTCCTCAATACGACAAAACTCCTTGCGCCAACGGAAGAGCTGACTGACGTGGATCCCGGCTGCGCGGGCGATCTCGGAGAGCACTGCGCCCGGTTCAAGGCAGGCAGCGACGAGGCGTTCCTTGTCGTCGCGGGACCAGCGCCGCCGGCGCTCGACGGACGTGATCACTTCAATCGGATGCTTCGTCATATGACTACTCCTAGTGCTAGCACTAGGACTTCCGATGTTTGGTATCACCTCACAAGACGGCCTTCACCGGAGGCTTACCGATCAAACGTCGACGCTGTCGACGATCAGTGCGGCAAGATTGGCGCTGGCGGCCGTCTCGTTCGTCCGGCCGCGGATCAGCTCGCGGCCGATCGCCTCGGCTGCTCCTGCGATACCGGTGCAGCGCAGGCGCAAATCGTCGGAGGGAATTTTCGCGAAGGGTCCGAGTGCCGCCTGGATCGCGGCGACATAGTCGTCGACCTGTTGCTGCTGCGTCGCGATCATGTCCGCGTTGCCGCGTAGCGCTCCTGAGATGGCCTGCCATTCCTCACCACTGTCGACGGCACAGTCGATGTAAACCGAGCTGATGATGTCGGCGACCGCATCGAGCTCTTTCGGTGCCCCCGTAAGCGCGGCCTGCAGTTTGGTTGCGTGGCGGTCTTCGATTTCCTGGGAAAGCGCGATCAAAAGCCCCTCGCGCGTGCCGAAATGCTCGTAGGCGATCGGCTTGCTGACGCCGGCGCGTTCGGCGAGGTGGCCGAGCGTCAGGGCGTCGGCGCCGCACTCGCGCAGGATCTCCTTGGCGGTCTCGATCAACTGGGCACGCCGTTCGGGCTTGGCGAGCTTTCGGCTTTTGGTCGGGGCCATCGATCGCAATCCTTTTCGCGTCGGCTCGTGGCTCTTGAAAGCGGCGTTCGGCAACCTATCTACCAATAGTAAGTTACTAATGGTAGGTTCGGCAATCAGCCAGACACTTTTCGTTTAGGAGATAGGAAGATGTCGAGCAAGTTTCAGCCTGTTTTGATCATCGGCGGTTCCGGGGTTGTCCGATCGCAGGCGGCGAAAATCATCCGCCGGCTCCACCTGACATTGCCGATCGCTATCGGCGGCCGTGATTTCGGCAAGGCCGAGGCCGTCGCGCGCGAGGTCGGAAACGCCATCGGCGTCAGCGTCGATCTGGCGCGGCCGGATCTCGGCCTTGGCGACGAGAAGCGTTTCAGTGCCGTCGTCATTTTCCTGAAGGATGAGAAGCTGAGCTCGATGCGCTACGCCCAGCGCCACGGCGTCCCCTATATCAGCCTTTCCAGCGGCACCTTCGAAGTGGGGCCGGAAATGGCGCAATATATCCACGCGCCGGACAAGGCGCCGATCCTGCTCGCCAGCCACTGGCTTGCCGGGGCCGCCATCTTCCCGATCCTCGAATTCGCCAAGGCCTATGAGGCGATCGACACGATCCGCATCGGGGTCCTGCTTGACGAACAGGACATGGGCGGGCCGGCAGCACTTGCCGACTACAATCGCATCACCGGCCTCGCGCCGTCGGCATTGACGGTCAAGGAGGGCAGGCTCCACTGGGCTGGCTGCGAGGATTCGAAGGCGCGCTATCGAAGCGTCGACGGTGTCGAACTCGATGCGGTCGCCTATTCGCCCTTCGATGTCATGGCGCTTGCGGCCCGGACCGATGCCGGCGATATCCGGCTGGATCTCGCCTATAGCGAATCCGCGAGCCGGCGCCGCGGCGAGCCGTTTTCGACTGAGATCGTCATCGAGATGACGGGACGGGGGAAGGATGGCCAGCCTCTCGACCATCGCCATGAGATCGTGCACCCCGAAGGCCAGGCGCCGCTAACCGCCCTTGGTGTTGCGCTCGCCGTGGAACGCATGCTCGGCCTCGAAGGTGGCGAAGCGTCGGCTCCCGGCCTCTATCTCCCGGAGGTTTTGATCGACCCGGCCTACTACGTGCGACGCATGAAGGAGTTCGGAGCTTCATTCGCCGAACGGTCGCTGATGGCGGCTTAGCGAACCAACCGGCTTCTCGCCTCCCTGAGTACAAAACTGGCCGCGCGGCAAACCGTCGAGCGGCCGCATTTTTCGGTTGCAGATTTCCGTCCAGAGACCAGCGACGGCTCTTTAATTTCCAAAATCGGTGCCCCATATTCGCTTCGGATGCGTTGATCCGGCGCAAGGCGGGGATCGCTCCACACTGACAGGCTTGCCGAATGCGGGAGCCTGATCCTGAACCACCGACAGGTGCCACACGATGGGCCTGCCGGGTTATGGAGGTAGAGTATGAACATTGAAAAATATTCCGAGCGCGTGCGCGGTTTTCTGCAATCGGCACAGACCTATGCGCTGGCGCAAGGACATCAGCAGTTCACGCCCGAGCATGTGCTGAAAGTGCTGCTCGACGACGATCAAGGCATGGCCGCTTCGCTGATCGAGCGCGCCGGGGGCGACGCCCGCGAGGCGCGCGCCGGCAATGATGCAGCACTTGCCAAGCTTCCCAAAGTTTCCGGTGGCAATGGCTCCGTTTACCTGTCGCAGCCGCTCGCCCGGGTCTTTTCGAGTGCCGAAGAGGCCGCGAAGAAAGCTGGCGACAGCTTTGTCACCGTCGAACGGCTGCTGCTGGCGCTTGCGATCGAGAGCTCGGCCGCGACATCAGGCATTCTCGCCAAGGCCGGCGTGACCCCGACCAAGCTCAACCAGGTGATCAACGACATCCGCAAGGGCCGCACCGCCGATAGCGCAAATGCAGAGCAAGGGTTCGACAGCCTCAAGAAATATGCGCGCGACCTGACGGCCGATGCCCGTGAAGGCAAACTTGACCCGGTGATCGGCCGTGACGACGAGATTCGCCGCACCATCCAGGTGCTGTCGCGCCGCACCAAGAACAACCCGGTGCTGATCGGTGAGCCCGGCGTCGGCAAGACCGCGATCGCCGAGGGCCTTGCCCTGCGCATCGTCAATGGCGACGTGCCGGAAAGCCTCAAGGACAAGCGGCTGATGGCGCTCGACATGGGCGCGCTGATTGCCGGTGCGAAGTATCGCGGCGAGTTCGAGGAGCGGCTGAAGGCCGTTCTCAACGAGGTGCAGGCCGAAAACGGCGAGATCATCCTGTTCATCGACGAGATGCACACGCTGGTCGGTGCCGGCAAGGCGGAAGGAGCAATGGATGCCTCCAACCTCTTGAAGCCGGCGCTTGCGCGCGGCGAGCTGCATTGCGTTGGCGCCACTACGCTTGATGAATATCGCAAGCACGTGGAGAAGGACGCGGCGCTCGCCCGCCGGTTCCAGCCTGTCATGGTCGAGGAGCCGACGGTCGAGGACACGATCTCGATCCTGCGCGGCCTGAAGGAGAAGTACGAGCAGCACCACAAGGTCCGGATCTCGGATTCGGCGCTGGTTGCCGCCGCGACGCTCTCCAACCGCTACATTACGGACCGGTTCCTGCCGGACAAGGCGATCGACCTCATGGACGAAGCGGCGTCGCGTCTGCGGATGCAGGTGGACTCCAAGCCTGAAGAGCTCGATGAGCTCGACCGACGCATCATCCAGCTGAAGATCGAGCGCGAGGCCCTGAAGAAGGAAACCGATGCATCGTCGAAGGATCGGCTGGAGAAGCTCGAGTTTGACCTCGCTTCGCTCGAAGAGCAGGCATCGGCCCTGACGGCCCGCTGGCAGGCCGAGAAGCAGAAGCTCGGCCGGGCTGCCGATCTCAAGAAGCAGCTTGACGAAGCCCGCAACGAACTGGCGATCGTCCAGCGCAAGGGCGAGTTCCAGCGCGCCGGCGAATTGACCTACGGTGTCATTCCGAAGCTCGAGAAGGAGCTTTCCGATGCCGAAAGCCAGGAAAACGCCAATGCCAACCCGATGGTGCAGGAGGTCGTGACCCCCGACAACATCGCGCATGTCGTCTCGCGCTGGACCGGCATCCCTGTTGACAAGATGCTGGAAGGCGAACGCGACAAGTTGCTCAGGATGGAGGACGAACTGGCGAAGTGGGTCGTTGGCCAGGGCGACGCCGTGCAGGCGGTCTCCCGTGCGGTCAGGCGCTCGCGTGCCGGGCTTCAGGATCCGAACCGGCCGATCGGCTCGTTCATCTTCCTTGGGCCCACTGGCGTCGGCAAGACGGAGCTCACCAAGGCGCTTGCCCGTTTCCTCTTCGACGACGAGACCGCGCTGATGCGTATCGACATGTCGGAATACATGGAGAAGCACTCCGTGGCCCGGCTGATCGGTGCACCTCCCGGCTATGTCGGCTACGAGGAAGGCGGAGCCCTGACCGAGTCCGTCCGTCGCCGGCCCTACCAGGTCGTACTGTTCGATGAGATCGAGAAGGCGCATCCGGATGTCTTCAACGTGCTCCTGCAGGTGCTCGATGACGGTCGCCTGACCGATGGTCAGGGCCGCACCGTCGACTTCCGCAACACGATGATCATCATGACCTCGAACCTCGGGGCTGAGTATCTGGTCGGACTTGGCGAAAACGAAGACAGCGATGTCGTTCGCGACCAGGTGATGGATGTCGTCAAGTCGGCCTTCCGGCCGGAGTTCCTCAACCGCGTCGACGAGATCATCCTGTTCCACAGGCTGCGTCGCTCGGAGATGGGTGCGATCGTCGATATCCAGCTCGAAAGGCTGCGCAAGCTGCTTACCGAGCGCAAGATCACGCTGGAGCTTGAGGATGACGCTCGAGCCTTCCTTGCCGACAAGGGATACGACCCGGCCTATGGTGCACGTCCGCTGAAGCGGGCGATCCAGAAATACCTGCAGGATCCGCTCGCCGAGAAGATCCTGCAGGGCGAGTTCCCGGATGGTTCGTCCGTCAAGGTGCTTTCCGGCTCCGACCGCCTCAACTTCAAGCGCGGAGCGACGGCGGACAAGGAAGCCGCCTGACAAGGCATCAAACACAGAGGCCGCCCTTCGGGGCGGCCTTTTTTGCTTGTGCAGACTTTGGAAGAGGGGAGGGGTGCCTAGTTGCTTGCGACTTCGGCGCCATCCTTGTTCAGCAACTCGTCGATGCGATCGCGCTCCTTCTCGAACTTCGCCAGCGCGTCGCCGGAAAGCGACTTGCCGCCGGGAAGGCGGATGCGCAGTGGATCGACCTTGTTGCCGTTGACGATCAACTCGTAATGCAGGTGCGGACCGGTCGAAAGGCCCGTTGTGCCAACCCAGCCGATCACCTGGCCCTGGACGACCTTGTTGCCGACTTTGACGTTCTTGGCGATGGCGCTCTGGTGGTTGTACGACGACACGTAGCCGTTGGCGTGGCGGATCAGAGTCTGGTTGCCATAGCCGCCGGAATCCCAGCCGGCCTTTTCCACGACGCCGCTGCCGGCAGCAATGATCGGTGTTCCGCGCGGCGCGGCCCAGTCGACGCCGGTATGCATGCGCGAGAAGCCGAGGATCGGGTGGCGGCGCATGCCGAAGCCGGAGCGGAAATGGCCGTTCGGCACGGGGTTGCGCAGCAGGAACTGGCGGATGCTTTTGCCTTCGGTATCGAAGTAGTCGATCGAATTGTCTTCCGGATCCTGGAACCGGTAGAAGGCGGTGACCGCATCGCCGAATTTGGCGCGGACATAGAGAAGCTCGGATTCTTCCGTCGCCATGCCGCGTTCGTCGGTCACGGAGAAGAAGGCTTCAAGCGAGTCCGTCGGCTTCAGCTGCGCCTGGAAATCGACGTTGCTGGCGAGCAGCTTGACGACGAGGCTGACCATGTCGGCGCTCATGCCATAGGAAAGAGCGGCGCGGTAGATGCCATCATAGACGCGCGGCAGATCGTGGCTGCTGGTCATGACCGGCGCGCCGTTGTCATCGAAGGCGGTGGCGACCGCGTCGAGCTTCGGCGGTTCCGCACCCGGAACGAAGCGGCCCTTGTCGTCGACCGCCATCGTCAGCACATGGCGGTTGCGCGAATAGATGGTGGCGCGCACGATGCGGGCCTCGTCGCCCTTCTGCGCTTCGCCGTTCTGAATGATGCCGATGCGCAGAACATCGCCCTCGCTCAGTTCGTTCGCACCGAGCGCGTCGCCGATATAGCCGGCGGCGTCGTCGGCCTGCGCCTTGGCATAACCGGCATTGACCATGACGGTCGCGATGTCGGTCTGACGCCGCACCGGAATGATGTCGTCGGCGTATTCGGTGCTTTCTTCGTCGATGGTCTCGTAGGCGGCATCGCTCTTGTTCTGCTCGACGATACGGGCGGTCAGGCCCTGAAGCAGGTCAAGCCCGTCGCTCTCCGACGCGAAGCGCTGCGGATCGACGTAATAGAGTGACGCGACCTGGGTGCTGCCCTCGGTCAGGACCGAACCGTTGGTGCGGACATTTTCCTCGACCTCTTCGAGCGACATCGAGCTGTCGAAGGCAACGCCACCTTTCAGCGGGAAATCGACGGTCTTCAGCGCCACTTCGGAATCGACGTTCGAGCCATAGAGCGTACCGGTGCGGGCGACCGGGGATTCCTCGTCCGCCTTGTCCGTGGAAAAGATCGCCAGCGGATCGAAGTCCGGATAGTTTTCCGAGGGCTGATGGTTGGCGGCAAGCGCCATCTTGACGTGAACGAAAGGCTGCTTGCGCACCACTTCCTTCTCGCCGTCATGGGTCATGGTGGAAACTTCCATGACGGTCTTGTCGGCCGGCTTGGCGACGAGTTTGGGCGAAAGGATGCGACCGCCGCGCACCGCGCGTGCCTGCTCGTCTCCGTTCGGCGCGCTGTCGAGCGCCGCATAGGCTTCGGCGGGGATGGCCAACTGTTGGCGCCCGTCGAGTGCTGCAAAAAGAGCAACGCCCATAAGAAGGCTTGAGGTGATGCCGGTCAGAAAGGTGCCGGAAAGCCAGCGGAGGGAGATCTCACGCCTGTCGGGCGCGCGGCGGCCATGCGCAAGGATCGGCGGCTGATCGCCGAGCGACCTGACCATGTTCTTGTCGGTGTTCATGCCGAACTGAGTGTCCCCGATTTCTCTAAACCGTATTCTTGCCTGCGATACGTTGCGCGAAGATGTGCATCTTTCGCGTAACGGAGTCAAATCGCGGGGGAGGGGAGAGGGCGGATATCCAAGAGATCCCACGCCTACCCGCGCGAAAGCATCCGCGAAGCATCGTCGTTCTCGCTTAGATCGGCGGATTGTGAAAAAGTGAGGGCCAAAATGTGTCTCCACAGGCCCGGGAGAGAGGGTAAAACTTTTTTGGGGGCTCAAAGCCCTGCGTTTCCGGCCTTTGTCAGAAATCTGTCATTTTTTTCCAAAAAGCCTGTTGACGTCTGTGAGGTGTGGGGTCTATAAGCCCGATCACTGACGAGGGCGGCGGCGCTGCTGGCGACGACGACCTTCGCTCTAGAGTTTCCCTGG
>NZ_JBWKZT010000036.1:0-10030 GCF_059424735.1 Ensifer sp. GW101-20A05 | reverse complement strand
TACCGTCACGAACCGGGCGCCGCCGTGCTATTCGTTGCGGCACTCTGCTTCCTGGCGGGGTCGCTCTTCCGATTCCTACAGGACATCCGGCTGTCGCAAGGTGAACACGACGATCGTCAGTTGCGATGATCGCCGTGCTGGTGGAGGCGACGTCATCGCAAGCGGCAGCCCCGGTGGTGTTGGGGCCAAGTGCAATCCACCGCTTTGAACGAAACCCGGCGACGTTGTTGAAGTCGAAGTCGACAAGTTAGGAGTGCTCAAAAACTCAACCATCGACGAGGCAGCTTAGAAGGCCGAGCGTTCCTGATGCTTCGACGCTCGGCTATCTTGCGTTATTTCAGTCGGGCGAAGCTACCAGTTGTCGGCAGGTCGAGAATTTGCGAGATCACCATAATATGCAGACGGAAGTGCCTTCGCGAGGAACGAGAACTCCGAATGGCAATGGCGCATCAGCCCCAGTCCGATCTCGTCCGGGACAGGGTGGCCGCCCTTGTCGCTATCGAGACCAAGAACGAATCTGCTTCGCAGAACGAGGCCATCGGGCGTGTCCCGTGTGACGTGCATCATCCGGCCGCCTATTGGAATTCCATGCTCGTCAATCTCAACATCATCGCCAAAGCCAATTCCAGCGTAGAAAAGTGCGGATACGCCGCCCACCCGCTTTGCGGCATCGATGTCCGTGGCACTGAAGTATGCGGCTGGGCTTAGGAACTTGATGGTTGCTTTGACCGGAGGAACCTCTCCTAGCGACTCCGTCGCCCTGATCGTCGCGCCGATGTAGTTCTCCCCTTTTTTCCAAAGCTCGTCCCACCCAAAATGGCGCTTGTGATCAATCGGGTGCCACCAGCGAAGGTGTTCGTCGGTTTCAAAATACTTGAACCACCATTCCAGCATCGCTCCATTGCACCCTGGCATTATCGTTCTGCAGGCGACCGTGAGGGTGCCGGAGGCGAAGCGCTTGATACCCATTTCGAGTCTAATTGGGTCGGCGTGCAGCAGCGCGACAGGGATTGCTGCTTCCAAATCCTCTTGCATTTCCTATCTCCTATATTTAGGAAACGTGTGGCGTTTCCTAAATATGATCGGTATATCCTTCGTACGACGTTGGTCAAGGGGATCAAGATTTGCGAGCGAGAGGGCGTCCGGCCCGTAATCGGCTTGAGGTGGAAAACAAAATTCTCCAAGCCTCAACACAACTTCTCTTTGACCAGGGATTTGCCAAGTTCAGCATCGATGCGGTGTCGCGTAGCGCAGGAGTTGCCAAAAAGACTGTTTACGCTGTGGCGGCCAATCGTGAGGAACTGGTCGGGAAAATCGTAGCGTCTTGGACTGAGCAACTCCAAACGAGTGGAGATCACCGGCCGAGCGAGCCGCGTCCTGATCCGGGGAGCCTGCAAGAGCTATTGAGCAGGATATATCGGATCGCCCTATCCAAGGAAGCTGTAGCCCTTTTCCGTCTCATCTGTGCTGAAAAGGAGGGCCGAGAACGGCTGGCAGAAATCTATAATCGAAATGGAGTCGAGCGGGGAGTGCTGGCCGTGGCGAACTGGCTGCGCGAGTACCAAGCCGATGTCCAGTCATTTGATGTCATCCGATTTGCCCGGATGATCCTTGCTGCTCTGGTTGCTGAGCCCTTGCGCAGGGCCGCTATCGGCCTTGAAACGCCATGGAACGATAGCGATGAGGAGGTCACCGCACGGGTTGGAGAGTGCGTGGATTTCTACGCAAGTATATTGTTCAAAGAGTTGGGCACGGCACCATAGCGGCCATCGTGGCGCATCTGGCGTTAAAGTTTCGTGGCGGATGCCGAGGCGGTGTCACAGCAATTGGGTGGCGAGCGCGACGAATGCCGGATCAGATGGTGCGACAATCAATCGGCGCAATGTTCCGGGGTTGTAATCCACATGCATACCGCCGGGCGCATTGTTTTTTGCCGTCGCCCCGCCACGCTGGCTGGCCAAGCCGAAGCCGAAACCTGGTCAAACTCTGGAAGAGTCGTTCCCGTTCCTGTTCACGTTGATGCCCCTTCACGTCTGAGTTGACGACCACTGATGAGCCAGCGTGAGTGTGGGTGATCGCGTTGCGATCGCCCAGTAGATCGGGCCACAATTAACCGAAGCGAAAATGAATCGACGCCTTCGTATCCGTGCGCGATTTCTAAGGAGAAAAGGGCACTAAGACCGAAATCAACGAATGTCGCCGGCCTTCAAGGGCCTTTGGCTGAAACCTCTGTCTTGGCTGTAGCCCTTTAACGCCGTATGGCGAGGTTTCAGCTAGGCAAGAAGCCGTGCGTACGGAACCAGGCCACTTCATCACGCAGGGTTTCGCTCACGGGCCGGAACTCCAGACCCAATTCTCGTGTGCTCTTCGCACAATCGTAGCGAGATCGGTCATTCTCCGTGGCAACTGTTCGCGCCATGGCCCAACTCAAGAGTACAGGCTTGCCAGTCATCCGCGCGTAGAGCTCATTGCCGGCGCCGATCAGGTAAAGCAAGAAGAGTGGAATGCGGCGGGTCGGTGCCTTGGCCCTGGTGGCTTGTGCGATCAACGGCAACAAATCGGCCATGGTCATATGCTGTCCGGCGGCGAGGTAACGTTCGCCGCGTTGCCCCCTGTGGCTAGCGAGGATCATCGCCCGCGCCACATCGCGCGCATCGACCACCGAGAAGGAGCCGGGTGGAACGCCGGGCAAGCGCTCGAGCGCCACATCCAGCACTGTTTGGCCAGCCGACGTCGGCCCGATATCCCCCGGCCCGTGCATCCAGCCCGGAAGCACCATGGCCGCCCAGAAATCGGGATGTTTGTCGAGAAAATCAAGCACCACGCGGTCCGACAGGATCTTGCTGCGGTAATAATCATCGGCGTCCCGCTCGTCCCGCAACATGGACTCGTCTATGGTTTGTCCCTTTGCACCGCGCAGCACTGCGACCGAGCTGGTATGGACGAAGCGCCGCACGCCGGCACGATAAGCGTGATCGAGCAAGCCACGCGTACCCGCGACATTGGCCGCGTAGAGCGCGTCCCAATGCTTCCCGCCTTTGTAAGAGTCCCGGAAATAAGCCGCTGTGTGGAAAACCACGTCGACGCCCCTAAGTGCGTCCGCAAAACCCGGCACGTCGAGCATATCGCCGGCGATGATCTCTAAATCCAGCCCGGCAAACTGCATTGCTGCTTTCTCGTGCGAGCGAACCAGCGCGCGCACGCCCCAGCCGTCGGCGATTAGTTCGCGGACCAGATTATTGCCCAGAAGGCCGGTTGCCCCAGTCACGAAGGCAGTCGGCTCATGGGAATCGTTATTAGGATAGTTCAGCATGAAAGTGTTCCACAATTGAGGGAACGCATCATATAAGGCTGGACTAAGGTCCATGGTCAACAGCTTAAGGTGTGAAAAAATGCTGATCGGAGAATTCGCCCAGCGAACAGGATTGAGCCAGGACACTGTCCGCTTTTATGTCCGCAAAGGTCTGCTCAGGCCGCAACTCGGCGCCAAAGGTGGTCGCAATCCCTATCAGATCTTCACTGCCCAGGACGCCTCGACGGTTCGGATGATCCGTTTCGCACAATCACTGGGTCTGCCACTCAAAGAGATCGCGGAGATTGCCACGGAACTGCAACGAGAGGGCTTATCGCCGGCGCGTGAGATCGAGATCATGGACGTCCAGCTCGTCAGGCTTGAGCAGAAGGCAACTGAATTGGCCGAACTGACCAATTACCTGCGGGCGAAGCGCGACTGGGTCGCGTGCGGCAAGCCGGGCGATGAACCGCGATTTACCGATGACAGGATTTGCTAACCTGCGAAACGCACGGAATCTTCGATCGACCAGCCGTCGGGCGCTATCGGCGAATGGCAGCGCTGGGTCGAAACGCGTCGATCGCAGCTTCCGAGGTAAGGTCTGGAAGTGGGCAAACCTGCAGCTCGGCGGCATGTATCATGTCCGCTTCTGTGATACCACCGTGCTCTGGGCCTATCTTGGTGACGTCGTGCTGGCCAAGGTGGCCAATGAGCGTCGAATTCCCATGATCATGAGTGGATCGTCGCTGACACGGCTCGAAGAAGTCGCCGCCACCGCCCCGGGCGCCTGGTTCCAGGCATATCTCCCGGGAGAACCAGATCGGATTGACGCGCTGGTCGACCGGGTACTACGCGCCGGTTTTCAGACGTTGGTACTCACGGTCGACACGGCTACTTTGGCAAACCGCGAGAACAATATTCGCGCCGGCTTCTCGACTCCTTTGCGGCCGAGCTTACGCTTGGCATGGCAAGGCATCACTCATCCCCGATGGACGATTGGAACCTTTTTACGCACTCTGGCAGTGCATGGCGTTCCACATTTTGAGAACTCCTATGGGGACCGTGGCGCACCGATCATCTCATCGAACTTCATGCGCGACTTCGGGCGGAGGGATCACCTGAATTGGGTCCATCTCGAGCGTATCCGCGCGCGTTGGCCGGGAAAGCTCGTCGTCAAAGGCGTTATGCATCCGGATGACGCGTTGCGGGTTCATGAGTTGGTGCGGATGGGCTGATAGTGTCCAATCACGGCGGCCGTCAACTCGACGGGACCATGTCGCCCTTAAGTGCGCTTCCTGCGATTGTTGCGCGGGTCGGCAACAAAACCGCTGTCATGATCGACGGTGGCTTCAGGCGGGGCACCCATGTAATCAAGGCAATCGCCCTGGGTGCGCGCTTCGTCTTTGTTGGGCGCCCATTCCTCTATGCGGCGGTCGCCTCCGGCAGTCCAGGTATCCTCAAAGCTATCGACATCCTAAAAACCGAAATTCATCAGAATATGGCGCTCCTCGGAGCCGTGGCGCTAGACGACATCGATGGCAGTTTTGTCGTTTGCCGTGATCGCGACAGCGCTGTATCGGCGTCTGGAAGTGTGAAATGAGCGCAATCTTAGGATGTATTCTGCATGTTGGAAAACTAATCGTTGACGCGGCAATCCAAGTCCCTTATAGATGCGGCATCGATCTTTTGCTTGCCGAGCTTTGTCTACCGCGCGATTGGCACCGCGCCTTAAGCGAACTTCCCTTTCAAAAACAGTCGGTTTCTACCTGCGCAGCATAGGCTGCGCGGTTCCTCACTCTATGCTTTGAAAGGGTTCATCATGACCACAGGCACAGTAAAATGGTTCAACTCCACCAAGGGCTTCGGCTTCATCCAGCCTGATAACGGTGGCGCAGACGCGTTCGTGCACATCTCCGCTGTCGAGCGCGCCGGAATGCGCGAACTTGTCGAAGGGCAGAAGATCGGCTTCGAGCTCGAGCGCGACAATAAGTCGGGCAAGATGTCTGCTACCAATCTGCAGTCCGCCTAAAATCGAGATTTGCTTCCCTTTGACCACGGATGTACTGGCACTGCCGGAAGCTGTTTCAACAAGGCCAGGCGTTTTGCCTGGCCTTTTTTGTTTCGGTTGCTAAGCCGAACTAGTTGAGGTTCCAATGATAGAAGCACACAGCAAATCCCGTCAGCAGGCGGAGATCGCCTTCATGAAAGTCCGGACGCAGTTCTTCTCCAAAAACAACGCGATAGAAGAGGTGGAATCCGTCGCTCAGGCCCGGGATGCCAAGTCTCTCCGGCTTCGAGAGGCACGTCTTGCAAAGGAGTTGGGCGACCGCTTGTCGGCGCCACCCTACCTCATCGCCAAACGCGCCAAGGCGCGCTGATCTCTGCTGCGCTCACTATTGGGATAAGAATGAAGAACGCCAGAAAAAACGAAGTCTCCGACCGCCGAGCCGCATCCGCTGACGCCAAAACTGCTCTCCTGAACGCCTACCGAGCGGCAAGGACTGCGGCGGAACCAGCTAGGATGGCAAGGCAGGCCGCGCGCAGCCATTGCCACCGCTCGTGAAGAGCGGCGTGTTGAACGCGAGCGTCTGAAGCTTGAGGAGCAAAAGCGTATCGAGACCGAGCCGAACCGAGCCGACAGCGCGGCAGGCAGCCGTTGAGGCGGCGGCAGTCACCGAAACCGAAGCGCGGGCGATCGCCGAAAATGCACGTATAGCGCAGGTGATCGAAGATGAGGCGGTGCGGAAGGCCAACCGCGACCGGCGCTATGCCAATCGCAAGGCAAGACAAGGATAGCTTTTGCTGCCACCCGACAGCATGGCGATGTCATTCTCGGGACACTCAAAACGAAAGGGAGCCCGATGGCACCGGATACGAATGAACTCCAGGCGATCAACACGTCGTGGCAAATCGCAATCCAGGAAATCCTGCGCATGGTCATACGTGACATGTACCGTGCCGGCGGCGAGGCAAATTTCAAGGCGCACATCAAACGCATCGAAGAGGCCGCCGTCGACAGCATCTATACCGATCTAAGACTTCGAGGAACCAATGAGTGGACCGAGTTGCTCGTCAAGGAACGGGCGAGCAATTTCGTAACCACCTTGCTGACGTCCTTTACCTACGACCGAGCCTGACCGGGTGCACGTACGCTAGTTGCGATCGGCGATGTCACGTTGCTTCATCAACGCCCGGACAAGGCTTTGGTCTGTGACCTCAGACTGTTGCGCCGGCCACGGCATTCCACTGCGCCATCGCGCGGGTCCGATGAATGTGGGTGGCGAGGGCTGAGCGTTTCTGGCGCGGCGGGACGAAGAGATTTCGGACTGCTGAAAAGACTGAGATGAAACGTTGCAGGCCGCCGGAAGATCGAAATCCCTGCATCATCCGCTCTCGTTTTCGAAGTGGCACGTGAGAATTCTCCGCGCGATTGTTCAGCCCCTTGTGCGAGCGGCGTTCTACAGCCGACATCACGTCGCGTCTTATAGCTCCATATGAGCGCTGCTTGTCGGTGACGATCCGTTTCGACGCCAAGCCTTGCTTCTTCAGCAGCCTGACCAGCAATCGCTTGGCAGCTTTGGTATCGCGCCGCTCCTGGACGACCTCGTCGAGAACGTAACCGTCCTCGTCAACGGCACGCCAAAGCCAAACTTGCGGCCGCCGATGGAAATCACGACCTCGTCCAGATGCCAGATATCCTTTCGCGACGGCTTCTTTCTGCGCAACTGTTTCGCATAAGCCGCGCAGAATTTGCGGCCCACCGCCGTATCGTTTCGTAGGACACGACAATGCCACGCTCCAACAGCATTTCCTCGACCAACCGCAGGCTCAAAGGGAACCGGAAGTACAGCCAGACCGCACGCGCGATAATCTGCGGGGGAAAGCGGTGGTTCTTGTAGCTGATGGTCGGTTCGCTCATCCCCCCAAAATATCCGCCAACCTTTAAGCCACCGACAACGCGACATCACCCACACAACGCCTTCAGGGAAGGCGTGTCGGCATGTTCGGGCGAGGCAAGTAGCTTCTTGGCAATGGACGCATGATTTGCCCCCGGCGCGGAATCCCCCTGGCGCCACCCAACACGGCCAGCCTTCACTTATGCACACTTCCCGTCAGCCAATCCGGCGATAAGTCTGCCACGCAATTTGCTCCGGTTACCAAGAATGCGGCCGTTTCTTTCTGCCTCGGCCGAAAAGCGAGGGGCAACATGTAGATAACGGCGGCGGAACTCATGAAGAGCTCTGCGCCAATTCCTATGCATCCGCAGATCCGCCTAAACCTTGCGTGTCCGCGATCCGGGCGAGAGCGCGCATAGACGCTTCGATGTCGTGCTCGACGCCGGAGAAAGCCGCGCCGTTAACAGCCGCCTCTCACTTGATGCCGTTCGCCTCGGCGACGAAATCCGACAGCATCGGCACGTATTCCTCGCCGCGACCAGCTCCGACCGCCTGGGCGAAGGAATTCCTGACTGCGGCCCCGATCGGGTTCGCGACGCCGCTCGCATTGGCGAAGCCGGCGAGATAGCTCATGTCCTTGAAGCCGTTGCGGATTGCGAACTTGTGGGCGTTCGGGTCACGCTCCAGCACCCAGCGGAAGAACGTCTGATAGAAGGGGCAATCCATGCGGCCCCCTCGGATGACGCTGTCGAAGACTTCCGGGGTGAGCCCCGCTTTGCGTCCGAGCATCAGCGCCTCGGAATAGAGCGCCGCATAGCCCATCGAGAGAAAGTTGTTGAGCAGCTTCATCGTGTGGCCGGTGCCGGTTGGGCCTGTGTGGACGATTCTGCCGGCGAAGCATTCGAGCACGGGCCAGACACGGCGCACGTCCTCGTCCGCGCCGCCGACCATCACATCGAGCGTACCGGCGGCGGCGTCCGCCGGGGTACGGCTGAGCGGCGCATCGATGAGGGTAATAGCCTTGCCGGCAAGGTTCGCAGCGAGTTTTGTGGTGACGGAGGGATCGGAGGTCGAACAATCGACGATGGTGAGCGGCTTGCCGGCGGAAGCGATGCCGTCCGGGCCTTCAATCACCGAGAGGACTTCCGGCGAGCCGGTTACGCAAAGGATGATGAAGTCGCAACACTCGGCCATATCGCGCGGTGTTGCTGCCTCCGTCGCGCCCTCGGCGACCAGCGCGTCGACCGGCGCGCGATTGCGATGCGCCATCACGCAAAGCGGCGAGCCCTTCTTCAGGATATTCGCCGCCATGCCCTGACCCATCAGCCCGAGCCCGATGAAGCCCACATTTGATTTCGTCATTTGGTCGCCTCCACTGATTGGCTATCGAGATTACGATGATTCTGGGTCGGGGCCCGAGAGTCATTGAACGCGATCGATTCCGACAAGTCGAGCCTCGGGATCAGGCTAAAAACGGCGCAGGCGTTTCCGCGCTAGAATTTACGGCTGACGAAGGGCGAGTTGGCGAGCCCGAAACGCCACGGGTGTTCCACCGCCTTCGTAACTCCCACACGGATACCGCTGGAGATCGGCGGACGCTGAGCCGGTAGGTGGAGGTGAAACGGCTCCTGCCAAAGCGGCAGGCCATCCTGCGCTCTATTGATCGCCAGCGCCTGGCCGAGGCGTCCCGGCCCGGAGCACAAGAGCCTGTCCTTACTAACACCCCTCCGCGCTTGCATCGCCTCGATGCCCCACTTCGGCTCGATCGCGCGGATCAAGACGGCGCTGCCGGGCAAGCAAACGAAGTTGAGACACCAATGGAGGCCATAGGAGAGATAAACATAGGTGTGCGCCGGCGGACCGAACATCGCTCGATTTCGGTCGGTGGCGCCGGCGAAGCTGTGCGACGCGGCGTCATCGAGCAGATATGCCTCGGTCTCGACAATAATTCCGCCGACGCCGGACACCGCGAATTCGGCGCCGATCAGGTCCGCCGCCACCTCGACGGCGGGGCGCACGAAAAACTTGGCATCCCACCTCAATCGATGCACCGCAGGGTCCTAGCCTCCATCTTTGCATGATGGTCTACTGGATCATTCCTTGGATAGGAATCGATTTAAGGGATCAGGCGGCAATTCACAGTGCCACATCACCACGCTGTCGACCGGCGGAATTCACCTCCGCACGCAACACGCGCTTCCGGTGCTGCTCGCGGCCAGAGGGTGGGCCTCAGCCTCTTCCCTTTGCCAGCGGCAGTGGGATCGTAGCGACGCCACCGCATCTTTTGGGAAACAGATCAGGGGCATCGCGTGACGATACGAGGTGCGACCTTTGGGTGTCACGGACGGCCATAACCGGTCTTGCTCTTGTCGTGCATGGTTTGCAACGAGCGCCGCCAAATATGGACCGTGGCGAAACGCTGGAATTGGTCTGGACCGAGCGAGGAGGGCCTGCAGTCGCGCAGACCGAGACAGAGGGTTTCGGGACAAAGCTTGGCAAGCTCACTGTCGAAAAACAGTTCCGCGGAGAGATCATTCGCATCTGGGACCCTAAGGGTCTCGTCGTTCGGCTGATCGTTCCGAAGGATCGATTATTAGAACGAATAGGCGCGAGCGCAGCGAAGCCACCGTCAACATCACGCGGGTCATCCTCCGCAGATCTTATGTACCCCCCGCCAACGGCCGATCTCGCCTAACTTTGGCCGGCAACAAACCTTTGCTCTTTTGGTTCGTCCGTCTCCCTCACCAATCCCTTTCAGCGGTTTCTGGAGTTGCCCCATAAAAACCGGACAGGATCAGGTTTCTGTTTGACGGTTTAAGAACTCGCGCGGTGATCGATATCC
>NZ_JBWKZT010000035.1:0-10332 GCF_059424735.1 Ensifer sp. GW101-20A05 | reverse complement strand
GCGCAAAGGTCGCTGTAGCACTTTGAATTGCTGCATGTTTTTGTCCTTTAATCGGGTACGATTAAAGGAAACATGCAGTAGCTACGATGCAGAAGGTGACGCCCGCTCATCGCGGGCGTCACGGGTGCCATCGGGTTCGCTTGCGCGATCGCTAGCCGAGTTCGCTCGCCGCAGCTGAGGCGAAGAAGTCTTCCGGGTCCTCGACTTCGACCAGCCGGCGCTTTTCGATCAACCAGAAGCGGTTGCCGACATTGCGCACGAAGCTGCGGTCGTGGGAGACCAGAAGGCAGCTCGTCTCGTGTTTCAGCAACTCCGCCTCGAGTGCCTCCTGGCCCTCGATGTCCAGATGGTTGGTCGGCTCGTCAAGCAGGTAGAAATTCGGCTCCTTCAGTCGCAGTACCAGCATGGCGAGGCGCGCCTTCTGGCCGCCGGAGAGTCGGCCGATTGCCTTCTCCTGCATGTCGATGCCGACACCGGTACCGACAAGGAAGGTGCGCGCCCGCTGATCGCCGAGCGAAAAGCGGCGGGAGAGGGCGGCAAGCGGCGTCTCGTCGTCCGAAAGCCCGGCAAGCGCCTGGTCGCTGTAGCCGAGCACCAGCGAAGGCGTCGCCTTCAGTGTATCTGGCGCGCGGCCGGGCTCCTCGATCGCGGCACGGATCAGGTTGACGAGCCGCGTCTTGCCGGCGCCGTTTTCGCCCAAGAGCACGATGCGATCGCCCTGGCAGATCCAGCGCTTGCCGGTGCGGAAGAGCGCCGTGCCGTCCGGCGTTTCGACCGGGACGTCGTCCAGTGTCACCAGGATCTTGGCGTGGGTGCCGCGGTTGGCGAGCCGGATCGCGCCGGCGGAGCGCTCCTGATGCGCCGGTTTCGCCGCGTCCTCCAGCCGTTCGGCTCGCTGCTTCAACTGTTTCGTCTTCACGGTCAGCAAATCGCTGCCGGAATTGATGCCGATGTTGTTGAGCTTGGCGGCCTGGCGGCGAAGCTGTTGCGCCACCTTCATGTCACGCTGATAGCGCCGCTCCTCGGAGGCGTCCACTTCATCGAGGGTAGCGCGCGCCCGCGAATAGGGGAGCGCGAAGATTGGCGATTGCTCGGGTCTGAGGAACAGCGTCCGGTTGGTGGTGGCGTCCAGGAAGGCGCGGTCGTGGCTGGCGACGAGCACCGGCACGTCGCGCGGCAGGGCGTTCAGCCAGGCTTCGAGCCGGGCGATCTTGGCGAGATCGAGGTGGTTGGTCGGCTCGTCCAGGAGCAGGGCGTCCGGATCGCTGACCCAGACGCGGGCGAGAAGCATGAGCCGCTGCCAGCCGCCGCTCAGTTCCGAGACCGCACGCTGGCGCAGCACTTCCGGCACGTCGAGCGAATCGAGCACGATGTCGACGCGCCAGCTCTCATTTTCCGCCTGGTCGGCCGGAAGGGCCGAAAGAACGGCGTCGTGGAAGGAGAGGGGCAGCAATGCGGCCGCAACGTTCTGCTCGACATGGCCGATGGTCAGGCTGCGTGAGCGCGTGATTTCCCCGGCCGTCGGATCGAAGCTGCCTGCGATCGATTTCAGCAGGGTCGTCTTTCCGCGGCCATTCGCGGCGACGATGCCGATACGGTCACCGGCGGCGACGGAGAGGTTGAGGTTGGAAAAAAGCGGTGCGCTCAGGCTGACACCGAGGTTGCGGATATTGATCAAGGCCATGGTCGTTCTCTGGACTGCGCGAGCGACGACGAGACATCCGTGGCGGCACTTCGGGCCGGGTTTCCGGATGATTGCACCCGGAACAGCACGCATGCTGTCAACGGGCCGTCGGCTCGGTATTGGAAGACGATGCAGGCGCTTAAACCGAAATGGTTCCGCACTGCATCACTCTGGGCAGACCAGGGATAGGATCGCGATTTTCGCGAAAGGATGTCTGGTCAGCCCTGCAAACGCATCTGCAGGGCTTGGACGGGGCCACGCTGGCGGTGGTGCCGGAAAAATGTCATCACGTGCAGCCCCCCTTTCTCGAATTCAAGTTGCGAGCCACCTTTAGCATCGAAGCCGGTAATTTTCAACGTGGCATTGCGGGGTCTATCGGTACGGATGTTTCCGTGAATTCCTGTCCTGGGCAATATTGTTGCGAAATGCACCGGTCGTGGTGCACGGCGCGGTCCGAATCTGTGTCCGCTTGCCATTGCGTGCCGCCCCCTGATCCGCTAAGAGACGCCGCGACTTTCCGCTCCCCGAAGCGGTGACTGCCGATGTCCGAGAAGTCTCCCAAGCTTTTTGACCGTCGGGTGCTAAGCGGGGGCTTTCCTGTCACGCGCGCCTGCGCGCGCTAAATTGGGTACCGGTAGAGGCACATGGCACGCATCGTGATGAAATTCGGCGGAACCTCCGTCGCTGATTTGGACCGCATCCACAATGTCGCCCGCCATGTGAAACGCGAGGTCGATGCCGGCCACGAAGTCGCCGTCGTCGTTTCCGCCATGTCCGGCAAGACCAATGAGCTGGTCGGCTGGGTGCAGAACATGCCGAAGGCAACCGGCGCCAACTCGCCGTTCTACGACGCGCGCGAATACGATGCGATCGTTGCTTCCGGCGAACAGGTGACGTCCGGTCTGCTTTCGATCGCGCTGCAGTCGATGGGCATCAACGCCCGCTCCTGGCAGGGTTGGCAGATCCCGATCCGCACCGACAACGCCCATGGCGCTGCCCGCATCCTCGATATCGACGGCGCCGAGATCATTCGCCGCATGGGCGAGGGCCAGGTAGCTGTCGTTGCCGGCTTCCAGGGTCTCGGTCCCGATAATCGCCTCGCCACACTCGGCCGCGGCGGTTCCGACACCTCGGCCGTTGCTATCGCCGCTGCCGTCAAGGCCGACCGTTGCGACATCTATACCGACGTCGATGGCGTCTACACGACCGACCCGCGCATCGAGCCGAAGGCGCGGCGGCTGAAGAAAATCGCGTTCGAGGAAATGCTGGAAATGGCATCGCTCGGCGCCAAGGTGCTGCAGGTGCGCTCGGTCGAGCTTGCCATGGTGCACAAGGTCCGCACCTTCGTGCGGTCGTCTTTCGAAGATCCCGATGCGCCGGGCATGGGTGACCTTCTCAATCCGCCCGGTACGCTGATTTGTGATGAGGATGAGATCGTGGAACAGGAAGTCGTAACCGGCATTGCCTATGCCAAGGATGAAGCCCAGATTTCGCTGCGCCGTCTCGCCGACCGGCCGGGCGTCTCCGCTGCGATCTTCGGCCCGCTTGCTGAAGCCCATATCAACGTCGACATGATCGTTCAGAACATCTCCGAGGACGGTTCGAAGACCGACATGACCTTCACGGTTCCGTCGGGCGATGTCGACAAGGCACTGAAGGTGCTCGGCGACAACAAGGAAAAGATCGGCTACGACGTCGTCCAGTCCGAGGCCGGCCTCGTCAAGGTATCGGTCATCGGCATCGGCATGCGCAGCCATGCCGGCGTCGCCGCGTCCGCATTCCGCGCGCTTGCCGACAAGGGCATCAACATCAAGGCGATCACTACTTCCGAGATCAAGATTTCGATCCTGATCGACGGTCCCTATGCGGAATTGGCGGTTCGCACTTTGCATTCCGCTTACGGTCTCGATAAGAGTTAATCGACAGACGACCGATTTGGGATTCGCGGCGGTTTTGCCCGCGTATCCCCTTGCCGCCGTCACCTCTATTTCGGGAGACCCCACGCGATGAGAGACCTTTCCGCAGGTCCGCGCGTTCTCCTCAAGCGGTTGCGCGAGTTGATGGCGGAACCGCTGGAGCCGCAGGAGCGCCTTGACCGTATCGTGCGCCAGATCGCGCAGAACATGGTTGCGGAAGTGTGTTCGGTCTATGTGCTGCGTTCCGACGGCGTGCTCGAACTCTACGCGACGGAAGGTCTGAACAAGGCGGCCGTCCACCTGGCGCAATTGAAGATGGGGCAGGGCCTCGTCGGCACCATCGCCGCCTCGGCGCGGCCTCTTAATCTTTCCGACGCACAGTCGCATCCGGCCTTTACCTACCTGCCGGAAACCGGTGAAGAGATCTACCACTCCTTCCTCGGCGTGCCGATTCTGCGCACGGGCCGCGCACTTGGCGTTCTCGTCGTCCAGAACAAGGCGATGCGCAACTATCGCGAGGACGAGGTCGAGGCGCTCGAGACGACCGCCATGGTTCTCGCCGAGATGGTGGCGACCGGCGAGCTCAAGAAGATCACCAAGCCCGGCCTCGAGCTCGACCTCTCGCGTCCCGTCTCGATCGAGGGCAACAGCTATGGCGAAGGCATCGGCCTTGGCTATGTCGTCCTGCACGAACCGAGGATCGTCGTCACCAACCTCCTCAACGAGGACACCGACCAGGAACTGCAGCGACTTGCCGAAGCGCTGGGGTCGCTGCGCATCTCGATCGACGATATGCTGTCGCGCCGCGAGGTGTCGATGGAGGGCGAGCACCGGGCGGTGCTCGAAACCTACCGCATGTTCGCCCATGATCGCGGCTGGGTGCGCAAGCTCGAAGAGGCGATCCGCAACGGCCTGACAGCGGAGGCGGCAGTCGAGCGCGTCCAGAGCGAAACCAAGGCGCGGATGATCCGGCTGACGGACCCTTACCTGCGCGAGCGCATGCATGATTTCGACGATCTGGCCAACCGCCTACTGCGCCAGCTTTCCGGCTATGGCGCCAAGCTTTCGGCCAGCGATTTCCCGACCGATGCGGTGATCGTCGCGCGCGCCATGGGCGCTGCCGAACTGCTCGACTATCCGCGCGAAAACGTGCGCGGTCTGGTGCTCGAAGAGGGCGCCGTCACCAGCCACGTGGTGATCGTTGCCCGTGCCATGGGCATTCCGGTCATTGGCCAGGCGACGGGCGCGGTGGCGCTTGCGGAAAACCGCGATGCGATCATCATCGACGGCGACGATGCCAAGGTGCACTTGCGGCCGCTCGCCGACCTGCAGCGCGCCTACGAGGAAAAGGTTCGCTTCCGGGCACGGCGCCAGGCGCAGTTCCGGGCGCTGAAGGACGTCGAGCCGCTGACGAGAGACGGCAAGCGCATCACGCTGCAAATGAATGCAGGCCTGCTCGTGGACCTGCCGCATCTGAACGAGGCGGGGGCAGAAGGCATCGGCCTGTTCCGCACCGAACTTCAGTTCATGATCGCCTCGACCATGCCGAAGGCGGAAGAACAGGAAGCGTTTTACCGCAGTGTGCTGAAGCAGACGGGCGGCAAGCCCGTGACCTTCCGCACCCTCGACATCGGCGGCGACAAGGTCGTCCCCTATTTCCGCGCAGCGGAAGAGGAAAATCCGGCACTTGGCTGGCGTGCAATCCGGCTTTCGCTCGATCGCCCGGGTCTGCTGCGGACCCAGCTTCGCGCGATGCTGCGCGCGGCGGCCGGTGCCGAGCTCAAGCTGATGCTGCCGATGGTCACCGAAGTTTCCGAACTCAGGATTGCACGCGACCTGCTGCAGAAGGAAATCGAGCGGCAGTCGAAACTTGGCGAACAGTTGCCGCGCAAGCTGCAGTTCGGCGCCATGCTGGAGGTGCCGGCGCTCTTGTGGCAGCTCGACGAACTGATGATGGAAGTGGACTTCGTCTCGGTCGGCTCGAATGATCTCTTCCAGTTCGCGATGGCGGTCGATCGGGGTAATGCCCGCGTATCCGATCGTTTCGATGTGCTCGGGCGGCCGTTCCTCAGGATCCTGCGCGACATCGTGCGCGCCGGCGACCGGCACGAAACCCCGGTGACGCTCTGCGGCGAGATGGCGAGCAAGCCGCTCTCGGCCATGGCGTTGCTGGGCTTAGGTTTCCGTTCGGTTTCGATGTCGCCGACGGCCGTAGGGCCGATCAAGGCGATGCTGCTGGCGCTCGACGCGGGCAAGCTTGGTGCCGCGCTCAATGCGGCGCTGGACGACACACGCGACCAGACGTCCGTTCGCCAGATGCTGGTGGATTTCGCCGCGGAAAACGGCATTCCGGTTTAGATTGAATTGACGCGTCGCGACCCTCGTCCGGACCATGATCCGGGCGAGGGGAGATGCATTTGGAGTGAGACTTGGCAAAGCTTCCCGTTGAAAAGATGCGCGAACTGGAACGGCGGTTCGGTGAGATCGAGGCCCGCATGTCGGCCGGCCCGGCCGCGGACGTTTATGTCAAGCTCGCCTCGGAATATTCCGAACTGCAGCCGGTCGTGACGAAGATCCGCGCCTACGAGAAGGCGATGACCGAGCTTGCCGACATCACTGCCATGCTCGCGGACAAATCGACCGATCGGGAGATGCGCGATCTCGCCGAAATGGAAAAGCCCGAGGTCGAAGCGACGATCGAGGCACTGGAGCAGGAAATCCAGATCCTGCTTCTGCCGAAGGATGCGGCCGACGAGAAGAGTGCGATCCTCGAAATTCGCGCCGGTACCGGCGGATCGGAAGCGGCGCTTTTTGCCGGCGATCTCTTCCGCATGTACGAGCGCTACGCGGCCGGCAAGGGCTGGCGCGTCGAGGTGCTTTCGGCGAGCGACGGCGAGGCCGGCGGGTTCAAGGAAATCATCGCAACAGTTTCCGGGCGCGGGGTGTTCTCGCGGCTGAAATTCGAATCCGGCGTGCACCGGGTGCAGCGTGTACCGGAAACCGAGGCGAGCGGCCGTATTCATACATCGGCGGCAACCGTCGCCGTGCTGCCTGAGGCCGAAGACATCGACATCGAGATCCGGCCCGAGGATATCCGCATCGACACCATGCGTTCGTCGGGTGCCGGCGGTCAGCACGTCAACACGACGGACTCGGCCGTGCGCATCACCCACCTTCCGACCGGTCTCGTCGTCACCAGTTCGGAAAAGTCGCAGCACCAGAACCGGGCAAAGGCGATGCAGGTCCTGCGCTCGCGCCTCTACGATATGGAGCGCCAGCGCGCCGACAGCGAACGCTCGGCCGACCGCAAGAGCCAAGTGGGCTCGGGCGACCGCTCCGAGCGCATTCGCACCTATAATTTCCCGCAGGGCCGCCTCACCGATCACCGCATCAACCTGACGCTCTACAAGCTCGATCGGATGATGATGGGCGAGATCGACGAGGTCGTCGATGCGCTGCTTGCCGACTACCAGGCGAGCCAGCTGGCGCTGCTTGGCGAACAGCGGGGCTGAGCCATGGCGGAAACGCTCGCGAGCCTCGTTGCCGAAAGCCGCGACCGCCTGCAAGCGGGCGGCATAGAGAATGCGGCGCTCGATGTGCGGCATCTGATCTCCGGCCTGCTCGACATGTCGCTGAGCGCGGTCGTGTCTCGGGGCAGGGACCCGATTTCGGATGAGGACGCTACCCGGATCCGGGTGGCGGTGGCGCGGCGACTGGCACGCGAACCGGTCTACCGTATTCTTGGTGAACGCGAATTTTTCGGCCTGCCGCTGAAACTTTCGAAGGAAACGCTGGAGCCTCGCCCGGACACCGAGACGCTCGTCGATCGGATGATCCCTTATCTGCGTGCGGTGGTAGCGCGAAAGGGCGGTTGCGCGCTTATCGATCTCGGCACCGGTACTGGGGCGATTTGTATCGCGCTGCTGTCGCAAGTTCTTGAAGCAAGGGGCACGGCTACCGATATATCCAAGGACGCACTGGCAACGGCGACGGCGAATGCAGCTGCGCTCGGTCTTGCGGATCGGTTCCGGCCGCTTCTCAGCAACTGGTACGAAAAGGTGGATGGTCGCTACGATGTGATCGTCTCAAATCCGCCGTATATCCGGTCCAGTGTCGTCCATGAGCTTGAGCCGGAGGTGAGACTTCACGACCCGGCCGCAGCGCTTGATGGCGGAGAAGACGGGCTTGATGCCTATCGCGCCATCGCTTCTCAGGCTGGTCATCATCTTGAGACAAACGGCGTGATAGGCTTGGAAATCGGTTTCGACCAGAAAGAGGCGGTGACGGCGTTGTTTAGCGCCGAAAATTTCCGTCTGCGTGAAGAGGCGAAGGATCTCGGCGGTAATGACCGCGTCCTGATCTTCGAACGCGACACAAACCGTTGAAAAAATGCTGCACTGACGCATCTTCTTTCTTGCACAGGCAAAGAAAGGGCTTGGAATCCCAGAGGAAGCGGGCTAGTTTGCCCGCGCACTGGGCAGAAGGTCATGGACCTAAGATTCGTTCCGGTATGACCTGGCCACGGGGATTGCTCTCAAGAAAGAGTTGCTAGGGTTCAACAAGTGCCTTGTGCGGGTACCTGTTAATTTGACGCCAGTCGGCGCCGAAGCCGCCATTGTGCGAGCGCAACGGCGCGTGTTCTGTCGGGCGTGAACGGATCCGGCCGGAAGACGAAACCACATGATCATCATTATCAAGAGAATTCGGGTGAATGTACTATGAGGCCAGGACAGCAAAACAAGCGCGGCCGCGGGCGGAATAACAATAGCAACAACAATAACAATGGAAATAACAACAACCACAACCGCAAGGGCTCGAACCCGCTGACGCGGACCTATGACAGCTCCGGCCCGGATGTGAAGATTCGCGGTACTGCTCAGCACATCGCCGAGAAGTACTCAGCGCTTGCGCGCGATGCACAGAGCTCCGGCGACCGCGTCATCGCAGAAAACTACCTTCAGCACGCCGAACACTACAACCGCATCATTGCTGCCGCACAGGCGCAGATGCAGGACCGGTTCCAGCGTGATGACCGTCAGGATTTCCGCGGCCACGACGGGTCCGATCAGGACCAGGACGATCTGGATCAGGGCTACAGCGACGACATGCCGACCCCGGTTGCCGCAGCTCAGGCACCTGCTCCCGAGCCGCAGCCTGTCGTCATCGACGGCACGGGCCCGCAGCCGGTGATCGAAGGCACACCGGCGGAAGTCGCGATGGAAGAGGAAGCCCCGGCTGCCTCCGGCCGCGCCGCATCCCGCCGCCGCAACGCGCCGCGTCCACGCCGTCCGCGCCGCAGCGCACAGGAAGGTGCCGCTGACGAAGCCCAGGCTTCGGGCGATGCCGCTCCGGAAGCACCGGCGCTCGCCGCTTCCGAATAAGCGGCGGTCTATCAGCGTTGCCCATTCTCAGGGCACGACAAAAACCCGGCCTGTCACGGCCGGGTTTTTCTTTGTCTGGTCATCGGCGATCAAAGTAAGCATCCGGTGAAGGCCGCAGGTCATGCGGCCTGAGCGTTCAGAGCCTTTGGTGTCCAATTCCACGGAAGCAATTGCTGCAGCCTGCTGACCGGCGTGTCTGCAATGTTGGCGAGGACGTCGGCAAGCCAGGCCTGCGGATCGATATCGTTGAGCTTAGCACTCATGATCAGCGTCGCCATGAAGGCGGCACGATCAGCACCACGATCCGATCCGGCGAAGAGCCATGACTTCCTTCCAAGGGCAAAGCCTCGCAATGCCCGTTCGGCTGCATTGTTGGTCAGGCAAATCCGGCCGTCGTCGAGGAAGGACGTGAAGCCGTCCCAACGCTTGACCATGTAATCGATCGGCTCAGAGACTGGGGAACTGCGCGACAGTTTTGCCCGCTCGGTTTGAAGCCAGTCGCGCAGGTCGCCGACGAGCGGCAGGCTGTCCCTGCGACGACGCTCCAGGCGTTGGTCGGCGGCAAGTCCGTTGATCTCCCGCTCGATGTCGAACAGGGCATCCATCCGTTTGACGGCTTCAAGTGCCATCGGCGAGATCGGCGCGGCGTTCTTTCCGCGCTTGGCATTCGTGGCGATGTCGGCCAGCACGAAGAACTTGCGCCTCGCGTGCGACCAGCAGAGCGCCTGCGTCAGCGGACCGGGATCGCGATCAACCTTGAACAATGGATTGTAGCCGCCATAGGCATCCGCCTGAAGAATGCCGGTGAAGGTCTTCAAGTGACGTTCGGGGTGCTCCTGTCGCCGGTCTCGCGAAGCATAATAGAGTGCCGCCGGCGGAGACTGCCCGCCGAAAGGCCGGTCATCCCGGACATAGGTCCATATCCGGCCGGTATCGGTCTTGCCCCTCGCTAGGATCGGCACAGTCGTGTCATCGCCATGCACCCGCTCGGCAGCCAAAACATGCGCCTCGATCAGTGAATGAATGGGCTTGAGCGCTGCCGCACAAGCGCCGACCTGGTCGGCCAGCGTCGACAGGCTAAGATCAACCCCTTCGCGGGCATAGCGCTCACTCTGCCGGTTCAGCGGCTGATGTTGGGCGAACTTCTCAAACAGGATCATTGCCAGCAAGTTTGGCCCGACAAAGCCGCGCGGCGTCACATGGAAGGGGGCTGGCGGTTGGGTAATCTTCTCGCATTCGCGGCAGGAGAACTTCTCCCGCACTGTCTGGATCACTGTAAGCGACAAGCCGGGGCCGTTCAGGCGGCGTAGTTCCACGGCATGAGCGCGTCAATATCGCTGCTGGGCCATCC
>NZ_JBWKZT010000034.1:0-13165 GCF_059424735.1 Ensifer sp. GW101-20A05 | reverse complement strand
TCTCCATGCCGTCGACGTCGGCATAATTGGGGAATTTTACTTCGGCACTTTTGGGGAGATTTCAGTCGGCATTGACACGCCAGGCGCTTACACATATCGCAGGGCCAACCCATGATCTCTCTCGCGTTCCCAAAATGAGCGGATCCTAACAGTCTGGCTCTAGCACTCGCGACCGAGAACCAAGCCAATTCCACAATTCGTCCACATGTGGCGACCCTGGAAGTCTGCTCCAACAGCCAATCGCCATATCGCGGTGAAGGTCCGGCGCTTCGTCTCATTCTTGGCGGGAAGCTCCGGCCGTGGAAGAATGTCGTGCGTCCGGCGTCGGCGTGCGCTGAAGCACGGGCGCCGGGTTCCGGTCGCTGATCGAGGCAATCGACGCCATGATGGTACTTGTCGCCGGAGGCGCGTCGCGACAAATCGCCGGCGCATTCCCTCCCGGCGTTCTTGCTGGCCACCATGTCACCTTCGATTGCCGAGCGCATTTCGCGCTTATCACAACTGGTGCTCGCCTGATCTGAATGCCCTACGAAGTTAAATGACATCTCCGAAGAAGAGTGGTCATTCAGTAGCAATTGAGAACTCGAGAACAGTGCCCATCGCAAGAGATTGAATCGTCAGGGAACCGCCGTGTGCCTCGACGATCGATTTGCAGATTGCCAGGCCCATGCCCATCCCTGTCTGCTTAGTCGTGAACAAGGGATTGAAAACCTGCTCGAGAACCGGCGCTGGTATTCCTTCGCCGTAATCGCGCACGCTCACTGTTACAGCCTTCTCTTCGACCCTTGACTTGATATCGATCCGCCGCCGCTCGACGGGAAGCTTGTCCATTGCCTCCATGGCGTTGGTGAGCAGGTTCAAGACGACTTGCTTAAGCTGCGTCGCGTCACCTCGGATCCTCGCATCCTGGGTGTTGAGGTCGAAAACAATTTTGACATGGCTGGCCTCGATCTCAGATTGAGCGATCCGGATGACTTCCGCCAGCACCGCATCGATGGATATCGGCAGATGCACCGGTGGCGATTGCTTGGAGAGGGCGCGCAAGGCGCGGATAATCTCATTGATTCGCTGGAGACTCTGATCAATTGATGTCAGACAGTCGACTGCCTCGGCTATGTCCGGTTCCGGACGCTGAAGCCATCGAATTGCCGCCCCCGAGTGCGCGGCAATGGCCGATAGGGGCTGCCCGATTTCGTGAGCGATCGAAGCCGCAATACCGCCAAGAATGCTCAGCTTTGAAGTTCGCTCCAGTTCCGCCCGCGCGTTCCTCAGCGCTGCTTCGCTGCGCGAACGCAGCTCATTCTCTCGCATCAGATTGGCGTATAGCCTGGCGTTATCGAGAGAGATGGCCGCTTGCTTTGCCAGGAGCTTGATCGTCGTGGCTCTGCTTTCCGTGAAGACACCGCCAAGCAGGGTGTTCTCCAGGTAGATGAAGCCAATCAGATTGCCGCGCCGAATTAGTGGCACGCAGAGCACGGAATGGGCAGTTCTGACTTCTAGTGCCGGTTGACCGGACCCTTGCAAATCAACAGTGGCATCCGTGACAACGAGCGGCTGACGCGTTGCCATAACCGTGTCAATGACAGCATAGGGCACCAATCCTTCGGGCGCGGTCGGAGAGGTAGAAATTACCACCTCTTTCCCTTTTGTCGCCGCCGACGCGTGAACCCTCACCTCACCGTTTTCCATCAACAGGAGCACGCCCTGGTTTGCACCTGCATGGACCAGCATGCTCTTCATAAGAGTTTCAACGAGGCGATCCAGATCCATTTCCTCAGAAAGCGTCTGCGATGCCTCAACAACCGCCTCCAGATCAGGCGACTGGGACGTTGCCACAGATCCCATCGTCTCTGACAAAAAGATTTCCGCAAACTCTTCCGCCAGTCTCTGCGCCTTGCGGTTCGCGCCCCACTGTCGGTAAAGACTATAGGCGGACTTCAGGAAATGCTGGGCGCTGACTGTTAGACTTCGTTTTCTGCAATGCCTACCGGCAAGTTCGAGAGCCAGAGCCTGCTCATGCACAAAGTTTGCGGACTGAGCCTCCTGGACCGACTGGTCAAACAGCGCCGCCGCCTGCTCGTCCTTCGACTGCAAGCGCGCTATTTCCGCCTCGATCAAATGGAGCTTGTTTTTGAATGTGCCGGGATTGATCAAAGCCCACACCGCGAAGCGAGAGCGGGTTGCCTCCAGGGTCTGGGCAACCCGCGAGCCTTGGTGCCAGTCATCAGACGAACGGGCAAGTGCGAGAGCCAGAAACAGAGTGCAATACGACGTATCGATATGTGCTGCCATCAGGGGGATGAGCTCGGCAGCCGCATCGAGAGGAGGGATAGCACCATCATTGGCTCCATCAAAATAGAGCGATATTCCCTTGTAAAGTTGAACCCAGAACAAGGTCGAGAAGGCGACGATTTTACCCCTCTCGAAATCCCATTTCACCGGTTGCCGTCCTCCATTGGAATCTTCACCAGCCAATGTCATCACGAGGTTCAACTGAGCTATAAGGAGGTGTTCAATGTCCTCGTAACCAAGCTCACGCGTGAGCTCAATCGCGTCGGCGGCCTCCGCGGCGACGACGGATAAATCTTCGCCGATGATGATGAGGTCGGAGACAAGATGGTTGCGCGCGTAACATGTCATGCCAACGTCCCCGGCCGCGTGTCCGATCCTGATCGCGTCTCGCACCCGGTCGAGTGAATAGGACATCGGTTGGGTCCAGGCACTGATCTGGTCGACAGCGACCAGCGTCGCGGTATGCTGTTCCTCGTAGCCATGCCGCTCAACGAGCGACAATGCTGCTTGACCATAGGCAAAGCCGTCGTGGTAGTCGTCGTAGAGCGAGGCGATCATGACGCCAAACCAGCTCAACCCATAGGCTGATTCAGAGGTGGTGCCGTGTGTAAGCGTCAGTTCCACCATCTTTGCCATATGAAGAAAGCGGAGTCCGTCATTCGTGAAGATTGAGGAGATCAGCGTTGCAAGCAAAGCCATCGCGCTCTTGATCCGCGAGTCGGTCATGACAGGAAGGTCACGCAAATCCAGAATGTTCCGGTCGCCGAGAGTTCGTTTCACGCTCTCATAGGCCTGGTCGAGTTCCGCCCGGCTCGCGCCGCGCTTCAGACTGATCCCGAGCAGGTCGAGGCCCAGGAGAGCTGCTGTGATGGCGCCTTCGTAATCGGACCGCAGGGTCAGGAGGTTCGCGCGCAAACGATAGGCAGCCGCCTTTTCGGTTGCCGATGCAGCCCGAACCAGAAGCTGGTCGAGGGTTGCTGCTGCTTCGTTGAGCGCGGCGGTTGCCAGAAGGCATTCACACCAAAGAAGGTGCGCGCGAAAGGCCAGATGATAACATTGCGACCACCAGTCCTCATCATCCATCAGGCCACAAGCGATCCTCCCGTACCGGGCAGCCTGTTTGACGGCGGCAGCGCTCCTCGCATGGATAAGCGCTGTGACCAGCACCTCCACGAACAGCTTCCTCGCAGAAAACGATAGCTGCTCGGAATCGCAACCTTCGATCTGGCTGGCGACGGCAAAGGCCGTTTCGCTGGTTTCAAAGCCGGTGAGATCAATCATGAGATGCGCGATGCGCGCGTGGTCGGCTGCCCTTTGCGCCGGTGTCGAAAGCGCATAGGCTGCTTCCTGGACGCGGTCGTGGGCGAAACAGAAAAGATCGTGGCGCCGTGACAGTAGGCCGGAGGCGATCAGCGGGTTTGAAATCTTGTGCAGGGCCGCGAAATCGACCTCCAGCAGGGCGGAAAGCAGCTTTCCATCAACCTCAGGCCCGATGCAGGCCATGAGCCGGAGCATTTCGCGGGCATCAGGCTCTATTTGATCGAGCCGGCGTATCATGAAGTCCACGACGTTGTCGGCGTACGGATATTGGAGGAGATCGACGGTTTTCCAGGTCCAGGCACGTGCCGCGGCGCTGAAGGCAATAGCGCCCTCTTCGAAAAGGGCCTGAAGCAGTTGCTTGACGAAGAATGGGTTCCCGGCCGTCTTGTCGTGGATGATCTCGGCCATGGAGGCGACGGCCGGGGGCTCGTTGCGCAATACTGTGACTATCATCTCCTGTACCGCTTCAACCGAAAGAGGCCCAAGGGAGATCTCCGTCAGCGGTATGGCCGAGCGGCGCCATGTTTCGATTAGCCCGTCCGATGCAAAGAGCGCCTGCGCCTCTTCTTCACGACAGGCGCCGACGCAAAGCAGATTCTCCAACGGTTCGGCGGACAGGAGCTTCAATACCGAGAGCGTCTGTTCGTCGATCCACTGGAGATCATCCAGGAAGAGCACCAGCGGGGAAAGGGCGGACCCAAGGGCCACGAAGGTATTCAAGATCGCTCTTTGCATCCGGGTCTGGGCCAGATGCGCCGGCACTTCGGCAAGTGGGAGCTGAGGTCCCACAATGAGTTCCATCGTCGGAACGAGATCTGTTACTAGCCTGCCGTGGCCGTCCAGTCGCTGGAGGAGATTTTCCCGAAGGTTCCGCAGACCATATTCGCCCCGGCGCATGGCCTGGTCGATGACTGAGCGCAGCACCTGTACCAGCGGCGCATAGGGTATGTCCCGCTGCTTCTGATCGCTTTTCCCCTGGGCAAATATGGCCGACGATTCCAGCTTGCTCCTCAACGATTGGAAAAGGGCTGATTTTCCGATGCCGGCGGCCCCGGAGATGACTACAAACGCGCCCTTTCGACTGGTATCGAACTGCTTCAGGACGTCGAGCAGTTGCGCTTCTTCATGTGTGCGGCCGAATAGCGGTTGCGGGCCTCCACGACTGTTGGGAGCATCTACGAGGGCAAGCTCGAAGTCTTCGATCGCGCCGCGAGAGGCCCATTCCTCGAGACAGCGGGTGAGGTCAAACTGTAGGGCTCTTGCGCTTTGATAGCGCGCGGCAGGCTCTTTTCTGAGCAGACGTAGCAAGATTCTGGCAACGACATCGGGGACATCGTCGCGAAAATCCTCGACGGCATAGGGTTCGACGGCAAGGTGCGCATGCCTCCATCCGGATCCTGTAGACGATTGCAGCGGAACGCGTCCGGTGAGGAGTTGGAACAGCAAGACGCCCAGCGAATATAGATCGGTTCTCGTATCAACATACGGATTGCTCGGGAGTAGCTGCTCGGGAGCGCGATAGACGATCTCGTCGTTGGACGGTGGTTGGACTGGAAGGAGCTGATTTCCCGACAGTTCGCTCCTGTGGACGGCAGTGCCGAGACCTCTCAACCGAACGTCGCCGGAACGATCAAGTGCCAGGTACGCAGGACTGAGCGAGCAATGTACATATCCCGCAAGGTGAGCCTCACCGATAGCCTTGGCAGCGGAAAGAGCAAAGCGGAGGAAAGTATCCAGTGGCTGGCCGCCCGGTCGATCGAACAAGTGCGCTGCGCTTGCATAGGTGTAGATGAGCACAATCTCATCCGTGGTCTGGATCAGGCTGACCGGAGGATCCTGCCAATCGGCCAAGCGCTCAACGCTAAATTGGAAATCAGCCTCAAGGCGGGATTTCGCAGCAGCCGACTCGCGTGGGACAGATGCTGCCTCCCATGTCCGGTTGGAGCCAGGCTCCTTTAACTTGCAGAACTTCAAATCCTGGTATCGGCTATGCGCTTCACGAATACAGGATTTCAGCCAAGCGGCATCGAATTCCATCAAAGTCGCATTCCTCTGACGGTCGCTGTGTTTAAGACCGACTATGCGACAGGCTATACTCTTTCATGCGATCTTGCGAAAGAACATATCGTCCCGATAGTCTCCCACGAGATCGTTCTGCCGCGCATCTTTGATGCCGCATTAGATGGCGAGCGCTTGCACAAGGGTGCTGTAGAGGGAGGTCGCTCTCCGTTTGACAAAGAGAGGTCTGGGTGCCGGTGCTGCTCAAAGATAGCTAGCGGTTGGTCGTGGGATTGCTCGCGCGACACACCTACTCCGGAGTTAGGTACATCCTACGAGGAGAGCCAGCCTCAGTGCCGCCCGGTGTTACTCTGCTCCGTCCCTGCCGATGCTTCGCGTCGCGAACGGCGCCAGACGTTCGGAGGCATTCCGGTGACCCGCCGAAAGACTCGGGAAAGATGCGCTTGATCCGCAAATCCGCAATCCAGTGCAATTTCGGACAGTGGTGCATCACTCGTCAGCATTCGGGTCTTTGCAAAAGCAACCCTCCGCTCGATCAGGTAGGCATGCGGAGGAAGACCAAAACTTATTTTGAACGCCGCAGAAAAATGGCTGGTGCTCAGCCGGGAGACAGCGGCCAGCTCATGCAGAGCAATCGGCCGCGAAATTGAGTTCTCGATATGCAATTCTAGTCGTTTAACCTGCCACTGCGCCAAGCCTCCTGCTGATGGTGCGGGTTTGCCTGACGTGTTGACCTGTCGCTCAAGAAGTTCCATCGCCCGCCTGACGAATTCAACCGCTGCCTCCTCATCGCAGTTGCGATATCGAGCGGCTCGGAACAACAGTCGAGCGGCTTGAGCCGACTGATCGTCTCCATTCTCAATCCTCCCTCTCGATGGCGCATTGTCCCGAGATGCTGCTGTTACAGTCGCTGACATGGCTTGCTCCGTGCGATGAGCATCCAACATGCATCCTCATCTCCGCCGGGGAAATCGAACCATGATTGGATTTCGACAGACGAACGTTTTGCCTACGCATACCCTGGTATAGTTGTTCCATGTCCCGGATATTCCGTAAGTGCCTTGATCGGGCTAAACTGCGGCAGGCCCATGTACGGCCAGAGAAAGTATCTAAATGTCGGACAGTCCGCTCGTATTCATCGTTGATGACGAACTTCTGGTACGCCAGGCACTCAGCTCTCTGTTGCGGTCTGTGGGGTACCACGTCAAGACCTATGGCTTGACTGAGGATGCGTACGCCGATCCAGACCTCGGTCGTGCCGACTGCTTGGTCCTGGACATCCGGTTGCCATTAACGAGTGGACTGGACTTTCAGCGTAAACTGAATGAAAGAGGGATTGCTATTCCGATCATCTTCGTCACAGGTCACGGGGATATTCCAATGTCTGTCAAAGCGATGAAGGCAGGCGCTCGCGACTTTCTCGCCAAGCCTATCCGCGACCAGGATGTGCTCGATGCCGTACAGGCAGCCGTCAAGCAGAGCCAGATCGCGCGAAGCGCAGAGAAACGGATCCAGGAGCTTCGTTCGCGCTACCAGACGCTCTCCGCACGCGAGAAGCAGATCATGGCGATGGCGACGTCCGGCCTGATGAACAAGCAGATCGCCGGAGAGCTTGAGCTCAGCGAGATCACCGTCAAGATTCACCGCGGGAAAGTCAGCCGGAAAATGATGGCAAAGACCTTCGCCGACCTCGTCAAGATGGCGGAACTGCTCGGCGTCTCCGCGGCCGGCTCTCATAGCGAGTAAACCACTGTATACTTTCCTTTGGCGGGTAAGTTTGGCAAAGTTTCCTTCCAACGTCACGACCCGGTTGAACCGGAGATCGGTAAGACTCGGTGCCAACACATTATGTTGTCTCAATCATTGATGATGAAGTTACTGTTCTGCGTGGGGCGAGCAGCCTCCTGCGCTCGCTCGGCTTCTTGGTGAAGACCTATGTATCCGCAGAAGAATTCCTGAACTCCGGTGACATCGAAAGCTGCTCGTGCATCTTGTCGGATGTGCATATGCCGGGAATGAGTGGAATCGATCTGTACGAGAAACTCCGAGCGCGCAACGAGCCCCTCCCGTTCATCTTTATCACCGCCCTTTCGGAACAGACTGTCCGCCAACGTGTCGGCGACGGGGTTCACATCCTCCCAAAACCGTTCCAGGCGGACCGTCTCGCAGCTTGCATTCGGGAAGCCATTGCCGGGACATAACGGACGCCTCAGTCGGCAATCGGAGCGTCCGTCATGTTGCGCAACCTCCAATGGTCACGCTCGGAGGAAACATGCTAATCAGCGGGGGGGGCTGCGACTGGCAAGGCATGTAGTTTCAAATGACTCTGTTAGATCTCTCTCCTATTTTTCACTCTTCGTTTCCGCCGCCTGCTTACCGGCTAGTGTCGCGCCCGCCTCGCGGGTGGTGATATCCAAGGCCCAGCAGGAAGCCGCTTTCATCAGCGACCCTGCCCTCGCACGATTCTGGGCGACGAGGTAACGCCCGAAATGAAGAGCCTGGTCACGAACCAATACCGCCAGATAAAAACCGCGGCGTCGCGTGGAGTTCGCCCGGCCTCCCTGAAGCGTGCGGACTATCTTGTTATCTCAGGGGGAGGCGCCAACGGCGCTTTTGCGGCTGGATTTCTTAAGGGCTGGAGCAAGCGCGGGGATCGTCCGGAGTTCGAAGTCGTCACAGGGGTGAGTACGGGCGCCTTGGCCGCCCCCTTTATATTCCTCGGCACGAAATCCGACGCGCCGGCGTCAGAAGCGGTTTCGGATCAATCATCGAAAGTTCTCCTTGATTTGGGGCACTAGCCCCTGTTGGTCGGATTCTCGCATCAGTCCTCGCGAAATGCTTTCCCGTTGACGATGTGCGAACGGTCCGGACCGTGATCGTGGCGACGATCAAAGTGGCTAGTGTCAATGCGATGATCGCGATGGTCTCGGTCGCGAGGGAGGGCCTGGCGCGATAATAGAGGATTGTGGCACCGGCCCATCCATCCACCGGGAAGGTTATAGCCCACCAACTCATGAAGAATGCGCCAGGGGAAGATCGGAAGCGTTCCCGCCGCCTGCACCGCCGCGACGGCGGCGGGTGCGTTCGAGAGGTCGGTGACGAGCCATGAGCTTGCGACATCGCGGATGAAGCTGCCAGTATTGCCGACAATGGTCGCCACCCAGAGAATGGCAAAGGTCTGCTGGCGAAGCGGCGTGAGCCCGCCAGGCGTCGGGGTTGCAGATGGAGAACTCATGAAGTCCGTCCCTTTCCGGATGCGCCATGTTCACGCAGGTCGTGCCATGCCACCAGAGTGAACGCGCCAACGAGCCCGATGTGTTCGAAAAAGCTGTTCATCGCCATCGAGCGTTCCATGCCCGGCGGCAATTCCCAGAAGCGAAGCGCGATGAAGGTCGCGGCGAGCGTGAAGACTGCAAGCGCAAGCGCCGCCGCCCAGCGGAAGATGCCGGCAAGGATGAGTGCGGACATCGAAAGCTCGAAGACGATCACGCCGACGGCGAAGACCGGCGCCGGATGCAGGCCGAAATGCTCCATTTCGGCGATCGCACCCGGAAAGTCGAATACCTTCGTCAGCGGTCCCTGGATGTAAGCCGAGCAGAGCGCCAGCAGGCAGAGAAACAGGGTACGCCCATCTGCAAGTCCCCGCCGAAAGCGGGCGGGGAAATGGTTTTCGAGGGAAGACAGGCTCATCATCTTGGCTCCTTCTCCGGCGTCTTCAACTCAACGTAGGGCGGGACACCTTCACCAAGGCCGCTGCCATTTGTATGGGGATACCCCTTCGTAATAGGCGCCACGCTTCGGCGTTGGATGGTTCACGACGACTTTCGCCCAAGGGTGGCGAGGCTTAGCCGTCGTTTGGGCCAGGTCCTGGCAGAGAGACGCCGATGAGCTGATTAGGATTGAGACCGCCGCTATCATGGCTGTGCGAGCGAAATTCTTCATTCTTTGATCCTTCGGGAGATTTGACAGATCTTCACACGGCCCAGCATGAGCAGCCGAGTGCGCCGAAGAAGCCCTTGAGATCGGCGATCGGCAGCTTTGACGTCCAGGCGCCGGCATGGTCGTGACCATGCACGCCGCAATTGCTGGCGCAGCCGCACGCGGTGATCGCCGTGCGGCGGAGCGAGTTCTTGCCGGCGCCATCGGGCTCGCCCCAGGCGGCATAACCGCCGAAGCTGCGCACCGGCGACCAGTCGGGCATCGGCGGCGGCACCGGGTTCTCGTCATGGGAAGCGAAGTCGCCGGCCGCATAGACGACCTTGCCGCCGACAACAGTCAGCTCCGAGGTCAGGAACGAGATCTCGTCCTCGGCGCAGGCGAAGTAGTCCTTGTTCGGCACGATCAGGTCGGCAAACTGCCCCGTCTCGATCCGGCCCTTCTTGCCTTCTTCGTTCGAGAACCACTGCACCTTCTCGGTCCACATCCGCAGCGCCGTCTCGCGGTCGAGGCAGTTGGCGCGCGGATAGAGCTGCAGGCCGCCGATGGTCTTGCCGGTCACCATCCACGACAGCGAGACCCAGGGGTTGTAGGAGGCGACGCGGGTGGCATCGGTGCCGGCGGACACGTTGACGCCCTTCTCCAGCATGCGCCTGATCGGCGGCGTCGCTTCGGCGACGCCGTGGCCGTAGCGTTCGACGAAATATTCGCCCTGATACGCCATGCGGTGCTGGGTGGCGATGCCGCCGCCAAGCGCGGCGATGCGGTCGATCGACCGGTCGGAGATCGTCTCGGCGTGGTCGAAGAACCAGTTGAGGCCGTCGAGCGGGATGTCCTTGTCGACCTTCTCGAAGACGTCGAGCGCGCGGCTGATGGTTTCGTCATAGGTCGCGTGCAGCCGCCAGGGCCAGCGGTTCTCGGCCAGCACCCGGACGACCTCCTCGAGTTCGCCCTCCATCTCCGGCGCCATCTCCGGGCGCGGCTGGCGGAAGTCCTCGAAGTCGGCCGCCGAAAACACCAGCATCTCGCCGGCGCCATTGTGGCGGAAGTAGTCGTTGCCCTGCTTGTATTTGACCGACGAGGTCCAGTTGAGGAAGTCCTCTTTCTCTTCCTTCGGTTTCTGGGTGAAGAGATTGTAGGCCAGGCGGACGGTCAGCTGATCGTCGTCCGACAGCTTCTGGATGACGGCGTAGTCGTCCGGATAGTTCTGGAAGCCGCCGCCGGCGTCGATGACGCTGGTGACGCCGAGCCGGTTGAGCTCGCGCATGAAGTGGCGGGTGGAGTTGACCTGGTAGTCGAAGGGCAGTTTCGGTCCCTTGGCCAAGGTCGAATAGAGGATGCCGGCATTGGGCTTGGCCAGGAGCAGCCCGGTCGGGTTGCCGTTGGCGTCACGGGTGATCTCGCCGCCCGGCGGGTTGGGCGTGTCCTTGCCATAGCCGACCGCCCTGAGGGCGGCGCCGTTGAGCAGCGCCCGGTCATAGAGATGCAGCAGGAACACCGGCGTATCCGGGGCGACCGCATTGATCTCGTCGATCGTCGGCAGCCGCTTCTCGGCAAACTGGTGTTCGGTAAAGCCGCCGACGACGCGCACCCATTGCGGCGCCGGGGTGATCGCCACCTGGCGCTTCAGCATCGCCATCGCATCGGCGAGCGACCGCACGCCGTCCCAGCGCAGTTCCATGTTGAAGTTGAGGCCGCCGCGCACGACGTGGGTATGGTTGTCGTTGAGGCCCGGCAGCACGCGTTTGCCCTTGAGGTCGATCACCCGGGTGCCCGGGCCGGCCAGCGCCATGATCGTCCGGTCGTCGCCGACGGCCAGGAACTTTCCGTCCTTGATGGCAACGGCCGTCGCGTTCGGATTCGTACGGTCGAGCGTTGTCAGCAAACCGTTGTGCAGGATCAGATTGGCGCTCATTGGCTTGTCTCCTGATGTCGAAGCGGGATTGGCGGCGTGCGCCGTTGAAAAGAGGTTTGGGAGCGCCAGGGCAGATGCCGCTCCCAGAAAACCGCGGCGGGTCGGCATTAGCTGATCTCCCGCTTCGGCGCCCGGTCGGGCACACCAGCATGATCATGATCGGCCCCGGTCGGCAGCTCGCCGAAAACGTGCGGGATGCAGCGGCTGCTGAACCAGGATACCGTGACCGGATTGCCTGACATCAGGCGCTTGACGAGCGGCACCGCCTGTTCGCCGACGAGGATGCCCAGGAGCCCCACCAGCGCGATCACCGGCGGAGCCGGCGAGCGAACGTTGAGCAAGCTGTAGATGACGCCGACTAGCAGCCCGGCGCCGAGCGAGAGGAGATACATTTTCATCGGCGTTCCCTTTCATCACATTGGAGGCAGTCCCGTTTCTTCGGAGAGGGGAACGGGACTGCCGTCGGCTGGCCCTGGGAGGGACTCAGTGCGCTTCGGACGCGCCGAACATGGTCTTCGCGTAGATGATGCCGAGGCCATAGGCGCCGCCGAACTTCTTGGCGATCCCGGTCGTCATGTCGTAAGTCTCGGTGCGCGCCCAGTCGCGCTGCAGCTCGAGCATGTACTGGAGCGAAGTCATCGGCCGGACACCAGCCTGCACCATGCGGTCCATGGCGCGCTGGTGCGCCTCGTCCGACACGTCGCCACAGGCGTCTGCGATCGCATAGACCTCGAAGCCTTGATCAAGCGCCGACAGGGTCGGACCGACGATGCAGACGGAGGTCCACAGGCCGCAGAAGACGAGGCGCTTCTTACCGATACGGTTGATCTCTTTGATCACGGCCGCATCTTCCCAGGTGTTCATGGAAGTGCGGTCGAGAAGCGGCTGTCCTGGGAAGGCATCGGTGATCTCGGCGAACATGGGGCCGGAGAAGCTCTTTTCCGCGACCGTCGTCAGGATCGTGGGGACCTTGAAACCAGCTGCCGCGTTGGCGACCAGCGCCGCATTATTGCGCAGTTGCACAGCGTCGATCGACTTCGTCGCGAACGACATCTGCGACTGGAAGTCGATCATGATGAGCGTATGGTCCTTCGGTGATACGAGCATCGAACCGGGGGTCGGTGTTGCATTCAGCGTCATGGTACAGGCCTCTTTCTGTTGGTTGCCGATGTTCGCCACTATGCCGGGGACGAGGGTGCGATTCTTGGAGCCAACGACGGGGTTTTGTACGTTTTAATTGCCGCTAAAACTGAAGCCGATGCAGGATAACGTGCCTGCGTTGAGCCAATGAGACACGCTTCAACCCGTGCGTGACGAGGGCGCTGTTGGCCCTCCCTCGAGGCTCTCGTGGAGTGGAACTGCTCGTCATTGTCGAGCCCTTGCTCAGGAATGCCGGCTCCGTCTTCAGGCGCCGGGGAAACTGCCATCGCCTGCACGAACGCACCTGCGAAGCGGCTTGGTCGGAGACGCCGGAGAGGCTAGCGAGATCGCTCAATGGTTCTTGGGTTGGTCTCTCCGATCTTCTTCCAGCTCGTGATCGACAAAGCAGGCTGCACGACAAACGAAGCGGCAAGGATCTCAAGAACGATCCAATGAAACAGTGAAATGCTTGTCTTATGACATTGGCTGCCGAACAGGTCAGAACGGAACCGCTGCGGGAGGGTCGCCGCCCTCCCGCAGCGG
>NZ_JBWKZT010000033.1:0-17545 GCF_059424735.1 Ensifer sp. GW101-20A05 | reverse complement strand
ATCGTTCCGATCGCGATGGAAGAAAAGCTGCGCTTCGCGATCCGCGAAGGTGGCCGTACCGTCGGCGCAGGCATCGTAGCCTCGATCGTCGAGTAATCTGCTGGTTTCAGATCAGTAGAGAGGCCCCGCTGGCAACGGCGGGGCCTTTTTCGTTGCAGGAGCTGCCAGGACTTCATCGATAAAGTCGCGCTTGCCGTGGGTGTAGATATCCCAATCGCCATTGGCGTCTGTGGCAAGCCGCTTTTTCAGCGTCTCGTATCGCTCGGCATAGTCCAGCCGTTCACGCAACTGGTCGCGGAAGAGGAGGCGTGCCGCATGAGCGGCGTTGTCGCCAGAGCAAAGATAGAGGCGCGTGCCGTAGGGGCGCGTATCGGTGGTGAAGGTCCAGAGGCCGCTTGCGTGCGGATCGCGGTGAAAGGTGTAGCCGATGCTGCGAAGGCGCGCAGTCAGCTCCGGCAGCCTTCTCAGATCCGCGATGACCGCATCGATATCGATCTTCGGCTTCGCCGGCAATCCGGGCACTGCGGTGCTGCCGATGTGATGGACCTCGCGGACGAAGGGTGAAGCAGCGTCGCGATCTCTGAGGCTCGCTCTTCAAACAACAAAGCCAGCAGGGACCGTATTCGGCCAGCGTGATGCGCGACGTATGATTCGGCTCCCGGCAATTGCCGGCAGGATAGCGGATTCCCGACTTCGCGCGCCGCGGGAATTACGGCAGGCTCGACAATGACTTGCGCCCGTTCGTGACGCCGGAGGCGGCAGGGCAGGGGGTTGTTGCAATTCGATGAGGATTTTTTCGCTTCTTCGGTGAAAGGTGCTTGTCATCCTCCGGCAAACTGAATATTAAGCCGCTGACTTGAGGCGGCGACGCGTCGTTAGACGAAGGCGCAGCTGAATAGGGGTATAGCTCAGTTGGTAGAGCGGCGGTCTCCAAAACCGCAGGTCGGGGGTTCGAGCCCCTCTGCCCCTGCCATTTCTCTCGCGCTTGCATAAAGGCTGAGGGGACGGCAAACTAAAGCTTAAGGACCGGTGACCCGGTCGACGAAATTCACAAAAAAGACTGATTGGCTCTTGTGGTTTTCAGAATCGGTCTTTATGTAGGGTCCAAACAGACACGCGGTGCGTGGGGCTGAATCATCGGCTTTACGCGCCGTAATGGCGTGAGCATTACATGGCATCCAAAACGAATCCGGTAACGTTTCTGCAGCAGGTTCGCTCGGAGACGTCGAAAGTGACTTGGCCTTCTCGGCGCGAGACGATGATCTCGACGCTGATGGTCTTTGTCATGGTCTTTTTTGCCGCTGCCTTCTTCTTTGCTGCGGACCAGTTGATGGGTTGGGCGATCGGCCTCATCCTCAACGTTGGCGCTTGATTGGGTGGAGGGTAGTATGGCTGCGCGCTGGTATATTGTTCACGCCTATTCGAACTTCGAAAAGAAGGTCGCTGAATCGATCGAAGAAAAGGCCAAGCAGAAGGGTCTCGAGCATTTGTTCGAGAAGATTCTCGTGCCGACCGAGAAGGTTGTCGAAGTGCGTCGTGGCCGCAAGGTCGACGCCGAGCGCAAGTTCTTCCCGGGCTACGTTCTGGTTCGCGCCAATCTGACGGATGAGGCTTTCCATCTCATCAAGAATACGCCGAAAGTAACGGGTTTCCTCGGTACCGACAGCAAGCCGGTTCCGATTCCGGACCATGAGGCTGAGCGCATCCTTGGTCAGGTCCAGGATGGCGTCGAGCGTCCGAAGCCGTCGGTCTCGTTCGAGATCGGCGAGCAGGTCCGCGTTTCGGATGGTCCGTTTGCCTCGTTCAACGGCGTCGTTCAGGACGTCGACGAAGAGCGTTCGCGCCTCAAGGTCGAGGTTTCGATCTTCGGTCGCGCGACGCCGGTCGAACTGGAATACGGTCAGGTCGAGAAGGTCTGAGAAGATCTCAAGAGATAGGGCGGGTTACGACCCGTTCTGGCGGAGAAATCCGCATGCGCGTGGAAGGGGAGCGACCTTAGCCGGGTCGGATCGTCCGTACCACGCAACCGCAGCCGCCGATCCCCGTGATCGGCAACAAGCCGGGCAACCGGCGTAACAGATCCCGGTGCGATCCGTCGCAAGGGGATTTCAGAAAGGCAGAGAGAAATGGCTAAGAAAGTTGCAGGCCAGCTCAAGCTGCAGGTGAAGGCTGGGTCGGCCAATCCGTCCCCGCCGATCGGTCCTGCGCTCGGTCAGCGTGGCATTAACATCATGGAATTCTGCAAGGCGTTCAATGCCGCCACGCAGGAAATGGAAAAGGGTATGCCGATCCCGGTCGTCATCACCTATTACCAGGACAAGTCCTTCACTTTCGTCATGAAGCAGCCGCCGGTCAGCTACTTCCTGAAGAAGGAAGCAAAGATCCAGTCCGGTTCGAAGACCCCCGGCAAGGGCGGCTCGGCCGGCAAGCTCACCAAGGCTCAGATCAAGTCGATCGCCGAAGCCAAGATGAAGGATCTCAATGCTGCCGATATCGAAGGCGCAATGGCCATGATCGAGGGCTCTGCCCGCGCTATGGGCCTGGAAGTGGTAGGCTAAGACCATGGCGAAGATTGCAAAGCGTGTACAGAAGTCCCGCGAGGGCGTCGATCCGACGAAGATCTACGGTCTCACCGAGGCCGTTTCGATGGTCAAGGAACGTGCAACTGCCAAGTTCGACGAGACCATCGAAGTTGCGATGAACCTCGGCGTTGACCCGCGCCACGCCGACCAGATGGTCCGCGGCGTCGTCAACCTGCCGAACGGCACCGGCCGCTCGGTTCGCGTCGCCGTTTTCGCACGTGGCGCCAAGGCTGACGAAGCCAAGGCTGCCGGTGCTGACGTCGTTGGCGCGGAAGAACTCGTCGAAATCGTTCAGGGCGGCAAGATCGATTTCGATCGCTGCATCGCAACCCCGGACATGATGCCGCTCGTCGGTCGCCTCGGTAAGGTTCTCGGCCCGCGTGGCATGATGCCGAACCCGAAGGTCGGCACCGTCACGATGGACGTCGCTGGTGCCGTCAAGGCATCCAAGGGCGGCGCCGTCGAGTTCCGCGTCGAAAAGGCCGGTATTGTTCACGCCGGCATCGGCAAGGCATCCTTCGATGCCAAGGCACTGGAAGAAAACATCCGTGCCTTCGCAGACGCAGTGATCAAGGCAAAGCCGACCGGCGCCAAGGGCAACTACGTCAAGCGCGTCGCTATTTCGTCGACCATGGGCCCAGGCCTCAAGATCGACCCGGCCACGCTCAGCGTCGCTTAATCGTTTTCGGGCTTCGGCCCGGTACCAAATTCCCGGCCTTTCGGGGCCGGGAATTCCGGACGTCAAGTCCGGAACTCCTGTCCGAGATTGCGGGTGGTTTTACCTTAATCACTTCGGCCTGCATGAGACGGGTAAGATCTGAATTTCGCTATGGCGCCGGAGGCGTCGAAATTCGGTTCGAACCTCGCTTGCCTTGTGTCAGACCCGGCTCTTCCGGGAACGCCAAGGGACAGGATCCTTAAGCGTTACGTGGGATCGAGCTCGATCTCGGGTGACAAAGGCAAACCCGGCGGGGCTGCAGTATTGCAACCCTGCCTACTGGAGACAGACAGTGGAAAGAGCGGAAAAACGCGAATTCGTCACGGAGCTGAACGAAGTCTTCAAGGCTTCCGGTTCGGTTGTCGTGGCCCACTATGCTGGTGTCACAGTTGCGCAGATGAACGACTTCCGTTCGAAGATGCGCGCTGCTGGCGGCACCGTCAAAGTCGCGAAAAACCGCCTGGCCAAGATCGCTCTTCAGGGCACCGAGTCGGAAGGGATGAGCAATCTCTTCAAGGGTCAGACGCTGATCGCATACAGCGAAGACCCGATCACGGCTCCTAAGGTCGTCATGGATTTCGCCAAGACCAACGACAAGCTCGTTGTTCTCGGTGGCGCCATGGGCACAACCACGCTCAACGCCGAAGCAGTCAAGTCGCTCGCGACCCTGCCTTCGCTCGACGAGCTGCGCGCAAAGCTGCTGGGCCTTCTCAATGCCCCGGCAACCCGCGTCGCAACGGTTGTTGCAGCACCGGCAAGCCAGCTTGCTCGCGTGTTCTCGGCCTATGCCAAGAAGGACGAAGCCGCCTAAGGCGGATTTTCGCTGTTGTATTTAAAACCAGTTCGAACCGAACAAAAGGAAAAGTAAAATGGCTGATCTCGCAAAGATCGTTGAAGACCTCTCCTCGCTGACCGTTCTGGAAGCTGCTGAGCTTTCCAAGCTGCTCGAAGAGAAGTGGGGCGTTTCGGCTGCTGCTCCGGTAGCTGTTGCTGTTGCTGGCGGCGCTGCCGGCGGTGCTGCTGCTGCTGCTGAAGAAGAAAAGACCGAATTTGACGTTATCCTCGTTGACGCTGGTGCCAACAAGATCAACGTCATCAAGGAAGTCCGCGCCATCACCGGTCTCGGCCTCAAGGAAGCCAAGGACCTCGTCGAAGGCGCTCCTAAGCCGGTTAAGGAAGCAGTTTCCAAGGCTGAAGCTGCTGACCTCAAGAAGAAGCTCGAAGACGCTGGCGCCAAGGTTGACGTCAAGTAATTCGGCTACATGCAAGGGGAGGTGGCCTTTTCAGGCCGCCTCTCTTTGACCGTTTTTGGAACATATTACCCAAAAGCCTGTCGAAAAACGGCTTTTGGGTAATGGGTTCTTCAAGAGGATGGTCTCGAACGGAAGGCAGCACAGCAATCCGCGCTGAGCGTTTTCCGTTAGCTGGACGAGATTGGACTACTCATTGATTGACGGGGTCGACTGGCCATCGGTTCCCGTCCGTTGCAGGCCCGGATGCAAGATTGACAAGGAGCGACGATGGCTCAGACCCTTTCGTTTAACGGTCGCAGGCGCGTACGCAAGTTTTTTGGTAAAATTCCAGAAGTCGCAGAAATGCCGAACCTCATCGAGGTTCAGAAGGCATCCTACGACCAGTTTCTGATGGTTGAAGAGCCCAAGGGCGGTCGCCCTGACGAGGGGCTCCAAGCTGTTTTCAAGTCCGTTTTCCCGATCAAGGATTTCTCGGGCGCATCGATGCTTGAGTTCGTGTCCTACGAATTCGAGCCGCCGAAGTTCGACGTCGAGGAATGCCGTCAGCGCGATCTGACCTACGCAGCGCCGCTCAAGGTGACGCTGCGCCTCATCGTATTCGATATCGACGAGGATACCGGCGCGAAGTCGATCAAGGACATCAAGGAACAGAACGTCTACATGGGCGACATGCCGCTCATGACCGACAACGGTACCTTCATCGTCAATGGTACCGAGCGCGTTATCGTTTCGCAGATGCACCGGTCGCCGGGCGTGTTCTTCGACCACGACAAGGGCAAGAGCCATTCGTCGGGCAAGCTGCTCTTCGCAGCACGCGTCATTCCTTACCGCGGTTCCTGGCTCGACATCGAGTTCGACGCCAAGGACATCGTGCATGCCCGTATCGACCGCCGCCGCAAGATTCCGGTGTCGTCGCTGCTGATGGCGCTCGGCATGGACGGCGAGGAAATCCTCGACACCTTCTACACGAAGTCGCTTTACCAGCGCGACGGCGAAGGCTGGCGCGTGCCGTTCCAGCCGGATGCCCTGAAGGGTCAGAAGGCCATCACCGAGATGGTCGACGCCGACACCGGTGAAGTCGTTGTCGAGGCTGGCAAGAAGCTGACCCCGCGCCTGCTTCGTCAGTTGCAGGACAAGGGTCTGAAGGCGCTCAAGGCGACCAATGATGACCTCTACGGCAACTATCTTGCCGAAGACGTCGTCAACTTCGCAACCGGTGAAATCTACCTCGAAGCAGGCGACGAGATCGACGAGAAGACGCTTCCCGTCATTCTGTCGGCCGGCTTCGACGAAATCCCGGTTCTCGACATCGACCATATCAATGTCGGCGCCTACATCCGCAATACGCTGACCGTAGACAAGAACGAGAACCGTCAGGACGCTCTGTTCGATATCTACCGCGTCATGCGTCCGGGCGAGCCGCCGACCATGGATTCTGCGGAAGCCATGTTCAACACGCTGTTCTTCGACGCCGAGCGCTACGACCTCTCGGCCGTCGGCCGCGTCAAGATGAACATGCGCCTCGACCTTGAAGTTGCGGATACCGTCCGTACCCTGCGCAAGGAAGACATCCTGGCTGTCGTCAAGATGCTCGTCGAACTGCGCGACGGTAAGGGCGAAATCGACGACATCGACAACCTCGGCAACCGCCGTGTTCGTTCGGTCGGCGAGTTGATGGAAAACCAGTACCGCCTGGGTCTGTTGCGCATGGAGCGCGCGATCAAGGAACGCATGTCGTCGATCGAGATCGACACCGTCATGCCGCAGGACCTGATCAACGCCAAGCCGGCTGCCGCAGCCGTCCGCGAATTCTTCGGCTCCTCGCAGCTGTCGCAGTTCATGGACCAGGTGAACCCGCTTTCGGAAATCACCCACAAGCGCCGCCTTTCGGCACTTGGCCCGGGTGGTCTGACCCGCGAGCGCGCCGGCTTCGAAGTCCGCGACGTTCACCCGACGCACTACGGCCGTATTTGCCCGATCGAAACGCCGGAAGGCCCGAACATCGGTCTGATCAACTCGCTCGCAACCTTCGCCCGCGTCAACAAGTACGGCTTCATCGAAAGCCCGTACCGCAAGATCGTTGACGGCAAGGTGACGAACGACGTCGTCTATCTCTCGGCGATGGAAGAAGCGAAGTATCACGTCGCCCAGGCCAACTCGGTTCTCGAGAGCGATGGTTCGTTCTCGGAAGAATTCGTCGTTTGCCGTCATGCCGGCGAAGTTATGCTGGCACCGCGCGACAACATCAACCTGATGGACGTTTCGCCGAAGCAGCTCGTTTCGGTCGCGGCCGCGCTCATCCCGTTCCTTGAGAACGACGACGCGAACCGCGCACTGATGGGCTCGAACATGCAGCGTCAGGCCGTGCCGCTGCTGCGCGCCGAAGCGCCGTTCGTCGGTACCGGCATGGAGCCGGTCGTTGCCCGCGACTCCGGCGCAGCAATCGCTGCCCGTCGTGGCGGTGTCGTCGACCAGGTTGACGCGACCCGTATCGTTATCCGCGCCACCGAAGACCTCGATCCGTCGAAGTCGGGCGTCGATATCTATCGTCTGCAGAAGTTCCAGCGTTCGAACCAGAACACCTGCGTCAACCAGCGTCCGCTGGTTACCGTCGGTGACGTTCTGAACAAGGGCGACATCATCGCCGACGGTCCGTCGACCGACCTCGGTGACCTGGCGCTCGGCCGCAACGCGCTCGTCGCGTTCATGCCGTGGAACGGCTACAACTACGAAGACTCGATCCTGCTCTCCGAGCGGATCGTGCGCGACGACGTGTTCACCTCCATCCACATCGAAGAATTCGAAGTGATGGCGCGTGACACGAAGCTGGGTCCGGAAGAAATCACCCGCGACATTCCGAACGTTTCGGAAGAAGCGCTGCGTAACCTCGACGAAGCCGGTATCGTTTATATCGGTGCTGAGGTTCAGCCGGGTGACATCCTCGTCGGCAAGATCACGCCGAAGGGCGAAAGCCCGATGACGCCGGAAGAAAAGCTTCTGCGCGCCATCTTCGGTGAAAAGGCTTCCGACGTTCGCGACACCTCGATGCGCATGCCCCCGGGCACCTTCGGTACCGTCGTCGAAGTTCGCGTCTTCAACCGCCACGGCGTTGAGAAGGACGAACGCGCGATGGCGATCGAGCGCGAGGAAATCGAACGCCTCGCCAAGGACCGCGACGACGAACAGGCGATCCTCGATCGTAACGTCTACGCACGTCTCGTCGACATGCTGCGAGGCCACACGGCCGTTGCCGGCCCGAAGGGCTTCAAGAAGGGCACCGAGCTTTCGAACCTCGTCGTCAGCGAATACCCCCGCTCGCAGTGGTGGATGTTCGCCGTCGAAGACGAAAAGGCTCAGGGCGAGATCGAAGCTCTGCGCGCCCAGTACGACGAATCCAAGTCGCGCCTTGAACAGCGCTTCATGGACAAGGTCGAGAAGGTCCAGCGCGGCGACGAAATGCCTCCGGGCGTCATGAAGATGGTCAAGGTCTTCGTCGCTGTGAAGCGCAAGATCCAGCCGGGCGACAAGATGGCCGGCCGTCACGGCAACAAGGGTGTCGTGTCGCGTATCGTGCCGATCGAAGACATGCCGTTCCTGGAAGACGGCACGCATGTCGACGTCGTTCTGAACCCGCTCGGCGTGCCTTCGCGCATGAACGTCGGCCAGATCCTCGAAACCCATCTCGGCTGGGCTTGCGCCGGCATGGGCAAGAAGATCGGCGCGATGCTCGATGCCTACAAGGCAGGCGCCGACATCCAGCCGCTGCGCGACACCATCGACAGCGTCATCGGGTCGGGCCCGAAGGGCGAGCCGATCAAGCAGTACGACGACGAGTCGATCGTGCGCCTGGCCGAGCAGACCCGTCGCGGCGTTTCGATCGCGACGCCGGTCTTCGACGGTGCTGTCGAAGCCGACGTCAACGAGATGCTGGAGCAGGCGGGCCTGAAGGTAACCGGTCAGTCGACGCTTTACGATGGCCGTACCGGCGATCAGTTCGACCGTCAGGTGACCGTGGGCTACATCTACATGCTCAAGCTCAACCACTTGGTCGACGACAAGATCCACGCCCGTTCGATCGGTCCGTACTCGCTCGTCACCCAGCAGCCGCTGGGCGGTAAGGCGCAGTTCGGCGGTCAGCGCTTCGGGGAAATGGAGGTCTGGGCGCTGGAAGCTTACGGCGCGGCCTACACCCTGCAGGAAATGCTGACGGTCAAGTCGGACGACGTTGCCGGTCGTACCAAGGTCTACGAAGCGATCGTCCGTGGCGACGATACCTTCGAAGCGGGCATTCCGGAGAGCTTCAACGTTCTCGTCAAGGAAATGCGCTCGCTGGGCCTTTCGGTCGAGCTCGAAAACTCGAAGGTCGACGAGGCTGGCGGTGCACAGTTGCCGGACGCAGCCGAGTAAAGAGACCCAAGGTGCGTGCCGCGATGCGGCGCGCACCGTTTCCGCCTGAAGACGCTGACGTTTTCGGCAGGAACAGAGCCGCAGCCAATGCGGTTTTAGCTGTTTAAGGGGCAGGGGCCGGCGCCCGGGATTTGTCGGCACCCTCGCCAAGCTCAGGGCGTAAAGCCCGTAAAGGAGACAGGCATGAACCAAGAGGTCATGAATCTTTTCAATCCGCAGGTGCCTGCACAGACCTTCGATTCCATCCGGATTTCGATCGCCTCGCCGGAGAAGATTCTTTCCTGGTCTTACGGTGAGATCAAGAAGCCGGAGACGATCAACTACCGTACGTTCAAGCCGGAACGCGACGGTCTGTTCTGCGCGCGCATCTTTGGCCCGATCAAGGACTACGAGTGCCTGTGCGGCAAGTACAAGCGCATGAAGTACAAGGGCATCATCTGCGAAAAGTGCGGCGTCGAAGTCACGCTGTCGCGCGTTCGCCGTGAGCGCATGGGCCACATCGAGCTCGCCGCTCCCGTCGCCCACATCTGGTTCCTGAAGTCGTTGCCTTCACGCATTTCGACGCTGCTCGACATGACGCTGAAGGATGTCGAACGCGTTCTGTACTTCGAAAACTACATCGTGACCGAGCCGGGTCTGACGTCGCTGAAGGAAAACCAGCTCCTCAGCGAAGAAGACTACATGCTCGCCGTCGATGAGTTCGGCGAAGATCAGTTCACCGCCATGATCGGCGCTGAAGCGATCTATGAAATGCTCGCTTCGATGAATCTGGAGAAGATCGCTGGTGACCTGCGCGCCGAGCTCGCTGAGACGACCTCGGATCTGAAGCAGAAGAAGCTGATGAAGCGCCTGAAGATCGTCGAGAACTTCATGGATTCCGGCAATCGTCCGGAATGGATGATCATGAAGGTCGTTCCGGTGATCCCGCCGGATCTGCGCCCGCTCGTGCCGCTCGACGGTGGCCGTTTCGCGACGTCGGATCTGAACGATCTCTACCGCCGCGTGATCAACCGTAACAACCGTCTGAAGCGCCTGATCGAACTGCGTGCTCCGGGCATCATCATCCGTAACGAAAAGCGCATGCTGCAGGAATCTGTGGACGCGCTGTTCGATAACGGCCGTCGTGGCCGCGTCATCACCGGTGCCAACAAGCGTCCGCTGAAGTCGTTGTCCGACATGCTGAAGGGCAAGCAGGGCCGCTTCCGTCAGAACCTGCTCGGCAAGCGCGTCGACTATTCCGGCCGCTCGGTTATCGTGACCGGTCCGGAACTGAAGCTGCACCAGTGCGGTCTTCCGAAGAAGATGGCGCTTGAGTTGTTCAAGCCGTTCATCTACGCCCGCCTCGACGCCAAGGGTTACTCCTCGACCGTCAAGCAGGCCAAGAAGCTCGTTGAAAAGGAAAAGCCGGAAGTCTGGGATATCCTCGACGAGGTCATCCGCGAGCATCCGGTTCTCCTGAACCGCGCGCCGACGCTGCACCGCCTGGGCATCCAGGCCTTCGAACCGACCCTGGTCGAAGGCAAGGCGATCCAGCTGCATCCGCTCGTCTGCACGGCCTTCAACGCCGACTTCGACGGTGACCAGATGGCCGTTCACGTGCCGCTGTCGCTCGAAGCCCAGCTCGAAGCACGCGTGCTGATGATGTCGACGAACAACATTCTGCACCCGGCAAACGGCGCGCCGATCATCGTTCCGTCGCAGGACATGGTTCTCGGTCTCTACTACTTGTCGATCCTGAACCAGAACGAGCCGGGCGAAGGCATGGCGTTCTCGGACATGGGCGAACTGCATCACGCGCTCGAAACCAAGGCCGTGACCCTGCATGCCAAGATCCGTGGCCGCTTCAAGACCGTCGATGCCGAGGGCAACCCGGTTTCGAAGATCTACGAAACCACGCCTGGCCGCATGATCATCGGCGAGCTGCTGCCGCGCAACGTCAACGTGCCGTTCGACATCTGCAACCAGGAAATGACCAAGAAGAACATCTCCAAGATGATCGACGCGGTCTACCGTCACTGCGGCCAGAAGGACACGGTCATCTTCTGCGACCGCATCATGCAGCTCGGCTTTGCCCATGCCTGCCGCGCCGGCATTTCGTTCGGCAAGGACGACATGGTCATCCCGGACACCAAGGTGAAGATCGTCGGCGACACTGAAGCGCTCGTGAAGGAATACGAGCAGCAGTACAACGACGGCCTCATCACCCAGGGCGAAAAGTACAACAAGGTTGTCGACGCCTGGGGCAAGGCGACCGAAAAGGTCGCCGACGAAATGATGGCCCGCATTAAGGCGGTGGAGTTCGACGAAAACGGTCGTCAGAAGCCGATGAACTCGATCTACATGATGTCGCACTCCGGCGCCCGTGGTTCTCCGAACCAGATGCGTCAGCTGGGCGGCATGCGCGGCCTGATGGCCAAGCCGTCGGGCGAAATCATCGAGACGCCGATCATCTCGAACTTCAAGGAAGGCCTCACCGTTAACGAGTACTTCAACTCGACCCACGGTGCCCGTAAGGGTCTGGCCGACACCGCCTTGAAGACCGCGAACTCCGGTTACCTGACCCGTCGTCTCGTCGACGTCGCGCAGGATTGCATCGTCAACTCCGTCGATTGCGGCACCGAAAACGGTCTCACAATGACGGCGATCGTCGACGCCGGTCAGGTTGTGGCCTCGCTTGGCGCTCGTATTCTTGGCCGTACGGCTCTGGACGACATCGATCACCCGGTCACGGGCGCTCGCATCGTCGATGCCGGCCGGATGATCCTGGAACCCGACGTCATCGAGATCGAGAAGGCTGGTATCCAGTCGATCCGCATCCGTTCTGCACTGACCTGCGAAATCCAGACGGGCGTTTGCGGCGTCTGCTACGGCCGCGACCTGGCTCGTGGTACGCCGGTCAACATGGGCGAAGCGGTTGGCGTTATCGCTGCACAGTCGATCGGTGAACCGGGCACCCAGCTCACCATGCGTACCTTCCACCTGGGTGGTACGGCGACCGTGGTCGACCAGTCGTTCCTGGAAGCGTCCTACGAAGGTACGGTCCAGATCAAGAACCGCAACATGCTGCGCAACTCGGACGGCGTTCTCGTCGCGATGGGCCGTAACATGGCGGTCCAGATCCTGGACGAGCGTGGCGTCGAGCGTTCGTCGCAGCGTGTTGCCTATGGTTCGAAGATCCTCGTCGACGATGGCGACAAGGTGAAGCGCGGCCAGCGTCTCGCCGAGTGGGACCCCTACACCCGTCCGATGATGACGGAAGTAGAAGGTACCGTTCACTTCGAAGACGTCGTCGACGGCATCTCGGTGCTCGAAGCGACCGACGAGTCGACCGGTATCACCAAGCGCCAGGTTATCGACTGGCGTTCGACCCCGCGTGGTACGGACCTCAAGCCGGCGATCGTCATCAAGGACAAGAACGGCGCAGTTGCCAAGCTGTCGCGCGGCGGCGAAGCCCGCTTCTTGCTCTCGGTCGACGCGATCCTCTCGGTCGAACCCGGCCAGAAGGTCAGCCAGGGTGACGTTCTCGCTCGTTCGCCGCTCGAAAGCGCCAAGACCAAGGACATCACCGGTGGTCTGCCGCGTGTTGCCGAACTGTTCGAAGCCCGTCGTCCGAAGGATCACGCCATCATCGCTGAGATCGATGGCACCGTTCGCTTCGGCCGCGACTACAAGAACAAGCGTCGCGTTCTGATCGAGCCGGCGGAAGACGGTGTCGAGCCGGTCGAGTACCTGATCCCGAAGGGCAAGCCCTTCCATCTTCAGGATGGCGACTACATCGAAAAGGGCGATTACATCCTCGACGGCAACCCGGCGCCGCACGACATCCTGGCGATCAAGGGCGTGGAAGCGCTTGCTTCCTACCTGGTCAACGAAATCCAGGAAGTCTACCGACTGCAGGGCGTTGTCATCAACGACAAGCACATCGAAGTCATCGTTCGCCAGATGCTGCAGAAGGTGGAAATCACCGATGCCGGCGACTCGACCTACATCGTCGGTGACAATGTCGACCGGATCGAGCTCGAAGACGTCAACGACGGCCTGATCGAACAGGGCAAGAAGCCGGCATACGGCGATCCGGTCCTGCTCGGCATCACCAAGGCGTCGCTGCAGACACCGTCCTTCATCTCGGCGGCTTCGTTCCAGGAAACCACCAAGGTCCTGACCGAAGCGGCGATCGCTGGTAAGACGGACGGCCTGCAGGGCCTGAAGGAAAACGTCATCGTCGGCCGTCTGATCCCGGCCGGTACCGGTGGCACGATGACCCAGATCCGCCGCATCGCAACCGCGCGCGACGAAATGATCCTGGAAGAACGTCGTCGTGGCACGGGCGCCGAGGCAGCAACGCCAATGCTTGCCGATCTCGCCAACGAGAACGCTGCAGCCGAATAAGCGGGGAGGGCGGGTTATTCCGCCCTCTGACCCACACAAAGAAGAAGCCGCCGAGAGCGATCTCGGCGGCTTCTTCTTTTGGGCGGTCGCCCCGCGCGGCAACGGCGAGGGCGAAGGTCACTTGACTGCAAAGATTAGCTAAAGCGGATGATCGCCACTTCGCCTTCGAGTGCGCCCTGGTAGGCGGAGGCGTGGGGTTCGTCGCTCGGGATCTCGGTCAGTGTGCCGATCTGGTCCAGATCAGCCTCGAGAAAACCCTCTTCGGCAAGGGCGTTCAGTGCTTCGCGAACAGCGGTATCGTCGTCGGGCGCCTTGAGCATCACGTGAATGTCCACGCCGTCTTCGTCGCCGTCGGTCTCATAGGCCTTGCCGATGATGATGAACACCATCGGTTCGTCCGGGGCATTGTCGTTGTCTGGGGTGACGGCCATATTGTTTCCTTTCGATTGGCTGGCGCGACCTTAGCGCCCTTTTTTGTCCGGCGCGATGGAAATGCATCGCGCCTCGAATGCTTCTGCAGCGACCGACTCGAAGATGGTGGAAAACCCCCACAAAGTGGTTGCCGATTCCTTAACCCTATCCGACACTCCGCCTGTCGAAGGGCCAAAGAGGCGGGCAAAAGGTTCGAAACCATGTGCAAAAGCCTTGTTTTGCAGGCATGTCAGGCCTGCGCGCGATAGAATATTTCTTAATTGCCCTTGACTGTTGGCCTTGAAATCAGTACACCCCGCCGCATCGGAGCCCATGTGAGGCTGGCTGGTTCGGAACGTCGCGTTCTGGAGTTCGCCTCAAACAAGGTTCGAAACGCACGCCGACGACTACAATGCTGCACGCAAGACGCGCACGATAGTGCGTCCTCTGCTTTATTTGGGGCCATCTGCGGAAAGGCGGATCGGCCCCTGTTTTGCGCATTTCATGAGGCGTTCGAAACTGCCGGCGACGGCAACGATCCGCCCGCAAGGGTAACGTGATAAGATTTTGCAAGGGATGGGTATATGCCTACCGTAAACCAGCTGATCCGCAAGCCTCGTCAGGCACAGGTAAAGCGCAATAAGGTTCCTGCTCTGCAGGAAAACCCGCAGAAGCGTGGCGTTTGCACCCGCGTTTACACCACGACCCCGAAGAAGCCGAACTCGGCTCTCCGTAAGGTTGCCAAGATTCGTCTGACGAACGGCTTCGAAGTCATCGGCTACATTCCGGGTGAAGGTCACAACCTTCAGGAACACTCGGTTGTCATGATCCGCGGCGGCCGCGTTAAGGACCTTCCGGGCGTTCGTTACCACATCATCCGTGGTGTTCTCGATACGCAGGGCGTCAAGAACCGCAAGCAGCGTCGTTCGAAGTACGGTGCGAAGCGTCCGAAGTAATTCGGTTTTGAAAATCCCGGCGCTGCGCGAGGTCCTCCGCGTGGTAAAGCGCTGAAACAGTTTGAAGAGACGAGAAGTATGTCCCGACGTCATAAAGCAGAAAAGCGCGAGATCAATCCGGATCCGAAGTTCGGTGATCTGGTTGTCACGAAGTTCATGAACGCCATCATGCTGCACGGCAAGAAGTCTGTTGCCGAAAGCATTGTCTACGGCGCGTTCGATGCGGTTCAGGTCAAGCTGAAGCAAGAGCCGATCACCGTATTCCACTCTGCGCTCGACAACATCGCGCCGCACGTTGAAGTGCGTTCGCGCCGCGTCGGTGGTGCAACTTACCAGGTTCCGGTCGATGTTCGTCCGGAGCGTCGCCAGGCCCTCGCCATCCGTTGGCTGATTGCGGCCGCACGCAAGCGTAACGAAACGACCATGGTTGATCGCCTGTGCGGCGAACTCATGGACGCAGCGAACAACCGTGGTAGCGCCGTGAAGAAGCGCGAAGACACGCACAAGATGGCTGATGCCAACCGTGCGTTCTCGCATTATCGCTGGTAATTCTGGCGCGAACGTCTCAAGAGGCAGTCCACTATGGCACGCGAATACAAAATCGAAGACTACCGTAATTTCGGTATTATGGCGCACATCGACGCTGGCAAGACCACGACGACTGAGCGCATCCTGTACTACACCGGCAAGTCCCACAAGATCGGCGAAGTCCACGACGGCGCTGCGACCATGGACTGGATGGAGCAGGAGCAGGAACGCGGCATCACCATCACCTCTGCCGCCACGACCACCTTCTGGAAGGGCCGTGACGGCAAGACCCGCCGCTTCAACATCATCGACACCCCCGGCCACGTTGACTTCACCATCGAAGTCGAGCGTTCGCTGCGCGTTCTCGACGGTGCTATCGCGCTTCTCGACGCCAACGCCGGTGTTGAGCCGCAGACGGAAACCGTCTGGCGTCAGGCTGAGAAGTACAATGTTCCGCGCATGATCTTCTGCAACAAGATGGACAAGACCGGCGCCGACTTCTACCGCTCGGTCGAGATGATCAAGACCCGTCTCGGTGCAACGGCTGTCGTCATGCAGCTGCCGATCGGTGCTGAAACCGAATTCAAGGGCGTTATCGATCTGATCGAGATGAATGCTCTCGTCTGGCGCGACGAGTCCCTCGGCGCTCAGTGGGACGTTGTCGAAATCCCAGACGACCTGAAGGACAAGGCCGAAGAATATCGCGAAAAGCTGATCGAGACCGTTGTCGAGATCGACGAAGCTGCGATGGAAGCCTATCTCGAAGGCAACATGCCCTCGAATGACAAGATCCGCGAACTCGTTCGCCGCGGCACCATCGACGTGAAGTTCCACCCGATGTTCTGCGGTACCGCGTTCAAGAACAAGGGCGTTCAGCCGCTTCTCGACGCCGTCGTTGACTACCTGCCGTCGCCGCTCGACATTCCGGCGATCAAGGGTATCGACGCCAAGACCGAAGCAGAGATCGAGCGTCACGCTGATGATGCCGAGCCGCTTTCGATGCTCGCGTTCAAGATCATGAACGACCCCTTCGTCGGTTCGCTGACCTTTGCGCGCATCTACTCGGGCAAGCTCGAAAAGGGCTCGTCGGTCATGAACACGGTCAAGGACAAGCGCGAGCGCGTCGGCCGCATGCTGCAGATGCACTCCAACAGCCGTGAAGACATCGAAGAAGCATTTGCTGGCGACATCGTTGCTCTGGCTGGTCTCAAGGAAACCACGACGGGTGATACGCTCTGTGACCCGCTGAAGCCGGTTATCCTCGAGCGCATGGAGTTCCCCGAGCCGGTCATCCAGATCGCGATCGAGCCGAAGTCCAAGGGCGACCAGGAAAAGATGGGCCTCGCGCTCAACCGTCTGGCTGCCGAAGACCCGTCCTTCCGCGTCAAGACTGACCAGGAATCCGGTCAGACGATCATCGCCGGCATGGGCGAACTTCACCTCGACATCATCGTCGACCGCATGCGTCGCGAGTTCAAGGTTGAAGCAAACGTCGGCGCGCCGCAGGTTGCTTACCGCGAAACCATCACGCGCCAGCACGAAGAAGACTACACGCACAAGAAGCAGTCCGGTGGTACCGGTCAGTTCGCGCGCGTCAAGATCGTCTTCGAACCGAACCCGGAAGGCGAAGACTTCAAGTTCGAATCCAAGATCGTCGGCGGTGCTGTTCCGAAGGAATACATCCCGGGCGTTCAGAAGGGTATCGAAAGCGTTCTGTCTTCGGGTCCGCTCGCTGGCTTCCCGATGCTGGGCGTCAAGGCGACGCTCATCGACGGCGCATTCCACGACGTCGACTCGTCGGTCCTGGCCTTCGAAATCGCATCGCGTGCTTGCTTCCGTGAAGCGGCCAAGAAGGCTGGCGCACAGCTTCTCGAGCCGATGATGAAGGTCGAAGTCGTAACGCCGGAAGACTATGTCGGTGACGTTATCGGCGACCTGAATTCTCGTCGTGGCCAGATCCAGGGCCAGGAATCGCGTGGCGTTGCTGTCGTGATCGCCGCAAACGTGCCGCTCGCGAACATGTTCAAGTACGTCGACAACCTGCGTTCGATGTCTCAGGGTCGCGCACAGTACACGATGACCTTCGATCACTACGCGCCGGTTCCGTCGAACGTCGCACAGGAAATCCAGGCGAAGTATTCCGGTCAGAAGTGACCGGAATACCCTTTCGCTGACAGAAGTTAAAAGTTTTCCCCGGTAGGGGATAGAAAACGGAGAGCCGGAAATGGCAAAGAGCAAATTTGAGCGCAACAAGCCGCACGTTAACATTGGCACGATTGGCCACGTTGACCATGGCAAGAC
>NZ_JBWKZT010000032.1:0-19031 GCF_059424735.1 Ensifer sp. GW101-20A05 | reverse complement strand
CTACTCATAATGGGGACATTACTCCTCACACTTAACAAGTGGGAGATCATGTCCGGGGATTTATGGGGCCATTACAGTTTCCTAGCACGCGGGCCCGTAAGATCCGCTTATCGGCCGAAGTGCGAGCCCGCTAAACCGCGCTCTGACATATTCTCTGGCGATCGATCGAACCAATTCCGCCGATGTGAGTTGTTAGTACAGGCACCATTTCAGGGAGGAACGCACATGGATTGGAATCGGGTCGAAGGCAATTGGAAGCAGTTCAAGGGTAAGATCAAGGAGCAGTGGGGCAAGCTCACCGACGACGATCTCGACGAGATCGCCGGGAAACGCGATCAGCTCGAAGGCAAAATCCAGGAACGCTATGGTCTTGAGAAGGACCGCGCCAAGCGCGACATTGACGACTGGTACAGCAAACAGGATGATTGGTAAGGGTCCTCTCTGGCATAATCGAAACCGGCCGTCGGCGGGGTTGGATTTCCACCGGTCCGTTGTGCGTGATCGAGGCACAAGCAGTTGCGCACCCTCCGTGGTTTTTGGTCGAACTACCGGGTGCGCAAATCATCCGTAATTCACTGAGGACGTTGGAACTTTAACAACCGTCACGGCGTTTTCGGGTTCCTGAACATCATCAAAGGAGTGGGACCATGCGACGCATTCTAATTGCTCTTGCAGCGACAACGATGATGGTTGGAGCGGCTGCCGCGCAGACGGCGGAAACCGCCACCACGGAAACCTTCGTTACCGCCAAGCCGACCGATGTGTTGAGCTATAACCTGGTCAATCTCAATGTCACCAACAATGCCAACGAGACGATCGGGGAAATCAAGGATCTGATCCTGTCGGAAGATCAGCTGACGGGTTACATCGTATCGGTCGGCGGGTTTCTCGGGATGGGCGATCGCTACGTGATCGTGAGCCCGAAGTCCGTCAAAATCACCTATGTCGAAAACGACAAGAAGTGGACGGCGGTGATGGACGCGACCAAGGATCAGCTCAAGGCGGCCCCTGAGTTCAAATACGAAGGCCGCTGGGAACGCTAATCCGGGCGACGACCAAATATGAAAAGGTTCTGGAACTGACCTTTTCATTCGCAAGGGGCCAAGGATTTTTCCGCGACACGTGGATTGTACAAGGCCTTTTTAAGGACGCTTTGAATGGCCAAGCTCTCGAAGCCCGCCGCTCCGGCTGTCGGCGATACCCAGGACGCCCTGGAAAAGCAGATCGCGACGCTTCGCCATGAAGTGGCAAAGGTCAACAAGCTGCTTGCGGATCGAACGAACGGCGTGTTGGATCAAGCGCGCGAGCGGGCAGCCGATCTTTACGAGGATGTGTCGAAATCGGCGGCGGGGGCGGCGAAGCAAATGGGCACGCAGGCCCGGGCGGTATCAGAGGCCGCTCGAAAGAACCCGGGCACCACAGCGACTTTGCTCCTTGGGGTCGGCATACTCAGTTTCCTCCTGGGGGTGGCTGTCGGGCTGACTTTTTCGGATCCGCGTCGCCGTTGGTATTGATGCAAACTCATCAAAACTTGGGTCGGATAATCGCTCTTCCCTCCACTTGTAAAAGGCAAGATTGGCTCTCATGCAGCAAAACAACACTCTCTACCTGATCATCGGCGGCCTGGTTGTCGCCGTTATAGTCCTCGGCGTCTACCTCTATCGCGAGGAAACGAAGCCGGCCGGCGTTGAACTGCGGCTTGACCGGAATGGCGTGTCCGTTCAGGAAAACTGAAGCCCAAGGCAGAGGGGAGGCAGTCGACCCAGCGTTCATCAGCCGTTTCCATGGTCGCGACTTCCACCGGTTCGGTCCCGAGGGTTCTCACCCAATTACGATCGCAACGTCGCCACGCTGACTGTTTAAAATGCGCGCTCTTGGTGATAGTTTTGCCATTCGAGCATGCACGTGGACGTGTGGTCGGAAGAAGATCGATGATCGGTGATAATTCGCGAATAGTCTCCGAAGAGGAGTTTGCTCTCTACGATGCCATTGAACGAGCGATCGCGAATGTGCGCGCGGCTCTTGCTGAAATCGATCGCGCCTGGGTTCGCATCACTGCGGAACGGCCCAATCCGACTGCGGCTGCTTTCGCGGCTCTGGAGACGGCAGACGAGATGCTGACCGTCGCCCGCGAAGATCTCGCCCGCGCCCGCGCTTCGCTCATGGCGTATCCTCGGACGAGACACATGCAGTAATCGTAAGAGATGCGACGGATTTCGTCCGCCGCATCTCACGACCGTGAAGCGGATGTCAGGTCGCCTTCACCTCGATCTTTCTCACAGCCGACAGCGCTTCCTCCGTTTTTGGGAGCGTCACAGTCAGGACACCGTTCTTGAATTGCGCGGCGGCCTTGTCCGTGTCGACGCCCGACGGTAGCGGAATCGAGCGGTAGAACGACCCGTATGAGCGTTCCAACAAGTGATACCCCTTCTTGCTCTCTTCTTGCTCACTCTTCTTTTCTCCCTTGATCGTGAGCGCGCTGTCCGTCAGGGAAACATCGACGTCCTTCTGATCGATTCCAGGAAGTTCCACCGAAACCTCAAGCGCACTCTCGGTTTCGGCGATGTCCGTTCGCGGCCCACCGGTCTCCCAGCGCCCGAAAGCGCCGAACGGTTGATCGAACCGCTTCCAGAAATCCTCGAAGATACGGTTCACATCGCGCTGCAAAGAAAAGACGGGGTTTCCCTCGTCTGACTTCGCAATTTCGCTTCCCTTGGTATTGCCCCAGGGGATCAGATCTCTAATCTGCATGGTCAACCTCCTTTCTCCGGACGAATTACGCCATCTTCAGCTGGATCTTTCTCGCCTTGGCCGGCGCGGCCTTCGGAAGGACCAGCCGTAGGACGCCGTTCTTCTGCGATGCCTCGATACTGTCCCGATCGATATCCTCGGACAGGGTGAAGACGCGCTCATAATTGCCCGCGCCATATTCGGCGTAGATTTGGCGATAGTTGTCATGCTGCTGGTCCGTCGCGTAGCCGCGAATCGCCAGCGTCCGCTTCTCCAGCGTGATGTCGACACCCTCCGAGGCGACGCCGGGCATGTCGACGAGAACAACGACATTGTCCTCTGTCTCATAGATATCGGTGCGCGGGACAAACACCGGGCGCGAATGGGTCGGTTCGCTACCGTCAAGCTGGCTTGGGGTCCGGCGCTCGGTCGTTTTCAGTTCCTGAGCCATGTTTGCCTCCTTATCCTTTGATCTGGATCTTCTTCGGCCGATCCGTCTCAGGCCGGTGCAGTTCGACTTCGAGTAGCCCGTTGGCGAAGCGCGCCTCGACCTGTTCCGGATCGACGCGGAAAGGCAATTGCACCGTTCGAGAGAAGTTTCCGTACACTCGCTCGCGCCGGTGCCAGACGGACCTCTCGCCCTGCGCCGGGGATCCGCGTTCGCCCGTCAATGTCAGCGTGTTCTCGCGAACCGTGAGATCGACATCGTCAGGCGCGATCCCAGGCAATTCAGCAGTCACCGCCACGCTGTCCTCACCCATCCAGAGGTTGACGGGTGGAAACTCCTGGGCGGCTTTGGCTGTCATGTCGGACAAGCGCTGATTCATTTCCTGCTGCATGCGCCGCATTTCCAGAAACGGGTCGAACCCGATGCGGCCAAAATCCGATACCAGCATGTGCATCCTCCTTCGTTTCTTAATCAGCCATGTTGCTTGCGACGTGCCAAGCACGTGCATGCCGGAGCCGAATGGATCGGAGGCGGTCGGGACCAGACGATGAGAAGACCGAGACGGTCGATCGCACACCGCGTTACGCAAGAAGGTGGGGGGTCGGGCAGACGCCGGACCATATCCTCCTTGCGAAGCGATATGAACCGAACCCGGTCCAACACATGAGTGGACCATCGTTCCCGTGCCAGGACCCGAGAGGGGCATCCGGCAAAAATGAGGTAGGTGAGCAAAACGCGCGTTTCAAGGGCCGACGTTGCTTGAGAGTAGTTCATTCTTTGCTCGGGCGGGCTCTGATCTCACCGAACGCGCGGCCTGGCTTTTGCGTTTTGATCGTTTCCTAGCCGGTGCCTCGATCAGCTCCTCTGGGGCTCGCGGACACGCGATGCGTGCTCGGGCGGCGTCAGCCGTCTAAACACCAGCCGCCATCCGGGAGGGGTGACGTTTGGTACGCTCCTGCGATTGTTCATGTTATGTGCGTCTGGGATCGCATAATGTATCGACCGGAACGGAGCTTCCGAGCTCTCCGTCTGAGTTCCACTGAGCCTCTACAGGAAGGTAGAGCTTGCCCTCACGTACCCGATTTCCATTTCATCGCTTCGAGCGGGTAGCCGACAAACCATTTCGGTCTGCTCAAGATGACGTGCATGCGGATATAGCGAATACCTATATCGGCGGCCATCATCTCGTTAATCAGCCGGTCGATTTCCGGGATGTCCGAACAGACGACTAGGGCTATGAAATCCGGATCCCCACCAACGCGCATGCAGTCGACGACCTGCGAGAACCCGATGAATGCGCGCTCGAACCCGGTAATGGTCTCGGGCCGGATATTGTCCATGTGCACCATGAAGTAGGCTTGCACATTGTGGGTAATGCGATCGAGATCGGTTGCGATGATGTAGGCCTGAATGCAGTTCGCCGCTTCCAATGCCTGCACTCTTTTCAAGCAAGCGCTCGGCGAAAGACCAACGCGGTTTGCGAGTTCCAGGTTGGTTATCCGGGCATCTCTCTGGAGTTCGATCAGAATCTTGCGGTTGATTTGATCGAGCTCGATCGACTTCTTCGTCATTTTAGGTCCTTGTGAACAATCTTCTCTTCCGCCCGTCCGCCAGGAAATTTATGGCGGCATCGCATCCGATATTCGAGATTTCATTCGCCGCCTCTTCTCCTAAGTTTTTCTGAGAAAACGGGCCGAAGTCAAATCGGCCTGATGGGGAACAGGGACGGTTCATTTACATCCGGGTTGCGAAGGACGCAGCCGGCGGAGCCGACCTCTTGCAAACTAAGGAGGTAGATCTTGCGTCTAGCAGTCGATGTTGGCGGCACATTCATTGACTTCGTCTATCATGACGAGTTGACGGGTGAGGTTCGCACAGAAAAGGTCCGTTCGGCCGGAACATTGAGCGGTCGTCTTGTGGAAGGCATCCGGGCGCTCGAGGCGGATATCACCTCTCTGCCGACGATTGTTCATGGAAGCACCATGGTGCTCAACTCAATCGTGCAGGAGAAAGGTGCGCGTGTCGGGCTCATCACCACGAAGGGATTTCGGGACGTTCTCGAACTCGCCCGCGGCAACAGAGCGGAGATCTACAATCTCTTCTACAAGCAAGCCACACCGCTCGTTCCGCGGTACCTTCGAATGGAAGTGTCCGAGCGGGTCGATTTCCGTGGCGTCGTCGTCGAACCACTCGACGAGCAGGAACTGATAGCGTCTGTCGAGACACTGGTTGGGCAAGGCGTCGTCAGTATCGCTTTGTGCTTCCTCAATGCCTACGCCAATCCCGAGCATGAGCTATAGGCAACCCGCCTCATCGGGAAGCTCTATCCCGATATCTTCGTATCGATTTCGTCGGATATTGTTCGAGAGCGACGGGAATTCGAGCGCACGAGCACGACCGTACTGAACGCGTTCACCCGACCTCGCTTTAGCGGGTACCTGGACCAAGTTGGTCGTCGCCTTGCAGAGGAGGGTTTCTCGGGCGCTTTGACCGTGATGCAGTCCACTGGCGGCATCACCTCCACAGAAATCGCCAGCAAGGTCCCAGTGCGGGTGGTTCAGTCCGGGCCCGCCGGGGGCGTTATTGGAGCAACGCGCCTCAGTAGCCTGATCAATCAAGGGAATATGGTCGTTGGCGATCTCGGCGGGACGACGTTCGACGTCTCGCTGATTAGCGAAGGTCAATATTCGGAGCGCAGCGACGTCAGCATCAATCGTCGCCCGATCATGCAGCCGAGTATCGATATCGTCTCGATCGGCGCGGGTGGCGGCAGCATCGTCAGTATCGATGAGGAAGGTGGCCTGCGGGTCGGTCCTGAAAGCGCACAGGCCGAACCGGGTCCGATCTGCTACGGCTTCGGCGGTACGCAGATAACCTTGACTGATGCTCTGGTGACGCTCGGCTATTTTGATCCTGCCGTGTACATGGGCGGGCGTATTGCCCTCGACACGAACTCCGCTGAAGCGGCGATCAAGAACCAGATTGCTTCGCATCTGGGCCTCAGCTCTGAAGAAGCCGCGTCCGGTATTGTGCGGATAGCGACGACGAACATGGCCTACGCCATTCGCCAGGTGACAATCGAACGCGGTTTTGATCCGCGCGAGTTCGCTATGCTGTGCATTGGCGGCGGCTGTGGCCTGTTTGCTGGCGGTCTTCTCGATGAGCTTGAGTTCAAGTCGGTAATCGTCCCGAATATGCCAGCGGTGTTTTCCGCCTGGGGTCTGCTGAATGCCGATTATCGCGAAGACGTCTCGCGCACGCTTCTGACAGCCCTGGACGACAAGACCGGGCCACTGCTGGCAGACGCTTTCGGCGAAATGGAGGAGCGTACGCGCGCGGCTCTCGCCACGACGACTGCCGCATCGATCCGCATCGAGCGCTTCTGTGAGATGCGGTACACCGGTCAGGCGCATACGATTAAAGTCTCGGTGTTCGCTGACGAAATTTCATCAGAGACGACCGGCCTCGCTGGCCTTAGAACCCGGTTCGAAGAGGCCTACGCACGCCAGTACCGCCACATCCTTCGCGACAGTCCGGTCGAAATAACGGCAGTTCGCCTTGCCGCGATCGGGGAAACCGAAAAGCCGCAGGTGAGCGAAGTGCTTGCACGGAGCGCCTCGGATGAAGCCAGCCTGATCGGCAGCCGCGACATTCATTTTGGTTCAAAGGCTGCGCAGCTCCAGTTCGCTTTGCACGACCGCGCACGGCTAAGGTGCGATGACATAATCCAGGGCCCGGCTGTGATCGAGGAGTGGAACAGTACGGTTGTCGTTAATCCTGGGCAGCAGGCGACCGTTGACCGTTATGGCAACCTCATTTTGGAGAAGCTGAAGTGAGCATCGATCCCATTACAAGACAAGTAATCCGAAACGCGCTGCGCGCCGCGGCAGGAGAAATGCAGACCAGCCTGATCAAAACTGCGCACTCGCCCTTGATCTACGAGGTCCAGGACTTCGGCGTCGCGCTGACGGACGCCCGCGGTCGCCTGGTCGGCGAAGGTGCGGCACTCGCGGGCTTTCTCGGCTGCCTGCCACCCACGATCCAAAAAGGTCTCGAAGTCTTCGGTCCGGACGGCTTCGAAGAAGGCGACATCATTCTCGCGAACGAGCCCTATGATACGGGAACGCACATCAGCGACACCGTTCTCTACATGCCGGTCTTCTTCGAAGGACGACTGGTCGCTTTCACCGCAATCATGGCGCACTGGGCCGATATCGGTGCGTTTGCACCAGGAGGATGGTGCCCATCGACGACCGACGTCCACCAGGAAGGCCTGATCTTCAATCATTTGAAGCTTTACGATGCCGGCCGCCTCAACAAGGAAATGCTACGGCTCATCCTGCGTAACGTTCGTACACCAGAAGCAGTCAATGGCGATCTCAACGGGCTGATCGCCTCATGCAATACCGGCGCCATGCGGTTCCAGGAACTGTGCCGTCGATATGGCGTTGAGACGCTGAACGGTGCAATCGAAGAAATCTTCGAAAACTCCGAAGCCCGGATGCGGCGCGAAGTCAGCGAGATTCCGGATGGCGTCTACCATGGCGAGGCGTATCTCGATCATGACGGCGTCGAACGCAGCAAGCGCCACCGCATTGCCGCAACGGTGACGATCCGAGGCAGCGAGATCGAAATCGACTTTGACGGCTCCGATCCCGTCGCACGAGGGCCGGTCAACCACCCGCTCGTTGGTACCCGAGCGCTCTGCGCGACGGTTCTTAAATGCGTGACTATGCCCGACGATGCGACGAATGACGGGCATTTGCGTGTCGCCACTGTCAAAGCACCGCGGAACTCCATCGTCAGCCCGGAGTATCCCGCACCTTGCGACAGCTATGGGTATGTTGCGGAGCTGGTGGAATACGTCGTTCTCAAGGCCTTAGCCCGTGCCATTCCGCACCGCATTCCTGCTCCGAGTTACCAGATGTATGCCTACCATCTGGTGCGAACAGGGGAGAGTGAACATGAGCCGTTCATCTGCGCCGAGCCGGTCGATGGCGGCGGCGGTGCATTCCCTTTCGATGACGGGCCGAGCGGGATCATGTTCCTCGGTAACGGCGATGCTCCGAATTCTCCGATCGAGATCTTGGAAGCGAGTTACCCAGTTCGCTTCACGCGCTACACGTTCAATCCAGAAAACCGTGGCGTCGGAAAGTATCGCGGAGGATTTGGTGTGATCCGCGAACTCATGGTGACCGAAGACAAGGCCTACTTGCAGGTTTCGACCGAGAACAATGCAAACCCTCTTTGGGGCCTGGCAGGTGGCGGCGACGCAGGTCGGTCAAAGACAGTCGTCACGTTCCCGGATGGGGCGGAACACACCTTTGATGACAGAGTGGGCGACGTGGGCCCGTTGGAGGCCGGAACGTTGATTTCCATGTATACCGCTAATGGTGGGGGATGGGGCGATCCTGGTGACCGCGACCCAATGCGGATCGCCGATGACGTCGTCAACGGCTTTTTCACCGCGGAGGAAGCCGCGGGCAGCTATGGCGTCGATTTGGGACGCATCGAAGAGGCACTGAGGCAGCGCCGGTCTGAGATGTCGGAGGTGAAGCATGCGCGATAACGATGTCGTAGAAGATTTCCTGCTCCGTCCCGTTCCTGAAGCGGAGACGCTCTCCGGGTTAAAGATTGCTACTGTGCTTATCGCGCTCGGCTTGACCTTGCCGGTCTTTACGATGGGGTCACAGATAGTATTAGCTCAGGGGCTACTGAACGGCAGCCTCATCATCACTGTCGGGTGCGGTATTACCGCGCTCCTCGCTCTTGTCACGTCCCTAATCGGTGCGCGGCTTCGCGTCTCGACCTACGTCCTTCTGACAATGGTATTTGGCCAGGTTGGCGGAAAGGCGCTTAATCTAATGTTCGCGGCGATGCTCATTGGCTGGTTCGCCAATGTGGCGGACCTGTTGAGTGTCCAGCTAAGCAGCGCAGTTGCTGCGACCTACGGAGTTTCGATCCCGCCGATCGCCTACTCGACAGTAGCACTGGTGCTGATGACCCTGACGGGAACGTTTGGATTCCGAATGATGGAGCGCTTCGCTTCGTTGATCGTACCTTTGCTCTTTGCATTCATGATCTACGTCCTGTTTCTGGCGTTTGGAGACGGTCGTATCGGCGCGGCTGTTCTCAAGAGCGGCGATGGTTCTCTCACTGTCGTAGATGGTTTGTCCGCTGTCGTCGGCTCGGTCATTTTGGCGGGTGTCCTCGCGCCGGACTTCACCCGCTATGCTCGAGATGGAAAGGCAGCGACCCGTTCGGTTCTCGCACTCGCTATCGGCTATCCCCTCATCATGCTGATCGCCGCAATCCCCGCTCTCGTGGTCAATTCGGCCGATACGATGGATGTCATGATGAAGCTAGGACTGCCGAGTCTGGCCCTGGTCGTCCTCGCGCTCTCGACCTGGTCGAGCAACACCGGAAACCTCTACTCGTCAACGCTGACGCTTGCGACTGTGCTCACGAAATGGCCCATTTGGCGGCTGGGCTTGATCGGGTTCGTTTGTGCCTGGCTTGCTGCCTACTTCAACGCCTCGGCCTACTTCGTTCCCTTTCTCGTTTGGATGGGTGTTGCAGCCATTCCCGTTGCAGGCGTCTATGTCTCCGCGTATCTCGTCCATCGCTCGGCCCCACAGCAGCTTGCCAATGGTTCCATCCAGTTCAAAACGAAGAACTTTGGAGCCTGGTTGCTCGGGACCGTGGTTGGGAGTGGGAGTGTTATGACGGCTGGGTTTATTGTACCGGTCCCGGCTCTTGAAGGTCTCGCCGCCTCCGTTTTCGCTTTCCTGCTGCTCCATAATCGGGACCTGCTTCCGGCAAACAGGCGCAGGAGCGAAGATCCGACTGCCGCCTAGCATCGCGAGAAAGCGTGCTGGGTAGGGGCGATCAGCCGCTGCCCAGCACCTCTCCACGCGGAACCGGGATTCCCAGATTCTCGAATAACAACACGTTTGTCGCCGGCCGCGGATTCGATTCTGCTCAAGGCGACAGACGCATCGAGACAACTGTCGCAGGGGCCGCCGGTGAAAGCTCGACAACGAGGAGGCCCTGACCATGTCCTTGTCGGGGCGGCCGGGCCAGCGGACAGCGGTGTAATGCGTCGAGCGCGACGTCGCCGATGAAGAATGTGGTGATGCGATTGATCCCGTGCCTGCCGCGGCCGCCACCTTTTGGTTGAAGGTCGTGCTGTCGCCTGGTTGTCCGGGCCTTTGCCGATGACTATGTGTGCGGCAGGCAAGAAAGGATCAGACCCAATGCGTATTGTCACATTGTTGCTCGTACTCTCCGCGCTCGTCGGATGCTCCCAGATGGCCGGCGGTCCGAGCAGTGTCAGAGAAGATTACTACGGCGGCGACGGCGGGTTCTATGCGGGCGCGGTTGCCCCGCGCTGATGCGGCGCTGGCGGCTCTGCGAGTGCACTGCTGATGTCCGTGAAAACTCCGACAGCGGCTGGGGCTGACCAGCCGTATCGGGTAGCATGACGGGGCATCGCCTGATCCTCGCCCCTAGTGGCGCCGAACGTCGCCACGGCGACACTGTGAGGACCGCGAAGCTATTTTTGCTGAGCCTTCAAGAAATCACGGATCGCGTTTGCTTCATTTGTTCCCACATCGATAATGAATGCACTCGAGCAGGGCGCTTGGAGGACTGTCAAAACGGTAGGATCTGGGTCGGGGAAAACTGCAGCGCTTGGGCCCCGCAATGGCGGTAACTGAGACGTAGCGTTGCGTAGTCCGATCAGAAAAGGTCCTGACTGCATCTCCTCGGGTTCACTAAATGTAGAATTGTCCCAGGTGACCAGGAGCGTTTTGGGAGCTTTGCCAATGAGCACCTCATCAACGTCGATATCGAAGCGCGCGAAATCGGTCTTCTTCTTGGACAGAATTTTTCGCAACTCCGGTGTTAGATCCTTTGAATTGGCGAGTTCAGTACTGAATGCCCGCCGCGGATGGAGCGGGATGCGGCGCGAGTACCATCGGTGTTCCGCACCCCGCTTTACTGACCCCGGGGAGGGTTAGCGAACGTAGATCGTCAGCCCGCCGTCAGTCGCCTGTTCAGCGCCGCCAATGTTGTCCATCTCGACGTTCTGCGCCTTCAGCTTTTCAGCCAAGGACTTGTTCGCTTTGACCGCCTCGAGCAGCGCCGCACGTTGTTCCGGCGTGGCATGCTCGACCCACATGCGCGTTTGGTTCTGCTCCGCAAGTGTGCTTACATCGACGACATTGATCTTATCGCCGCTGTAGCTGCGTACAGTTTGCTCAATCTCTTTGGGCCAGTCCATTGCGGCACCCTGACCGTACACGATCCCAGTGAAGCTCAGGGCGGAGAGGCAGGCAAGCATAGAAAAAGTCGCAATGCGGTTCATTGTCATGCTCCTTCCTAGGTTTTGCGCTGGTGACCGGAGCGGCAACCAAGCGCGGCTGCTCAAACAACTCGTCGCAGCTGAGATTACGTGAAACTCCACTGAGCGATATTGTCCTTAGGGGAAGTCGTCGGCCGATGCACTTGCTCACCCGGGCCCTCGGTGGCGTTAGTTCGCGCATCCGCCGGAAAAGGGCTTCGAAGGCTGCGCCGGTCCCGTTGCTTTCAGAAGGTCGGAGTGAAAACATCGACAAGCCGGGAACCCACTGTCGTCAGTTGCCAGGCCGGGTTTTGAGATCGGCGTCTATCGTGTCGATCGTAGCAAGACTTTAGTCTGGTGGCGGCAGTGCCGCCAGGTAACCGCAATAATATCGTTGCATGGTACGTATGGCCGCCGGGGTTGGCGCCGATTGCCGCGCTTGCGCCAGCCCTCGGACGGCACGTCGATTTTACTCCAGAGATGCTGACCTCAAAACTTTGTCATGTTCGCGGCCGGCGGGTTGGGCGATCGCACGAGGGTAGCCTTGTATTCCTCCACAGCCTTCAACAACGGCCCGAGGACCCAGTTATACATCTCGCCGATATTGTGCTCTTCGTGCGGATCCGACTCGATGTTGAACACCTTTGGATAGCCGTTCATCGGCGCCGCGCTGCTTCCCACGCCGCCCAGCAGCGTTGCGCCGCCAGGGCCGCTGCGGCCAGGTGCTACGTCGGCAAAATAGGCCCGGAACTGTTTCCAGCGGACGGCGACCAGGTCGGAGCCGACGAAGGTCAGCAAATGCTGGCGATGTCCGCTGTCATTGTCGCCGAGCAGCAGGTCGCTCTGGTCGATCCCATCGAACGGCCGGTCGTCCGGCACCTTGCCGCCCGCAAGATTCGCGAATGTCGGGAAGAAATCCATGATCGAGAACATCGCATAGGAGGATCGCGGCTTGATCCGTTGCGGCCAGCGGATCACCGCGGCGGTGCGGATCGCGCCCTCGCTGACGTCGCCCAGCGCGCCACGATAGGGTCCTGTCGTTCCCATATCCGGCATGTCGGTGCCGAACCGGCTCGCACCGGGGCCGTCTGGTCCATTGTCGGAGGCGAAGACCACAAGGGTGTCTTCCTCAATGCCAAGATCCTTCAATGCGTCGAGGATCGTGCCGACGATCGCGTCGCCCTCCATCAGGGAGTCGCCGAACTGGCCGATGCGGGAAGCTCCTTCGAAGCGCTTCGAGGGGAGGTTCGGAAAGTGCGTCCGGGAAATCGGCAGATACAAGAAGAACGGCTTGCCTGCCGCCTTTTGGCGCCTCATGAAATCGACGCCGCGGTCCACCAGTTCCCAGTCGATCCCGCGACGCACTTCCTCGGTATAGGGTTTCACCAGCTTCACCGGCTCTCCCCGTTTGGCCTCGACGATGTGAGGCCCCTTGTCGAGCGGGACGTCGATGGACTTGGTCTGATGGCCCTGGCGGATCATCCCGAACGCGTCCCAGGTGTCACCAGGAGGGATTCCGTAAAACTCGTCGAAGCCCTGGTTCTGCGGCTGGCTATAGACCTGGGCGCCAAGATGCCACTTGCCGAAGATCGCCGTGGCGTAGCCGGCGTCGTGCAGCATTTCCGCCATGGTGATTTCCTTGTCCGGCAGCGAGAAAGGCGTGCCTGCGACCGCGACCAGCGATAGCCCGGAGCGGATGGAATAGCGACCTGTCATCAAAGCGGCGCGCGACGGCGTGCAGGATGGCTCGACCAGGAACTGCGTCAGCCGCAGGCCCTCTGCGGCGAGCTGGTCGATGCGCGGCGTCGGCGAGCCGCGCAGCTCCCCGCCGCCGTAGACGCCGATGTCGCCGTAGCCGACGTTGTCGGCGAGAATGAACAGGATGTTTGGCGCCGATTGCTGCGCAAATGCGGTTTCGACAAGCAACGAAGGAGCAATGAGACAGGAGCCGATCGCCAATGCTTCGCGCATTCGCCGCCAAAATCTGAGCCATTTCATGCTGCGTCTCCACGTGTTGGCTATCGATCCGAAACGCCGCAACGTTAGCGTCTGATCGCCGCTCCTATTGCCTGCCGCGATGCACTCTCCGTTGCCCTCATGTCATGCGCCAAAATACAACCCCTGCCTATCGCCCCTTGGAGAAGCGGGTCCAACCTCTTCAATCGCCTGACGAAGCGGTCAATGCTCTGTTGACGGCGCTGATCAACAATTCGGCTGGGAACGGCTTGTGCAGATACGCCACGCAGCCCGACTTGACTGCCTCCAGTTCCAGCGCCTCATCCTCCACGGCGGTTATGAAGATGACCGAGAGATTGACACCGGAGGCCTTGAGGCGGTGCCAGAGCTCGACGCCGGACATGCCACCCAAGTGGATATCGAGCACCACACAGCCAATCCGGCTTGCATTGGCACGCCTGAGAAAGGCCTCCGCGGACGAATGTCCTTCGGTCGCAAAACCATTTGCGTTCAACAATCGTTCGACGCTCCTGCGCATGCTCGGATCGTCTTCGACGACAGCGACGGTGCGGGGTGGGCTTTCCAATTGACGCCTTTCTGGAGCCAATGCGAAAAGCATGACCAGCCCCGATCATGACGATATGACCGACGTCGAGGGCTGGCTATTGTCCTTTGGTGAAGCGGTCCGTTCTGTGAGCTACCGTCGCAGCGGATCCGCCGTGGCATCGACAAGCCCTAGTCTCTCGGCGATCGACACCGTCTCCGCCAGCGACCGCGCCCCCAGCTTTTCCATGACGTTGTGACGGTGTGCCTTGACCGTCCGTTCGGAGGTACCGAGCGCATAGGCAATCTGCTTGTTGAGCTTGCCCCGGACGATCAGGCCAAAAACTTCGAGTTCCCGCGGCGTCAGGTTCGCCAGACGCGCCCGGAGTCCATGAATGCGATCCTGCTCGCGACACCGTGTTTCGCATCGGTGCAACGCCCGCTCGACGGCCTCCAGCAGCGCCTCCCTCGGGGCCGGCTTCTCCAGGAAATCCTCAGCGCCAGCCTTCATCGCTCGAACGCTTGCCCTGATGTCGCCTTGCCCCGTCAGAAACACGATCGGTAGCAGCGGCGCTTTCTCGGCCAACCTATCCTGCAGCTCCAGCCCGCTTAGGCCAGGTAGACCAAGGTCGAGTAGGACGCAGCCATGTTCGCAGTCCGGAAATTGCGCGAGAAACTGATCGCCGGATTCATAGAGAGCCACGCGGAAACCGGACGCCCAAAGCAGCCTTCCAACTGCGGTGCGGAAGGATTGGTCATCATCGATGATATGAACGACGGGTTCCAATTGCTTCACCCACTTCGTGCGAGAGGTAGCACAATGCGGAAAACTGCTCCGCCTTCCGGGCGGTTGGCCGCCCAGATCTTGCCGCCGTAGGTCTCGACTATCGCTCGCGCGATGGAAAGCCCAAGCCCTGTCCCGGCGGGCTTTGTAGTATAGAACGGCTCGAAAACACTGGCGAGTTGTTCGTCGGGGATGCCGCTGCCCGTATCGGAAATCGACAGCTCCACCTTGGATTCCCTCGTCAGCGTTGTCTCAAGCATCAGCCTCCTTTCAGCCGTCACCACGTCCACCATTGCGTCCATCGCGTTGGTCGCGAGGTTGAGAATGACCTGCTGGACATGAACCTTGTCGGCTCGCACCGGCAGCTCCCGTGGGGCATGGTTGGAACTGACAACAACGCCTCTTCGCGCGGCCTCGCCGTGGAGGATCCTTATCGCGCTCGTCGTCACGTCATTGAGATCGAACTCCTGCCAATCGATCTCGCCGCGTTTCTTAAGCAGACCCCTCATCCGGGAAATGACGTCATGTGCGCGCTGATCGTCGTCCTGAATGTCAACAAGGATCTGCTCGATCAGCTTGAGATCGGGCCGCTCGGACTGAAGGATGACTGCCGCCGCCTCGGCATTGCTGCGGATGGCACCCAGCGGCTGGTTGAGTTCGTGGGCGATCGATGCGGAGAGCGCGCCGGCGGTCGCGGACTGGCTGAGATGAACCACTTCGAGGAGACGAAGGCGTGATTCGGTCTCCGCGGCCCGGCGGCGGCGGCGTTCGACAAGGAGTCCGAAGATGACGGTGCCCTGTGCCGTGATGACGGCAAGTGCGGTGACTGTGGCGAGCCAGTACTGTTCCCAGAAGGTCGGCTCTTTGAACGTCTGGATTGCGCCCGGAGGAAGGTTCTTCTGCGACAACCCCCAGCGTTGGAGCTGCCTCGCGTCTGCGACATAGGTTTGGGGGGACTCGCGACTGGAAACGGGCTTGCCAGCAATGGCATCCAGTGCGAGGTCGGCCACGGTCTTTCCCAGCGACTCGAACGTGACCACGCTGCCCCCGACGACACCGTAGTCGATATAAGTGAGATACGGACCGTAAATCGGGGCGTTGGCAGTCTCCGAAATCTGTTTGACCGCTTCGCGCGGAACGAAATTGCGGCCGTCGCGATCCTTGAAGATCGTTAGCGCCAGGACGATGCTGTCACTTGGAAATTCGGCGGCCCGCCTGGTGAACTCGTCGATCGTCAAGTCCTCCAGATAGGTCGTCTCGTAATCCCTGGAGAAAGCCGCAAGATCGGCCCGCGCTGTGGCGAGCCACGAACGGTCGAATTCTGATGAGCCCCCGATAATGAAGAGATGACGCGCCGCCGGCTGGAGGCCGCGCGCCATCTCCGCAGTCTTGACGATGTGAAACTCGCTGAAGGCTCCGACCACATCGCTGGGCAGGCCCATTTCTTCGGCGGTGGATCTGCTGAAGCCGGCGACGATTATCCTTGCACCGTCCGCAAGGTTCTTGCGGTTCGCAGAGATGAACCGCGCCGATTCTTCGCCGAGCGCAATCACCACATCAGGGCGACGATCCGCATACTTGGCCGAAAGATATCCGGACATTCGGCCGACGTGCTCCGACTCCGGAAATCTCGAAAGATCGAGAAATTCGGAGAAGAGATCGATCCTTCCTTTGGTCGCGTCGAGCAGACGCGTCCTCACGGCCTCTCCGGCCGCGGTCGTCGCGGCTATTCGTTCGTCATATGGGTAGAGAATGAGAACACGTGGATCCCGGCCCACGATCTCCTTAGACGCGGATGGCACCGCAGCAATCGATACAAGAAATATGCAGCAGAGAGCCGCTCGCCACCCGAGCCGGCGCGATCGTATCTTCCAATTGCGCACCAAGCCCATCCCTTGCCCCGAGAAGCTCATCGACAAATAGCAAAGCCGCGTCGCCCTTACAACTCACCCAATGGAGTCAAGAAGATCACAATCTGTAATGGTTGCCCCAAGGTACAATATCGCTGCGGCTCGCCGTTCGGTAGGGTGCTCGCCACGAGTGTCGTTCGTAACCCGCACGGAGGCTCGGGGTGGATGCCGTTCCGATCGAAAGGCGTCAGAATTTCGATATTGCTCCAGTTGTTTCGATTGATTTTGAGTGAGTAAGCGCACCGCGGCGTTTGTCTCCGTGCGCCTGGGTGAAGCACCGTTCGACCGGAGATCTCAACGGAGGACTCGAAATGAAGCGTAGGATCATCTGCGGTGTTGGAGCATTGGCTGCTTCAACCGTTCTCTGGTGTACCGCATTCCCCCTGCAAGCCCAGGAAGCACAAACGAAGCCCAACATTCTCTTCATCGTCTCCGACGACACGGGCTATGGCGATCTGGGTCCCTATGGCGGCGGCGAAGGTCGCGGCATGCCAACTCCTAGCATTGACCGATTGGCCGACGAAGGCATGACGTTTTTTTCCTTCTATGCCCAGCCAAGTTGCACGCCTGGCCGCGCAGCCATGCAGACCGGGCGCATTCCGAACCGCAGCGGGATGACCACCGTGGCCTTCCAGGGCCAGGGTGGTGGTCTGCCGGCAGCCGAATGGACGCTTGCGTCCGTTCTAAAGCGAGGCGGCTACCAAACCTATTTCACCGGCAAATGGCATCTTGGCGAGGCAGACTATGCGATGCCCACCGCACAGGGCTACGACGAAATGAAATATGTCGGCCTTTACCACCTCAACGCCTACACCTATGCCGATCCGACCTGGTTCCCGGACATGGATCCGGAACTCAGGGCCATGTTCCAGAAGGTGACCAAAGGAGCGCTGTCCGGCAAAGCCGGCGGGCCGGTGACCGAGGACTTCAAGATCAACGGCCAGTACGTCGACACGCCGGTGATCGACGGCAAGGAGGGCGTTGTCGGCATCCCCTATTTCGACGGTTATGTCGAAAAGGCGGCACTCGAATTCCTTGATGCGGCTGCCAAGAAGCCCGATCAACCGTTCTTCATCAACGTGAATTTCATGAAGGTGCACCAGCCGAACCTTCCTGCTCCCGAGTTCCAGCACAAGTCCCTATCGAAGAGCAAATATGCGGACTCAGTCGTGGAACTCGACACGCACATCGGCAGGATCATGGACAAGCTCCGTGAAACCGGTCTCGACAGTAACACCCTGGTCTTTTACACGACGGACAACGGAGCCTGGCAGGACGTTTATCCGGATGCCGGATATACGCCGTTCCGCGGCAGCAAGGGCACTTTGCGCGAGGGCGGCAATCGCGTTCCCGCGATCGCCGTGTGGCCCGGCAAAATCAAGCCGCGGGCAAAGAATCACGACATCGTCGGCGGCCTCGATCTTATGGCGACATTCGCCGCAATTGGCGGGGTGCCGCTGCCCGATAAGGACCGGGAAGACAAGCCAATCATCTTCGACAGCTATGACATGTCGCCGATCCTTCTTGGCAACGGCAAGTCTGCGCGCAAATCTTGGTTCTACTTTACCGAGAACGAGCTCTCCCCCGGAGCGATTCGCGTCAACAACTACAAGTTCGCGTTCAACATCCGTGGCGATGACGGAGCCTCGACCGGTGGGCTGGCTGTCGACTCGAACCTCGGCTGGAAGGGCGCGGAGAAATATGTCGCCACCGTGCCTCAGGTGTTTGACCTGTGGCAGGACCCGCAGGAGCGCTACGACATTTTCATGAATAACTTTACCGAGCGGACCTGGATGGGCGTGGTCATGGGTGAAGAATTGAAGAAGATCATGGCCACCTACGTGGAATACCCTCCGCGCAAGCTGCAAAGCTTTGGATACACAGGTCCGCTCACGCTTTCGAACTATGAGCGCTTCCAGTGGGTTCGCGAGGAGCTTGCAAAGGGAGGCGTGAACATTCCCTTGCCGACCGGCAATTGACCTTCGCGCGGCGGCCCTGGGCAAACTGGGGCCGCCACTTTCGTCCTGTCGGCGGATTCCAGAACGCGCAGGCAGCGAGACGAGTGGCGTTCGCATAGGCAGCGATTACGTGAACTGGGCGTAATTCCAATTTCAACGGATAGCAGACGCGAATGCTCCGGCGTCCTTCCGGCGCATCCGTCAATACAAGGTTTTAAACGCGCACGCCGAATTTCGATGGGTTGCCCTCTCATGCGTCCGGGTGAAAACCACCGAACGGAAGATGTGTATTCACCGGAGGAGCTGAAAATGATCCGCAAAAGCCTTAGTTACAGTCTCGGTGCGTTGACGACTGTGG
>NZ_JBWKZT010000031.1:0-27986 GCF_059424735.1 Ensifer sp. GW101-20A05 | reverse complement strand
ACAGTCAGAGAAATCAGATGCCTGCCATAGCGTGACGTCCATCACCCCTGCCAGATGGGGTCTCCTTGTCGCTTACGAAATATTCGCCCTCGATTTTTACCTTGCAGTTTCAGCGCGGGGCGGGGAGGCGCCCTTCAAAGCCCGGGTTGCTCTGGGGAAATTGCGCCGGAAGCGGCGGCCGACGCTATGGTTTGGGCCGCACTGGCACGCCCGGGTTCTAGAACTACATCAAGGTTAACCGAGCTTAACGTCAGACGGAGGAGGGAACGGGTGTACCTCCGGGGGCTTATTCGGCGCCGTCGTCCGCCGGCTGCTCTCCATCTAGATAGGCTAGGCGACGGTCGATCATCTCGCGCGCCTGAACCAGAGCCGCGCGGTCCGATGGCAGTTTGACGAACTGAAGCAATGCGGCATGGTCGGCAAGGTCTTTTCCGCGGAAAATCCAGTGATTGATATGGCGCGCCAGTAACTCGCGCAGAAACTGGCACATATCATGTAGGTCGTCGGCCGGACCACCGGCATGAACGTAGTCGTTCCTAAGCCGCGCGATGTGCTCGAGCTTCCATTTCGACAGCTCGGGCTCTAGCTCGGCGAACACGGCGCGTTCGAGCACCTTCTCATTGGAGCGGCTCTTTGCGTCGGGCTCGACATAGAGCTGTTCGAGCGCCGACCAGTAACGCAGTAAGCGGTGGCTGCTGTCGCGAGTCGCGAGGCCGTCTTGCAAGAGCAGGATCGCTCGAACCAGCACATCTGATAACGGATGACTATCGAGCGCTCCCAACGCCTTACGCGCCCAGGGTACTACCTGAAGGATGCGCTCCATTTGCGGGGGGTGCCGATTCCAAGCCTCCTCATCGTATTCGGGATTGTACCAGATGCGATCCTCGCCGCGGAATTCCTTCTTTTGGAACACGAAGTGGTTTGGCCCAGGCCAGAGCTTGCCTTCAGTCCAATAGCGGCCGCCCCAAGGAGTACGTCGCTGCCAAGTTTCGTAAAGATTGAGGAGTCCAAGCATGAGCTGGAATGCATCCATCATCCGATTGACCGCGCGGTCCTCATTCCGTTCGTCGCAGACGAGGATCACATATCCATAGGAGGCGGGCTTTCGTGGATAGATGCGACCGACGCCGTTTAGCAGATATTCTTCGCGCTGCAGCCAAGCGGGAAGATGCGCAGCCGTGCGGAGGCTCACCCCGCGCCAGTCCAGCTTGAACCCCTTGCTGTGCGCCATATCGCGGGCGCGGAATTTGGTCCACAGGGTGTAGGGCACGGCAGGCACTGCGAGCGCCTTCTTCTGAAAAGCGGTTGCGCTCGTGATAATCGCGTCGGCGTACATCGTGCCGGCGTAGCGGCATTCCAGGAGTGCCTTAGAGAATAGGCCAATTGCTTCCGAACGGCTGATCGCGGGAGTCACCACGAACGCATCGGGCAGGATTTCGAATAGTTCCTTGAAGTCATCGCGTCGGTACATGAGCCCGCCTTCGCTGAGCTCCGTACTCGCCACGAACTCGCGCAGTAGGGCATCGAGCATTGGGTCGGATACCCATTTCTTGCTTCGACTGATCTTCACGAATCCTGGTCCTCCGAGACGCGACCATGCGGCGCGTCAACTAATTGAAATAATCGGAAAATTATGCCGAGCGAGGGCACAATCGACTCCCAGGGTACCGGTCACACCGGCCACCTTAGATCGCCTCACGTGTGTGGACAGAGGAAATTCACAGCGGGCAGCAGGAACGGCCGCAATGTGGGCGAAGCAGGCGCAGAGCCACGATCAGTCAGGCGTCGGACCTTCCTGAATAATCTCGTATCCATTTACCTCAATATACACGACAGCGATGTCGCCTTCGGTAAAGACGAATCTGGGAGGATTTTCGTCTGTGATCGGGACCGAGATTATAGAGCCAGCATTAAGCCCTTTCTTGTAACTGTCCGTTCGAATTTCGACCACCGACCCAATGGTCGGGACACATTCTGAGTTTGTCTTAAAAAGCACCGTCCCACTCAATTCGAAGCGAAGTTCCATCGTGCCCTCTCAGCGTTCGGCAAAGAATCTCCTGCCAAGGAAGATACGCCGTTACAAACGGGGTGGTCCAGACGGATTGCATGTCCGTTCTCGACCGGTTCCCGGCGTCGTACAACTGCCCGTAATCACCCGGGACTGTGTTCCGGCAAAAATTGGACGCCGATTACACCACTGCCAAAAGCGGCCTTGCGACGGATAAGCTCACCCTACTAGCAAGGTACGCTGCGCAACGAAGGGGCAAGCTCCCAGGGAGTTCACTGTCCATCTGCGACCGGCAACATTCCGTGGTGTATTGCTCCTCTTGCGTCATGATGGACTACTGAAGCACTGGTGCAACTTCTGCCGCCACGAGCGGCTCATCCGCAGGTACGTCTGCTAGGAGGTTGTTTATTTCACTGTCTAGCGCGGCGATTCCATTCAATAATGCCTCGACACGTTTAAGCTCATCAGCAGGGTTCAGTCCCTGTCGCACGACAGTCCGCGTGGACGTATGAGCTGCCACGCCACGGAGTGCCCCAAAGGATTCCATGTCGGCGAGGAAGGCAGGATCAATCCGCCTGTGGTCAACACCGATTGGAATAAGAAGAGAAAGAAGGTTCTTCTCTTTAATCCCGTGATTTTCGTTCCGAACGAAGTGATGGAAGGCCGCGATGATCGGCGCGATGCGCTCGGAGATATCTATAAGTTCCGGCCAAGCCTTCCGTTTGTTTTCGCTTGGCGCTTGCAAGGTACTTGGCGGCTCCTCCATTGCACGACCACTGAAGCCGAGAAGGCAAAGGACAGTCCTGGAAACATAACGTCGCTTGAGCCAAGCCGCCCGAGCCTGAGACACAGTTTCGAGCGCTCGGTCTTCGAAAAACGATTCCACTTCAGCGTGAGCGAGAACACGAAACGCCAAGGCTTTGGTAGATATGGCCCCTGCATCGTCATATAGGCCCGTTGGATCAAATTCAGCAGGGAGGAGATGGTTTCGCAATATGGCAAGTTGCTCTACCAGCTCCTCGTACCTCGGAGACGCCATGACTAGACCCCGAACCCTTCGAACGCGATACCTACCTTGTGCAAATCCTCATCTGCGGGACGAAGTTTTGGTGTCTCGAAAGGCATATCCAAGGCACCTCGCAGCGCCAGTCCCCAACGTACAAAACGGGTTAGCGTGTTAGGCACCCCGGCGGTGTCACTCTCGGCGGCCGCCAAGAAGTCCTCGTCTGAGAGGATACCAGCGTAGGCGCCGCGGACCACGCCACCGTTATCTACCATGCCCTGCCTAATAGCAGGGTTCGCAGCATAGAAGATTAGGGCGTCAAAAATCGCCCGGTTGAAAGACATCGAACCCTGCTTACGAGCGACTGCCTCCACTCCAAAGATGTCGATTAGCGCTGCGGCACCGAGATCGAACTCTGCAATAAGACCTAAAACCTCGGCCTCTCGTGCAGGCCACTCTTTGTTAAGAGTGTCGCAGGTCGTGTCGAGGAAGTCTTTCATTCTCCCGCCATATCTGTTGAGGAAGAGTTGGAAGCTAAGGAAGCGCGTCAATAGTTCCACATCTCTCATGCGAGGATCGGCCGTCTCGCGTCCTAGAAGGGCTTGAAGCGGACCTGAGGCAGCCGCGCGATCATCCACCTCATTTGAGAAATGACCTGGAAACATAGCTTGGCGGAGTTCTTGAGGGGAAAGTTTCACACTACCTGTGTTCAGACGAAGAAATACAAGATGAAGAAAATCATGGTCCGGCCAGTTCCTGATGACGACCGTTCGAATTGTGTAGTTCAGGAATGCATTTAAATCCGCCTCGAGGCCCGGATCAGATAGGTCTTCATACCTCTTGCGTATGAGATCATCACGAGCCTCCAAGCCCGACAAGCGGAAGCCATTGTGCGGACCAGTAGCGTTTCCTGTGAACTGGAGAAGAGACAAAAGTCTCTGTTTTCCGTCTAAGACTATATACTTGCCGCGTTGGCCTTGCTTTTCAGCCAGTACAATCTGCGGAACAGGAAGCCCCAAGATCAGCGATTCAACGAACAGGCTTTTCCTCTGCCTCGACCATGCGTCCCGGCGCTGAAATCGCGGATTCATCTCGATATTACTTCGGGTCAGCTGAGATACGATTGTCTCCACAGTCCAGTCGGCAGAATGCAAGACAGCGTCTGAAAAGTTCTGTACCTGCCGAATATCCAATCCGGCATCCTGTTCCTCTGCAAATTCCACATTGACCTCAGACATCCAAGAACCCATCTCTTCAAAACCGGTTGCTTCCCCGACCGTGTCATATCTGTAGGTTGCTCCATGTTATGGTGCAAGCTCAGCCGACACTATGAGCTCCGCGAATAGTGGTAGTCGGTCACTACCCTTCCTTATTCGTGCTGGTGTCCAAGTACGCTGATCATCTGCCACTTTACAGGGAGGCCCAGATCGTGAGCCTCCAGGGTATTGATCTCGACCGCTCCACGCTGGCCGATTGGGTCGGTCGCGCCGCTTTCGAACTGCGCCCGGTCTTTGACGCTCTGATCGCCGATCTGAAGCGGTCGACGAAGCTGTTCATGGATGAGACCCGTGCGCCAGTGCTTGATCCAGGCTCCCGTAAAACCAAGACCGGATACTTCTGGGCGCTGGCCCGTGACAACCGACCGTGGAGCGGAGGTGATCCGCACGGTGTGGCCTTCACCTATGCTCCGGGTCGCGGTGGGCAGCACGCCGAACGGATATTGCAAGGGTTCACGGGCATCCTTCAGGTGGACCGGCTACGCCGGATATAACCGGTTGATCGCACCGGATCGCATCGGGCCGCACATTCGACTTGCCTATTGTTGGGCACATGCGCGTTGGCGGGGCGGTCGAGCGGCCGATCGAACTTGACCTCGACAGCGTCAAGGCGTCGCAAACCCCTCAAATTATATGACGACAGCCTAATTAATATCAAAAGTTGCACAAACGGAAAGACATTTCGCAAGTTTGTGCCTTCAGTATGTTGCTGACGCTAATTCCGAAATCGGGAATAGGAGGGCTCTTGGTCTCGAAATCGTAGGTTGCTTGGTCGACAACATGTCGCGCTTAGAGGGTTGATTGAAACTGCCGGGGATGGTGGGTGGTAATTGAGTTTTAGACATTCAAATCACAAAAATGCGCGTAGTCTGATGGTCGCCATGGGGGGTGGAGATGGCAACGGAAAACTCGGGAACATTGGCGCTGCTTATCGACGGCGATAATGCATCGCCAAAAATCATTGTCGGTCTAATGGCTGAAATCGCCAATTACGGAACGGCGAGCGTCAAACGGATTTACGGTGACTGGACAGGGCCGAATTTGAAGGGCTGGAAGGAATGCCTTCTCGAGCATTCGATTCAGCCAATTCAGCAATTCGCGTATACGACCGGAAAGAATGCGACCGATGGTGCGATGATCATAGACGCCATGGACCTGCTCTATACGGGACGTTTTTCTGGCTTCTGCATCGTCTCTAGCGACAGCGATTTCGCGCGGTTAGCGGCCCGCATCCGTGAACAGGCGGTCACCGTTTATGGGTTCGGTGAGCGCAAGACACCCCGGCCATTCATCACCGCTTGCGACAGGTTCGTTTATTTCGACGTCCTCAACGAAAACGGTGCAGAAATCGAAGAGGCGGCGGCTGCCGCTCCTCAGAAGCCCGCCGAGGCTAAACACGCCACCGCAAAACCCGCCGCGAAGAAGGCAGCCTTGAATAAGACGGCTCGAGACATGTTGATCAACGCTGTTATGGCGACCGCCGACGAAGACGGCCGAGCCAATTTGGCCCAGGTGGGCGGACATTTGGCAAAGCAAGCGCCCGACTTCGTCGCACGCAACTACGGCTTTGCCAGATTGAGTGACCTCGTAAAAGCCTCGGGCCTCGTCACCATCGAGCGAGCGCCGGACAATCCCAAAATCGTTATGGTTCGCCTCAAGAACGGGTAGGTTGAGGATACGCGTGCGATGGTTTTGGGGACGTGCTATTGATCGGGTGACGGGCATGGGCTGCCGAACAAGGTTTCTTGAACTTCTACACGCTGAACTCATCCCGCAATACTGCGACCACCCTTCGCGCGGTTGGGGGAGGGCAGGCTTCATGGACAACTCTGCCCAGGTTTCGGACGCCGATGCATGTGACTTCCTTCGTGCTTTCGAAGGCGGCCTGGTAAGGCATGTCGGACGCGGCTTGTATACAGCAGCAAAGAGCTCAGCCAAAGAGCAGTTGTTTTGGGAATTCGAAAAGAGTGCGGTACCCCGAACATTCACGATCTGGCTCGAGCCTGTCATCACGTTCGCCGCCCTCGCTCGGCTTCATTTCGAGTATGGCTGGCCTGCCGAGTTGATCGGCACTCAGTCAAAGAAATGGGAGTTCGACCTTGTGGCTTACCCAAAGGAGGACGCGGAGAACGAATCTATCGCTGCTGAAATCAAGAAAAGTGCCGAGGAGGTCGAAAAGCTCGTCGAACACATAACCTCACTACGTGGCGAGGGCATGGTCGATGTGACTGGTAATGCCACGATGCGTAACTCGATCAAGAAATACAACGGGTTAGTCGAGCGCGGCGCGAAGGTGTTCTGGGTTGTTGGGCCTGCGAAGCAGAGCTACATTTTCAAGGTGGAGCAACTTGGTGACAAGCGGATTACTCTCACACCTGGTGATGAAGACTTACTAAGGCATTCGAAATCCGTGTAAGCGAGCTATTTCGATGGTGCTGTCTGAGATCGAGGACTATGCCCTCGCAAAGCAAGCAGCAGGGAACCGAATCCGGCCCGAGATGAAGCGGACGGCTCGTAGCCGACTACCATGAACGCGCCGCTCCGGACGCATTTAAGCTTGATCCAGTCGCCGGAGCGGTCGGAACGATAAGGACTGTCCTGACGCTTGCCGACGATGCCTTCCAATTCCATCCTGCAGGCATGCTCAAGCAGTTCTGCCGGGTCGGCATGGACCTCTTCGGAGAGCAGGATCGCGCCGTCGTGGCCGCGCAAGGTTTCTTCGAGCAGATGCCGTCGGGTTCGATATTCGACGTTGCGGATATCGTGACCATCGAGGTAGAGGAGGTCGAACGCATAGAGCAGGGCCGGCGAGACCTGGTTTCCGATCTTTCGTCCGGATGCCCCGAGCGACTTCTGCAGCAGGCTGAAATCCGACCTACCTTGCTCGTCGAGAACGACTGCTTCGCCATCCAGGATCATCGATGTTGGTCCCAAGGCTCGAGCCGCTTCCGCAATCGCCGGGAACCGATTGGTCCAATCGAAGCCGCCTCTGGTGAGAATTTTCACGTGGTTGGCTTCGATGTGAACGTGCAGCCGGTAACCGTTCCACTTGCTCTCCCACCCCCAATCGCCGGTCAATGGTGGTCTCTTGATCAGAAAGGCAAGCGCCGGCTGGACGCGATTGGGCATCGGATCAAACGGGAGCTTTGGCTGCGCAGGATCGCGCGTGCGAATACGGCCGCTCTGCATCGAGGTCGTTTCGTCACGCAGCAACGGTTTCGATCTAGGCGGGCGAGGACGCTTAGTCATGCCGGCAGTGTATCAGCAAAGCTTAAAATTCCTTTGCGCGGTGGAATAGATTTGACTGAGGTGCTCGCCTTTGGTCCGCGTTGAGCTATGATCTTGGTGGCTGGGGGGCTGATTATTGCTGAGCGAAGTCGAGGTCACGTATTATCGTAGTCGGATCGACGATGTGCTGCGCGAAGGACGGCCAACAGCCTGGCAGCGCCAGTTCCTCATCGACATGCGGCAGAAGATCGAGCGCTACGGCCCGCGGGCTCGGCTGACCGAAAAGCAAATGATGACCTTGAGGAAGCTGACAAGGCTACCTGGTCATGCCGATCTTTCGTTCATCAAACCGGTGTCGGCGAACCGGAGAACGCAAATCTCCGGGCGCCGCCATTGGCGAAGAGCCCGACCGTGGCGCTGGGGCCATAGAGAGATCAAATTCTTCGCGTTGATGCTGTTGATGATTGCGCTGTTCGTCGGGCAGACGCTGACGGAATGGCTTCCGAAGAACGGTTTCAGCGCTGGTACAACAGCGCCGTCTGCCGACTTTCAAACTCTATCCTTCACGGTCACCGACGGCGACACGGTTCGTATGAGCGACGGTACACGTGTCCGACTTGTCGGCTTCAACACGCCGGAAAAGTTCGAGCCACAATGCCCGCGTGAAGCTGCACTTGGAAATCGGGCAAGCGAGCGGCTGAGAGAGCTCGTCGCGTCCGGAACGCCGACAGTGACCAGGGTCGCCTGTTCCTGCAAACCCGGAACGGAAGGTACGAACAAATGTAATCACGGGCGGAGTTGCGGAACGCTCACGGTCAATGGTCGTGACGTCGGTGATATCCTGATTTCCGAGGGCTTGGCGGTTTCGTTTGTCTGCCGGGATACCAGTTGTCCGCCGACGCCACGGCCGTGGTGCGGGTAAACTGCGGACTTCGTTAAGCCGGGGGAATCTGAAGAGTGGAATCGGCGCACGGCCTGACCGCTAATCGGGATCCCAACCATTAATTGAGCCATGGCCTGTCATTGACTCCGCACTTTCCCCGTTGGAAAAAGTTGGCACCATTGAAGAGGGGAACCAGTAGAGCGAAGCTGCTCAACAAAGGTAGGGCATATCCGCGGAAGTCGATGAGTTAAGCGAAAATTTTTCCTGTCCTGCCGGAAATGTGTTCGTGGGCGGGGCAGCGGCGATCTACGGCTTTGTGCACCAGATCCTCGCATCGATCGGGCAGCTTGTCCGCGCGCAGTTCAGAACCGCGGTCGGAAAGAATGACCTCGATACCATCACCGCGATACTATCGCCCGAGGGCGACCTCAGCATCGAGACCGCGGCGCGCAAGGTCATCCAGTTCACGCACCGTAAGCTATCGGTCTCGGTCACTGCGATCGGAGACAAGGTGCTGCCCTACCTGTTTCGGGCGCATTGTGACCGTGAGGCCGCGGAATATGAGTTGCACACCAAAATGGCGTCAGCATGCCGGGGCAGCAGTTGGCTCTCAGGAGCGCGGCACGGCGCGTTGCTGTGATGTTCACCTTTTGGGCCAAGAAGATCGCATAATGTATCCAATGTAACAGTGTTCGATAAGAACGCATGTCCGCCTAGCGCTCGATGACGAGTTCCCCCGACGACCGCCCCGTCGAAGCAAAGCAGCGTGGAAACCTAAGATCTCATGGTTGCAGTTCCATGATACTGACCGGGTCGGCTTTTACCTGAACAGCTGCAGGATATGTTCGGGTTGCGAGTTGGCGATGTGCAGCGCCTGCAACGACAGTTGTTGTTGTGATTGCAGAGCCTTCAATCTCGAGGCGGCTTCGCTCATGTCGGCGTCGACGAGCCGCCCCACACCTTTTGCAACAACGTCGATGACATGCTTGTTGTAGTTTTCCTGGATTTTTAACCTTGTCTTCACGGCTCCGAGGAACGCTGCACCGTCAATTGCTTTTGCTAGCATTGTCTGGACGCCGTTGATGTATCCGTCGAGCTTGTAGTTGCCCGTGACATTGACATCCAACAGCCCGAACTCGGGAGGATTGCCAATGTTGTCAGTGGCTCCCGTGATACCCAAGGAGGTTTTGCGTCCTGCCTCCGGTCTTGTCGTCTCGTCCAGGTCATAACGGATAAGTCCTGATCCCAGGTGCGTAGCCTTGATGCTCATACCTTGGTCAGCGAATGCATAGTTCAATACCTGGAGGTAGTCGCCGAGGGAGTTGACTTGGCCATTGGTGGTTCCAAGCGCTGCCATGACGGTGTCTTCCGTCAGCGTGAGTGTCTTTCCAACATCGTTTTCAGTGACCGCGATGTACGCTTCAACGGTAGGCTTCAACTCGAATGCGCCATCCCACCAGCTGTAGGTGAAGGCACGAGTGCCGTAGCCAATCGCCGGGCTGTCCTGAAGGCCGCCGGTCAGCCCGACGCTAAGAGTGGAGTTGACGCCGCTCATGTAATACGAGGAGCCTCTGGCGGAGGTTTCTGCGCTCTGAATGGCGTAAAGGGCGGGATTTGTGCTGTCCTGATAAATTATAACTCGAGTACCGATCACGGACTGCAATACTTGGCGCCATTCTGCTCGGTTGGAGACGACGCCGTTCCAACTGGGGTTCACAGCGTCAATGGTGGCTCGATCGATAGTGTAGGTCTGCGTAAAACCCGGCTGTGGACCTGTCGTCGTCGCAGGGTCATCGGCGTCGAGGTTGAGGGTGAAGCTTACAGCTGTGGTGCCATCGACGAACGTCAACGGACCGCTAAAAGTGTAATCTTCCCTAAAGCTCCATCCCACGGGAGGGAAGTTATAGATCGTGTTACGAATGCCGCCGACCGTGCCGGGGCTGCGATTATCTGCCTGGAGAATGCCGCCGCCCGTCGAATTGAAGAGCGCGGTGCGTAGTAGATCGACGCCGGTGTTCTCTACGGATACATTCCCACTCGCGTCGCGGACGAAGGCGCTAATCAGTTTTGTGGTGGACTGCGCGGCGTCGTAGATGTCGGTGATCGCCGTGTTCAGCCAATTGACTCCGCTGAAGCTCGCCGACTGAGCGATTGAGGTGGCTTGGCTCTTAAGTTGTTCTAGTTCTTTCTGGATTTTCGCCTTATCGACACCCGGCTCCTTGGCCGCAACCAGCTTTGCCTGGAACTCGGTGAGGACCTCGATCACGGATTCCATTCCAGCGTAGGCCACATCAACTTTGGCAGCACCAAGTCCCAGGGCATCTTGAACCGCATTCATGGCGTGGCCGTCGGAACGCATTGTGGTCGCGATGGACCAGTAGGCGGCATTGTCTGCCGCGACACCAACACGATACCCAGTAGACACCTGGTTCTGGGTGGTGTCGAGCTGGCTGTTGATCGACCGGAGGGTGTGGAGCGCAGCAATTGCGCCGATGTTCGTATTGATGCTGGTCATGACAAACCTGGATTGAAATCTTAAAGGTCGTCATGACCGTATGAATGCATTATGCGAGGAAATTCAAATAGAAAACTTGTTAATGAAGTGTTATCAATTCGTACTTTAGGTTGTGCTAACGGCTCTGGCGGTGCCCATTTACTAGCGCGTATCTCGACGTCCTCCGGGCTGAGCTGCCTCAAGACTGGTCGCGAGTTCGATTCCGATCAAGAGCAGCCTATGTCGATTTTCCCGGACAGCAGTACCGAGGGCCGCCCTCGGAACGCGAAGCTACCCACGCAGCGTGCGGCCGATGTCGCGCGAGTGGAATTGGTGCCTGGATGCACACCCAGCAGCCCCTGATGGAGACGATCACTAGATGAGCGGCACTGCTTCGCTTTGTCGGGCGATGCTTTTTTATGGGGCGTTGATGATTTCCCTCGACAGACCCGAAGCGAGATTGCGTGCCTCGGCGTCCATCCAGCTACAAAATCGCCGGACCACTCTCGATTCCGAACGGCGTTGGTAACGATATGACCCGATCTCAACCGGGTCATATTCCGGCAACGCTGCTACCAATGCGCCGGATTCAAATTCCCTCGCTGTGAGGATCGGCGGCGCCAGCACCGGCACGGCTGGCACAACCGCCGCCTCCAGGACTTGCCTGTTCAGGGTCAAGTTGTGAAAATCAAACTCGCACTGAACCGGTGGCAGTGTAGACACCGGAAATGCGGGCGACGAACCTTTACCGACAGGTTGCCCGAGATTGCTTCGCCCTACATGCGACGAACTGAACGGATGGCTGAGATTGTAGGCTTGATTGGCCACAGGATGGGCGGTCGCCCAGGTGAATACTTGATGCATCGGCTTGGCATGCCGGTCAGCGACGACACGATCTTGCGGCAATTGAAGCGCGATAATCCGGCGTCCATACAAAAAGACACTATTCGGGTTGTGGGCATTGATGATTGGAGCTGGCGGCATTCCTCGCGGTACGGGACGATCATGGTCGATCTTGAGCGTCATTCGGTCGTCGATGTTTTGGAGGACCGCAGCGTCGAGAGCGCAAAAGCTTGGTTGCAAGAGCGTCCGACGATCGAGGTCGTGAGCCGAGATCGCTGTGGTTTGTATGCTCAGGCAGCCCGAGAGGGCGCACCGCAGGCCCGCCAGGTGGCTGACCGTTTTCATCTGGTCCAAAATCTCAGGGAGGCAATCAAGGAACAGATGAGCGTTTATGGTCACGCCCATGTTAGACCCATTCTCTCCGAAGATGCTATCGCCAGCGCCAGGTCACAACAGCGCCGTGCCCGCTTGGCGCACAGGCAATCTCGTCAGGAAATATTCGACGCGCTTCAAGCTTTGCGGCAGCAGGGCCTCACCTACAGCGAGATTGCAAGGCGGACCGGATACGAGCGCCGCAGCATCGCGAATTGGCTTACTTCCAATGCACCTCGAGACAGAAATCGGGCGGCATTGAATCCGACATCGCCACTGTATTTTGAAGCTTTCCTGGCCGAATGCTGGAAAAATGGAAACCGCGTTGGGCGCCATCTGTTTTACGATATCAAGAACCGCGGCTACACAGGTAGCCGCTCCAATCTGGAGCGCCTGTTGAAGATGTGGCGTGAAGCCGAAAACATTCAACCCGACGACCCGCCTCCGGATGTGGATGTTTCAGAACCCGTCCGCGATCCTGACACCGGCCATATGATCTCATCTGTGGTTGCCGCAGCTTTGTGCATAAAACCGCGCGGCCTGCTGACAGATCGTCAGGCCAGAAAGGTCAATGCTTTGAAGCAGGGCTCGACAGTGTTCGCCATAATGCGTGGCTTGGCCATGCGCTTCAACGGCATCTTGCGCAGCAGGAGCTCGGAGGCACTGGATGAATGGATCGACGATGCCATCGCCACCGAGCTCACGGCAATCATGCGTTTCGCCAGCGTTTTGCGCCGGGATATTGATGCCGTCAAAAATGCAATCGAACTCCCTTGGAGCAACGGTCAAGCCGAAGGGCAAATCAATCGTCTCAAGATGCTGAAGCGTGCAATGTACGGTCGCGCCGGCCCAGAACTGATGAGGGCGAGAATGCTGCCGCTGAATCACAGAAATTGAGGATGAACCTAATTAAATGCCAAATGACACCGGCATGGAAACTGGCCCACCGTTTCAGCAGTGAAATATGGTCGCTGTTCGTCCTCAAATGCTACGACGTTGTTTGGTTTGCCCAGTGGTTCGGTACCATACTCTACGTGGCTCTCTGGTCTAACAGGGTAGGCCGGGTTCGCTATTTATGGGCTCATGCTTTGACGCTCGTAACCACCGGCACCATCCTTGCCGCCGCGCTTTCTTCGGTAGGGCCAGTCTTCTACGACCATTTTGCCGAGGAAACACGGTTTCATGGCCTCAAAGCTGCCATGGACGGGATCGAGCACAGCTATCTTGTTCGTGGCTATTCAGACTACCTGTTCACTCTTTATGAGACCGGTAGGTCGGGGTTCGGCGGAGGTATCTCGGCGATGCCCAGTGTGCATGTGGCGCTTGCAGTCCTCAACGCTTTGTTTCTGTCTTCGTTGAATAGGTGGTCTGGCGCGGCCGGCTGGGCATTCGCCGCTCTGATCTTCTACGGCTCAATCTATACTGGCTGGCACTATGCCGTCGATGGCTACCTGGCAGCCGCAGTGGCGTTGACCATGTGGTGGCTCACAGGGCGCATGATTGTTCCACCACTCTGCCCGACGCGGACAGACGGGGCATTTGACCGAACCCGCTCGAGCTGAAACGAGAACAACGCATTTGACGAAACAATGCGGGTTTGTCCGGGAAGGCGATCGTCGCCGCTCATCGCAACTCGGCCTGCGCGATTGCGGCCAACTGGCGTCAATCGGATGCTTTCCGCAATTGTTCCACGTCCGTTCTCTCATGATCGCATAATGTATCGTAGGGAAGCGGCTAAACTCCGAAGTCTCACCATTCGCGATGATACTGGATTTTGTCATGCAGGTGCATTACATTGGCCTTGTGAAGGAGATTTGTCATGGCTGCAAATGCACTGGTCCAGACGCGGATTGATGCTGACATCAAGGACCGCGCCACGGCTGTCCTGCAAAACATGGGGCTGACTGTCTCGGATGCTGTTCGTATCCTTCTGACGCGAACGGCGAACGAAGGCTCATTACCGCTCGAGATGGTCGGTAGCAGTGACGCCCACGATGCCTGGTTCCGCGCCAAAGTGTTGGAGGCTCTCGAGGATACGCGACCTGATTACGAGGATGCGGATGCTGAGGCTCGCTTTCGCGAGCGCCGGGCGGCAGCTCTGCGTAAGGCCGGGGCTGGCGACCGATGAGGCTTGTCTGGGCGCAGTATGCGCTTGACGATCGAGACGCTATCTTCAGCTACATTGAAAGTGAAAACCCGAAAGCGGCGGTGCACGTCGACGAGGAGATTGCGCATGCAGTTCGGCGTCTCCTCGACTTTCCCGAAAGCGGCCGCCCTGGTCGAATTGAGGGAACGCGGGAGTTGGTAATTCCTCGCACTCCCTACATCGCCGCCTACACGGTGACAGTCGACCGCGTTCGCATTCTGCGCATTCTGCACGGTGCCCAGATATGGCCCTTTGAGCTCGGCGACGAGTAAATCCTACGCCAATTCTTTTGGCTGTCGGCGGTTCGATTCCTTTCAAGGCGAGGGGTGCGCCGTCGACGGTCAATCGCCGATAGATCGAGGCGTCCCAGGGCCTCCGCCTTTCCAAGGTTTTCCAACGCGGGCCGGAACACACAGGGTGGCAACCGTCACTTCTCGCCGTGCATTCAAAAAACCTTCAGCAACTATTCGACCCGCTGCCTGATCGTGGTTTGCTCGACGCATGACTGTGGCGCCATGGCAGCCGCTATTGGAGAATCTTGACGGTGACTGGCTGGTCCGCAAGCTTCTCGAGTGTACCCAACGACGCCTTGTAGGTGCCGATGTGAATGGTTTGGTTTGAGTAATCGATTCCGGCCGTATTGTAATAGAAGCCGAGATTTCCCCAGGGAATGAAGTAGATGAGGTCACCGTCTTCAGGATCGGATCCGGGTGATCCGGTGTGCTTAAGTTTCCGAGGGAGATAGCTGATTTTTTCGCGACCGGCGAACTCCTCAAGCTTCAGCTTGAGCGGGAGCATTGAAAGAAAGTCACGGACTGCTGGGTTGTCTTCGCCTATTTTTACGTCCACCGACGTCGATCCGCCGGTGAACCGCACCACCGTGCCGACTACAGGCGTCGCCTTGCGATGCTTTGTCTGTGCGAAGGCGCTGGGAGCCAAAGTAGTGAAGAAGGCTGCGAAAAGGATCGCAGTCATTTGGCGGTTGGGGCTTCGCATTTGTTCGATTCTCTTCGACACTTCAACTGGGACACGCTGCCCGATGCAACGGTCGCGGGGCGAAACGCCGCGCATTCGTTCGATATCGGCGACTATAACTGGCCGAACGTGATCCGATTACCTCTGTCGGATCGTTTGCAGTCATGGGTGTATTTCATGAATGCTGCGCGAGGCGGCAAGCGTCGAGGATACTGCCTTCGCTTTCTGTGGGCTGGAACGTCCATTGGTTGCCAGGAGTAGAATACGCGATCGAATTCGACAGCGGGACCGTGCTCGGAAAGAGCGGGAGTGGGGTGTGGCTGTCGATACAATTCATTGAGCCTCATCATAACCGCTTGCGCGTTTCCAGCTCTAATCGATCCTGGCGATGGCGGCTATGATCCCCACCACATCGGACGGAGCGCGCACCACCTCGGCAACCGCACGGATCTTTTTCAAGGAAAGCATCGACGAGAATGCGATTTCATGCAGACCTGCAGCTTTGGAGGACAGCCTTGAGGGGCGTCGCACGGCTCGCGAGCAAGCGGTTCGCGGTAGGTGAAAGGGGCGCTTCGTCCGGCTCGTCGAATGCGCTTGGAGACGCTATCGACCGCGAAGTCAATGAGGGTCTCGCCTATATGTTCTGGGGCCGACTGGTCGCCCTCGGAACGCTCGCAGCGGGGGCGCTCCTTGCCGTGCCTCTCGACCGCTCGGGCCTCTATGTGGTGGCCATCGTAGCGTTTGCACTTCTCAATGCAGTTTCCTTTGGCTTGGCTCGCAACAGTCGCTACGCGACGGTGGCGACTTGGTTGTTCGTGGCCGTGGATGCCGCGGTCTTGACCTATATCTTTGTGACGCCATCGCCGTTCGCTGTCGAAGGCTGGACGTCTCAACTCAATCTTCGGCTGCCGAACTTCCTGTATCTGGGCGTTTTCCTTGTGAGCATGGCGCTCAGCTACTCGCCGGCCCTGGTCATCTGGAGCGGCGTGGTCACGATCGTCATCTGGAACATTGCCTACTGCCGGATCGCCACGCGGCCCAACTCGATCGCCTATGGAAGTGATTTGCTGAATGGTGGCGTTAGTGACGCAGACATCATTGCGCTGGTGCTCGATCCCCGCTCTGTCAGCCTGATCAACCTCTCCTATCAGACGATGTTCCTGGTGCTTGTCACGGTCATCCTTGCGATTTCTGTTTGGCGCTCACGCAGGCTGGTGCGCAGGCAGGTTGCAGCAGAAGCTCAGCGCAGTGCCTTGTCACGCTACTTTTCGCCGAACATCGTGCGTGAGCTGTCGAGCGTGTCGAGCGGCTTCGGGGAACCCACGCTCCAGACTGCCGCGATCCTGTTTGCCGACATGGTTGGTTTTACCAAAATATCGGAGCGGCTTGCGCCGGAGGATCTCGTGAAGCTGCTGAAGGAGTTCCATGCCCGCCTGGCGACCGTTGCGTTTGACCATGGCGGGACAGTGGACAAATACATCGGCGACGAGATCATGGTGCACTTCGGCACGCCACGTCCCCGGCCCGATGATGCAGCGCGAGCGCTGTCATGCGCCCGTGAAATGCTGGAGCAGATCCGGCTCTGGAATGAGCAGCGCGTCGCTCGCGGCGACTATGTCATTGAGGTTGGCATCGGCGTTCACTATGGCGAGGTAATCGTCGGAAATATCGGAGACGAGCGCCGCCTGGAATACACCGTATTGGGTGACACCGTGAACGTTGCAAGCAGACTCGAACGGCTGACGCGCAAAATCGGCACGCCACTCGCAGTCAGCGAGGATCTCCTTACCGCAGCAAGAGCTCAAAGCTCGAACCCGGCGTCCATTGTCCAGGGACTGCAGCCAGACCAGGTCCGCTTCGTGCGCGGGCGTCGCCGACCGATCGCGGTCTGGTATCTCCCTCCCACCGAACAGCAGCAAAGTGGAAGGGGAGCGAGCCGGCGTCAGCACGCGGTCCCGAGCGAGATGGAGCAAGTGGATTGAAACGCACCTGTGAACCGCACTTACGATCTTTGATACCGCAATGCGTCCACCACCACCTTGAATGCCGGCGAGTTCTGATGTCGGCTCGGATAGTAAATATAATAGCCGGAGAAGGGTGGGGACCAGTCTGACAGCAGCGCGACCAGACGTCCCGCTTCAATATGTGTGGTCGCCAGGTCTTCCGGCAAAAAAGCAATTCCATGGCCAGCCAGCGCAGCATCTACCATGGGGTAGGAAGTGTTGAACGTGAGTTGTCCGTCGACCCTGACGCGAAGCTCCTGCCCGTTCTTCTCAAATTCCCAGGTATAGAGGCCGCCGCCGGTTGGCTGCCGCATGTTGATGCAGTCGTGCTGCATCAGATCCTGCGGATGTTGGGGAACGACTCGACCGGCAAGATACCTGGGCGAGGCGACGGCCAACATACGCCAGTCGGGTCCAATTCTGACCGCGATCATATCTTTCTCGATACTCTCGCCCAGCCTCACGCCAGCGTCAAAGCCATCCTCCACGATGTTGCGCAGGCCATTGTCACGGCTCAATTCGATCTTGATGTCGGGATATTTCGAAAGGACCGGCTGCAGTTTTGGCCAAACGATGGTTTCGAGCGCATGGTCCGACAGGGTGATCTTAATCTTACCCGACGGCGTGTCGCGCAACGCCGTAAGTGCCGCCAAATCGCTCCTGATGGCGGATATCCTGGGCGAAAGCGATTGAAAGACGCGATCTCCGGCTTCGGTCAACGCAACGCTTCGAGTGGTACGTGTCAGCAGTCTTAGCCCCATTCTGGTTTCAAGCCGCTTTATCGTATGGCTTAGCGTCGACTGGGTTATGCCAAGTTTGGCGGCCGCCCTCGTAAAGTTTCGTTCCTCAGCAACGGCGAGGAACCATAGGAGGTCGTTGAAGTCTTCTCTGGCCATCGCTTCCCGCTTGGTCCTGCCCTAGCCCATTTATGCGTCATATCGATAAATGTAAGCGAAGCACGGCAACTAATCCATAGCCGCGTCCTTTGCTAGCGTGTGCGGTGAGACAGTTCGGCCCTGGTTCGAGGCATCACGTGCAACCCGAGGAGACCACTATGGAACTCACGATCAATGGGACAAAACATCAGGTCGACATCGAACCCGATACGCCGCTGCTTTGGGTTCTGCGCGACGAGCTTGGAATGACGGGGACGAAATATGGTTGCGGCCTCGCCCAATGCGGCGCCTGCACGGTGCTTGTCGATGGGCAGTCAACGCGGTCTTGCGTCACACCCGTAGAAAGCGTCGCCGGCACCGAGATTATGACGATCGAAGCCGTTGCTGATGATCCGATCGGCCAGAAAGTTGTCGAGGCCTGGGTCTCCAACCAGGTCGCCCAATGCGGCTACTGCCAGTCCGGCCAGGTTATGGCGGCCACCGCGCTTTTGAAGCAAACGCCCAAACCGAGTGATGACGACATTGCCGGCGCGATGGTCAACCTCTGTCGCTGTGGCACCTACAACGCAATCGCCGCGGCCGTCCGCGACGCCGCCCAAGCTTGATCGGAGGTGCACCATGAATGACATGAGGCCCATTGCCCCCGAGGTTCTGGCCAGCGAGAACGGCAAGCCTTTCAAGGTATCCCGTCGCGGCTTTCTTGGCGCGTCCCTGGGCGCGCTTGTTCTTGGCGTTACCCTTCCGGCGAGCCGGACCCGCGCGTTGGCGGCCGCGCCTGCGGCTATCACGCCGGGCTCCCGGGTTGCGGCATTCCTGGAAATCCGGCCCGATAGCACCGTCCTTTTCCGCAGTGCCTTCATCGAAGGAGGGCAGGGGATCTTCACCGCCATGGCGCAGATCGTCGGTGAGGAGCTGGATGTCGATCCCGCGAACTTCGTTGTCGAAGGTGCGCCGCCCGGTCCCGACTACCTCCTGACGGGCGGCGGGCGTTTCACAGGCGGCAGTATGTCCGTCCGCATGAGCTACGACACGATGCGCAAACTCGGCGCGTCCGCGCGGCACATGCTCCTTCAGGCGGCGGCAGCAAAGCTTGGCGTGCCTGTATCCGAGCTTTCGACTGAACCAGGCAAAGTGATCCACGCCGCATCAAGTCGTACGGTCCCTTATGGCGAAATAGCCGACGACGCTGCCGCGTTGCCATTGCCGGCTGAGGTTCCGCTCCGAGATCGGGCGAACTTCCGCTGGATCGGCAAGCCGTTTGCGCGGCTTGACGCGCGCGACAAATCAACGGGCAAGGCGAAGTACTCCATCGATCAGAAGATCGACGGCATGCTCTACGCCGCTGTCCAGCACAGCCCGCGGCTCGGCGGCGAGCCAGGGGCCATGCAGAATGAAGCTGAGGTTCGCGGCATGCCCGGCGTCCATTCCGTCCACAGACTTCCGGGCGCAGTTGCCGTGGTCGCCAACAGTTGGTGGCGCGCCCGCCGCGCTGTCGAGGCCTTGCAGGTGAACTGGACTGAGGCCGCTTCCACGGCATCGCACCCGATGCCAGCCGATTTTTCGTCCGCAGCGCATATGGCGAAATTGAAAGCGGCGTCCGGCGACGGCGTAGCCTTCGAAACGGAGGGCGATGCGGTTGGTGCGCTTGCGGGCGCAGCTCGCGTTGTCGAGGCGGTCTATGACGCGCCTTATCTCGTGCACGGCCAGCTCGAACCCCCATCGGCGCTCGCGCGCTGGAACGAGGATGGATCCCTCGAGTTATGGCTACCCAACCAGGCACCCGAGATGTTCCAGGCCGATGCCGCGAAGTTTGCTGGCATTGCTCCGGAAAAGGTTATCATTCATTCGCCGATGCTCGGTGGCTTCCTCGGGCGGCATTTTCTCTATCAGACAGCGAACCCGTATCCCCAGGCGATCCAGCTTGCGAAGGCGGTCGGGCGTCCGATCAAGCTTCTTTGGAGCCGTGAGGAGGAGTTCTTGCGTGACGCGCTCAGGCCGATGGCGGCGGTCCGTTTCCGCGGCGGACTTGATGCCAAAGGTATGCCGGTGGCACTCTCGGCGGTCGCGGTCGGAGAAGGACCCACGGGCCGCTGGTTTGGTCGCCAGCCCGACAAGGTCGACAGCTCCGCCGTCGAGGGTATCGCCGGCAAAGTCTATGCAATCCCCAACCGCCGTGTCGGTCAGATCCACGTGGATGATCCCGCCATCATCGGCTTCTGGCGTTCCGTCGGCCACTCGATGAACGACTTCTTCTACGAGACGTTCCTCGACGAGTTGGCCGATGCAGGTCAGCAGGATCCTTACGAGTTGCGTCATCGTCTGCTGGCCGGCAGTCCGCGCCACAGGACGCTTCTTGAAGCGGTGGCCGATCTCGCCGGCGGGTGGAAACGAGGTCCGTTTGTTGCCGAAGACGGCACCCGGCGGGCGAGAGGGGTTGCCATGGCCTCACCCTTTGGCAGCGAGGTTGCGACGATCGCCGAAGTGTCGCTGCGAGACGGTGACATCGCCGTCCACGATGTCTGGGTGGCAATCGATCCGGGCAGCATCGTCAATCCCGCAATCATCGAAGCGCAGATGAACTCGGCCGTTGCCCTTGGTCTTTCCTCGGCCCTCCTTGAAGAAGTGGTCTACGTGGACGGCATGCCGCAAGCACGCAACTACGACGGCTATCAGATCCTGACGCCGGATCGCATGCCGCGGGTCCATGTCCGGATCGTCGAAAGCGGTGCGCCCATGGGCGGTATCGGTGAACCGGGCTTACCTGGTGTTCCACCGGCGGTGGCCAACGCCCTTTCGGTGCTCGCCGGCAAGCGTATCCGAAGCCTGCCTCTGTCCAAACTCGATCTCAAGGAAGTCGACGGTTGAAGACGCTCATCCTTGCCTCATTGGCCTCTCTCATCATGGCAGGCGCTTGTGCGCCTGCTTATGCCCAAGGAACGGACGCGTCGCCAGGCGAGCGGTTGTTTGAACAGCGCTGCGGCGCCTGCCATCAACTTGCCACCAATCGGAACGGTGTTGGACCTCATCTGCAGGGTGTGATCGGCCGGTCGGCCGGAAGTGTCGAGGGCTTCAAGTATTCTCCCGCCCTTAAAGGATCCGGCGTGACGTGGACGCCGGAGACCTTGGAGACCTACCTGACAAACCCCGGCGCGATGGTCCGCGGAACGCGCATGACGCAGCGCTTCAACAACGCCGAAGAGCGGCGCGCGATTATCGAGTTCCTTGGCTCGCACTAGGGCTTTAGAAACAATCCGGCGTGTGGCGGCGTCGTACGCGGCGTTGCCACCCGGTACTTTGCGCGGTCGCGGATTTATGGGTCACTTCCATTAATGCAAGCGAAGCGCGGCGGCTAATTCGATTGCTTCCACAATGCTAGTCAGTTGGGAGGGAGAAAACCACCCGTGAGTTGAAGGGCGAAACATCATGACACAAGTGACATACGATAAAACGATAACGAGTCCCGCTGCAGCGTGGGGCGCCGTTGTTTCCATGGCACTGTGCGTCGCGGTGCTGATCGCCTCTGAGTTCATGCCCGTCAGTCTTTTGACGCCGATCGCAAACGATCTTGCCATGACCGAGGGCCAGGCCGGACAGGCAATCTCGATTTCGGGACTGTTCGCCGTGGTGACAAGCCTGTTCATCGCAGGCATCACACGCAACATCGATCGCAAGGCCGTCCTGTCCTCGTTGTCGCTTCTCTTGGTCGTTTCGGGGCTCATCGTTACGTTTGCCCCGAACTACACACTCCTGATGATCGGCCGCGCCTTGCTCGGTATCGCAATTGGCGGCTTTTGGTCGATGTCTACCGCGATTGTCATGCGCCTTCTGCCGGCGAGCGCTGTGCCGAAGGGTCTTGCGATCCTGAATGCTGGGAACGCGATTGCGGCGACAATTTCCGCACCGCTGGGCAGCTTTCTGGGCGACTACATTGGTTGGCGTGGGGCATTCTTTTTTGTGGTACCGCTGGCACTGACTGCGCTTGTCTGGCAATGGCTGAGCATGCCCTCGCTGCCGCCGCGCCAAAGAAGCGCTACCGGCAATGTTTTCCGACTGCTCAAGCGCAGGCAGGTTGCGATTGGCATGACAGCAATTCTGTTGCTGTTCATGGGCCAATTCGCCCTGTTCACCTATCTAAGACCTTTCCTCGAGTCCGTCTCAGGCTACTCCGTTTCCGCTTTGTCTCTGGTGCTGTTGTTGATGGGCCTCGCCGGCGTCATCGGGACCTGGAGCATCAGTTCGCTGCTTGCTACGCGTCTCTATTCGATCGTTATCGGCATTCCCCTTGTCATGGCGGCGATAGCTGTAATGCTCATTGCACTGGGCTCGGAAAAAACCGCAGTCGCTGCTCTATTAATTGCTTGGGGCTTCTTTGGCACCGCCGCCCCTGTCGGATGGGGAACATGGCTGAGCAGGGTTCTCCACGACGACGCAGAGGCGGGCGGGGGCCTCCAGGTCGCTGTCATCCAGTTTGCCATTACCGTTGGCGCGGCTGCTGGTGGGATCCTGTTCGACTGGAGCGGATGGTGGAGTTCGTTCACTTTGGCGGCAGCACTTCTGCTGGGTTCGTCGGTGGCCGCTTGGGCGGCGTGCATTGATTGGGAGCGTTCAAAATGAAACAGGCCCGCGCGCTCACACACCGACTTTGCTCAGCGGTGGCGTTGACGGCGCGATCCAGCCGCGCCTCGGATGGACTGAGGAGACGAACATGAAGGTACGCTTCATTTTTGCCGACCACGACGTCACGGTGACACTCTACGACAATCAGTCTGCACGTGACTTTGCCTCGATGCTTCCGCTCGATTTGACGTTCTCGGATTTCGGCAATGAGAAAATTGCCTATATGCCGCGTAAGCTCAACCTGGAAGCAAGAGGCCCCTTTCCAGACACAGCCCCCGGGGACCTCTGCTACTATATCCCGTGGGGCAATCTCGCCTTCTTCTACGGAAATTACGTCTCCACCAGAGATCTCATCCGGCTCGGTCGCGTTGATGGCGGCGTCGAGCCCCTGCTGACGCGCGGCGAATTTCCGCTTCGCATCGAGCGCTTGTCCTGACACCATCGAAAGGGAGTGAAGCATGCTGGCTACGGTTCTGCACGGCAAAGGCGACATCCGTTGTGAGGAGGTCGCCGAGCCGAAAATCCTCAAGCCCACCGACGCTATCATCAAGCTGGCGGCGTCCTGTGTTTGTGGTTCCGATCTCTGGCCCTACCGCGGGCTCCAGCCGATGGGCGGGCCGGCTCATATGGGTCATGAATATTGCGGCGTGGTCGTCGAAGTCGGCGACGAGGTCAAGACGGTGAAGCCTGGCCAGTTTGTCGTGGGATCATTCTGCATCTCCGACAATACATGCCCCCATTGCCGCTTCGGGTTTCCATCCTCCTGCGAACAGCGCGAGTTCATGTCGGGTGCGCAGGCGCCCTATGCCAGAATTCCTCTTGCTGACGGCACCCTGGTCGCAACGCCGGAGATGCCGGCCGACGATCTCATTCCGAGCCTTTTAGCCGTTTCGGATGTTCTTGGCACGGGCTGGTATGCAGCAGATGCGGCACGAGTCCAGCCGGGTTCGACGGCGGTCGTCGTCGGCGACGGGGCCGTCGGGCTGATGGGTGTGCTTTCCGCCAAGCAGATGGGGGCCGACAAGATCATCGCCATGAGCCGCCACAAAGCCCGTCAGGATCTCGCGCTGGAATTCGGCGCCACACATATCGTTTCGGAACGAGGCGACGAAGGTGTGGCCCGGATCAAGGAACTGACCGGCGGCGTGGGCGCCGAATCCGTGCTTGAATGCGTAGGAACGCAAGAAGCCATGACGCAGGCGATGAACTGCGCTCGACCCGGGGGGCACATCGGCTTTGTCGGAGTTCCCCATGGTGTTCAGATCGACGGACAGACCTTGTTCTTTGCCCAGAAGAGTCTGATGGGCGGCCCGGCTCCCGTCCGTCGCTATCTTCCGTACTTGATGGATTTGGTGCTTAACCGGGAAATAAACCCGGGTAAGGTCTTCGATCTCGAAATTCCCCTCGCTGACGTCGCAGAAGGTTACCGTGCGATGGACGAACGCCGCGCGATCAAGGCGTTGTTGCGGGTTTGAGACTGAGACAAGCTGCCGGGGAGGGTAATCCCACCTGAATCGCCGTTGCCGCGCAGTTGAAGACACCGCGCGGCAAGCGGGGCGCCTCCATTCTTGCCGTTAAAGCTGGCGCCGAGGAGGCGGCGCCGGTCGACCGTATGGATCTGATGAACGATATCTCACTTCACGCGCTGCCAACACCTGTCAGAGCGCTTCTCACGGATGAACCGATTGAACTCCTCACGTTCGCCGCTGACGCCTTCAAGGCAGGACAGGTTGCGATAGCAACACTCGTCGAGATTCGCGGCGGCGCGGCTCGTGCACTCGGCTCTCAGGTGATCATCCTAAGCGACGGTCGCTTTGCGGGGTACGTTTCCGGTGGATGTGTCGAAGCTGCGGTCGCCGCTGAAGCACTTCTTGCCATGGTAGACGGATGCGACCGTACCGTGTCGTTCGGTGATGGATCCCCGTTCCTCGACGTTGTGCTTCCTTGCGGAGGCGGGATCACGGTCGCAATCCATGTCTTGCGACGCGTCGAAGAAATCGAAAAAGCCCTCACATACCTGAAGCAACGCCAAGCCATCGGTCTCCGGTACTGGCCAGAGCGACAGTCGCTGGTGCTGGCCAGCCCGGCGGACCGCGCCAGATGGGTAGGCGGCAGTTTTTTGACCGTCTATCGTCCCAGCATAAAAGTGATCATCTCAGGGCAGACGATCGAAGTGCGAAGCGTTGCACGCCTCGCCGAATGTTCGGGATTTGAGGTAACTGTCTTGGCTCCAGACAGAGGATCGAGTTTGATCCGAGAGATCGTTGACCCCTTTTCGGCCGTCCTGCTTCTGCATCATGACTTGGAGCAGGAAATTCCGGTGCTTGAAGCGGCGCTGCAAACCTCATGCTTTTACCTTGGCGCTCTGGGGAGCAGGCGGACGCACCGACAGCGTCTCGACCGATTGTTGAGACTGGGGCACAGCGAAATCGAACTGGCACGTATCAAGGCGCCGATCGGCCTGTTCGGCCCTGCGCGAGACTCTGCGTCGCTGGCACTTTCGGTCCTTGCGGATGTTGCCGCGTCCCGCTTGTGGGCATTTGGATGATACTGGGAGTGCCCCGCCTGTGGTTACAAGCGCTCGATCGCGATCGCCGGGCGCGATATGGGCAAGCGGCGTGCGCGTCCGGGTCTCTATCAATGCTCCAGCGGCGATTGTCGCTTCCAGTTTACGGTGACGACACACACGCCGCTGCATTCCACAAAGCTTCCCCTGAGTGTCTGGCTGAGGGGCATGTGGCTGATGCTGCAGTCGGATAAAGGTTTGTCCTCGGTGCGCCTGGCCGAGGCTCTGGGCGTGAGCCAACCGACGGCCTGGCGGATGGGACACGCGCTGCGTCTCATGGCGGCGCGCGAACACATGCTCGATGGCACGGTGGAGATCGACCATTTTTATCTCGGTGGACGAGCAAGAATAAATCCGGACGATCCACCACCTGGACGAGGCCGAAAAGGTCTACCGAATACCCAGAAGACGCCGGTCATGGTGATCGTGCAGCGGCCAGATGACGTCACACCCGGCACTCCGGCCGGTGACGCGCGTGCTGCGGTGGTGACGGGTCTTTCGCTCCGTGCAGCGGCGCGCGCCGCCGAAGCGCAGATCGACCCCGACGCCTATTTGATGAGCGATGAGGCGACAGCGTTCATAGCCCTTGGCGAGAACTATGCCAGGCATGACACTGTGAAGCATTCCAGCCGCGAATACGTTCGTGACGCCGTTCATGTCAATTCGGTCGAAGGTTTCAATGCCCGCATCCGCCGCACCATTGCCGGTGTCTTTCATCATATCAGCCCGCAGCACGCCGACCTGTATTTCCACGAGATCGGTTTCCGCTGGTCACAGCGCATTGTGACGGGCTAGGCTGTTCGGAAAACCCGAAATGGCAGGGAACGGATGAAAACCCTGTGGTCGCGAGGGCTCTGTTGCAAACTCCCATTTTGGTTATGTTGGCCGTTGGTCGGGACGTCGATTACCTGGCAGCCTCGCGGCTTTCGAAATTCTGAGCGAGCAGTGCTACAGCCTCCGTCAGCGCACTCGGTCCGACGCCGAAAGCGCGTTCAACGATGCGTGCTTCTCCACGGACGTCACCCGTCAGGTTGAAGATCGCGGCCTGTCCTTTGCGCAAAGCGCGCATGACCTCGAAACCTTTGATCGTCGCATAGGCCGTTTTCAGCGTCTTGAATCCTCTCACCGGTTTGATCAGTTGCTTCAGCTTGCCGTGATCGGCCTCAACGACGTTGTTCAGATATTTGACCTGCCGGTGCACAAGGCCTCCGGGACATTTGCCTTCGGCCTTCAATTGGGCAATGGCAATGCCATAAGTCGGAGCCTTGTCGGTGTTGATGACGGTTGGCTGTTCCCAGTCCTTCAGGCGATTCAACGCCTTGCCGAGAAAGCGCTTGGCGGCTTTGGCATTGCGAGTCGGGGACAGATAGAAATCGATCGTGTTGCCGATTGTCGACGGCCCGGTAAAGGTAGGTCCATTGTCCCCGGACTTTCACATAGGTTTCGTCTACGCGCCAGCTCGTTGACCGCGGCCGGCGCCAGTGCCAGCGCAGCCGCTTTTCAATCTCCGTCGCATATCTCTGGACCCAACGATAGATCGTGGAATGGTCGACGGGCACACCTCGTTCTCCCATCATATGCTCAAGGTCGCGGTAGCTCACCCCATACCGACAATACCATCGCACCGCCCACAAAATCACTTCACCCTGAAAATGGCGCCACTTGAAATCGCTCATCAATAGTCTCGCTGCAAATCTTCGGCGTTCGTTCGGACATCAACGGGATTTTTGCAACAGAGCCATTCTTTTCGCCGACATGGCAGGGTCCACCGCCGAAGCGAGCCAAACTTCGCCTGTTCGACTTGTCGAATTCCTCAACGACGTTTTCACGGCCTTTGATCAGCTGGTTGAGCGCCATGGCCTAGAGAAAATCAAAACCACGGGCGACAACTATATGGTTGTCAGCGGCGTGCCCGTGGCGCGATCGGATCATGCCGCTGCCCTGGTTCGTCTTGGGATCGAAATGCTCAATGCTGCCGGCCGATTGCATGATCCGCATGAACGCACCGTGTGCATTCGCATCGGCATAGGCTGTTGGTCGGCCCGAAGACCGGGATGACTCATTCGAACAGTTAGCTGATAATTGCAAGAAAGGTAACCGGGTGGCGCGCTCGCGGTGGTGGGATCCAGCTTCCAGGTCAACGTACAGCTAACCACTGCCGGCCAAAATCAGAAGACCGCTGTGGGGCACGATTTTCCCGTCAGGCTCCTCCCCCGAGAACCGCAATGGAGGCGACGGAACCGTCCTTCACGAGCCCCGTGCAAACGGCGTGTTGCTAGGTTGTTCACGTTCGGGGGGGGAGGGCCAAAATGATCGCATAATGTATCGAGTGGAACGCTCCTGATCCCACTTCATATCGGATCGCCTGCGTAGTGCTATTCCTGGCCTCGAGATAACTGTTTCATTGCTTCGTGCGGATCGAAGCCCAAGAGAACAGCGAGCTCCAGGAACTTCACGACGTTCGGCGTTCCAGCACGTTGACGGGAATCCGTCGCCCAGGAAGATCAGGAACGTGTCGTCGGCGCTGATGGCCAATGCGTTGTCGCGCGCCAGGGCAAGCATGGATTCGTCATTACCCGGCCAGGTTATCGCGCAGTATGCGGATTTCGGATTAACGGGACAGCGATTCCGGTAAATCCCGGACAGTCGTTTCACTAAATCGCGGACAGTCTCGC
>NZ_JBWKZT010000030.1:0-36522 GCF_059424735.1 Ensifer sp. GW101-20A05 | reverse complement strand
CTACTCATAATGGGGACATTACTCCTCACACTTAACAAGTGGGAGATCATGTCCGGGGATTTATGGGGCCATTACAGGAAGGCGCGTGATGCGCCCGTCAAAAATTTAATTTCGCAGCCCCTTGAGTTCAAGCGCTCTCAATGAATGTTCCGTGCCAAGCCCCTTGACCGATCTGACAGGCCCCTGCCACTTGTCTGGAGCAGCGTGCATCCGCTGAGCGGCCTGTCTTGAGCGACGCTTATGCCGCCCTCATTTTTTCTTTCCGAGCCCTTGAAACTGAACTTTTGCTAAACCAAATCGCTTGTCGCCAGCCGCTAGAATCAGGGCTGGACTTGCTGGAAGTGTCGTCTTTCGGCGCTTCCAATATCCATGTTGCTCAAGGAGGATATGGTTATGGCAACAACTTACGACTACGCACCGCTTTTCCGATCGACCGTCGGGTTCGACCGGCTCTTCAGTCTGCTCGAAAACGCCCAGCGGGCCCGTTCGATGAGCGATTGGCCGCCCTACGACATCGTCAAGACCGGTGACGATAGCTATCGGATCTCGATTGCGGTCGCCGGTTTTACGCGAGACGATCTCGACATCACGTTTCAAACCAACCTTCTGACGGTCGTCGGCAAGAAGCAGGAATCCTCGTCAGAAGCCTATCTGCACCGCGGGATCGCCGGGCGACCGTTTGAGCACCGGTTCGAGCTTGCCGACCACGTGCGGGTGATCGGCGCTGACCTGAACAACGGTCTCCTGGAGATCGATCTCGTGCGGGAAATCCCGGAGGAGATGAAGCCACGCAAAATCGCGATCGAAAGTGCGGCGGTGTTTGAACAGTCACAAGCTCCGACGCAAATCGAAGCATCAAATGCCGCATAGGTGATCTCGACGAACTGGGCGCCGTTCTCCTGGCGCCCATCTAGAACCCGGGTTGGAAAGGTAGGATGCCGTTCATGCACCCCCCTCTAGCGAAAATGGCGTCTTCGACATGGAGCCTCCAGATGGAACAACTGGGTAAACAAGTAGCTCCCGACACCACAATTCAAATCACACCACCCAAGCATTACAACTGGAGCGCGCCGGATATTGTCACCTGCCTCTGTTGTCGAAAGAAGCGCCCGGCCACGAGCATGGATGCAGATGGCTGTGGCATCTGTGAAGAGTGCCTGGCGCCCTGATGACGGTGCAACACGCGGTCGTCTCCATTGCAAGTCGTTCGCTCGACCGCTGGCTCAGCCGTCGTTCGCACGAAATCCCGACAAACAAAACCGCAGCCCCGGGTCCTTGGGCTGCGGTCCTGCGCGCCAGGATACGGGTTTTCATCCGTGACATCATTCAAAGCCGCACGCCGGTCGGGTCCTCTTTTATCGCCAGTAGCCCCGCCCGCTATCGACCGATGACCTTCCCAAAACATAGCCGATGGTGAAGGCGAGGGCGCCAATAAGCACTCCCAGAGTGGTGGCGGTGTGAGGATGTTCTGCTGCTGCGGTCGCTACCGCGCTTGTCTCTCGCCTCACTGCTTCAGTGGCTGTTTGGGCAGCCTTACGGACGCCGGCGAGAGGTTCATCGGGTGTGCCGGTGGAGCCCGCTTTTAAATCGTCGTCTTTGGCCATGCTTGTATCTCCTGTCGAGTGCGCAAGACAAACTGATGACGGCGCCATCGGTTCCGAAGCGGTGTTCTCGCGGAACCAAACTACAATTTGCCGGTTGTCAGCGGTCACATCGTGGAGGGTGTCATGGCTTAGAAGAGCAAGATCCCGAAGAAGCTTGCTGGCTACTAAGTCCCAAAACCTATCCGGAAGACGGGACTCGTAAAAGGGCTTCTGGCAAGCGATATCGGTAGGAGTGTGCTGCCAAAGCCCTGACGGCCGCCGTGGCCGCAGCGGCCGCAGTGCTTGTCGAGGAACGAGGCGACATAGCCGATGCGGCCGGCAAGGGCGCCCGCAGTAGCAAACGGGCACTGGGGATTACCGGTAATGCTGTCAGCCACGCGACGGAGGCGGCGATCGACGTTATCCGGAAGTCTGCGCGAGATGTACTTCCAGAGAAGCTGAGACCGGACGCCAAAGAAAGTCCTCGCCAAGTGGCGGTTCATTAGAAGCCGCGCCGGCCCACCAAGAAGCAAGCGACGCGGGACATCTGGAACGATATCTGACAGGTCGGCTCGGGCGGCACGGCATGGAAAAGGCGGCTGCGGCCGGAGTGGCCTCCGCGGCCCTCTCGGCTCGCCGCGAAAGTCGGTTAGGGCATCATGCTGCGATACCGCTCGCGCTCGCGTTCGACCTGATCCACGGTGTAAGGATCGGCGTCCTCGTCAAAATGCGACCATCCCTCCTCAGTGTAAGCGCTGCGACGAGCGGCGAGATCAACCCGATCCCGTTGTTGCAAGATTGTTTCGGCTTGGGCGACGAGATCATGCTCGACCCGCGCTGTCACCAGGGTTCCGCCGCGCCGAACGCCTTCGGCGTAAACGTGCGCGTCGTCTTCATCCACGCCGGTTTCGGTCAATCCGCCGATGATGCCACCTGCCGCACCGCCGGCAACAGCGCCAGCCGCGGCGCCTGCGGCGGTCGCTGCCAGCCAACCGGCCGCGACAACCGGTCCCACCCCAGGGATGGCCATAAGTCCAAGTCCAGTGAGAAGTCCAACAATGCCACCTCCCGCGGCACCAAGACCCGCTCCGGCGCTGGCGCCTCCGGCGGCGTCGGAGGTATCGTCGGAATACCAATCGCCGCTGTTGTTGGCGATAATGCTGATATCATCGGGCGGTATGCCCGCCGCCTCGAGATCACGCACCGCATCTCGCGCCGTTTCATAATCGTCAAAAAGACCTGTCACGGTTCTCATCTTCAGTCTCCCTAGCTTTGGGTTTTACCTTATTGGGCTGTCACATTGTCTTGGGTCGAGGGCGACGGTCACGGACTTACTGTCCTTTCTTCGCGTTTGCTTGCCACACACCCTTGTCATCGAGCTTGAGTGCGGTGACATCGGTGTAGCCGGCGGCCTCTATCCGCTCGGTGAAACTGTTTAGCTCCCTCCACGGGCACAGTGGGTGTTTGCGAGTCGGGCGTGGTGGCTGCCGGCGTGTTTCCGTTCGTCGAAGGCGTCGTTTGCGCAAACGCAGCGGCGGTTACAGCGCTCATCAGCGCCGCCGCAACGATAGTCATGGGGGTTCATGAACGTGGCCTCTGCTTGTAAATCGGATTGATCCGGCTCTCGAACCCTGGGGGTGGGATTTGGTTCCGGCGCAGAGGCACTCGGGGATCATTGAACGGGATTACCACTCAATCGCGCTTGAACGCGAATTTGGCCTTCGACCTCCAGTATGGGGCGCTGTAGCCTGTCTGAGCGTCACCCGATGTGCCGACTTGTTAACGAGAAATATAAGTATATTCTAATTAACGATCGTCTGCCGCAGTCTCGCCGGCTGCGGATGTCGCTTGGGCGATCAGCCGTCCTGACTGAGCCTCCGACCAATTTGGCGGAGGCTCTTTTCAGGGATCGAGGGCGGCACGCGTCTCGGGTGGCGCCCTCGCCCGCGCGCGAACGTAATCTCGGACAGCGGGACGTCCACCGTCATATCATTCCAAACTCGCACCCGTGTCGAACATAGTCTGGCTAGCCGGGACAACCAACCCAACCAGCGGGCGTCCCAACAAGTCTCTCAGTGGTGGCGCGAACTCGAACGGCGCGAGTTTCGGTATTCGCCGGCGACCGTCAGCGGCCTTCCTTTTAGACATGAAGCCCGAAACCAAAGCATTGCTGAGAATTTATCCTCAGGCGGGTCTTGGCGATCGCTTGGCAGGTGAGGTGTAAGATTTTCATCCTCCAGGATTTTGTTTCTCTCCCGCGCTTCTGCCGTCCGAGCTCCTCGATCGTTCCTCGAAGCGTTCTTCCCCCTTGGCCAAGGGACTTCCTTTCTGGCATTCGATCCGTCGCTCTTCTCTTTCAGCGCTCTCTTGCAAGCCCTGCGCTGACTCGCGGCCCTCAAACGCCGGTCCCTTCACTGTTTCAGTGAAGGCAGGATCGGAAGACAGCGTTTGCCTGGGGTCCGGGCTAAGTTCAGGCCCTTCTGCATTCGCGCTCGCGACCGCATTGCCCGACCGAATACCGTTCAAAGCCGCGCGTATCTCGTCTTCATCCCATCCGGCCTGTACCGCGGCAGTGATCAAATCGGTGTCGAAATCTCGCAAAGCACCTGTCGGGTCGTGAGTTGAAAGTGTGGACGAAACGCACTGGTAGCAGTCGGCAAGCCGCTCCGCAGTACCTTTCTGGGTTCTGGGGGATGCAACATATGTCATGATCTTGGCCTCGCCTCGGGCTCATTTCTGCAGGAGCGATCGTGCCGCTGAAGCACTAACGCCTGCTCTGTTGTTACTGCCGTGCAAACTTCCGGTCCTGCGAAATGTTCCTCAGCCGGCAGCTTCCCACCGGAGACCGGGGCGCGGGTTTTTCACTTGTTGCCCGCGGACAGCCGCTTCGACTACGCCGCCACGACAATCGTGGCCGAACCTACCCTTCATCATCTCTGTCGCGGTCTTAGCTCTGAGCCTGACTCTTCCGCTTGCCGCCTCTCGAAGGCGCTAAGCAATGTAGCGTCCGTGAACGGTGTTTGCCATGGACACATCCTCAACTCTTCTGATCCCTGTCGCGACCGGCGGAGCCGCGCTTGCCGCCGCGCCGATTTGCGAAAGGCCCTCAGGCCAGCCACTCGAGGGAAGGGAACTTTCCGTGCAAATTAATGTTTCTGACTCAACGACGAAAGAGATGACGATGTCCAACAATGCGCAATATGGTGACGAGGCGAAGTCCACCGGCGAAAGCCACACGGAATTTGGCAGATCGGTGGAAAGCAAGGCTCAAATTGCCGACGCATGCCGAGCCTCGAGCGATTCTGGTGCTGAAACACTGAACGTCTACCGCTTGGTGCCGATCGCCGCACAATCCGATCCTCGATGGCAGAGCGCACTTAACCAGGGCGAAGTCGTGGTCGCTGCCCGCACGTCTGGGGACGCCCGCATCGTCGCGTCCGCGTGCGAACTCGACTATATGGAGGTCGACGCCGCCCCTGCCGAAGGTGTCAGCACCTCGGATGCGAGCGCGTTTCGGGACGAAAAACTATACACGGTCATCGAAGTCGAACATGCAAAAGCAGGACTGGTACGCGGCCTGTTGAAAGGTGAGATATCGGTCGGCACGATCAAGCCGGTGCAGATCTGAGTATAACAAGGCTCGATCTTGTCACGTGTCTCTGGGCCAATTGCGGGATCACGTGCGTAGTGAGATGCAGATAACAGCAATGTCGACGTCGGCGGACGAAGGCGGTAACCGCGCTGCGCATATGCGCGCCCCCTGTTTCAGCGCTATTGGTGCACGAGCCGGCGACTGAACGATATCGGGAACACGATTCTGTTTTGGCGATTTGGAGACGTTCGAGAAGGAGAACGTCATGGCAGAGGATCGTTGGGAACGCGAGGAACGGTACGGACGCGATATAGAGAGGGCAGGGGGCAAACAACCGGCACCCTGGAATGAAAGTGTCGTGATCTGTCTGCCCGATGCATACCACCACTTGTTGGTTGGATCGGCCAGTCAAGCGGCAGCGGTTTTGCAGAACAATTGGTCTGGATCCAAGTCCGATCCCGCATATCAGGCGGCTTTGACCGCCTGTCTCGAAGCTGTCAATGGTGATGTGCCTGGTTACATGGCCCGGTTGGCGTTCGAGAAAGCCGCCCGTGATGCAGGGGTTTTGCGCTGAAGCCAGCAACGATTGGTGGAAATGGTCGTTAGCAGGCTTTCTAATGATGCTCTTGCACAGCCGCCGACGCCGCGGGAGGTCAGAGAAATCTGGGATCTTCCACGGTGGTTACTGTTTACATCGTTTTTTACGAAGCCTCCCGAGCCCTGCATTTCATTGCGAAGGAGAAAGTTTATGAAATCGCTGGCTGATATTTTCGAACACACGCTGCAGGATCTCTACTTCGCCGAGAACGCTATCACGAAGGCGCTTCCAAAGGTCGCTAAGGCAGCGAATAGCGCCGAACTGAAGAAGGCGGCCGAGGAACACCTTTTGGAGACGAGGGACCAGATCAAGAAGCTGGAGCAGGTCTTCAAGTCGATCGGCAAAACGGCATCTGGCGAAAAATGCGACGCTATCGAAGGGTCTGATCAAGGAGGCCGACGGTTTGATGAAAGAGGCTAAAGGGACCGCGTTGGACGTGGGTCTTCTGGCCGCTTGCCAAGCTGTCGAGCACTACGAGATCGCCCGCTATGGCTCGCTTCGGGAATGGGCCAAGGACCTCGGCCATGATGAGGCGCACAAGCTTCTGAGTGAGATCCTCGACCAAGAGAAGGCGACGAACAACAAGCTCACCAACTTGGCTGTAACGTCGATTAACAAAACCTCGGCGCGTTCAAGGGCGGCGTGACGAAACAAAGGGGGCCCTGACCGTACTACCCGCTTCATATTTGCGGCTTGGTAGCAGCGACCTTTCCCCGCCGGAGAGCCGGCTGGATTTGGCAGGCGGTGATGGTTGTCAATTCCGCGTTCGAGAAGGTCGGCGTTTGCCGAACCCCGGACCAGCAGCGGAAACAACCCAACCGTCATCGCTGGTAGACGCGACACTCAGAACTTTGATGCGTGGGCCGTCGTCGGCGGCGGTGTTCAGGTTGTCGGCAATCGTGTGCCGCGGACCACGTTGCCAGATCCCTCTACGATGAGGTGATAGTGCTCCTTGTCGAGTTCTGAGGCTCGATAAGCGCCGGCACTCAACGCGCGATGATACGCGACATCTTCACCGGCTGGAACCATTGGTCATCTTGAAATTCCCTTTCAGTGGGCCAGGTTGTGGGGGTAATTTGAAAGCAACGGGAGGCAGCAGTGGATGACTCCGACAGCTTAAAATTCAGTGCCAGAAGTGCGGGACGCGAGAGCGGCTTACGTTCTCCGAGATGGAGACGAGAGAATTGATCCAGTGCAGGCGCTGCGGCGCAATCCGCGGCATGGGAAAAGAGAACCTGCTGGAGTCGTGTCGCGAAGCAGCGAAAACGATGCGACAAAGGCTGTGATCCCCGAACGTTGTCAGAGGCGCTTTGTCGGCGCATATTTTGCTCATCGCCGGACAGTGCTGCGGGCTCCGGCGGCTGAGAGATCATAAGCGCTTTCGCCCCAATTGGAGGAGGTTGCGCCATGTTTGATCAACGGCAATCCGGATACATCCTTCCTGAAGGCTTTACTGTGATTTCAGAGGTCTTCGAGAGGGTCATGGATGGCAAAGCGGTGAAGGCGAGTGGCTGGCTCGGGAGGCGCTCCATCTATTCATGAGCGGCATACGAGACGCATGGAATGAAGCTTGCTCCTCCATCGACGTTTCACCGCCCTCAAGCGGCGGTGGCACCAAAATCGTGGATCTGATGCCGGATCTGTCGGCATGGGCGCGCTGCTTGACGGCCTCACCGAACGCGGCAACTGCTCTCACTCGAATACGCCGTCGAACATATGGATGAGTTCGTGGCGACACCGGATGTCAGAGATGGCTGGTCCGACTGATGCTGGACCTCCACCTTGGCCGGAGCCGCCGTCGACGCCGAACGTAGGCTATGGCTATGATTGGAATGGCGCTCGCAGGCGCAGCTTGAGGATCGTGCGATATGGATTCGAAGTCCCGACGCCGAACTCCTGTAGGCACATCCCGATCAGATGCTCAGTGTTTTGCATCTGACCGCCAGTAACGAGCAAGCTCAGGATCGAGCGTCAGATGCTCCTGCCATGCGGCTTCTGGAACCTGTCCCGACCGATAAGCCTCGATCAGCAGCCGCTGATCGTCGCTCAGCCGCGGCTCATCGAAATGATGCAAATGGAACAGCCCGAGTACCGCTTCGCCGATATCTCGCGTATGAATAGACATTGGAAAACCTCGCCTCGTGGTCAAGGATATAACGTGTGACCGCCGATGATGTTCAAATCTTTTGATGTCTAAGCAAACCTGCCGTGCGGTTATGACGCTGATCGGTTTCACCTGATCGTGGGTGGGGATGGCAGGCAACGACGCCTAGGCGACGGTAAGAGTGTCCCGAGCCATGTGTAGTACCTCCTTGTTAGAAAAACAGGCCGCCATTCCCGCACGGCATGACGCCGGCTGGGAGCATGATGGGCTACGACTTGAATGGTGGCACGCGGGCGCCGCATTAAAATCGCGCGATATGGAACGGCCGTCGCACTGGCGGCTTTGCTAACTGGGGACCTCCATGATCCTCGACGGCGAGGCCGTCGTGCTCGACGATAAGGGCCGCTGCGACTTCGGCTTCCCCTAGCCGCCGAAGCGCGAGGTGACCGGCAGCGACGCCGTTCCAGGGCCGATCTTTGATGCGATGCAGCAACGAACCTGTCTTGACTAGTCATACTTTTCACGGCTCCATGGAGAAACTGATCTGCTGGACCAACCAGTGGGTCAGTTGGAGGCGGTGACGGCGATGGACGGCAGCCCGATACTCACGCAAATGCCAAAGGTCGGGCAGAGTCTCGACCGGCGCACGGCCCGTGACCTCATCGCCGACAAGCTGATGGTCCTGATCGCCACCAACATGCTGCGCCCCGGCGACGTCTTGCCGGGGGAAAGGGAGCTCGCCAACGTGCTTCATGTCAGCCGTGAGACGGTGCGCGGTGCCATCCAGACGCTGGCTGCGCGCGGTATCGTCGAGGTGTCTCAGGGCAGTCGCACGCGGGTCTGCAATGTCGATCTCAGCCATCTCACCGTTACCATCGCTTCCCCCAACGCCATCGACAGCTACGATCTTGACGATGTTCATGCGGCCCGGCTGCATATCGAGCTGAAGGTCGTCGGCGATGCAGCTGACATGATTGACGAAGAGACGCTGGGCAAGCTCAAAAGCCTGCTCGAAGCGCAGAAGCTGTGTGGCGATGACGCCATGCGCTTTCTGATCTGCGACCGCGAATTCCACATGGCGATCTATCGGGCTTGCGGAAACCCGCTGCTGTCCGATTTCGTCACCGATCTCTACACCTTCATGATGGACTATCGGCGCAGCGCCATGTCACGGCCAGGCGCGATCGATGCCAGCTATGACGACCACACCGAGATCGTGGAGGCACTGGAGCGGCGCGACCGGGACGCGGTAATCGCTGCATTTGGCCGGCATCTGACCCGGATCTACGACACGACGAAGGAATTGCTCGCGGGGAGCGGGCAGAAAAACCGGGAAAAGAGCAAGAGCAAGATGGCAGGCTGATCCGGCTGAGCCGGCGGCAGACGGGGAGGTTCGTCGAAAATGGATGTCATGGTGATCGGAGCGGCCGGGATGGTCGGTCGCAAGTTGGTGGAGAAGTTCGCCTCAGAGGAAGGCGTGCTTGGCTACGATATTTCTAGGCTGACGCTGGTGGACGTGATCGAGCCGCCTGTGCCTCAGGGGCTGTCGCCAATTGCAAAGACACTCGTGCTTGATCTTTCGACCGATGACGCCGCCGAGAAAGTCGTCGGTTTGCGGCCCGACGTGATCTTCCATCTCGCGGCGATCGTTTCCGGTGAGGCCGAGACTGATTTCGACAAGGGCTACAAGGTCAATCTTGACGGAACGCGGGCGCTGTTCGAGGCGATCCGCCACGAGAGTTTGCGGGAGCCCTACGTTCCGCGGGTCATCTTCGCGTCGTCGATCGCCGTTTTCGGAAGGCCTTTCCCGGAAAAGATCGGCGACGAGTTCCTTACCACGCCACTGACGAGCTACGGCACGCAAAAGGCGATCTGCGAACTGCTTCTCGCCGACTATTCGAGGCGCGGCATTTTCGATGGCGTCGGCATCCGCCTGCCGACGATCTGCATCCGCCCCGGCAAACCCAACAAAGCGGCGTCCGGCTTCTTTTCCAATATTCTCCGCGAGCCGCTGGCAGGTCAGGAGGCGGTGTTGCCGGTGGACGAGAACGTACGCCACTGGTTTGCAAGCCCGCGTTCGGCCGTCGGGTTCTTCATTCATGCCGCGCGGATGGATACATCCGCGATCGGCCCGAGACGCAATCTGACCATGCCCGGCCTTTCCGCCCTCGTTGGTGAAGAGATCCAGGCCCTTCGGCGTGTAGCCGGTGAGAAGGCCGTCAAGCTCGTCCGCCGTGAGCCCGACCCGGTTATCCGCTCGATTGTTTCAGGCTGGCCGACCGATTTCGACGCGCGGCGTGCTTGCGAACTGGGTTTCAAAGCCGAAACCAACTTCGATGAGATCATCAGGATCCATATCGAAGATGAACTCGGAGGACATATCTGAGATGGTTCGCGCTTTAAAATCCGGCGAAGGCAAGATCGCATTGGTGACTGGCGGCGGCACGGGCCTCGGACGCGGGATCGCCGAGGCCTTAAGTGCGGAGGGTTATACCATCGTCATCGCCGGCCGGCGCGCCGACGTGCTCGATAAAGCAGCTGGCGGCATAGCGGCGCAAACGGGAGGAACCGTGCGGGGTGTCAGGGCCGATATCGGCGATCCCAATGCGGTCGTCCGCCTTTTCGAGGCGATCCGCACCGAGTTCGGCCGGCTCGACCTCCTGGTCAACAATGCCGGCTCCAATGTGCCGGCCGTGCCGTTGGAAGAGGTGACCTTCGAGCAATGGAGCGGCATTCTTGCCGCAAACCTGACGGGTGCCTTTCTCTGCACGCAGCAGGCGTTCCGGCTGATGAAGGCGCAGGCGCCGCGCGGCGGGCGGATCATCAACAACGGCTCGATTTCGGCCCAGACGCCGCGGCCGAACTCAGCACCTTACACGGCAACCAAGCATGCGATCACGGGGTTGACCAAGTCGACCGCACTCGACGGGCGCAAGTATGACATCGCCTGCGGCCAGATCGATATCGGCAATGCCGCGACCGACATGACGTCGAAGATGAATTCCGGGGTGTTGCAGGCTAATGGCGAGACCGCCAGTGAGCCGACGATCCCGGTCGCCCATATCGCCGCGGCTGTTGTCTACATGGCAAGCCTGCCACTGGAGGCGAATGTGCTGACGATGACGGTCATGGCGACGAAGATGCCGCTGGTGGGGCGGGGGTAAGGGCGGTCGAGAGGAAACTGGACGGGGTCTAAGAACGGCATGAGGAGGCCGCCGGACAGTCCGCCGATGTCAGATGAAATTCACAGGGAGGAAAGCATATGGCAGGCGTTGACTTCGTCGATGTCAGAAAATCATTCGGAGCCTTTCCCGTCATCAAGGGCGTGAACATCGAAATCGAGGATGGCGAATTCGTGATCCTTGTCGGCCCCTCGGGCTGCGGGAAATCGACGCTTCTGCGAATGTTGGCCGGGCTTGAAAACATTTCGGCGGGCGAGATCCGCATCGGCGACAAGGTCGTCAACACCCTGCCGCCCAAGGATCGGGATATCGCCATGGTGTTCCAGAACTACGCGCTTTATCCGCATATGACGGTCGCCGACAACATGGCCTTCTCGCTGATGCTGAACGGCTCGCCGAAAGCCGATATCGACAAGCGCGTAGGCACCGCGGCGGGCATTCTCGGGCTTTCCAAGCTGCTCGACCGCTATCCGCGCCAGCTCTCCGGCGGCCAGCGCCAGCGCGTAGCGATGGGCAGGGCGATCGTGCGCGATCCGCAGGTATTTCTCTTCGACGAACCGCTATCCAACCTCGATGCGAAACTGCGCGTGGCCATGCGCGCCGAGATCAAGGAACTGCACCAGCGGCTGAAGACGACCACCGTCTATGTCACGCATGACCAAATCGAGGCGATGACCATGGCCGACAAAATCGTCGTCATGCATGACGGTATTGTCGAACAGATCGGCGCGCCGCTTGACCTCTACGACAGCCCCGCCAATCTTTTCGTCGCGGGTTTTATCGGTTCGCCAGCGATGAACATGATCAAGGGCAGGCTCGACCCGCAAAATCCGAAGTGCTTTATCGCAACCGATGGCATGGCGCTGCCAGTCGCGCGGTCGCCATCGGCGGCAAGAGGGCGTGATCTGATCTACGGCTTGCGGCCGGAATATATGTCGCTCGACCCGAACGGGTTTCCCGTGACCGTCGCGGTTATCGAGCCCACCGGCTACGAGACGCAGTTGATCGTGCGCTTCGGCGGCACGGACGTCACCTGCGTTTTCCGTGAGCGCGTGACCGCCCGGCCGGGCGAGGCAATCCACCTATCTATCGATGCCGATCATGTGCACCTGTTCGACGCCGAAACCGGCGTGCGGCTGACCGACTGATACTGCCCCGCTTTGTGCGTCAGGGAAGAGGAGCCCTGACGCATCCGGTCTCGGGTCGGCGTTTCCGGCCATACCCGAAACCTTCGTTGCAGCATTCGCCAAACGGGACGGCGGGTGCCGGAAAGGATGATGTCCCGTTGTCACCAGGAGGAGCATTATGACTTTCAAGAGACGTGATTTTCTCACTGCATCCGCCGCGCTGGCGGGGATCGCCGGGCTTTCGCCTTTCGGCATCCGCCCGTCTTTCGCGCAAGGGGCGGAGCCGGCCTACAAGCCGGAGGAAGGGGCGAGCCTGAGGCTGTTGCGCTGGACGCCCTTCGTCAAGGGTGACGAGGATGCGTGGCTTGCCAACACCGCGAAATTCACTGAGGCGACTGGGGTCGAGGTCCGCATCGACAAGGAAAGCTGGGAAGACATTCGCCCGAAGGCAGCCGTCGCCGCCAATGTCGGTTCGGGGCCCGATCTGGTGATGTGCTGGTTTGACGACGCCCACCAATATCCCGACAAGCTCGTCGATCTGACCGAACTCGCCAACTACCTCGGCGGCAAATACGGCGGCTGGTACGATGGCGTAAAGGGTTATGCTTCGCGCGGCGACAAGTTCATCGCCATGCCGCTGACGGCGATTGGCAACGCCGTCTGCTATCGTGACAGCCATGTTAAGGCGGCCGGCTTCAGCGAATTTCCGAAGGACACCGACGGGTTCCTCGAACTCTGCAAGGCGATGAAGGCCAAGGGAACGCCAGCCGGCTTCCCGCACGGCAAGGCCGTCGGCGACGGCAACAACTATGCCCATTGGTTGCTCTGGAGCCATGGCGGCAAGATGGTCGATGAAGGCGGCAAGGTCGTCATCAACAGCCCCGAGACGCTCAAAGCGGTCAACTATGCCAAGGCGCTTTACGAGACCTTCATTCCGGGCACCGAGAGCTGGCTCGACATCAATAACAACCGGGCCTTCCTGGCGGGCCAGGTGTCGCTGACGGCGAACGGCGTCTCGCTCTACTATGCGTCGAAGAAGGACCCGGCGATGGCGGAACTTTCAGCCGACATCCGCACCACGAACTTCCCTGTCGGTCCGGTCGGCCAGAGCGTCGAGCTGCATCAGACCAGTTCGCTGCTGCTCTTCAGCCATACGAAATATCCGGAAGCTGCCAAGGCCTATATCAAATTCATGATGGAGGCCGACCAGATGAATGCCTGGATCACGGGCTCCAGCGCGTATTGCTGCCAGCCTCTCAAGGCTTTCGCCGACAATCCCGTCTGGACGTCCGATCCGATCCACGCGCCTTATGCGCGCGCCTCCGAAACGCTGCGCCCGAACGGTTATGCCGGCCCGCTCGGCTATGCGTCCGCCGGCGTCATGGCCGACTACGTGCTGGTCGACATGTTCGCCACCGCGGTTACGGGGCAGATGACGCCGGAAGAGGCAATTGTAGAGGCTGAGCGCCGGGCAAACCGCTACTACCGGGTCTAAATCCCAACATGGCCTGCATAGGCCGCTGAGACAAGGTATCGGCGGAAATGCCCCGCCGATACCCGTTCCCCAATCCGCTATACGGGAGATGTCCGATGTCCACAGCGTCATCCAGGAAGCCGCCATCCGCGATGGCCTCGCTCATGCAGAACAGGAACATGATTGGTTTCCTCTTCATGCTTCCGGCCGCCGTCTTCCTTGTCTGCTTCCTCACCTATCCACTCGGTCTCGGCGTCTGGCTCGGCTTTACCGACACGCGCATCGGTCGTGACGGGGTGTTCATCGGGCTCGAAAACTACATCTTCCTTGCCGAGGACTCGGTCTTCTGGCTGTCGGTCTTCAACACGCTGCTCTACACGATTGTGGCGTCGATCCTGAAATTCGTCTTCGGGCTCTGGCTGGCGCTGCTGCTGAATGAAAATTTGCCATTCAAGTCCTTCTTCCGGGCAATCGTACTCTTACCCTGGGTCGTTCCCACCGTGCTCTCGGCGCTGGCCTTCTGGTGGATCTACGATGCGCAGTTCTCGATCATTTCATGGTCGCTGATGCAGCTCGGCGTGATCGATAGTCCGATCAACTTCCTGGGCGATCCGGAGAATGCCCGAGCCTCGGTGATCGCAGCCAATGTCTGGCGCGGCATTCCCTTTGTCGCCATTTCGTTGCTGGCTGGCCTGCAGACCATTCCGGCCTCGCTGCAGGAGGCGGCGTCGCTGGACGGTGCAACGAGCTGGCAACGCTTCCGCTATGTGACGTTGCCGATGCTGACGCCGATCATTGCCGTCGTCATGACCTTCTCGGTGCTGTTCACCTTCACCGATTTCCAGCTCATCTATGTGCTCACCAAGGGCGGGCCGGTAAACGCGACGCATCTGATGGCGACGCTTTCCTTCCAGCGCGGCATTCCGGGCGGACAGCTCGGGGAGGGGGCCGCGATCGCGGTGGCGATGATCCCGTTCCTCCTTGCCGCCATCATGTTCAGCTTCTTCGGCCTGCAGCGGCGCAAATGGCAGCAGGGCGGCCAGGATTGATTGGGGAGAATGACGATGACCACGACCGTGAAATCCGAAGACGCCGTTCTCACCGACGACGTGCAGGGCATGAGCTATCTCAACCGCCTGCCGCGCAGGATTGTGATGGTTTATCTGCCGATGGCAGTGTTCGTCTTCGTCCTGCTCTTTCCGTTCTACTGGATGGCGATCACGGCGATTAAGCCCAATTCGCAGTTGACCGACTACAACAACTACAGTCCCTTCTGGGTGGTCGGCCCGACGCTCGACCATATCAAGTACCTGCTGTTCGAGACGTCCTATCCGGGCTGGCTGTGGAACACGATGCTGGTGGCGACCTGCGCGACATTCCTGTCACTGGCGGCATCGGTCTTTGCGGCCTACGCGATCGAGCGGGTTCGGTTTTCGGGCTCGCGGCCGGTGGGGCTGCTGATCTTCCTCGCCTATCTCGTGCCGCCCTCGATCCTGTTCATTCCGCTGGCCTTCATTGTCTTCAAGTTCGGCATCTACGATTCCAGGCTGGCTCTGATCTTCACCTATCCGACCTTCCTCATTCCCTTCTGCACCTGGCTGTTGATGGGCTATTTCCGGTCGATCCCGTTCGAGCTCGAAGAGAGCGCGCTAGTGGATGGCGCGACGCGCTGGCAGATCCTGATCAAGATCATCCTGCCGCTTGCTGTCCCCGGGCTGATATCGGCGGGCATCTTTGCCTTCACGTTGTCGTGGAACGAGTTCATCTATGCGCTCACTTTCATCCAGTCTTCGGAAAACAAGACCGTGCCGGTCGGCGTGCTGACGGAGCTGGTCCGCGGCGACGTGTTCGAATGGGGCGCGCTGATGGCCGGCGCGCTGTTCGGCTCGCTGCCGGTGGTGATCCTCTATTCCTTCTTCGTCGATTATTACGTCTCGTCCATGACCGGGGCCGTGAAGGAATGAGTGCCTGCTTCAGGTGATCGCGCATCAATCGTGATCATGGTCGTGATGCGACGGCAGGTCGAGGCCGAAGGTCTTGGTGAGATCGTTGACCTGCGCCGGGGTGAGATAACGGGGGTTGAGGTTGCGCAGCAGGAGATAGAGCTTCGCCGTCTCCTCCAATTCCTCAGTGGCGAAAACCGCCGCCTCCAGGCTGTCGCCCGCGACGACCGGTCCGTGATTGGCCAGAAGCACCGACGAGTATTTTCCCGCCAGCCCGCGGATCGCGTCGGCCACCGCCGGATCGCCGGGACGATAGTAGGGGACCAGCGCGGTCTCGCCGGCGCGCATGAGATAGTAGGGGGTCATCGGCGGCAGGGCGGCGCGCGGATCGATCTCCGGCAGCATGGTCAGCGCCACCGCATGGGTGGAGTGAAGATGGACGATGGCGCGGGCACTGCCGCGCGTGTCGTAGAGCGCCGTGTGAAGCGGAATTTCCTTGGTCGGCTTGTCGCCGGAGAGGTGCCGGCCTTCGGCATCCAGCCTTGAGATGCGGGCCGGGTCGAGGAAGCCGAGCGAGGCGTTCGTCGGGGTGACCAGCCAGCCGCCATCCTCCAGCCGCAACGATATATTGCCCGACGAACCGGGCGTCAGCCCGCGCTCGAACAGCGAACGGCCATAGCGGCAGATTTCTTCACGCAGGCGCGCGTCGGACATGACAGTTTCTCCCTATCAGGCGGTTGCCCCTTCGATCAGCTCGAAACCGAGATCGACGACCTGGGATGGCGCATTGGTGATGACAAGCTGTGCTGCCACCTGTCCGGTCGCGACGCGCGGCGTGCGGATCGTCGAGAGGGGCTGCGGCGTTGCCCGGCCGATATCGAGGCCGTTATAGCCGAAAATGGCAAGCTGCGAGGGGATCGCAATCCCCCGCGCCAGACAGTGAAAATAGCCGCCCAGCGCCATGTCGTCGTTGGAGAAATAGACCGCATCAAGATCGGGCGTCCGGGCGAGCAGCCGCTCCAGTCCCAGCCTGCCGTTTTCCACCGACGATGCCCCGGAGAGAATTTCGCGATCGGCGAGGGGGGCGTCATGCGCGCCCAGCGTTTCGAAAAAGGCGGAAAACCGCTTGCTGGCGCGGGTATCGCGGTTGAGGTCGTGGCCGACATACCCGATCCGGCGATAGCCCCGCTTGAGCAGGAAAGCCGCGCTTTCGCGTCCGGCTGCGCGGTTGGAGAAACCGACCGCCAGATCAAGCGCATCGCCGTCCAGATCGAGCAGCTCGACGATCCGGCAGCCGCTTGCGCGCAGCATCTTCACCGTGCCCTCCGTGTGCTCGTACCCCGCCAGCATCACAGCCGCGGGCCGCCAGGCGAGCATTGCGGCGGCAAGCGCTTCTTCCTTCCCCGGGTCATAGTCGGTGACGGAGAAGACCGCCTGATACCGGTTTTCCTCCAGAACGGCGCTGGCGCCGCGCAGAACATCGGGAAAGACGATGTTGGATAGCGAGGGAATGACGAAGGCGACCAGGCGCGAAGCGGTGGAGGCGAGCGTTCCTGCGATCCGGTTCGGCACATAGCCGAGCCGCTCGACAGCAGCCATCACCCGGTCCCGCGTCTTGCCGGAAAACGAGCCGTGGTTGCGCAGCACCCGCGAGACCGTGCTCTCGCCGACGCCGGCCGCTTCCGCGACCTCGGCAAGCGTCACTGTCGCCTGGTGTTTGAATTCCATAGTCACTTTCGACCCCACCTCGGGTGGGCGCTTCAGCCGCTAAGCCGTCATCCCTCTCCGATTGCGGTCCTCATTTTTCACCACTCTCTTCAAGAAGCAAGATTTTTTTGGCAGCGCTACCAATTTCGCGTTGGCAGCGCTGCCAAAATGGATTAAAGAAAATGGCAGCGCTGCCATTATTGGCCCGGCGTGCCGCGGAAGGAGACCGCGGCAACAATTGGAGGAGAATATCATGACGCTGCAAACGCAGGCGCCAGTCGATGGCGCGTCCGGGCCTATGGCAAGGTATTCTGGAGAATCGTTCCTTTTTTGATGCTGTGCTACGTGGTCGCCTATCTCGACCGCGTCAATGTCGGCTTCGCGAAGCTGCAGATGTCGAGTGAGCTCGGCCTATCGGAAGCGGCCTATGGCATCGGCGCAGGTATTTTCTTCATCGGCTATTTTCTGTTTGAAGTGCCGAGCAACATTATCATGAACAAGGTCGGCGCGCGGGTGTGGATTGCCCGCATCATGGTCACTTGGGGCATCATTTCCGCCGCCTTCATGTTCACCTCGTCGGAAGCCGTCTTCTATGTCCTGCGTTTCCTGCTGGGCGTTGCCGAAGCGGGATTTTTCCCCGGCATCATTCTCTATCTGACCGCTTGGTATCCGGCCCATCGCCGCGCCAGAATCATAACCACCTTCATGTCCGCAATCCCGATATCCGCCATTTTCGGTAATCCGCTGTCGGGTCTCTTGATGGACAGCTTCCATGGCACGCATGGTCTTTCCGGCTGGCAGTGGATGTTCCTGATCGAAGCCATCCCGGCCATCCTTTTCGGCGTCGCCACGTTCTTCTACCTTGATGATAAGATCCGTGATGCGAAATGGCTGAACGACGACGAAAAGCGTGTGCTGGCGGCCAATATCGAGGCGGAGAACCGGGCCAAGGCCTCGAGCCCGCACAGCATTGCCGGAACGCTGACGGACCGCCGCGTCTGGCTGATGTGCCTTGTCTATTTCTGCTTCGTGCTTGGGCAATATGGCCTGAATTTCTGGATGCCGTCCATCGTCAAGGCCTCTGGTGTCAGCGGGAACCTGAATATCGGCCTGATTTCCGCTATCCCCTATATCTGCACCTTCTTCGCCATGCTGGCGCTCGGTCGCTCCGCCGACAGGCTGCGTGAACGCCGGTGGCACCTGGTCATCCCCGCGCTCATCGCCGCCGGTGGTTTTGTCGCGGCAACGACGGCGACAAGCACGACGGTCTCAATCGTCTGCCTCTCGCTGGCTGCTGCGGGCGCCATCAGCTGCGCGCCGCTCTTCTGGTCGCTTCCGACGGCTTTTCTCGCCGGCACGGGAGCGGCCGCCGGCATCGCCTGGATCAATTCGGTCGGCAATCTCGCCGGGTTCCTCGGGCCGTTTCTGGTGGGCTATCTGAAAGATCTTACGGGCAGCAACAGCGCGGGCATGTATCTTCTCGCCGCAGCCCTAGTCATCGGTTCGCTGGCCGTGTTGACGGTTCCGGCGAAAACCGTCAACCGCTAAACACCAATCCCTCCGGGTGGCAGCATCCGGAGGGCGGCTCTTTCCTTACAAGACTGGAGAACTCGTCATGTCACCGCTTGCTGAAAATACAGGCCCCGCTGTTGTCGCGGCCGTCATCGGCCTTGGCTCCATGGGGCTCGGAATGGCCCGGTCGATGAAGCGCGCAGGCCTCGACGTCGTTGGGTATGACATCACTCCTGCGGCGGTGGACCGCTTCACCAGCGAGGGTGGACGCGGCGCTGCCACGCCCGCCGGTGCGGCAAAGGATGCCGACATTGTCGTCTCCGTCGTCGTCAACGGTGCGCAGACCGAGGCTGTGCTGTTCGGCGTCGAGGGTGTCGCAAGGACGATGAAGCCCGGAGCAGTCTTCATTTCGTCGGCCACCATGGACCCGGCTGTGGCACGCGACCTGGCACAACGGGTGGAGGCTCTCGGTCTGCATTATCTCGATGCGCCAATTTCGGGCGGCGCGGCCAAGGCGGCAAACGGCGAACTAACGATCATGGCATCCGGCTCCAAGCCGGCTTTCGACACGGCCCGCCCGGGTCTCGACGCCATGGCCGGCAAAGTCTACGAACTCGGCGACGCGGCCGGAACCGGCGCCGCCTTCAAGATGATCAACCAGCTTCTCGCCGGCGTGCACATCGCGGCCGCCTGCGAAGCGATAACGTTTGCAGCCAAGCAGGGCCTCGACCTCCACAAGGTCTATGAAGTGATCACGGCCTCGGCCGGCAATTCCTGGATGTTCGAAAACCGCGTGCCGCATGTGCTGGCCGGAGACTATAGTCCGCTGAGCAGCATCGAGATTTTCGTCAAGGATCTTGGCATCGTCCAGGATATGGCTCGCTCAGAGCGCTATCCGGTACCGCTCGCAGCTGCGGCCCTGCAGATGTATCTGGGCGCGTCCGGAGCCGGCATGGGCCGCGACGACGATTCGTCGCTCGCGCGCCTCTACGCCCAGCTCTCGGGCGCAACATTGCCCGGTGCGACCAAAGAGCTGCAGAGCCTGTAAAAGGAACACCACCATGCCGGTTTTCGCCGCCAACCTGACCATGATGTTCAACGAATGGCCGTTCCTCGACCGCTTCGACGCTGCGGCCGATGCCGGGTTTGCCGCCGTCGAATATCTCTTTCCCTATGAAGCCACACCGGAGGCAATCGCCGAACGGCTCGCCCGCAACAATCTGCAGCAGGCCTTGTTCAACCTGCCGCCCGGCGATTGGGCCGCCGGCGAGCGGGGTATCGCGGCGCTTCCCGGACGGTTCGATGCGCTGAAAGCGGGCGTCGAGCGCGCGCTGGACTATGCGGCGGCGACGGGTGTCGGGCGGCTGCACCTGATGGCTGGCCTTGCTGATCCAAACGACGAGGACGCAGCCTCATCTTACCGACGCTCCGTCGTCTACGTTGCGGGGCGGCTCTCAGAGAAGGGCATCGACCTGTTGCTCGAGCCGATCAACGGGCGAAACATGCCGGGATATTTCCTCGATAATTTCGGCGCAGCCGAGCGCCTGATCGGGGAACTCGGCCTGCCGAACCTGAAGCTCCAGTTCGATGTCTATCATCGTCAGATCATCCATGGTGACGTGGTCGTGGCCTTGCGCCGCCTCATGCCGATCACCGGCCATATCCAGATCGCCAGCGTGCCGTCACGCAACGAGCCGGACGGGGAGGAGCTGAACTATCCCTATCTGTTCGGCGAAATCGACCGCCTTGGCTATGACGGTTTCATCGGCTGCGAATACATCCCGCGCGGCCACACACTGGACGGTCTTGGCTGGTTCAGACCTTTTGCAAGGAGCTAGACGGTGGCTATATTGCTCGGATCGATCGCTGACGACTATACGGGTGCCTCCGACCTCGCCAACACGCTTACGAAAAACGGACTGCGCACGGTGCAGACGGTCGGCATCCCCGACCCGTCGCTGGCGCTGCCGGATGTAGACGCGGTTGTCGTTTCCCTGAAGATCCGCTCGGTACCTGCCGCTGACGCCGTAACAGCCGCGACCGCGGCCGAACGATGGCTGCGCCGGAGCGGCGCCGCCCATGTGCTTTACAAGGTCTGTTCGACCTTCGATTCCACCGATGCCGGCAATATCGGTCCGGTCACCGAGGCTTTGAGTGATGCCGCGGGCGGTGGACTTGTGCTGGTGGCGCCTGCCTTTCCGGAAACGGGCCGAACCGTCTATCTCGGCCATCTCTTCGTCGGCGGACAGCCGCTAAACGAAAGCCCGCTCAAGGACCATCCCCTCAATCCGATGCACGACGCCAATCTCGTGCGGGTGATGGCCAGACAGTCGCGCGGTGCCGTCGGGCTTATAGATCTGCCGGCAATCGCGGCGGGACCGGATACAGTCAGGGCCCGGCTCGAGGCCTTGCGTGAGGCAGGTGTCGGGTCGGCAATCGCCGACGCCATCTTCGAACGCGATCTCGAGACGCTCGGCGCGATCGCACTGGAAACGCCGGTATCCACCGGTGCGTCGGGGCTCGGACTTGGCCTTGCCCGTGCCCTCGTCCGCTCCGGCCGGGCTCCTGCCAGCGACGCTACAACGGCGAACGCCATTTGCCCCGTGGGCGGGCTTTCCGCCGTCGTTGCCGGCAGTTGTTCCAAGGCAACGCTGCATCAGCTCGACGTCGCCGAACGGTCGATGCCCGTCCTGCGGCTCGACCCGGAGCGGCTGCTTGCCGGCCCGGATGAGATCGCCGCGGCAATTTCCTGGGCCGGAGACCGCATCTCGGCCGGTCCCATCGTCGTCGCCGCGAGCGCAGCGCCGGAAACCGTGTCCCGGTTGCAATCACTATATGGGCGCGAGGCGTCCGGTCACGCGATCGAATCTGCAACGTCGGTCATCGCCGCCGAACTGGTGGCAAGAGGCGTGCGGCGCCTGGTGATCGCCGGCGGAGAAACCTCCGGTGCCGCGGTCGACAGGCTGGCCATTCCGGCCTTCCTGATCGGCCCGGAGATCGCGCCCGGCGTGCCGGTGCTGCGAACGGTCGGCAACACGCAGGGCGATATGCTGCTGGCGCTGAAATCGGGAAACTTCGGAGGCGAGGATTTCTTCACGGCCGCGCTGGCGATGATGCATTGAGGCTGATCTGGTCCTCGCCTTTGCACCAGCATCGCAGGAGGGCGGTATCGGCGTCGTGCTGTGGTATGGGCTTCACGCAAGGGCTTCTGGCGACGCCGATTGCCGACGCCGCTCCGGACGAACTGCGCGGAGCGGCTTTCGGCATGTTCAATGAGGTCACCGGGATTGCTCTGCTTGTCGCCAGAGCGCTGAAAGCCGACCTTTGTATTCAGCGTAGCGGGCAGGGACGACGAACCTTACTTCACCGTGATGGCAAGTCCGCTGAGATCGGCGTTGACTTGCAGGCCTACCTGCTTGCCTGAGAGCTCGAGTTGGGCACCCTTGTCATTGGTCATGGCGATCACCTGGGCCCCTTTGCCGACCGCGCCGCCACCGCCTACCGCACCGTAGACCCCCGTCACATCTCGGGCGCGGCGAATGTGGCGAACGGTACCATGGAAATAGGTCTTAGAAGCCCCGAAGGCGAGGCCGCCCGAGATGCCGCCGACAGAGATGGGATAGCGGCGACCATGGAAGGTCAGCGTGCCCTCGCCGCCAGAACCACCCACAAAGAAGGCAGCCTTGTAGACTGAGAAGCTGATCGTACCGCTGTCGGCATGCGCGGAGCCGGCAAAGCTGATTCCTGCTGCAGCGATAACCGCAGCCGCGACTGAACGAAATCTGGACGAAATCTTCATGATGCGAGTCTCCTCATAATCGAGGCTTACCCAGCCAGGAGGCGCGTCAGCGTCATGCCAAAGTCACAGCTGAAACAGCCTTGCCCGTCATTAGTTCCAAGCACGCGGCCCGAAGCCGGCTGCGAGAGGGCCGCCACGAAACGAGGCGGATGGCAAACATAGTCTCGGTGGCAGCCGACGCTCGGCTGACTCAGGATTGCCTGCAGGAAATCTGCAAAGCTGCAAATTTAACAACTCACAACCGAGCCGTTCTTTACGAGTGCTGAGCACGGCTTGTTGCGAGCGAGTTCTTTGCTTGGGTCATCGCCTTACAGAAGCGCCACCATTGCCGCGATAATCAACATTGCAAATACCACGAGCCCAATGTGGAGTAGTTCCGCTCGGCGGCCGTTGTTTCGAGAGGTTCGAGCCATGACTTTACCTCATCATTTGACAGGTAACGCGCGGCTCACACGATTGTTCATGGCCTCGCTGTCTGCTGCCGACTGCGCCTGGTATCCCTTCGGCGCCCTTGGGGGCTGAAGCGTTGTGGCCGAATCCGGACGGGCAAGCGCCAATCCCTCTCGTTGCGCCGCGGACCCCGCTCATTCCATGCAGGATCAGGGCTGAGTTTGAGAGACGTGCCAGAGCCTTTTTACGCGGACGCGGCAGCCGCGAGCAGTTGCACCATGTCTCCGCTTCCGGTTTCCAATGCGAAGTCGCCAGCTCCCCTGAGAGCACATCGAACCAACTCTGTGCTGGCGCGTTCAAATGATGCAATGAATGGCACTCACTTGGACCTGGGTATATGGAAGTACGAATCCAAGGCCTACGCAAAGAATATGACCGCGTCCCTGCGCTCGCCGACGTTTCTCTTGACATCCACTCTGGTGAGTTGATCGCTTTGCTTGGACCCTCCGGCTCCGGAAAGACGACGTTGCTTAGGTTGATTGCCGGCCTCGAGAGCCCGACCGATGGCACGATTTTCTTCGATGCCGAGGACGCGTCGATGAAGACGGTGCAGGAAAGAAATATCGGCTTCGTCTTTCAGCACTATGCCCTCTTTCGGCATATGACTGTGCTGGAGAACGTGGCTTTCGGTCTAAAGGTTCGCCGCTCCAATCGGCGGCAACCACCGGCAGAACTTCACAAGATGGCACTCGAGTTACTCGAGCTCGTACAGCTGTCAGGATTTGAAAATCGCTACCCCGCTCATCTCTCCGGCGGCCAACGTCAGCGCGTGGCGCTTGCCCGGGCCATGGCGGTTAAGCCGACCGTCTTGTTGCTCGACGAGCCCTTCGGTGCGCTTGACGCTCAAGTGCGCAAGGAATTGCGCCAGTGGCTGCGTGAAATCCATGATCGGACCGGATACACGACCGTATTTGTCACCCACGACCAGGAGGAGGCGCTCGAACTGGCTGATCGCGTGGTGGTGCTGAACAAAGGTATGATCGAGCAATCCGGTACGCCGGACGAAATCTATGATCACCCAATCTCTACTTTCGTCTACGGGTTCATTGGCCAGTCGAATTGCTTAAAGGTCATGCTTTCAAACGGCGAAATCCGGTTCGAAGATCTGCCCACAGGGCTGCGTGCTGCAACCGAAGGCGATGGCGAGGCTTTACTGTATTTCCGCCCGCACGACATAGAACTCGTCGATGGCTCTCGGGGCAGCCTTGAAGGCTTCATCATCGGGAGCCGGCGGGTTGCCGGTACGCGCCATCTCGAGCTAGATCTGGGCAATACGCATGCGGCCGTCGAAATCGAGTTGCCGCCGGAGCGCGCGTCTTTTGCACACAGAAGCCGAATCGCCTTCAGGCCCACCAAGTGGAGGCTGTTCTGCAGCGAATAAGAGCGGTCGCGGCCGACCGGTAGAGCCTGGACACAGCGCCCGCGTGAGTAACGCGGGCGAGCAATGATATCCGCCCTCGGCCTGACAGATCTCTTCGAAATAAACGAAACAGCTATTTTGTTAAATGACTCACTCGCTTAGTTAACAAAGAAGAGGGAAGCGGGTGCGTTTCCTACATCAGGGGTCGATAGCGGCCTGCGGTGCCGCGAATCGAACGAAACGTTGGTGAGCGCGTCCGCTGGCGGGACCCCTGTTTGGTACGGGGTTGGACCGCCACCGGCTTGCTATCGCGAAGCGTTCAACGAGGAGGGTTTCGAACTATCTCGCCCGTGCCTGAAGCCTGTTGCGTAGGCCGTCGATCGTGGCGCGGAGGGTATCGAGAGCGTCCGCTTCCAGCGCAACCGCATCGCCGATGCAATGCATGACATCATCGGCCTGACCCTGCAGGGCGCGGCCTTTCTCCGTCAGGTGCAGAAGCACCTCGCGTTCGTCCTGGGGGTTGCGCGTTCTCGTGATTAAGCCGGCAACGTTCAGGCGCTTGAGCAACGGCGTAAGCGTGCTGGAATCAAGGAAGAGATTGTTACCCAGCTCCTTGACGTTCTGGCCGTCGCGATTCCAGAGCGACACCATGACCAGGTATTGCGGGTACGTCAGGCCTAGCTTGTCCAGTAATGGCCGATAAAGCTGGGTGAATGCGTGGCTCGCGGAATAGAGGGAAAAGCAGAGCATTCCGGCGACGCCGCGATGGTCGTCTGGCTTCGTCATCGCGATCTCCTTTCCGCACAAATAATTCGCCCACGATCTATTTGCAAGCAGTTGACATACTCATTCCGGAAACATATATGTTGCACACAAATGAATCGCACACAAATAAATTAACGGCTTCACGCCTGAACCTAGATCCCGAGCCACGAAGGATATCGTCATGTTCAAACTCGCCGCCACCGTTGCCTTTGCCGCCGCTCTCCTGTCCGGCAGTGCAATTGCCCAGCCCGCAAAGCCCACAGTCATTCTCGTCCACGGCGCTTTCGCCGACTCGTCGAGCTGGAATGGTGTGACGAAGATCCTTCAGAAGGACGGTTACACGGTCGTTGCCGCGGCCAATCCCCTGCGCAGTGTCGCCGGTGATGCGGCCTATGTTTCAGACATCATCTCGAGCATCAAAGGATCCGTCGTCCTGGTCGGGCATTCTTACGGAGGCCAGGTGATCTCGACCGCTGCCAACGGCAAGGACAATGTCAAGTCGCTGGTCTATGTGGCAGCGTTCGCTCCGGAAGCAGGGGAAGCAGCTGCCGATCTCGCCGGTAAGTTCCCGGGCGGAACACTTGGCCAAGCGCTCGCCGCTCCGGTCAAGCTGGTAGATGGCGGCGTCGATCTTTCCATCGACCAGGCGAAGTTTCACGACCAGTTCGCCCACGACGTTTCAATTGAGGATGCGGCATTGATGGCCGCCGGCCAGCGCCCGATCACCGAAGCTGCCTTGACGGAAAAGTCCGGTTCGCCGGCCTGGAAAACGCTGCCCTCCTACTTCATCTATGGGGACGGCGACAAGAACATCCCAGCGAAGGCACTCGGCTTCATGGCCGAACGGGCAGGCTCAAAGCACACTGTCGTGATCAAGGGTGCATCCCATGTTGTGATGGTGTCACAGCCCCAAGCCGTCGCGGACCTAATCGAAGAGGCTGCACAGTAATCTTTGTAAATTGCTGGTGATCAAAGGCCGTCATCCGGAAGGGTGGCGGCTTTGGCGTAAGAGCAGGGACTGCGGCTACGCCTGTTTCAGGGCGTCAACCTTGCTCGCGTTGTCAGCATGCTTCCCGGCTTCATGCATTTTCATTTCGCCCGACGGCTGAGGTGCGGTCCCAGCCTTCAAGCAAGGGCCTAAGCGGGTTCTGGCGCCGCAATCTGGACCGTACTATCCGCTTGCAACACCGAGGGGAGCACATATGTGCTTTTGTAAGGCACGAGCGGTCTATATCCATGACCTTCTATAATTTGCTAATGGGTCTCGGTCTTGTTGGTATGATCGGAATTATGGAGACGGGCTTTTGGCGTGTCACCCGTGTGAAGCCAGCACGACAATCCCCAAAGCGACGGTGCCCCGCCGACGTGAGGGATATGCGCACTGCCACTGCGAAGACACTGGCGAGGTTGAGAAGGACTGATGGCAAAGCCTCGAAGAAAGCAGGAGAGTCATGGTCGCAGACTATATTGACGAATTCATCATGTTTTGCGCCGGCCTGTGGATGACGTCCGTGGGCTTTGGGTATGTGACTTTGTCGAGAAACCCGGCAAACCAACTGCCGCTGGCCCGCCACTTCAAGTGGTTGGGCCCCTTGCTGCTCGTTATCGCAATCGTTCTGGCCTTCGCCTCATAAACCTGCCATCGAAGAAGGGCAGGGGGTGCGGTAAGATGGAAGGGCTCATTTCTTTGGTAGGGACTGTCGTGATCCTTCGATTCCCTACCACAATCGGGACTTTAGTCGGCGACGCCTTGACCCGGTTGCAGTTCATTGACGGCCGTCATCGCCCGGCGCGGCTCGATGGAAGCCTCCAATTGATCTCCGTGGCAAGCCCCGTTCATCGGATGCGATAGTCGGCTGAGGAACTCCGATTTCGTGGCCTCGAATTCCTGAGCCGTGAGAATGCCTTTCGCGTGAAGTGCCGCGAGGCGTTCGATCCTGTCGAAGATGTCCGCATCCGACCGAACCGCCTCCGGCGCTGGATGTGCCCCTGTTGTGGCGAGGCGGATTCCGACGCGGACGATGCGAATAACGACGGCGCAGCCTTGGCGGCGGATGCTTCGGTCGCCGGCGTGTCTGCCGGTTCCTTGCCGCCCTGCCGTATCACCGGCCTGAGACTGTTTTGGTCTGCCATCGATGATGCAGCGACCGCCAAATCTCCTATGATCCGGAACTATCGCGCTCGCCAGCTATTGTTGCGCGAAAGGAGCGCACCGATGACAGACATCCGAAACGCCACATTCTACGCGTTGGAACCGGACGATCCCCCTACGCCCAGTGATGCAATACCTGTCAGTTTTGAAGACGCCTTCAAGGAAGCTGAAAAGCTCACGGCGAGCGGCCGCGCGGTTCACGTCCTTTACACCGAGGATGCAACCCAGATTCAGCTCACCCGATTTGCCGCGGCTGGCATCAGAACGAGCCTTGCTCCGCAAGGGTAGGGTGGATTGGCCGCGCAGGGCGCGAACCTCGGATCACAAAAACCACGCAAGGTTCGTGTCTAAGTTACAAGCGGCGAAAAATGCATTCCGTTCGGAGGACATCCGATGAATACCGGGATCCCGCGACTTCGATCATCGTCTCAATCATAGGTGTCCTCGCCACCGGTTGTGTCGCCATTTCGGATCAGAAGACAGGGGCAGTCCCAACGACAACGATCCACCTACCGACTGCGATTGGCGTATCAGGAAGGAGACCGGCGGCAGGTCAGATCACGACGATGTGTTCTCGCCCGACGGAACGTCACTCTCGCTCGATGGTTGGCCCGACATTCCACGCGTCGAAGAGGAAATAACGATGTTGAAGACACTACTGACGGCGACTGTGCTACTCGCGCTTGCTGGGCCTTCTGCCTTTGCCTTGTCCGATATCGTGTGTGATCAAGCCAACATGTCGAAGCTCGAAACTGACGTCAAGGCTATGACAGACGAGATGAAGAAGGACTACGCCAATAAGGAATTGGCGATGGCGAAGGAAGCACTTGCCTCAAACGACAACGACAAATGCAAGACGCATATGTCGAACGCGATGAAGGGAAATGACCCTATGTGACGGGTTCAGGCAGCCCTAACGAATGGCCCCGCAGGCAACCCCGGGGCCTTCGCGCCGTAGCTCCGGTGTTGAAAACCGCATGCTTGCTGGTAGCAAATAAGTCCAGAGGAATCACAACGGAGCTGGCTTCCTATTTCGACTGCGCGTCACTTTCTCACTGCTCGGCCGTCAGGGAGGCCGCCGCTTGTCTAGCGCGGGGTGTCCTTCCGTTTGAGGAGGCCAGCGCGGATCACGTCCGACTTTGACGCTGGGGTGGGGTGGGGAGGTGCCGACTTTGGATTGCGTGATCCATCGCGCGCCTTGAAACCCTCGTACTTCTGTTGTGCATCCAACCTGTCGGCGTCCGATACAGGACCGACCGGTGTACCATTGATGTCATGGCGGACGGATCCGGGTCGCGCGACCGCGATCTGATAGCTCCGCGAATGCACATAAGTTGCCATCGTCTTGCGCAGAGCCGTGACGCTGAATTCCGGTTTCAGGAGAGGGCGGATTTCATCCCAGAGCCCGAGTGCAAAGGGTCGGATCGGGTCGCCAATCTTGGCTGGAAGAACTGCGATCGGCCGGGTGAGAAGAGCATTGATTGCCACGGTCTTGGCGACCTCTCGTTCACGGGCGAGAACCGGGTCGGAGTTCTCTCGCGGAGATTTCGTCTTCGGTGACTTCTGACGCATCGCAGTCCGTGCCAATCCAGGAATATCGTCATTCCAGGATATGCCATTCGGTACCACGAACCAATGACATCAGCTTAGCGCCCATAGGCTCGCCGCTCGCGGCCGCTGGGCGCTTCCGGGTAAGGGGCAAAGCCTCTGAGGCGGAGCGGCCGCCTGAGGCGATGCGCTTCCCCACGGCGATCCTCGCGATCAGACGGACGGTGGGCTGGATCAGCCAGTGGAAACAGATGATCACGGACCCGCCGCCGAAGATCGGCCGGCCCCGGCATCTCTACAGCGGACCGACGCGGCGGATTACGTCGGGACCAGCGCGCGCTGATCGTTAGAAGCTTGCGCCGCTGATATCGCCGCCAAGAGCGTAGCGGCCACCGATCACAAACTGCTCGGCACTCATGGCGATGTGTTTGGCCGCCGCGCGAACGTCGCGTTCGCGCCTCTCGAAGGGCTGGGACTCGGCAAGGGCCCGGGCTCCGATCAGATCGTTCACCCGCAGTACGACGCTCACTGCGACTTCAGCGGCGTGAGAACAGGCAAGCCGGTAGTTGATCCGGGCCGCAACCAGGTCAGAGCCTTCGCTTTCGACGGACGCGCACAAGGCCGACATGGCTGACCGCATGTAGGCGCCAGCCGCCCTGCACTGCGAAAGGCAGCGCCCGATCTCTGCGTGAGCCAGTTCGCGTTCTGCGACGGGGACGGTCATGCCCTGACGACGGTGGCCGGAGCTTAACGAGATGAGCGCGTCGATTGCGCCTTTCGCGATCCCAAGCGGCACTGTGGCAACAGTCCAGACAAAGGCGGAAATGCCCGGAAGGCGATAGACGACACCGGCGTGGGTAGGATTTGGCTGAAAGTCGCAAACGAATTCGGCTGGCAGGAACGCGTTGTCTGCCTCGAAGTCCCAGCTTCCGGTGCCTCTCATCCCTGACACATGCCAGTTGTCGATCAGATTGACGGCCTCACGGGGCAAGAACGCTAGAACGATCCGCCCACTGCCTTCGTTCACTTCACAAAGCGGGGCAAAGGTCGTGGCGTGTGGCGCGCCGCTGGCAAAAGGCCACCGGCCAGTGATTCGGTATCCACCCTCAGCAGGGACCGCCTTGCCAATCGCGCCTGTGCTTGAGGCGACGAAGGCCGACGGTTTCCCGAACACCTTCTGTGCGGCGTCCAAAGGCAGATAGCCGCCAGCGCGCGAAATGCCGCCTCCGTTTCCGACGAGCCAGCCGATTGTTCCATCAACTGCTGCGGCATGCTCGACCACGGCCATGAAGTCGAGGGGCGAAAGCCCGCATCCGCCCAGTTGAGCTGGCAGCAGGAGGCGGAAGAACCCCGCTTCGCTCAAGGCACCAAACACCTCGTCCGACAGCCTTCGATCCGCGTCAAAGCGCCCGGATTGCTCTGCCAGCAAAGGGCGGATCTGTTCAAACCTTTCGATCATGGTTGCAGCGGTCGATGCCGATTGTCCGTCCAGCATGATGATCTCCTTCCAGAATGCCGGAATGATCGGACTCGATGAGATGCGCGGCAACAGCAAAGAATTCGAGGCAAGGTGAGTACAATTCATCTAGAATTCGATGCATGCACCGCCTTCCGCCTCTTCGAGAGCTTCAGGCCTTCGAATCCGCGGCCCGCCTTCTGAGCTTCAGGAAGGCGGCCGAGGAACTGTCCGTCACACCCACAGCCGTCAGCCACCAGATACGGCTACTGGAACGCTATTGCGGCCAGCCCCTTTTTCAGCGCCAGCCGAGGCCGTTGCAGCTCACCACTGCGGGCGCACAGCTTCTGCCGGTTGTCCGGGACGCTTTTCTGTCGATCTCGGACGAGCTTGCGCGCCTTACCCCTGGCAGCCCGATCGGCCATCTTCGGGTGACGACAACCAGTGCCTTCGCCGCGCGCTGGCTGCTGCCGCGCCTGGAAAGCTGGCGAGCGGAAGCGCCGGGATCGACACTCGACCTTGTGGGAACGGATACGGTACTGAACCTTCGCACGGGCGAAGTTGACGTTGCGATCCGTTATGCGCGGCGATCCCCGACAGACGGAGTCGCGGTGGAGCTACTTCGCGATACCTTCCACGTCGTTGCGGCGCCGTCGGTTCTTCAGGGAGGCGTCCGCATGATCGAGCCTCAGGCGATCCTCGATCTGCCACGTGTCGAGGTCGGCTGGCCCCTGACCGACGTAGGTGCGCCCACTTGGCGTCACTGGGAAACTGCGGCCCGAGCGGCAGGCTACCGAATCAGCGGCACCGTCCGGCCACCGCAACTGAAAATCCACGAAGAGCACCACGGGATCGAAGCGATCGTAGCCGGACAGGGTCTTGGGCTGTGTAGTGACGTGCTCGTTGCACGGGAGCTTCGCGATGGCCGTCTTCTGCGAGTCAGCGATATCGTTCTGCCCGGCTACGGCTTCTACTTTGTCTATCGGGCCGAGCACCCGAGGCGCGGGGCCTTGGAAGCCCTGCTTCGCTGGATGCAGCGGCAAGCCTCCGCGTGAAGCCGATTGTCAAACATGCGCGTGCGCCGGCTCCCACGCACAGAAGATGATCTCAATCGATACTTCGCGCCGACCCCGAATGGCAGGAATGCCGCAGCTGTGCTGCCGCAAGTCGGTTCCCAGTGAATGATCGCGCCGGTTTCCCATTTTTGTACGGTCGACTCGTTGGTATTGAGGTAGCGCGCGAAGACTGGCTGGCTAACGTGATTTTACTCGCGCAGCGCCTTGATCTCGCCTGGGGTCAGCTCTTGCCGGACGGACAGGCAGGCCTCATCGAAGGTCCGCATCGTCTCCTTGTCGATGCTGCCTGGCGGCCTTCATAGGGAAAGGTGTCTTTGACATTGGCTTGCTCAAGCGGCTGACGCGGGCCGTTCTCTCGGAGATCGCTGAGAGGCTCTATCAGGCGCTGGGCCGTGTCACGGATTTCGGTCTGGTGAATGGTGCGCGATCGCCGCAGCACTTCGTCAGCCTTGGCGGTAAGCACGAGCGTCTGGCGGCGCGTGTCATTCGGATCGGTTCATGCCGAACATAGCCGGCTTCCAGCGCCTGCGGAAGGGAACAAAGCTGCATTCCCATCGGTTGATGGTTCGACTGCACAGTGGAAACGAAGGCGTTGGATTGGACCGTTCACATGGAGGCGCCACCACTTGAAAGAAAGCTTGCAGCGATCCTTGCGGCCGATATCGAAGGTTATTCTCGATTGATGAATGCCGACGAAGAGCAGACGCTTGCGACTTTGACGTCGCACCGCACTATTGTCGACGGTCTTATCGAAAGCGCCCATGGTCAGATTTTCGGGACCGCCGGCGACAGCGTGTTGGCGGAATTTCCATCGATCCTCCATGCCTTCAACTGCGCAGTCGCCATTCAGCAGGCGATGTGGCGTGCCAATCAGGCGCTTGCCGACGACCGGAAGATGAACTTCCGCATCGGGATCAATATCGGCGACGTTCTGGTGAAAGACGGCGATATCTTCGGGGATGGCGTCAATATCGCCGCCCGGCTCGAAGGCCTCGCTGATGCCGGCGGTATCTGCGTGACAAGAGGGGTACGAGATCATCTGCGCGATCGCGTGGATACCACCTTCGAGGATTTGGGTGAGCACCAAGTCAAGAACATTGCGCGTCCACTCCGGGTCTTCCGCGTCCTGTTCGACCCGCAGGCCGAACCAAGCCTGAATGTGGAGCTATCGTCCGTCGACACCGCCGAGCGATCCTCGTCTGTCGAAGAGCCCTTCTCAGTAGATGACAAAAGCGACGAGGTGCGTCGAGTCGAGGTGGCCTTTTGGGAGGCGGTACAGGAGAGCGACGACCCGGCCGAGTATCTCCTTTACCTGAAGCGGTTCCCGACGGGTCAGTTCGCCGAACTGGCAGCCGCACGCGTTGCGCAAGGAGGGGCTGGCGACGCCGACCCTGGTATCGAGGTTTCATTCTGGGAAACAGTTCGAGACACCGGTAACGTCGAGATGATTGAAGCGTATTTGTCAAAGTTTCCGCAGGGCCAGTTCGTCGATCTCGCGAATATATTGCTGGCGGACATTCGAGCGAAATCAAACGCCTAACGATCTCGCAACGACTTCGTGAACGCCAATCGGGACAATTCAGGCGCTTGCGCAGTCGAAGTCCCGAAAGCGACGGGAGGGCCAGGTGTTTGAGGACTTCTCCTCTGAGATGGTTTCTCAAGTGGCTCTGCTCCTACTCATTGGCATTGCTTTCGGCCTCCTTTTCGACACGTCTGCCGTATCGCTAGGGCGATCCGGCGCCAATGCATTGCAATAAGTAAACTGAGAATGGCGGCCGCGCGCGGTCGGGAGGCGCAGGAAGTCATACCGCAGATTACGGGTCACAGTGTACGTTTGGCTTGCTAATCCAATGTGCCGTAGGCGGGGCGAATAGCGCAGCCCGATGGTTCACTGGGCGCGGGCAGGGATCGCAATCCAACATAAGTTGCTCATGTACGCTAACCGCCAAGCTCGAGAGAGGGACGGTCTGCTTCCCCGATTCCGGTACGCTGCCGCAAAAAAATGGGTTTGCCAGCGGAACAGCGCGGACCGCCCCTGGCCGCATTCGCGGCCGGTACCTGGTACGCTTTCCCGCTGCTGGCGACGGCTTCACGCTAAAGCAGGGATGACCTCGCTAGGTGTGATTGTTGACTCTGCTCGCTACTCATTGGAAAAGATCATCAGTTCGAGAGGGAAAACACTCATGGCAGACGAGAGCAATACCGAGACCACAGAGACGGCGCCACCGGCGGAAGCAGCGCCGCCCAGGAAGCGCCGAGGACCGCGGCCGAAAAATGTCGTTTCAGACGCAACTGCTGAAACACCGGAGGCAGTTGCTGCCCAGCCCATGAGAGGACGCAGGAAGCGCGCAGACAGGTCGGCAGAGGCGCCGGCCGTTGCCAAAACCAGGGGAAAGAAGGTCGGCAAGGGCACCGGAAAAACCCGTGGGGCAAAGCAAACGATCGAAACGCCGGCTCCGGTCCCAGTCCTCGACGACATTGCTGATCTTCGTCAGCTTGAAGAAGAGAACGCTCGGCTCCGCAAGGCGCTGGCCGAAAAACTCCGAGCTGAGAACGCCGATCTGCGCAAGCGACTGGGTCTTGCCTGATCATCGGTGAAGGGCTGATTGGATTTAAGCGATCGGCCCTCCTCATCACATTCTCGCTGCCGTTCGTCGAGAGCTGCAGCGGAGGATTCGGTGCCATTGCTCGAGGTGGCGGCACATATGAAATCACCATGGAAATATCTGGTCCAACTGGCGTCTTTGGGGCGAACGGTCAAGGAGCCGGAAAGCCCGCGTGAAATCGCGATCGAGGAACCGCTCGGCGAAGTTGACGAACCGATAGTGGAAGCCCCGAACGAGGCTGCAGGTAATCTCGACGCCGCGACTGTCGGCGGTGAACGGGCGCCCACCACAACGGTCGACCGGTCAAGTCCCGACGATCGCGTGGCGCTTCTGGAACCCGCCGGACCAACGCGACCACCGCCGACGAAAAGGCAAAGGCGCAGCCGGAAAACGAGCGCCAGCGATGTTGCCGTGGCCGATGCCGTCGAGTATGGAGATAGCGACTCCAGTGCTCCTCAGCCGCCGATGACACTCGCCGATGAGATGACCACACTGGACGAGGACATCAGGCAACTTAGACGCCGGCTGGCAGAGAAGTTGCTGTTGCAGAACATGCAGCTCAAGAAAATGCTTGAGCGCTTTGACGCGTCGTAAGCTGATGGCGCGCCTTCAACGTTGGATCCCTATGAAACCGCAGCAGCGCAAGTTTATCGTCGAAGTCAAATCGGCCCGGCGGCGGACGACAACCAATCCATCTTCCATCTGGGGCGATACGGACCTGAAAGCCCTCGTGCGCCAGGCGGAGACCGAAGCGCCGCAACTGTTCGAACCGGCTCAGTGCCCCGACGAGCCTTCTCCGGGGCAAAGTGCGGAGGTTTGCCCGAACGAGAGCGCTGGGACCGGCGCCGTTGAGCGGACCTCAGATCCGGCGGCCCCGACAGAAGAGAACATTCGCACCGAGGATGTTTCCGGTCCTGCTTCCATCTCGCCGATGGAGGCAAACCGCACGAAGACGATTCCACCAGAAGATAAGCCGAAGCGCCAAGGGCCAACGCGCCGTGGTCGTCCCCTTGGTAGCAGGACGACTACCGCTGCTCCCGAAGCACTTTACGACGAGCTTGCCGTGCTCGAGGTAGAGAACCGTCGGCTGAAAGGGCTGCTCGCGCATCGGCTTCAACAAGAGAACGTCCAGTTGCGAAAGATGCTTGAACGGTTCGGAACAAACTGAGCTGCAGATTGATGATCTTCGCTTGGAAGGTCATCATTTAGACTCGTGCTTTTAAGCTGCGGGGTTGGCCGATCGTCCCCCTACATGGGCTGATCATCGCCCACACAGTCGTGGCGGTGCCTTTTGCGGTGGTGAGCGCGAACGCGTCGAGCTTGCGGCCCAGAGCCTCGGAGCTTCGCCGGCCACGGTGTTCCGCCGTATTACCCTGCCGCTCGCCATGCCGGGCGTACTCTCTGGCGCTGTGCTCGCCTTTGCGACGTCGTTGGACGATTCCTCACGCTCTTCTGCGCAGGCCCGAACTTGTGACGATGGCCTCTCGCCAAAACGCCGAAGGAAACGATGTCCTGCGCATCAAATAAATAGCTGAATGCGTCTCCTACTCGGCCAATCTGGTGCCGTTCGAGGGCAATGTATGCGCGCGCGATCGTTTCCACCGCGTCCGGCTGTCCATCGACCGCAAAGCAATCCAGGATGCCGTTTGAGTCGAAATCCTCCGTCAATTCCCAGATCGTTTGACCGTCTGGACCTAGGAGCGGCATCTCGTAGGTCACGCGGCGTTTACCGGGAATATTGGCAATAGCCTCGGCATAGTGCAGCGCGGTCACGGAGGCGAGCGGAGCACCAAGCAACAGAACTTTTCCACCCAGGCGGACAAAACGTTCAAGAGGCGAGCCTTTTCCCAACGCCTGTCCAAGACATTGTGGCTCTGTGAGTATTTCCACTAGAGGACCGATCGCGACCATTGATGCGTCCGGGTGAGCGCTTCGTCGCGTACTGCGATTTTGGACGAGGAACTGATTGAGCATGCCGAAACCGCGATATGCTGCCGAGGTCCCAGGATCAAAGGGTGGCCAGTTACGACGCAGTTTCTCATCCATCTTAGCGCCGTTCAGTGTCCCTCATACGGTGATCGGTCCCATGAGGCATATCCCATCGCGGTGCCCGTTGGCCCGATAGCGTCGACAAGAGCGCCGACGACAGTGGCCGCGCCTATCTCGACACCACCGATGGCTTTCAAAGAGGCATGGACCATCACCAGGTCGCCCGGTTGGATGCCCAGTCTTTGAAGGTCCGCTGCGATTTCTATCCTGGTTTTCATTGGAACTTCTCTTCGTCAGGGCGTCGGTTTGAAAGCTCAGCAGAGCACTCCATCCTGAGGATCGCATAATGTCATCGTTGGGGACCTTGGCTTTTCCTGAGCACAGATGTCCGCCATTTTCATTGGTGCCGCTGGCTGCTGAAGTGTAAGCGACAAGCCGGGGCCGTTCAGGCGGCGTAGTTCCACGGCATGAGCGCGTCAATATCGCTGCTGGGCCATCC
>NZ_JBWKZT010000029.1:0-44110 GCF_059424735.1 Ensifer sp. GW101-20A05 | reverse complement strand
GACCGTGAGGCAATCGCCCATGTGGCCACCACCGAGGGCATCAAGAGCCAGGACGTGCAGGACCTCGTGATCACCGCTGTCAATGCCGGGTGAAATTTCCCCAAAAGTGCCGAAGTAAAATTCCCCAATTATGCCGCCCCGGACGACGTGGAGAATTGGGTATTTTTCGGCGGTCTGCCGCGTTGGCGTTGCGGCGGGGCGAAGGACGGCGGGGTGATCAAAGCCTTGGATCGCACGTGTTCAGGCATCAATTCGGCATGTTGGCGCAGCCTGTAACTTGATCCCTCGATTTGAACGACGACGGCATGATGCAAAAGTCTGTCGAGCAAGGCTGTGGCGACCACGGCGTCTCCAAAAACATCGCCCCATTCGGCAAAGCCGCGATTGGATGTGAGGATCATCGCGCCTTTCTCGTAGCGTGCGTTGACGAGCTGGAAGAACAGATTGCCGCCGCCGGCGATGACCGGGAGATAACCGATCTCGTCAACGATCAGGAGGCTGGGCCTGCAGAAGAAGCGGATGCGTTCTTGAAGTCGCCCTTCGCGCTCGGCTCTGGACAGAGCCGCAATGAGATCGGCCAGTGTGCAGAAGTAGACGCTCTTGCCGGCCTTGACAGCTTCGACGCCGAGCGCCACGGCCAGATGGCTTTTGCCGGTTCCCGGTGGCCCGAGGAAATGGACGACCTCATGGCGGTCGACAAACCCCAGTTGCGCAAGCGTGAAGATCCGATCTCGATCGAGTGAGGGCTGGAAAGAAAAATCAAAGCCAGCGAGCGTTTTGATGGTTGCCAGGCGACCCATCCGAAGGGCCGTCTTTATGCGGCTGTTCTCCCGCAGGGTCAGCTCTTCGGAAAGTAGGATATCGATCGCTTCGAGTGCCGACAGCTCGCCGTGCTCCAGGCGCCGGACAATATGGTCGAGTGCTTCAAGGGCACGTGGCATCTTCAAGCCGACAAGGTCATGGCGAATGCGGTCGATCATTGACGGCACGGAATCGAGAGCGGCGCTCATGTGCGGTTCTCCTGCGCCATGGCTCTGGCGACAGCGTCGTAGAAGGCGAGCGGCCGCTGTGTGACCCTGTCTCCGGATCCATGAAGAATGATCTCGTCATTGTTGACGTGTGGTCGCGATCGTGGCTGTGAGCGAAGGGTTCTGTGTCCTGGTTCGACGCGGCGCTGATGACGCCCCTCCAACACTGGATGCACAGCAATGAGAGTGCCGTCCTCGAAGATCTGAACTTCATTGGCGAGGGTATGAACCTCGACGAGACGTCTCCTGGTGGCGTCGGGCACGCTGTAGGCGTTTCCGCCGACGCTGACCATTCCGTCTCGAGAGATCCTGCGCTCCAGTCTCAATACGGATCGGAACGGAGCCAGAGGCAAAGGCCGCAAATGATGGCGCTCCTCGGCGAAGGCCTCCATGACGACACGCTGCGTTGTCGCGTGCACACGCGGATTGGCAACCGTATCAAGCCAATACCGCAGTTGGCTGTTAAGGTCATCGAGGTTGCGAAACGAACGTGCCAGGAAGAAGTCTTCCCTGATATAGCGGAATGGTCGCTCGACCTTTCCCTTGGTCTTGGCGCGATAGGCTTTGCAGGCCTTAGGATGAAAGCCGTAATGGCGAGCAAGATCGAGCAGAGCGCGGTTATAGACAATGCCCCCGGTTTCCCCTTCACCAATGACGGCAGTCTTCATTCGGTCGTAGAGAATCTCGCGTGGAACACCGCCAATTGCATCGAACGCGGCGACATGGCATCGCAGCACCGTCGGAAGATCCTGATGCATGGCGAAGCGGCCCCATATGAGGCGGCTGTGGCCCAACACCATGGAAAAGAGCCAGACGATCCTCGGCGTTGAAGGCTCATCGGTGAAGATGACCTGAAACTGGGCGAAATCCACCTGGGCCTGTTCGCCGGGAGCTGTTTCGAACCGAACTTCAAAGCCTTGCTCTGAGGTCGGGCGAACGTCTCTGAGAAAATCCGTGACGGCCGTGTAGCCACCCGCATATCCCCGATCCTTCAGCTCTCGCAGGAGCCGCCGGCCGCTCAGGCCGGGATAGGCAGCAACCCGTTCACGCAGATAAGCAGTGAACGGATCGATCACCGTCGTCCTCGGCTTGCGTGGTCCATAGGCAGGCGCTTCGAGACCCCGCTCAATATATTTACGAATTGTCTTTCGATCGACGTTGGTCTGTCTGGCGATCGCCGACACCGACAACCCCTGCCGGTGCAAATCTAAAATCATGACTATCTCCCCGAGTTTGATCACCAACATTCCCCTCTCGACCATCGAGAGCAGTATCGGTGATGACGCGCCGCCGGTCTTCCGGGGCGCGCCCCGGAAGACCGGCGGCAACGCTAAACTGGGGAAGATTCAAACGGCACTTCTGGGGAGTATTGATCCGGTATCGACACACCGCCGTGGAGAGCCGCTTTGGCCGCATCAACATGCTGTCCGAGCCCATCGAATGGCTCACCGACAACGGCTCCTGCTTCATCGCCAGGGACACCGCATCCTTGCTCCGCGACATCGGCCTGGAACCGTGCACGACGCCGGTGCGAAGTCCGCAATCGAACGGTATGGCCGAGGCCTTCGTCAAAACCTTCAAGCGCGATTACGTCTCGGTAAACCCGACCCCGGATGCCGAAACCGTCATGGCGCAACTGCCGTTCTGGTTCGAGCATTACAATAATCTTCACCCGCACAAGGCGTTAGGATATCAGTCCCCGCGCGAGTTCATCAGCTCGCAATCTCAAATCTGAGCATGTCCGGTCTTTTGGGGGCAACTCCAGATGTTGGAAAATCTGAAAGAAGCTACGCTTGCATAGTGATCGACAGTCCATCCTTGCTTGAGGCAACTGAAGCCCGCGCCTTAAAGATGTACCACAGCGCGTGCTCGGCGTAATAACGCAGGTTGAGGTGCGAGAGCACGCCTTCTATCACCGATAAACTTCACCATCGATGCGGTCCGTTGATTTCTGGTCCCGGGGAGCGGAGCGGATGATTTCCTATTCCCGGAAAGCGCGCTCAATCTGATCTGTGAGTGGTTTCACTAAGTAGGAGATGACCGTGCGATCACCAGTAAGCAAGAACGCTTCTACTGGCATGCCGGGCTTGAGGCTTTCCGGTTTGAAGGAGCCACGCTGACCTTTATCGAGCTTGATTCTCACGCTGTAGAAGGACAACCCATTTCGCTCGTCTTCGACCAGGTCCGGTGAAACGGTTAGTACATGCCCCCCGATTTCGGGCGTGATCCGCTGGTTGAAGGCCGACAGACGCAGATGGACTGGCTGGCCGGGCTCGACTTGGTCGATGTCTTGAGGCGCGATGCGCGCTTCCACCGCCAACTCGTCGGCAATGGGGACGATTTTCATGATCGACTCGCCCGCGGCAACAACGCCTCCTACCGTGTGGATCGCAAGTTGATGTACGCGTCCGGCCTGAGGCGCACGAATGTCGGTTTGCCTCAGAAGCTGATCTGCGGCGATCTTCCGTTCTTCCAACTCCGCGATTTGGGCCTCCGTATCGCGAAGTTCTTTTGCGACGTCGCCGCGCCAATTCTCCTGAACCTGAATGACGGCTATTTCGGTTTCGCTAATCTTGCCCTTGGCCTCGGCGATCGCAGCGATCAGCTGGCCGCGGCCTCCCAGGAGCTGCGCTTCCTGGCGCTCCAACTCCAGCACTCGTGAGTGCTGGACAAGCTTTTTCTCCCACAGGCCCTTCACGCTGCTGAGTTCGTCGCGGACCAGACCAAGCTCCTGCTCCTTAGCCTCGCGTTGAGACTCGAGTCCCGCTATCTCCTTTGTGAGCTGGCCAATCCGCTCCCGGCGTTGCTCGATCTCTGCTTGATAGGCCGCGCGGCGCAGTGCGAACAATTTCCGTTCCCCTTGGAGGACCTGCGCCACGTGGGCGGCGGAGGAGCGCCTCACAATATCCTGGGGAAAGAGGATCGCTTCAGCACCCTCGCGCTCTGCAGTCAGGCGCGCTTGTCGGGCCGAGAGTTCGTCCAGGCTCTTAGTAATGACGGCAAGGTTAGCGCGAGTGACCGTGTCATCGAGGCGAACCAAGATATCACCTGCCTTAACCTCGTCGCCATCACGCACGTTGATTGCGCCCACAACGCCGCCGCTTAGATGTTGCACCGCCTTCACGTTGGATTCAACCGCGATATGTCCCGGGGCGATCACGGCACCTGACAACCCCGTCGTCGCGGCCCATGCGCCAAGCCCGCCAAACAGCATTGCCACCATCGCCGCGCCGAAGACGATGTGCCTGCGCAGGGAAATATCGTTCTGTGTGGGCGCGGATACACCCTTCGCAGGAGCGTGGGCCGCAGGCAATGTCGGCCGACCAATTCTGCCCTTAGCACCTGCTGTCAAATGGCTTTTGTCCGTAGTCAACAGATTAGCGACGCCATGCGCACGCTGAGCCCAGTCGCGAATACTTATCATCCGGACGCCCTTTCCCCCGCGGGAACCGCTCGAATTGATCTCTCGGGCGCCAGCCGCGACTGCTCCCGCAAAATCATATCCCGGGGTCCGAAAGCTTTCTGGCGGCCGGACTGAAGAACGAGCAAGAAATCGACAGCCGCCAGCGCGCTCGGTCGATGGGCAATTATGATGACCACGCCTTTGCGGCGTTTCACGGCAAGGATCGCCTGGGTCAGTGCATGCTCCCCATTGGCATCGAGGTTCGAGTTCGGTTCGTCCAGAACCACGAGGAAGGGATCACCATACAGCGCGCGAGCCAGTCCGATGCGCTGCCGCTGGCCTGCTGAGAGCGATGCTCCGCCTTCGCCGATGTCAGTCTGATATCCGCCAGGCAAGAGCAGGATCGTCTCGTGCATGCCCGCGGCCTTGGCCGCCGCGATGATGGCCGCTGGATCCGGCGTGGGATCAAAGCGAGCGATGTTTTGAGCGATCGTGCCTCCAAATAGCTCGACATCTTGTGGTAGATACCCGACATGCCGCCCCAGCGCGTCAACCGGCCACTGCCCGATCGCGGCCCCGTCGAGGCGAATCTTGCCATACGCTGTCTGCCAGACGCCGACGATCGCCCGCGCCAAGGACGACTTACCCGAAGCACTCGGACCGACGATGCCGAGCGCGGAGCCCGCGGTGAGCGAAAATGCAATATCCTGGGCGACAAATCGGCGCTCGCCCGGAGGAATGACGCCGACACCTTCCACCGAGAGTTCGGATTGCGGCGGCGGTAGCTGCAATGCATCCCCGGCGGGAGGAAACAGCGCAAAAAGCTCGTCCAGCCGGCGCCAGCTTTGTCTGGCGGCAAGAAATCTTTTCGAATGCGCGATAGCTTGTTCAACGGGCGCCAGGGCCCGCGCCGTAAGAATAGAACTCGCGATGATGATACCGCCACTGGCCTCCTGGCGGATCACCAAGAACGCGCCGGTCGCTAGCACGAGCGACTGCAGCATCATCCTGAGGCCACGTGAAAGCGCCCCGAAGGAGCCGGTGATATCGCTGGCCCGTATTTGCGCCTGCCTGTAGTTCGTGCTTGCATCGTTCCACAGCGCGGCAAGATTGGATCGCATCCCCATCGCTTCAATGACTTCGGCGTTACGCATGCTTGCCAGTGCAACGTTGTTGCGTGCCTGAGCATAGCTCGACATTTCAGTCGCTGGACGGCGGACCGTTTTTTCCGTGACTACGGTCACTGCCAAAAGCAGGATCGCACCGATCAACGCTGCCGCGCCCAGCCAAGGATGGAAAGCGAAGCAAAGCGCGAGATAGAGCGGCATCCACGGCAGGTCGAAGAGAGCGGCGGGACCGCCGCTCGACAGGAATCCGGAAATTTGGTCGAGGTCCCGCACTGGCTGTAGGCCTTCGCCCGAGTTGCCCCTTATCAGGGGCAACCTCGACATCACACGATAGGTCGCTTCGTTCAGGCGCTCATCTAGTCCGCTGCCAATACGTGCCAGCACGCGGCCGCGTATGGCGTCGAGCGCGCCCTGAAAACCGTAAATTATTAAAATCAGGAAGATCAGTGCGACAAGTGTCGGCACGCTGCGGCTGGGCAGAACTCTGTCATAGACCTGCAGCATAAAGACCGAGCCGGATAGCGTCAGCACGTTGAGAAGACCGCTGAAGGCCGCCACCACGAGAAAAGCCCGTCGAAATCGCCGCAGACAGGCAGCTAACTCGGACTTCGCCCCTGACGTGCGGAGCATTCCTAAACCGGATTGTGACATTTCCGTCCCCTCAAACAACTGCATGTGTGAGCCCGCGATGCGGGCCTTCAACACTACTGGCGCTTGGTTAGTTTTCTAATCGGCCAGCGGCACGCATAATCCCCTGCCTGACCTTCGCCACCCGTGCGAAGGCTAGCCGCAGATACTCGAGCGTTTAGCCGTGGAGTCACTCACAGCAACGGCGTATTCTCCTCCAGAAACCAAATGAATCTGGAGGAGAAGTTCCACCGTCCCCATTGGCTGGGAGTCTAGAGCACGAGGTCACCCGAGGTCAGGTTGACCTCGCCGTGAAGCCAGAGCGTGAACTCAGCCTGAACGTCGGTGTCTACGTTCCCGCTCACAACGGTTGTGTCGGAACCGGCATCGTAGGACACCTTAAGCTGGCCGGGAGCGTCGCTGAAGTCGCCCTGGATCAGATGGAAGGCCTGGTCGCCCGTCAGCTCCCTGTTTGCGTCGATTGCTGACAGTTTGATCTTGTCGCCGGCGGCGAAATCCATGATCGTGTCGATGCCGCCGTTCTCGCGCGAGTCGCCGAGGCGCTCCATGAGGAAGGTGTCGTTCCCGCTGCCGCCCCATAGCTTGTCGACGCCATCATTCCCCCTGATGACATCGTTTCCGGCGGACCCTTTCACGACATCGTTCCCATTGCCGGCGTCGATGATGTTGTCCAGCTCGTTGCCGATGATGGTCTCACCGTCGCTGGCCCCCTTAAAGCTCACGCCGCTGAACGAAGCAGGCTCGGCAGCGAGCGGGGGCTGTTCGGCTACCGGCGGATGGTCGGCTACCGGCTGCTCGGTGGCAGGTGAATCGGGGGTAGTGCCTTCTTCACCGCTGTGTCGCTCGATCCACTCGGTTTTGGCCTCCTGCCAATAGTCGCGCGCCGCCTGGCCCTGCAGGACCGTCCACCCTTCGGGAGGCATCGGGTAGTCGTCCGGGAGCGGTTTGTCCGACAGATTCAGGAAGACGTTGCCTTTGGACTCGACGGTGTTGTTCCAAGCGTCTTGCATGCTGCGGTAGCTGTGGTGCTCAACGTCCTCGATGGCAAAGACCGTGTTGATGAAGCGCAGGTTCGGTGTGAGCTCGCCGTCCGTGGCAGAGTCGGTCTTGATCATCGAGGAGTGCGTCATCTCACCCTCGTAAAGGAAAGATTGCATCCGCATCAGCACGCCATCCAGCGTGACAGTGTTGTTATGACCGTCGACAGGGCTTGACGACGATGGGTCTACGCTGATGCCACCGAACACCCCGTCAAAAAGGCTGTCACGGATAGTGCCCGTCTGGAGTCGGTCGTTCTCGACCGCGTCGTCGCGGGCGTTGGTGACCCAGACGTCCTCGATGAGGAAGTTAGGGCTGTCCCAGGATACGCGGACAGCGTCCCACGTATTCGTGATATGCCAGTCGCGGATCACGACATCTGGCGTGCCCTCTGTCCTGACGCCAGCCGAGTTGCCGTCGTTGTAGACGTCACGCCAATCACCGGTCATGTCGACTTTGCCGTTGATCGTGCCGCCATCAAGTATCGCACCCGGCGAGTCGTAGACCATAAAGGGGTACGGGCTGCCGTCGCTCCCATCGTTGTCTTGTGTCCAGGATGCATTCTCGGCATCGATCAGAGTTCCCGCAGCAAGGCCCGAAGCCTTGTAAGGTGTGGAGCCGTAGTCTCCGGTCAGCGTAATTGTAGTCACGATGAAAGTTCTCCAGTTTCCCTCTTTCCCCAGGAGTGATTGGGGAGGCAATACACGGCTGTGATTTGCAGCCGCGCAGTTCGTATATTAGCGGAGTATGGCGAACCTGCGGCGTTTCCGATCACCTTGGTGGCACTCGCGGGATCATGACGCACGTCGCACGTCCCGGGTCCGGCGCAAAGGCATGATAGTGCACGACGTTCGCCTTCGGTTCGTTGGCCAGCGGTGCATCCACGACCGGCGCAGCGGTCGGCAATTCGGCGAAGCGCTCGTCGTCGCTGTTTGGGCACGAGCCCCAATCAGGCCACAATTCTCCACCTTTGCGGAATGTCGCCATAGGGAAAGCCTCGATCACCATCGCCGTGATCGGTCACATTCCAGGCATGGACATCAATAATTGGGCTGCGTTCTCGGAGTGTTTCCCACTCCGACTTGAGCGCCTTTCCAAGCCGGCAATCCGGAAAGAGAGCGCCTCGATCCGTTCAAGGTAAATGCGTTGGTCTCCACGGCGTCGACATCCTCGATGATCTGCTTCAGCGAAGCCAGGTTCGTCAGCGCCACTTCCAGTTTTGCACAACAGGCCCGCCAAGGCCGTGCCACTTGCCTCGGACCGCGGTCAGAAAGTCAAGTAACCCATGTGGCTGCGGCAATAGCCCTAAAGGCAAATTGAAGCGTGCAGGCCAGGAGAACACAATGCCATAGGACTGAGTTGATGTTGCTCGCACTGGCCATCGGGGTCGGAATGACAGCTCTGGTGGACCCCGCTGGTGCAGTTTTGATCCTGCTACCGCACAGCGGTCCGCGGATGATCGCTGCCCCTCGTATGTCGGTCGCAGCTTCCGAGTTCGTCGAAAACTAGCAATGGAAGGCTTAAGGCAAGTAAAATGTGCGGGATCGTCGGGATTGTCGGGCACTCGCCCGTTGCGCCACTTATCGTGGACGCTCTCAAGCGGCTGGAATATCGCGGCTACGATTCTGCCGGTGTCGCCACTGTTGAGGGCGGGCAGCTCGCCCGCCGACGTGCGGAAGGCAAACTGGTCAACCTCGAGCGCCGGTTGCAGGCCGAACCACTGGGCGGCACGATCGGCATCGGGCACACGCGCTGGGCCACGCACGGCGTCCCGAACGAGACCAATGCCCATCCGCATTTTTCTAGGGATGTGGCGATTGTACACAATGGCATCATCGAGAATTTCGCGGAACTGCGCGCGGAACTGATCGCAGATGGTTTCGAATTCGCTTCGGAAACCGATACCGAAGTTGTCGCCCATCTGATCTCGCGCGAACTGGCGCGCGGCACGAAACCGGTCGGGGCCGCACACAATGCATTGAAGCGGCTCGAGGGCGCCTTCGCGCTGGCAATCATGTTCCGTGGAGACGAGGATCTGATCATCGGGGCGCGCAACGGGCCCCCGCTTGCGGTGGGCCACGGCGAAGGCGAGATGTATCTGGGCTCCGACGCCATCGCGCTCGCGCCCTTCACCGATTCTATCACCTATCTGGAGGATGGAGACTGGGCTGTCGTGCAGCGTGGCGGCTTGCAGATATTCGACATCAGCGGCACGCCGGTCGAACGTAAGCGGCAGCGGTCGATCGGCTCCTCCTTCCTGGTCGACAAGGGCAATTACCGGCATTTCATGGAGAAGGAAATCCATGAACAGCCGGAGGTGATCTCGCATACCCTTGCGCATTATCTCGACTTCGCCCAGGGAAAGGCCAAGCCGGTCGATCTGCCATTCGATTTCGCGAAGCTCGACCGTATGGCGGTTTCGGCCTGCGGCACCGCTTATCTTGCCGGCCTGATCGGGAAATACTGGTTCGAACGCCTGGGGCGGTTGCCGATCGATATCGATATCGCATCCGAGTTCCGCTATCGGGAAATGCCGCTGTCGAAGTCGAGTGCAGCCCTGTTCATCTCGCAGTCCGGCGAGACTGCCGACACGTTGGCATCGCTACGCTATTGCCGCAGCGCCGGCATTCCGATCAGCGCAATCGTCAATGTCCGTGAATCGACGATCGCGCGCGAATCTGACTGCATTTTCCCGACGCTTGCCGGGCCGGAGATCGGCGTCGCCTCGACCAAGGCCTTTACCTGCCAGCTTTCAGTGCTTGCAGCGCTCGCGGTACGTGCGGCCGCAGTGCGGGGGACCATCGGCGGGGAAAACGAAAAGCGGCTCATCCGCCAGTTGTCGGAAGCGCCGCGTTTCGCCAGCCAGGTGCTCAAGCTCGGAGAGCAGATCGAGAAGGTCGCGCGCGAACTCACGCAGGTGCGGCATGTGCTGTATCTGGGGCGCGACACCAATTATCCGCTCGCCATGGAAGGCGCGCTCAAGCTCAAGGAGATTTCATATATCCATGGCGAAGGCTATGCCGCGGGCGAACTGAAACACGGCCCCATCGCGTTGGTCGATGAAACCATGCCTGTCATCGTCATCGCGCCGCATGACCGGATTTTCGAGAAGACTGTCTCCAACATGCAGGAGGTCGCAGCCCGCGGCGGCAGGATCATTCTGATCACCGACCGGAAGGGGGCCACGCAGGCAAGCCTGAAGACGATGGAAACGATCATCCTGCCCGACATGCCGGAGATCATAGCGCCGATCATCTACGCCCTGCCGATCCAAATGCTGGCCTATCATACCGCCGTGCACATGGGCACCGACGTTGATCAGCCGCGCAATCTGGCAAAATCCGTCACAGTGGAATAGCTCTCGCGCAGGACCGAGAGCCGGTGGGCGGGGCTGCTTATCGGACGCGCTCATATGGAATACGATGCCACCAGGCACGCAGTGCAATGCGTATCCAGCCGCTCCAAGATTGACCTGCCCGATGGGATTGAGGTCCGGGCTGTAGGGCGGCAGGAAGAAGAGGCGTGCCTCCTTGACGGCGCGGCGCACGGCTTATCCCTTGTGGCTGCCGAGATTGTCGAGGATTACGATGTCGCCCTTGGCGAGCGTGGGCACGAGGACTTTCTGGACATAGAGGGTGAAGAACTCGCCGTTGATCCGCCCGTCGACGACCCAAGGCGCATCGATACGGTCGCTGCGCAAAGCAGCGATGAAGGTCATGGTTTTCCAGTGGCCGTGCGGGACCGGTGCAGCGAGCCGCCGGCCGCGCGGCGCCCAGCCCCGCAGTGGCGCCATATTCGTCTTGATGATTTCATCGAGAAAGACCAGCCGACAGGCTTCGGAGCCCAGGGGATAGCTTTGTTGGCATCATTGGCAAAATCCTCCTTCAAATGACTTCTGAAACAGGATCCGGCGCGACAAACCGCTCAATCTACTGGTCCCGGAAAGCCCGCATCATCTGATCCGTCAACGGCTTCATCAGATACGAGAGCACCTTGCGCTCACCGGTCTGGATGAAAACCTCGACCGGCATGCCGGGAACGAGCGCTAGCTGGCCGAGTCTCTGCAATCCCTCCGGAACCGGGGTGATGCGCACCACGTAATAACTCTCGTTGGTGCGCTGATCCCGCGTGATGTCGGCGGCGACCCTGGAGACCACTCCGATAAGCTCAGGCGTGCTGCGCAGATTAAAGGCGGTGAACCGAAGCAGGGCTGCTTGGCCAACCAGAAGCTGGTCGATGTCTTGCGGAGCCACCTTTGCCTCGACCGTGAGGGCGTCAGCATCAGGGACAATCAGCATGATCGGTTCCCCGGCACCAATGACACCGCCGACGGTGTGCACAATCGACTGATGAACGGTACCGCTCGCAGGAGCACGAATATTGATGCGCGCCAGCTGATCTTCGGCCGTGACGTTTCGCTCCTCGAACTCGGCTATCTTGGCGTCGACCTCGCGCAATTCGCGTCCCGTCTCGCTCGAGAATTCCTTATCCAGTTGCAGGACCTGGAGCTCCACTTCCGCGATCGCTCCCTTTGTCTGCGCAATGCTCGAAACAAGCTGGGCTCGTTCGCCTTCGATCCGCGTAGCTTCGCGTTCATAAGCCGTCAGCTTGGATATCGGCACCAGCTTCTGTTCAAAGAGGCTGCGAACCCCGTCGAGCTCATTGTTGACCAGCTCGATCTCCCTAGCCTTGGCCACTTCCTGGGCCGAATGGCCTTCGATCTGCTTGCGGTACTGTTCCATCCTTTCGTGAAGTCGTGCCTTGTTGCCGGATCGCGCGATCCGGCGAAGTTCGAACAGTCGCTTTTCGCCGGCAACCAGCGCCGCCACCTCGGGAACGCCCATCCGGCTCGCAAGCAATGGAGCGAGCGTCATCTCTTCGCCGCCATCGCGCTCGGCCTCGAGACGGGATTTGCGGGCGTAAAGCTCGTCCAGGCTCTTGGTCACGAACGCGAGATTGGCACGGGGAACAACGTCGCTAAGCCGGACCACAACATCGCCGGCATTTACGTGGTTGCCGTCACGCACGAAGATCTCGCCGACGATACCTCCGGTGGAGTGTTGCACCTTCTTCTCATTATCCTCGACGACCACCGCGCCATGCGCGATGACCGCGCCCGAAATGTCCACGGTTGCGGCCCAGCCGCCGACGATGCCGGCGAGCAGGGTGATGAACGTCACCCCTCCCATGAGATTGCGTCGAATGGACCGCCGGTTGCAGTGCGTCGACCGAGTATCTGCCATCTTTGCGCCTGCCTCTTCTCGAGCGCTGTCAATTCGGCCGTTTCGGCGAGATCGAAACGGGCTTCGGGTTGGCGTTGTTGGCCGGCTGCAATGGCAAGAGTTTTGCCAGGACCCGTTCTCGCGGCCCGATCATGTGCATCTGTCCTTCCTTCATCGCCAGAACGAAGTCCAACTCAGAGAGGATGTTCGGTCGATGCGTCACGATCACGACAATCCCGGCGCGGGCCTTGACCCCCCGGATCGCCTCGGCAAGCGCCATTTCGCCTTCAACGTCGAGATTGGAATTCGGCTCGTCGAGGACAACGAGGAACGGGTTCCCGTGGAGCGCGCGCGCGAGCGCCACACGCTGACGCTGTCCCGCCGACAAAGCGGCGCCGCCTTCCCCGATCTGGGTCTCGTAACCGTTGGGCAGGCTGACGATCAGATCATGGACGCCCGCCGCTCGGGCGGCGGCAACGACGACGCCAGGGTCCGGGTACGGGTCGAAGCGGGCAATATTGTCCGCCACCGTCCCCGCAAAAAGCTCGACATCCTGGGGCAGATAGCCCACGTGTCTGCCGAGTTGTTCCGATGGCCACTGATCGAGCGCCGCGCCATCCAGCTTTACCCGCCCCGCCAGGGGCCGCCATGCGCCGACCAGCGCGCGAACGAGGCTCGACTTGCCGGAGCCGCTTGGTCCTATGACGCCGATCCCCGAGCCGGCATCCAGATTGAACTCGATGCCCTGGACAACAACCCGCTGCGTCCCTGGCGCGCCGATCACGAGCCGGTCCACGGTCAAGCTCGATCTCGGTGCCGGAAGCGCCATTGGCTGCACGTCCTGGGGCAGGCGGGCGAGCAGTTGCCCGAGCCTGCGCCAGCTCTGGCGTGCACCCACGAAATTGCGCCAATGGGAGATGGCAAGGTCGATAGGGGCAAGCGCCCTGCCGACCAGGATCGAACCTGCAATGATGATCCCGGCGGTCGCCTCGCCATGGATCACGAGCCAGGCACCTACGCCTAGCATTGCGGACTGCAGCATCAGCCGCAATGCGCGCGAAGCGCTACCCAGGCCGCCCGTGACATCGCTGACACGCTGCTGCTGGGCGAGGCACTGGCGACTTGCGTCCCGCCATTGGTCATGGAGGCGCCTCCCCATCCCCATCGCCGCGAGGACCTCCGCATTGCGGCGACTCGCCTCGGCGAGGATATTGCGGCGGGCGCCCGTCAAGACCGCCGCGCTCGCTGGCCTGCGCGTGAGTATCTCGGTGGTCGCTGTGAGGAGAACCAGTATGATTGCGCCGCAAATGGCGGTTATCCCGAGAACCGGATGGAAACTCCAGATGATTGCCAGATAGAAGGGGAGCCACGGCAGTTCGAAGAACGCATTGGGTCCCGGCCCCGAGAGAAAGGAGCGGATGCTGTCGATATCGCGCTGCGGCTGCAGCCCGTCGCCCTGATAGCCGACCAAGAGGGGCAGCCTGGTTATCGCGGTGAAAACACGTCCGGAGACCGCCTCGTCCAGTTCGGTGCCGATGCGGGCCATGATGCGACCACGCACGAGGTCGATGATGGCCTGCCCGACGAAGAGAATGCCGGCCAGTATTGCCAGGCCGACCAGCGTCGGAACGCTGCGGCTCGGCAACACGCGGTCATAAACCTGCAGCATAAAAAGCGCACCGTTCAGCATGAGGATGTTGCTCACGCCACTGAACGCCGCAACACCGGCGAGCGCTCCCTTGCAGGAGCCAAGCGCGCTGGCCAGTTCCGAGCCCGCTGCCGGATTACCGGCAAGGGAAATGGGCCGCGCAGCAGCCGATGGCTGTGGCGAGGGTCCCGTCCGCTTCCGCCGTGCCGGCCCGAATAACAGCAACAGGCCGAGACTTCCGATCATCAGCCAGAACGGGAGCCCGTCCGCTGCGCTCTGCAGGTCTTGAAACAACAAAGGATCGGGCAGGTACCCCGTCAGGGCCGCAAGCGCGCTACCGCCGGGATCGCCGATTTGATGAGGCAACAGCAGAGCCAAAGGTCCGACCTGCGCGAGAGCGATGAAGATCAGAACCATACCGGCAGTCTGCCACTTTGTGAGGCTGCGTCGACGACGGCTATAGCGCGGCCTTTTCCGGCGCCATCCGGCTCGCAACAGCGCCGATCCACCGGGCTCTGCGAGGCGAGGCTCCGCGCGCAGATGGCCCGCCAGAACCACCAGTGCGGTTCCGACAAACATCGTCAAAGCCGGAGGGATGAGATCCAAGATGCCGAGCTCCGCGCCCCCGGGTTCGACACCGTCGGGAAGATAGATCCCCAAGGGCTCCGACAGCGCCTTGACTGCAACGAGAAGATCAAGAAACCGCGATTGGACGAACCAGGCAAATCCAAACAGCAGCAAGACAAAGCCCACGCCCGTGCCGAGCCGGGCGATTCGCCGCACCTGTTTATCTCCCTTGTCTTTTGCGGGCATCGCGCATGAAAATTTGGACCGGATCGGTGGCATCGAAATGATCGCCCATCAAAGCAGCAAGTATTTCGACAAAGAGCGCGAAGAGGACGTTCGAATAGACCTCAGACCTGCTGCATGGCCGCGCCTTACCTGCGCGCTGCAACACGCCAAAGTATTCTCCTCGGAACCGCCGCGAAGCAGTCGGGTCAACACATGCACGATCTTCATTTGCGAATACCTCCACTAACCTGTGTGCCTGAGACGACGCCTCGACCGGGAGCCCGCGGGTCGAAAAAGGAAGGTCCGGATTTCAAGAATGCGCTGCAGTCCGGCTTTGCAGGGGATCATTTTCGTCCCTGAAAAGGCTAGATCGATGAGCGCGCGCGCTGCATCTCATGAGGCGTCTTTGCGAAGCGGCGAAGCCTTCTACAAGGACAACCAGATCTCCTTGAAAAGCTCCCGCTTGACACTCTCAGCGCTGGCGCTGGCGTCGATGGTCCTGATGTCGTTGTCCAAGGCCCGCAGTTCGGCCATGAGTGCCAGCCGCGCGTCGAACCCCTCCCTGGTAATTTCTCCGGGCTTTCGCGCCTCGGAAACCGAATAATCGGAGACGAGATGCAGCGTCAGATGCGGCCTGCAAGAATCCATCCGCTCGTATAGCTTCTTTTCAAGCCGCGCCAGCATGCCCACGCCAGGCGCGGATGAGAGATTTGGCGGTATCATCGGCCCGTCCAGATATCCGTGCCGAAGCTTCTGTGGCCAGCGGTCGCTGATAACGATCATGCCGCGCATTGCCCATCGATGCGCACGGTTCACAACGGCGTACCGTTCGATTGCGATCAGAACTCCCCAGAGCGCCAAACCGACCGATAGTATCCTTCCCATTGCGCGGCTTTCCCGGCCCTCGGTCCGGATCATCGCCTTGAGCTCGCGCCGGCGGTAAAAAGCCAGGCGCTGCAGCCCCTTGCGCAACCGCCATCCTCTTCCCTCGCCGGTGCCGACATAAACCTGGGCGCAGCCGAACTTCCATCGAAATATCCGTGTCAGCAGGCTGACCTGCGTGCTCTTTCCCAGTCCGTCCGGAGCGACGAGCGCCACCACGACCCCACCGGCCCAGGGCCACCGTTTTGGCGGTACGGCGCCGGGCATGACGCGACCTGCGAGCCTCAGGGCGAGATAGGAGGCCTTGCGCACGAAATGAACCGCAGCATCCGCGATACCGCTGGCTCTCGAGAAGCCGCATCTCTGCCGGAGCGAAAGCCTCAGTCTTGCAAGGTCGCCGCTGTGCACCAGAATACCGTCCTCGCTCGGCCGAATCCTGCAGCTGACGCTTCTGCCACGGCCAAATTTGTATTCAATGATGTAGGAATTCGGTTCGCCGGGGGCGGGGGACAGGCGCGCAAGTTGCTCCTTGCGACTGCCACGTATCGCCACCCAACGTTTCCACGGAAGCGTCCACAGACGGAACGCGAAGCGGGCGATCGATATCCGAACCTCGTCCTCAGGGGAGACGACGGGGATGGAAATCCCCCCAACGAATACATGCTCCCACCGCCCGACCGCCGCATGATCGAAAGCCAGGTAGCGCTTGCGAAACTCCCAGCCGACACGAATTCCGACGTGGAGGTCGAGATGGAGATAGGCACCGCATGAAAAATCGGCAACGAACCAATCCTCTCTGCCGGCGCAAACATTGTCGTAGCAAGAGAGGCTTACCCCGCGGCGACCATGCAACTCAGCCATTATCGAACAGAACATCGGGTAGTCCTGCTTATCGAGGAGCACATCCAGATCGTCGCAGCCGGCGACCGCCTCAGGCAGGCTCGCGAGATCCTGGATAATCCCGTATCTCACCCCTGCCTCATCCAGGGCGCGAAACAAGGTTGCCGCCACTGGAAACGCGGCAGCCGTATCGGCTGCGTGCAACGGCGCGATTGCGTCCGAGCCAGCTAGGTCCATGCCTGGTACGTCATTCTGCTTGTCCGCCGCATCCACGGTCAGATTCCGGCGCCCAGCGATTACCTGATGTGGGTTCATATCGTGCTCCCGGGCCGCTTGCCGACCATGGCGCGCGCCGTGTTCGAAGGAGTGACGGTAATGTGCTTGTCCGGGCGGGCTTCGCTTCGCGATCTCTGCATGAAGCGCATGTGTGGCCATTTTGCCAAGGGGACGTCTACTGCGGATTTCTTCGCAAGCTGCCGCACTTAGGGTGAGTCGTGTGACTGCGCCCCCACACCAATAGAAACTATACCAAACAAGAACAATACTCTACATTAACATTCATGTTATAAGCAATTGATCTCTATCAATATACATAGGAACGGATCTATTCATAACATCAATAAGTATTCTTACTGCTCCAGACCGTCCAACATAATCCAAAGTACCAAGCTGGTCCGCAAATGGCCCATTCGTGACCCGTATCTTCTGCCCTGGCTCCAAAAGACTCTTCGGGTGCAGGAACCCCTCGTCATCGGTTGCTGACAGGAGGGTCTCAATGACGCCGAATGGAACCGGAATCGGCGCGCAATCTGTCATGACGAGCTTGCGAACGCCCACGGTGGAATTGATTGGCGACCACCTTTGCTCGCGAATATCGAATGATACGAACAGGTAACCTTCAAAATATGCGGAACAAACCGGTCTGATTTTGCGCGCATGCCGGACAGTTCGCCGTCTTTTCGGCAAATAGGTTCGGAAGTTTTGAGACGACAGGTGTCGTTCGGCCAGGACTTCGCAGTGCTGGTGCGTCTGAACCACATACCAACGTGCACTACGCGCATCCTGGCTGTCCAGCGGTTCCGCTACCGAACTTTCCATTTTTAGCATACTCAACCCTCTGAATGCAGATGGGCCGCCACAAGCAAATTAAATCAACAATTTTGCATGGCCGCGCTCATGCCCGTGAACCATCCATGTTCCGCCACCCGTTGTCGCGAACATCCATGAACATTGCACACCGAGGCGCCAGCCACCCGAGAATGTATCAGGTTCGCGGACCTGCGTGCCATCAGCACTAGAGCGTAACAGGCTGGGAGCAAGTGATTAGCAGATAGATACTTTTTGCCGATCAACCCTGCAAAAAGGCGCAGGCGCATACCACCGTAGTGGAGCGAGCTTACGACGGATTAGACGGATCGGCCCGCTGATTACAGACTTTCAAATGTGCTATTTCTCAAGCGGATTACCGGCTTTGTGAGGCCGAGTTGGGGTGCACCATGATTTTTGCCCCTCTGGCGCGGCTGCCGGCAGAGTGAAGACACGGGGTGCGGTCGGCAATTATGACGCGGGAAGGCACGGAGGAGGCCACGACGATGACCTTACTAGAAGCGAATGAAGGAGCTGTCGTGCAAGTTTCCCCTGATGGCGTGGCGGCGGGCCTCGTGACCCAGGCCCGGCTCGTGCGCATCCGTGGGCAGAACATCCTGTTCAGCCCAACCCAGCGCGCCATCTTCGCCCTTAACGACACGGCCGCCGACATCTGGCGCTCGTTGCAGGAAGGCGCTTCACCGGATGCTATCCCGCGCAGGATCATGCGCGGTCACGTTGATGCCCTCGATGCGAAAGAATACGTTCAAACCGCGCTAAGGGATTGGGAGCGCCTGGGCCTGATCCGGCCACACGCACCATCGGCCTCCGCTTCGCTTCACAAGCATGTGGTCCAAACGCTGGCCGTGGCGGACCGTCGCATCCGGATTGTCTATCCAGCGACCCATGCCTTTCCGGCAATCACCGTCTTCAGGCACCTCGAAGTCCAGCCGGAGGCCACCGACACTCTCCTGGAACTGGTCGAGCACGGGGATCGGATCCACGTGTTCCGGAATAGTGACTGGCTTCGGACCTGCTCCCCCGAGGAGATCCCCACCGTGCTGAAGGGGGAATTGCTGTCCGAAGCGCTCGAGCATGGCATCTATGAACTTGCACTCCACGCAGCCGCCCTCTCCTCAGGCGAACGCCTGATCCTGCTCTGCGGCGATCCCGGTGCAGGCAAGACGACGCTGACATTGGCCCTGGCCCAATCGGGCTTCGGCTTCGTCTCGGACGATGTGACCCTTTTGAACTGCGGCGGGCTTGGCATCGGACTTCCCTTCGCCGCCGGCGTCAAGCCCGGCGCATGGCCTCTTCTTGCCGGATACTATCCCGAGCTCGCTGCAGCACCGATCTTCAGGCGCCCCGATGGCAAGCGAGTGCGCTACATCGTGCCGAAACACTTTTCGCCGGTGTCGCAGGCCCCCCGAGCCATAGGCTGGGTGATCCTGCTTAACCGCGACCGCGGCTCCCGTCCCAGTCTGGATCCGGTCGATGCGGTCGGTGCGTTGCGCGGCTTGCTCAACGGTGCGTTTGCGCCCGGCCGAGATCTCGGCAGCACCGCCTTCGAAATGCTGACACAGGTTATTGGATCGGCCAGGACCTGCTCCCTCACCTATTCCTCGCTGGAAGATGCGTTGGAATTGATCCGGGGAGCTTGCCGGTGATGCGTGCCGACACCGCTCTTGACGCCCTGGTCTCCGGCCTTCAGGGGCACCTCGTCGCCGATGTCGACTGGCAAGCCTTGATCGCACTGGCGAACCACACGCTGCTCACGCCCGCCCTATTCTCCTCGCTCGCCCAATCGGGCCAGATCGAGCGGCTGCCAGGCGACGTGCGCGATTATCTTGCCTTTATCGATGACTGCAATCGGAACCGGAACCTGAGCTTGAGGGCACAGTTGATCGAGACCGTCGCCGCGTTCAACAGCCGAGGGATCGTTCCGATTCTGCTCAAGGGAGCCGTTCCGCTCTTTGTTTCCCCGCCCGGCCGGTTGCCCAGCAGGATGACGAGCGATCTCGATATCGCCGTGGAAGCGGGCGAGGAGGCTGCCGCCAAGGCCTGCCTCGAAGAGCTTGGCTATCGTGAGGTGCCGGACGTTCGTGGCATGGCGCGTCCGCAGGATGCGGGCATCCTGGAACTCCGGCGGTATCGGCCGGACGGATTCGGATGCCCCCAGCCCGTCCAACGGGATGGCCTTCGGGTGAAGATTCCTTCCCTTGAGGCCCGCGCAATGCACTGGATCATGCATGACCTCCTCAAGGAAGGAGATTACTGGCGCGGAAGAATCGATCTGCGGCACCTGCACGATCTGGCACAACTCGCCGAAAGCGAACAGTTGGATTGGGCGGCGCTGCGCACGGCAATGCCAAACAAAACCACCCGGAATGCGCTCGACACCCAACTGCTGACCTTGCACCATTTCTTTGGGACGAAGATTCCGGCAGACGCCGCAGGGCGCCCGATGCCCCGCCTCCAGCACTGGAGGCGCATCTATACGGTCAGGCATCCTGTCTCCGGCGCTCCGCTACGCCTCGCCGGCAACCTGGCATGGGGCCTCAGCCGGCTCACACGTTCCCTTGAGCTGGCGCGTCGCAACCCGATCGAACTGGTGCGTCGCGCAGGCCTCATCCTTTCGAATAAGGGGCTACGCTCAAAGATTTAGGGATCAAATCTAAGGTCTGGATGGTTCCTACACGGACAGGATGTATACTGTTCATGAGTGTTTCCAAAGGAGCCAGGGCAATGGAGAAGAGAAACGACTCAGAAATGATCCCTGAGGGACTGGAAACTGAAGCGCAGGCTCGAAGAGATTTTCTCAAGAAGGCCGGGCGTTTTGCCGTTGTAACACCTCCGGCGATTACCCTCCTCCTTGGTACGAGCCTGAGTTCGCGCGCCATTGCCAAGTCCAATGGCACACGTCCCGGCTGGGGTTTTGGGGACAAGAACCATACCCACAACGGACCTCCGGGTCTCTGGAAGCGGTTGGGCGGCTGATCGGTGGTCCTTCGCCTCACACTCAGTTTTTGATCATCTTCTTCCACGACTTGGTGTCCACTTATTTTGGTGGACACCTTATGCGTCAGCTTACTCAAGAGAAGACGGCGCGGGGAATTTCGCGCTTGGCGTTGATTTTCCTTGGACGCCGCTCTTTCTGAGCGTGATCTTCCTTTTTCACCCAACGCTCTCGGATAGGTCGCCAGCGGTGGCGGGCTCGTGCTGATCGTCCTGACATTGGCAAACCAGTTGCGTTCCCGGACACCCGCCTCGGCCCATTGGCCGGGAAGCCGAGGCGCCGGGGCAGAATGCCGAGGCGGTTCAGGTTGTCGGAATGCGCGAGGCTGCGGTTTGTGATGGTCTCCCGATTGTCGAAGGAAAAAGGCTATAATATCTCGATAAGCGCCTTTTCGCGCGTCGCCATTTTCAATCCGAAGGCGAGGCTTGTTGTTTTCGGCGACGGGCCAGAGCGCGAAAGTCTAGAGAGACTTGGTCAAGAAACTCCGCCTTAATTGAGCCTGGCCAAGGAGCTGCCACGGCACGACATTTTCATCCAGGCATTCGCGCATCAAGGAAGGGTCGCCGGTGTCGATCGTCGAGGCGATGGCCTGCACTTTACCAGTCATCGCCACTGCGATCGGCGGAATTGCCAGCCAGGTCGTCCCTGGGCGGACAGGATACCTTGTCTCCGAGGGCGACGTTGCCGGCATGTCGGTGGCGATGCAGAGATTGGCGTCGGACCCGGCGCTGCGTAAGCAATTGGGAAGCGCAGCCCGCACGCAGGCCGTCGCTTATCATGACTCCACGACGAAGGCGCGGCGCCTTGGCGAGTTAAGCGTCCGCCGGTCGGCAACAGCATGATTGCCGATGTCCGGCGGTGCGAGCTTAGGACAGCGAAATGGCGGCGGCTCGACGAGCAACGGGATCTACGGATTTCGAACAAACCTGCACTGCAACATCCGTGGCGTCGAGAACGGCATAACCGTCTTGGAGCCGGCCCTTATCCAAGACAACTAATTCATAGGTAGTAATTCTTAGGTAGGCGCCGCTAACGGTGGCAGCGATGTTCAGATCTTGCACAGCACGTTGCCAACGAGGTGATGTCTCACGTTCCAGCCTCGGTTCCGTCGATCATGGGAACGCGAGAGCTTGAGAGCTTGGCGCCGCGGTGGCAACAGGAGCAGGTGCGGTGAACCACGGCCGAGAGGTGATAGTGCTTCCCGGCGCCGATCTTACCCACAAGTGTCTACGCCGCTGCCGATCTCGTGGGGTTCGGCGTTGCGCGCGCTTTCCATTGGTCCCCCGCTGATCGTCTAGGGTAGAAGAGGCGTTCTCTGAAGCGTTCGAGCCCTCGACATGCGAGCTGTCCTTGCGGCAAGGTTTTTACGGCTTGGCTGAGGGCGCAGCTGGAGCCAGCCGCCTTGCCGCACAAATGGAGAGCTTAATCAATGATACCCGATCGTCGGGCAGCGCTTGCTCACTTCGGGCGAGAAATGGTCACCAAACGCTTTAGCCTGCAATGAGCAGCGGATCTGCAACTCGACATCTACCGCCAATCCTGGCCGACCCGCCGAAACGTAGGCTCAGCGATGCGATGCGCTCGGCCCGTCTTTCACTGATGCTCGAAATCGCGAGCCATGATCCGTTCCGCAAGCGGATAAAGAAAGTCCGGGAGCAGACCATCCTGGCCACCGTCTACTCGGGCAACTGGCCCCCGACCCACGGAGAGTGAAACTCTTGTGCCCTGTTCCAGCCGAATGCAGAAACTATTTCAGCGCCGCCTGACCTGCCCCTGAGAATTTCCTCCAGAATGGATTAGGCTGTGGTGACGAATTAACCATTTGGGATTCCGTTTTGGGGGCAGATCAGATTCAACGCTGACTTTTGGAGGTTGGCGATGGATGGTGAGGTTCTCAGGGATGATCAGTGGGAGCGGCTGAAGCCGTTTGCGCCCGGCGGTCGCAAAGGCAGGCGCGGCCCGCGCAGCGACGGGCGCCGGTTCTTCGACGCGGTGTTGTGGCTTGCCCGATCGGGTGCCCGCTGGCGTGACATGCCCGAAGACCGCTTCGGCCCCTATTAGACAGTCAAACGGCGTTATTACCGCTGGATCGAACAGGGTGTGTTCGACCGGAGGTACGGTGCAAAAGGCGGATGATCAGTTGCTGACGCGCGAAGAAGCGCTTCGTCTCTATACGCGAAGCGCCGCATGGATCGGCTTTGCGGAAGAGGATCGCGGTACGCTTTCCGCGGGCAAGCTCGCCGACCTTGCCGTGCTCGACAAACCGCACATGACCATGCCGGTGGGCGAGATCGACACGGTCCGCTCCGTCCTGACCCTGCTCGGCGGCAAGGTCGTGCACGACGCGGACGTCATCAAGGCAGCCAGACCATCACCGCCAGCGGCGGCGGATTATCCGGGGGCAATTAGGATGAATTCGGCAACCACGAATACGGACTACGGTCGAACCGTGGCCCGAACTCTTCGGAGCCGAGAACGATGTGAAGCCTGTCGGCGCGGCAGGCTTCCGCATGTGGCTATCGGCGGAGCGGCACTTGGCCAGTTTTCTAACCCCATTTACGCATTTGTCTAATCCTTGACGGCTGCGTGCACTGTGAGACGCTATGACTTCACGGTTGTAATGCGTGGGGGTATCCAGTGAAATTCTCAAAGGCCAAGAAGAAACATCCCGGAAAGATGCATAAAACAGTTGGTGCGATCGGTCGTTACGACGAAGGCTTCGTCAGCGGCGGACGCGCCACCCCCGGTTTCTCTTACCGGGGAAGATGGCTCAACGAAGGATGCCCGGGCACCTTCGAGACATGGCTGGTCAACAAAGGCGTCATGCCCAAGGTTTAACAGCGACGCCCGGACGGCATTTCCATGGACTGCGCCGTTCGGTGTGGTGCGCCATCTTGCGCCTCAGTTGCGCGCAGCGCTCTGTCACGGAAGCCTTGCAATCCGGCGACACCCGCGTTGCGGAACGTCCTTCGCCGGCGGGAAATCTCGCAGGCACGCTCACGCGCTATGTTGAGTTTTGCGCCGGACGAGCAGCCTTTCCAGCGCTTCGTCGACCAAGGCAGGAATTCGCGTCGGATCTTCCAGATATGCGACTTCGAGCAGGCCAGCAACGACCGCGGGATCATCCGCCGGCAGCTGCGTTGAAGCAAAAACGAGACGGACCGGGTTCGCGGAGTTAACATGCGCATTCGGGATGGAAGGATCGTTGAGAGCCCGCGATACGTGAAGGGATAGAGCCCGCCCTCACCGCCCTTCGGGCATCCTGCGGGGCGGGCGCGCGCGTCCAATTAAGGCGACCTGGGCTTCGGGTGTCCGGCGTAGGCGCATCTGCAGACGAGCGGTCTCAAGCCGCTCCGCGGTGAGATCAGTATCAGGCACACGTTGTGGAGGCTTTCACTGAGCGGACGCTGCAACTTTTGCGCATCGTGCGTGGCCAGGCAAAACGAAAAGTTTTGCATCTCTAATATTCGCGATGCTATGGTTCATTCGTTTGGCCCTCTTGTTCGGCGCGGAATCGTTGCCGGCTGGAGGAGGCATAGTCCGGGGGCCCGAGCATGGCATTTACTCTGCCTCGCCTGCCTTTGCTCGCGAACCTGGAAGGTTACCGCGTCGGATGGCTACGCAACGATATCTCCGCCGGACTTGCAATTGCCGCCGTTGGCCTTCCCAGCGCCATCGCCTACCCGGCCATAGCCGGACTGCCCGCCGAAACCGGCCTCTATGCCAGCATCACGCCGCTCATCGCCTATGCGGTCTTCGGCCCGTCGCGCCAGCTCATCGTTGGTCCGGACGCTGCCACGATGACCGTGTTGGCAGCGGTTCTGACAACGGTATTCGCTACATCCGGCGCGACGGTCGACCGCGTGACAGCAGCCGCGCTGCTGGCGCTGATCGTCGGCATCCTATGCCTGATTGCGCGCCTTGTACGGCTCGGGGTGCTGGCGACCTTTCTGTCACGCCCGATCCTGACCGGCTTTTTCGCCGGCATCTCGCTGTCGATCCTGGTTGGGCAGATCAAGCGCTTTACCGGCGTCAATATCGAGTCCGAGGGCTTGGTATCACCTGTGCTCGAACTCCTGCGGCAAGCCGGTTCGATCCATTGGCCCACCCTGGCGTTCGCCTTGGCCTGTTTTGCACTCTTGCAAGTGGCCCGCATCTATCGCTCGCCCATACCTGGCCCGGTAATAGTCGTTTTTTTGGCTGTGCTGCTTTCCTTTCTCTTTGACTTCGAGGGACACGGAATGGCGGTCGTCGGCGACATACCGCAAGGGCTGCCGTCGCTCGTCCTGCCGCGCATTGGGAACCTGCCGATTGATGCCTTGCTGACCGGCGGAGCCGCCATCTTCCTCGTCAGCTTCGGCTCCGGTGTCATTGCCGCGCGTAGTTTCGCAACGCTCGGCGGCTACCGCGTCGATCCGAACCGTGAACTGACGGGCTTCGGTGCGGCAAACTTCGCCGCCGGGCTGTTCGGCACGTTTCCGGTCACGGCTTCGGATTCCCGCACCGCCGTCAACTTTGCCGTCGGCGGTCGTTCACAAATCGCAAGCCTGGTCGCGGCCGCGACCCTCATGGCGGTGCTTGTGTTTCTCGGCAGCGTTCTGCGCATCCTGCCGATCGCCGCGTTGGGTGCGATTCTCGCGGCAACCGCACTCAGTTTGATCGACCTCGAAGGCCTGAGGCGCATATGGCGCGTCAACCGGATCGAATTCGTATTCGCTCTGATCGCCTTGTGGGGACCGATCGGGCTCGGCGTCTTGAACGGCGTGGTCATCGCCATTGCCGCAACGCTGATCTATCTGCTGCTGCAGGCCATGTATCCGCACGACGCCCTACTCGGCAGGATTCCTGGTCGGGACGGCTTCTATAAGCTGCATCGCGCACCGGATGCACGTCCTGTGCCGGGCTTCGGCGCCTGCATGATCCAGGACAGCCTGCTTTTCTACAATGCGGACTATGTGCGGGAGCGCTTGACGGCCATTGCCGACGAATTGCCGCCGCCGGCCCATTGGCTGGTCATCGATGCCAGTGCGATCCCCCAGATCGACAGCACCGCCGCCGAGATGCTCGGGGAACTGGCCGACGAACTAAAGGCGCGCGACATTGCGCTCGGCCTGGCGGAATTGCACACGGATGCCCGCGCCCTCCTCGACCGGGCGGGCATCATCGAAAGAATTGGCCCGAGCATGGTCTTCGAGGGCATGGAGGACGCGCTCGACGCCTACGAGGCCCGATACGGCGAAGGTAAGACGGCGGACGGGGAAATCACTGCGAACTCCGACGCCATGAAAACAGCGCGCAGTATCGAAACGGGAGGGAACGATGGGAAAACACGAAGGCAAGAAAAAGAATAAGGAAAAGAACGGCGCCGCTGCCGAAGCAGCGGCATCAGAGGAACGATCATCCAGTGGTTACGCCAAGGAACTCGCCCGGCTGCAGGAAGAGATCGCACACCTGCAGGCCTGGGTTAAAAAGACCGGCGCCCGCATCGTCATTGTCTTCGAAGGACGCGATGCCGCTGGCAAGGGCGGCGTGATCAGGCGGTTTACCGAGCGCGTCAGCCCCCGTGTCTTCCGGGTCACGGCCCTGCCCGCGCCAACGGAGCGGGAAAAATCGCAGATCTACATGCAACGCTACATTCAACACCTGCCGGCGGCCGGCGAAGTGGTGATTTTCGACCGGTCCTGGTACAACCGCCCGGGCGTGGAACGCGTCATGGGCTTTTGCTCGGATGACAGCGCCCGACGTTTCCTCGAACTCGCACCCCGCTTCGAAGCGGCAATGGTCGAAAGCGGCATCGTCCTGCTGAAATACTTCCTCGATGTCAGCGAGAAGGAACAGGAGCGCCGGTTCCGTCAACGCATCGCAGACCCGTTGCGCCAGTGGAAACTCAGCCCGATGGATGTCGAATCCTATCAGCGCTGGTGGGACTACACCCGGGCCTATAACGAGATGATCCGCATGACGGACACGGAGTATGCGCCCTGGTGGATTGTACCGTCAGACGACAAGAAGCGGGCGCGGATCAATTGCATCTCGCATATTCTCGCCTCGATCCCCTATGAGCGCGTGAAGTTTTCCGAACCGGACCTCGGCAAGCGCCAGAAGCGACCGGGCGGCTTCGCAGACGACGATCACATTCGCAGAACCGTACCTGACGTTTTCTAAGGCTGATAAGCCCGCGCCTTCTGGCGCGGGCTTACAGAAACGGTTGAGCGTTCCCTGATAGTAGGAATGCGGAACCACCGATGCCGGCGGGTCATTCGACACCGGGTATGGTCGCGCCTAAAGCGCGTCGCGATCTTTCACATTCGCTCCTTGCGCTTTAAGTTCTTGATATTTCGCATGTCGTTGTCGCAAAACCGCTGCGCACTTTTGCGCGACAAGCTTCAGGCCTTGTCCGGAGCCCAGTTCAGGAAGAACCCGACATCGCCGGGCACACCGCCCGGAAAGTTGATGATCATCGCCTTCAGCTTATAGCCCTGCGGCTTGCCGTATGTCTGATAGCGATCGAAAAATTCCTTCGCCTTGCCCTGCAGGGTCTGCGGCCAGTCACGGTCAGCGCTGTTGATGGCGCGTCCGCTATCCGTGCAAAGCTCGGAGGGGAAGCTATAGACCAACGCCTCGAATTTACCGGCCTTGACGGCGTTTGTGACAAGGCGGCGGACGATACCAATTTCCTCTTCCGTCACATGTTCTTTGAGAAAATCAGCGGCAAAGTCGGCATGCTTCTGTTCTTCGAGGGCTTTCAGCCGCCGCTCCTTGTCCATCTCCTCCATTTCGCGCTGGAGCATCTGCTTTCTCAGATCTTGGGCGCTTAAGGGCTTTGCGGTCGGGTCTAGATCTTTTTTCTCAGGCATCGTGTCGATCCACTTCAGGCAAATGGGAACACTGTGGCGGGGCACACGCTTGCCGTGCGCCGTATGCCAAAGACGTCCCGCAGGTACATCCAAGGGAACCCGATCGGCATACCAATCCGGGGACGAAGCATTTCGAATTCGAGCCGCTGCCTGTCCGAGGGCTCTCTATTTATTGATCTTTCTCACCACCAAACGGAATAGCCGATGCGGGCCAATCCCCCACAAGGCTATCCTAAAATACTACAACCGCAAGAGGACGGTGACAATTCGGAATGAGCGATGATATTCACGCGGAACTCCAAGACAATCACGTTTCACCGCCACATTTTCAACCACCGAATACGCCCCTGCTACCGATTGCCTGCGATAGCTCGTGCCCAGACGGAATGCCAAGTATCTGCAGCAGCTTCGGGTCGCTCTCGCTGAGGCGGCCCTCGATCCATCGTTTCGTCCAGTCGTAAGCTTCGACGTAGAGCTCGGAATGCCGGCTCCAGTCCATGAACCCGATTGCGCTCGAAATTGGCGGGGAGACGAGCAGGTCGCATTCACCGAGCATGACTTCTTCCGGCCTGTGGGCCAGCACGCTCGCCGTGATCACCTGGATCACGCTCGGGACCTTCGGCAGGTTGGCACGACCGAAGGGTGTGAGCATCCGCACCGCCAGTTCGGACGCTCCCGGAATACTGTCATAGTCGACATGATGCTTCCGTGGTCCGTCGGATCCCAGGCTCGCGACCACATTGGGGCCGGTTTTGAGTTCTTTCATCTGCTCCAGCGGCAGATTGTTCATGATGGCCCCATCGACAAGCATATCGCCTTCGGCCGTAAAGAACGGCGGCAGGACGCCGGGGATCGAGCCTGACGCCCTGACAGCCTGCCAAAGTTTTCCCCGGCGATGGACATGCGCCTGCCGGCTGCTGAGATTGGTCGATAGAGCGAAGAACGGAAGCCAGAGGTCCTCGATCAGAACGTCGCCATATTCCGCGTGCAGCGTGCGGTCGAGCACCTTGTGATCGAGCAGCGCATATTGCGGCAAGGTGAGGCGACGAAACGCGCGGCTCTTGACGAAGATGAGGTGTGTTCCCCGATCGATGGCGTCGGCGTCCAATCCGCTGGCGAAGCCAGCCATGATAGCGGCTCCGGAACTGGTGCCGCCAAGATAGTCGAAGGACGCACCCGCCTCGACGAATGCCTTGTAGACACCGATATGCGCGCAGCCGAGCGAGCCCCCGCCGGCAGCGACAAAGCCCCTGGCCTTACCTGAGAGGAAACGGGCCAGACGTTCGACATCCAACCGATCTTCCAGCGAAACGTGGTGATGCTGGCGAACGCCGGGCCGTGCGTCGAGCCAGGCGGCAGTTCCGGTAACCGTTGCCGCGCGCGTCCGGTGAACAAGCACAAGCCGAAGGTTGGACGGCGTATGGACCGAGAGCGCCAACGCCTCGCAGGGGCTGAGGCCCGGCGGGTCGGATGCATCGGCAAACAGCAGGACGTTGTCAGCCTGGCGGATACACACACGCGTCCAGTCGCTTGGCTCGTCATCGGCGACATAAACGATGATATCCGCCTTGATCTCGAGATGGTTCAGCCAGTCGAGCACCGGCTGATCGTCGATCGGAAGCCTGGCGAAGCGGTCTTCGAGATCCCTTCGCGTCAGGAACACGGCCCGCTTGTCCGCAGCAAATGCGGTACGGAGCTGTGCGATGAAATCAGGGGAAATACGACTGCGGCCCGCAGGAACGATCGCCAGCGTCCGAAGCCTGCAGGGATGCTTGGTATGCGCCGGCGCTGGAGACTGCATGGCGAACCGGCGCGCGAGAAACGTCGTCACCGACTGGCGCAGGCTGGGCAACGCCTTGGCAGCCCTCTCGAACTGGTCGTCGCGAATCTCGAGTACGATGGAATCACGCGCTGCAATCACGGTGGCAATACGGGGCAGCGCGGCAAAGAAGCCGACCTCACCGACAAGCTCGCCCTGGCCGATCTCGGCGACAGGCTGGGCAGTTCCCTCTCGGTGCACCGTGAAGCGGCCCGACAGAACGACGAAGAACCGGTCCGAGCGGTCTCCCTCACGAACGAGAACTTCGCCGCGGCGCAAGATCCTGCGATCGGAGTTGGCGGCCAAAGCCTCCAATGCGGACAAAGACGTCTGGTCGAACAACAGCGTCGCCGATAGCAATTTGGCAGCAAGGGAACCGGTGGAGTCCATCGAACCTTCCTTGATACAGCGTCTGTCGACTTTAGCGGTTTCGGCAGGAATTGCCGAACAGATTTGGTGCGATCCGCCATCGACCAGGAGCGCGCTGTGCTCAAACCGTCCACGCGCGGCGCTTTCGGCCATCGTGCCACAAATTAGATGAGATAAATGGCGCAATATATTGTTTAGATAGGTATATTCTATTTTTCGGTGAGGCCGATCGCTGCCATGCGGACGAGAAGCAGCACGCTTCCGGCGCGCCAGAATCTTTCCCTGCATAACGCTCTGTCGGCCTGGGATTTGACGAGAATGAGCTGGGAAAACGATCTCGTACAGCAATCGATAATATCTATAAACATCAGAATAGTATCGTCGTTAACTCATGCAAATTGATAACTTTTTGAGATGACCGGGCGCTCGATCAAATCGCGTGAAGGTCAATCCTAACGCCTGGCCTGGGTATTGCTCGCCTCGTCCCGTGGTTCGACGTCCGGCCTTTGGTGGGGCATGGCCCGCGCCTCGATGGAGCCGATGACGAAGAGGACAGAGAAGGCGGAGGCAACTGCAAAACCGGCAACAACCCACTGACCGAAGCCCACCGCAAGACCGATGGCCCCCGCGAGCCACAGGCTGGCGCCAGTCGTTATCCCCTGAACTTCACCCCTGGAAAGCACGATGGTGCCGGCGGCGAGAAAGGCGACGCCCGCCGTCACCGCTTCCACAACCCGCAACGGATCGAGGCGGACGCGATCGTCGAAGAAACCCCCGAGACGGACGCTTTCGAGCGAGATGATGCCGAAGGTGCAGGCGGCAAGGCAGACGAGCATATGGGTCTTGAGCCCCGCCGGCCGCGCCTTTGCCTCGCGCTCGAAGCCGATGACGGCACCTAAAAACAGCGCACCGAGGATGCGCGCAAATATGACGGGATAGGGAATCTGTGAAGGCGGGAACAACTCGGCAGTGATCTGATCCATGCGGAACCAACGCGAAGCCTTCGCATTGGTTCCGCATGATGGCGTCGCGCCTCACCCAGTGCGCGGTCGCCAGGAGCGGCCTGTCCCCACCCCGCTCCGAAGCGTAGCCAGGCGCTTAGTTTCCGAGCGCCGCCAAGGCGGCATCCAGGCGCTCCTGCGCCTTCTTCGGATTCTTGGCAGCCTTCACGGCGTCAAGGTTGGCAGGAGCGTCGCCGACCTGGACAACGCCGATCATGCCCATGCCGTAGTGCGGCGTGCATTTGACGGCGTAGACCCCGGGAGCGGTAAAGGTCACCTTGTAGTTTTCATTGATCTTGCTTTTGAAAGCTTCGGCGCCATCCGGGATCATGCCCTTGATGGATTCGACATTGTGCCCCTTGTCGGTCGGGATGAAGGTGACCGTGTCGCCGGGCGCAACTTTCAGCGACGCCGGCTCGAACACCATCGCACCGTCCTTGCCCTTGTTCAGCATGTGCACTTCGAAGTCTGCGGCGGCTGCAGGTGCTGCGACAAGCATTGCCGCGATGGCGATACCCAATCCGCTCTTGATTGCATTCAACATCGTCTTCTCCATTTGAGCGACCAGCCCGTGGCTCGGGTTGTTCGAGCAGAGAAATAGGCCCGCGCTGCCCCCTCTACTTTGATGCGCGTCAAATTCGCAGCGCTTTTCTAACGCTCGTTGACAATACATAGGACTCCTATATTAATGACACCATGAGCAACGAACCTGGCAATACACCCACCTTGGTCGGCCGGATTGGTGACGGGCTATCGCGCGTGGCAACGGCCATGCGCAGCGAGGCCTGGACGGCCGCCGAGGCGATCGGCCTCAATCCGACGCAATTGCAGATACTTACCTTTCTCGTCGCCCGCGACCGGAGCGGTATGCGCGTCAAACAGATCGCCGCCTATCTCGGCGTCAGCCAGCCGACGACGACGGATTCGGTCAATGCGCTCCTGCGCAAGGGGCTTGTCGAGAAACGGGCCGACCCCAACGACGCGCGGGCCCTTTCAGTGGCCGTGACGCTGCAGGGCGAGGCCGCGGTTCGCCAGGCCGGTCAACTGGCATCGGCCACGGAGGACGCCATCGCGAGCCTCTCCAAGCTTGAGCAGGAGGACCTGCTGATGCATCTCGTCAGGATCATCCGCCGCCTGCAGTCGGCTGGCGCCATTCCGGAACAGCGCATGTGCGTCAACTGTCGCTACTTCCGCCCCTATGTCTACGACGATCCGAAGGCACCGCACCATTGCGCCTTCGTCGATGCCGCATTCGGGCCGGCGGAGTTACGCGTCGACTGCGGTGAATTTGAAAGCGCCGACGATGCGGACCGGGACGCTGCCTGGCGGGTTTTCAACCGCGGCGCGGCCTGAAATGAGAATGAAAGGAAACACACGCGCCGGCAGCCGAGCCCGGCGCAAGACCGAGCGAGCGGCCATGCTCTCGCCACCAGCTTCAACATCGGAGCCCGCGAGCACCGTTCTCAGTACCGCGAGCGGGTGCCGATGATGTCGGCGCCGGTCCGACGACTGCCATCGGCGGACCGGCAATTTTCTCCCTCCACGCAAATAGAAAGAGAAAACCATGAGCAGAATTAATCTAGTTGACCCCAATTCGGCAACCGGCGCCAGTGGCGAGTTGCTTGGCGAGATCCGCTCCGCCTTCGGCATCGCCCCCAACATGTTCCGGGCGGTCGCCAACTCGCCGGCTGCCCTTGCCAGCATGTGGGGTTCTTTCGGCGCGCTCGGAAACGGCCGTCTCGGCGCCAAGCTCGGCGAGCAGATCGCCGTTGCCGTCGCCGACCGCAACGATTGCCACTATTGCCTGGCCGCCCATACCGCGCTTGGCCGCAAGGCCGGGGCGACCGCGGAAGAAATGGCGAATGCGCAACGGGGCAAGTCGTCCGACCCGAAGACGGCGGCGGCGTTGACCTTCGCCCAAAAACTCGTCGAAGCACGCGGCCACATCACTGATGCCGAAGTGCGGGCGCTGCGTGATGCCGGTTACGACGATCAGGATGTCGTCGAGATCATCGCCCATGTCGCGCTCAATCTCTTCACGAACTACATCAACGTCGCGCTTGCCGTACCGGTCGATTTCCCCGGTGTGAAGCTCGTTCGCGAAGCGGCCTGACAAGGCGGCCGGACGGCAGCGCCCGTCCGGCCATCTCCGGAGATGACAATGAACAGCAACTATCGGATCGCCGCCCCGGAACTCGCCGTTTCGACCTGGTTCAATACGCCTGCGCCCTTCAGCCTCGAACGGCTGCGCGGCCGGGTCGTTTTCCTCCATGCCTTTCAGATGCTCTGCCCCGCCTGTGTATCGCACGGCCTGCCGCAGACTCAGCGCGTCAAGACCGTCTTTCGCGAGACCGACCTGCAGGTCATCGGCCTGCATTCCGTGTTCGAGCATCACGCGGTCATGACGCCGGACGCGCTCAAGGCCTTCATTCACGAATACCGCCTAACCTTCCCGATCGCCGTCGATCAACCATCGGATGAAGGGCCAATACCGAAGACGATGGAGCGCTACGGCATGCGCGGCACGCCAACAGCGATCATCATCGGCCGTGACGGTCACGTTGAACATCATCGCTTCGGGATCGAAGACGACATGGTCATCGGCGCCCGCCTTGCCACGTTGCTCGCCGCGCCGATCCCGAATTTCGCCGCAGCAGGTCCGGAAACGCTCGGGTGCACGAGCGACGGCTGCTCGGTCCCCGACACGCATGATGGACGCCGCTAGAGGAGACGGATGATGACTGCAAAGAAGGCCGTTGCCGTGCGGCACGTGCATTTCGAAGACCTTGGCACCTTTGCGGCTCCGCTGCACGCGGCAGGGTTTGATATCGAGTATCGAGATGTCGGCGATGCAGACTATCTTTCGTTCGATCCGCCCGAACCGGACCTTCTCATCGTGCTCGGTGGCCCGATCGGCGTCTATGAGGATACGACCTATCCTTTCGTTGCGGACGAGGTCGCGATGCTGCAAGCGCGTCTTGCTGCCGATCGGCCGACCGTTGGCATTTGCCTGGGTGCGCAACTGATCGCTCGGGCGCTCGATGCTCGCGTCTATTCCTCCGGCATCAAGGAGATCGGCTTTTCGCCGCTGAGCCTCTCTGCTTCAGGCCTCGCCTCACCTCTCCGTCATCTCGCCGACATTTCCGTGTTGCACTGGCATGGCGACACCTATGACCTGCCGCCCGGCGCTGACTTGCTGGCGTCGACGCCGCAGATCGCACAGCAGGCTTTCATGCGTGGACGGAAGGTACTCGGCCTGCAGTTTCATCCTGAGGCTGAAACGGGTGCTGCCTTCGAACGCTGGTTGGTCGGCCATGCCTGCGAATTGGCGGCAGCAGGATTGAGCGTGCCGGATCTTCGTGCCGATGCCCAGCGCTTCGGCCCCGGTCTGAAGCGCGCCGCCGCAGCGATGATTGGCGATTGGCTGGAGCAGATCGATGATTGATCGGCAGCCGATCACGCTCGACGCCTTGCTCGTCGGCAGCCTCGCGCCGATCGACGATCGGGGAACCCTGAGCGGTATCGACAAACATCCGCTGGACGGCGCCGTTGAGCTCTGTGCCACTGGCTTTTCCGGCGATCATCAGGGCGATCTCAAAAGGCACGGCGGTGTCGACAAGGCCGTACATCACTACCCGCGGGATCATTATCGGGCCTGGACGGACGAAATCGGCTTCATACCGCTGTTAAAACAGCCGGGCGCCTTCGGCGAAAATCTCTCGACCCTGGGCCTGACGGAGGGCGATGTCGCGGTCGGAGATCGGTTTCGCCTCGGCGGCGCCCTTCTGGAAGTGAGCCAGGGCCGGCAGCCCTGCTGGAAACTGAACCGTCGCTTCGGCTTGCCCGACATGGCGCGGCGCCTTCAGCAATCCAGCCGCACCGGCTGGTACTATCGCGTCATCGAAGCCGGACTGGTTTCGGCCGGCGAGCGAATGCACCTCGTCGAGCGCCGTCATCCCGAGTGGACGATCGCCCGGCTCTGGCACTTTCTCTACGTCGATACGCTCAATCGCCACGCGCTTGAAGAGATCGCCAATCTTGCCATTCTCCCGTCTAGTTGGCGGGACTATGCGGCCAAGCGCCTGCAGACGCGCATGGTCGAGGACTGGTCGCGGCGTCTCGATGGTGAAACCACGCCGGTCAATGGCTAGCAGCGCCGCGGACGGTCGTTACCGGCCTTCGCTGGATTTTTGCCACGGAAGCGACACGTCGGCCGCTTCGCTCAGGCTTCAGCAGCATGCCTGCAATCTCTTCGGCGACGAAAATCGCGTGATCGTTGACCTGTGGAAGGCCCATGAGTTCACCGAAGGTACCGCGCGCCAGCGGTCCGGCAACGATCAGCGATGGCTCAGCCGTGCCGTTCACCCCGATCGCGCGGCTTGCCTCGTCGCAGGCGAGCCCCAAACCCACGTCATCCAAACGTAGCCATCCCTGTGAAGCAAGGTCTGCAAGCCAGCCCTGGCTCGAGAGGATGCCGGTATGGGCCGGGCCGGTCGTCACCACACAGGCATCGAACAGCAGGCGCTCCCGGTGACCGGTGTGTCGGTGACGGATATCGACGGCGATGACATGACCGCGTCTCTCCACCTCCTCGATCGAAGCTCCGAGAATTCGGAGCCGCCCTTGCTCCAGCCCATGCAGGATCCTTCCATCGATCTGCGGCGCCACGCGAAAACGGTGAACGTCCCAGAAGGGACGCAGATGGCGCACGAGGCGGCGGCGCTCCGCCACCGGCAGGGCCCGCCAGATCTGGCCACCCTGGCTGCGAAGCGCGTCGAAAACCCCATGCCAGTTCGTACCGATGTCTGCCGCGTCCTGCACGGCACGTCGGACCCGCTTCAGTAGTTCGAGCGCGGTTCGCACCGGGTCGCTGGTGAAATCGCCGAACGGCTCCTGGGGCACTGCGGCATGGCCGCGTGACCGCAAGCCCCGGCGTGAAAGGGCGACGACCGGCCCGCGATGGTCGGCGAGCCCCAGCGAGGCAATCACGTCGGCTGCCGTCAGCCCGTTTCCGACGACAAGGACGTGATCATCGGTGCGGATGCAAGCCAAGGCACCTGCGACCGTGGAATCGGTCACATAGCGCGGGTGGCCGTCAAGTGCCTGATCCAGGCGCCGGGGGGCACAGGGCGCCGGATGGGTGGTGGCGATAACGACGATATCGGCCAGCAGTTCGGTGCCGGCTGAGCTACTCAGACGCCAACGATCCCCGTGGCGCTCGATATGCGCGACACGTTCGCGCCGATGCTCGACCCTTCCACTTTTCAGGAACGGTGCGACGAACTCGCAGACGTAGCGACCAAAGACCGCTCGGCGCGGATAGAGATTGCCATCGACCGCCAGAGCCTCGGGATCGCTGCGCGGTTCACCTTTTGCAGCCATCCAGTTGAGGAAATCGTCGGGATCATCGGGGATCAGGCTCATGCGCGCGGCCGGCACATTGATACGGTGCGCAGGATTGTCCGTGTCATAGGCGAGGCCCGCGCCGAGGCGCGCCCGCGGCTCGAAGACGATGATGCTCGCGCCGTCGCTTGCTGCGTTCCGCGCGAGATTTGCAGCGACCGCCGCACCGGTGAAGCCGCCGCCGACGATTGCGATCACGGTTCGGCGCGTCGGTCCTGTCACGATTGGGAAACCTTCAGTTTCGGACGATGATCGCCGGCAATCGTCTCGCCAAACGGCCCGGTGTTGATCGACGCTTCGCGGGCCGGAACCGCATGGGCAAGCGGCAGGTTCGGCAGCACCAGTTCACCGAAACGATAGGCCTCCTCCAGATGCGGATAGCCGGACAGGATGAAACTATCGATGCCCGCCTGACGGTATTCCTCCATGCGAGCCTTCACCTGGTCGGGGTCGCCGACAAGGGCCGTGCCCGCGCCGCCGCGCACCAGGCCGACCCCGGCCCAGAGATTCGGAGCGACTTCAAGTTTGTCCCGTCGGCCGCCATGCAGGCGGCTCATGCGGCTCTGACCAACCGAATCCATACGCTCGAACACCTTCTGTGCGGCGGCAATCGTGTCGTCATCGACATATTGTATCAGTTCGTCAGCCGCCTGCCATGCCTCCTTGGCGGTTTCGCGCACGATCACATGAAGGCGGATGCCGAAGGTCACGTCCCTGCCCTCGGCATCGGCGAGCGCACGAACTTCGGCAATCTTCCTGGCAACGTCCTCGACAGGCTCGCCCCAGGTCAGGTACTTGTCGATCGTGCGCGCCGCCACTTCCTGGCCCTTGCCTGAGGAGCCGCCGAAATAGAGCGGCGGATGCGGCTTCTGCACCGGCTGGAACAGGAGCTTCCCGCCCTCGATATCGAAGTGGTTTCCCTTGAAATCGACTTCTTCGCCGCGAAGCACGGCTTTGTAGATGTTGAGGAACTCCTCGGTCAGCTCGTAGCGCTCGGTGTGCGAGAGGTGGATACCGTCGCCCTTGTTTTCGATCGGGTCGCCACCGGTGACGACGTTGATCAGAAGCCGCCCATTCGAGAGCCGGTCGAGCGTCGCCGTCATGCGCGCCGCCAGCGTCGGTGATAGAAGGCCTGGCCGCACCGCAATCAGAAACCGCAGTTTGTCCGTGAGCGGCGCTAGTGCCGAGGCTACCACCCAGCTGTCTTCGCAGCTGCGCCCCGTCGGGATGAGAACCCCGTAGTAGCCGAGCGAATCGGCCGCTTGAGCCACCTGCTTCAGGTAGTTGATATCGACATTGCGGCCGCCGCGCGCTGTGCCGAGATAGCGGCTGTCGCCATGGGTCGGCAGAAACCAGAGAACATTGATCTTTTCGGGGATTTTTACGGGCGCAGTGTTCATCGGCAAATGCCTCCTCGTAAGTTCGTTTCGGCAGCCATGATCGCCTTGCCGACTGCAAAAAACATAAACTCTATAAAATTTATTGACAATCAAAAATCAGGCTATCATTTTTGATGCGAGGAAAAATTTTTCTCGTATCGCCGGTTTGCGATCGGGAATTAGGCGAAATTTTCGAGGGACTGGCCATGACGATCGCGCTCGCCGCATCTCCAGCATTCGACCCAAGTATTCCAACCAGCAACGGCTACGAGCCGATCACGGCGCCCGCCCTCAAGGTGGCGATGCGCAATTTCTCAGGGGGCGTCTCCGTGATCACTGCCGGCATCGGGGACGACCGGACGGGAGCTACCGTCACCTCGGCGACGGCGTTGTCGGTGGACCCGCCGACCATGATCGTCAATATCAACCGGACGTCTTCGACCTGGCCGATCATCCAGCGCTACCGGCATTTCTGCGTCAACGTCCTCTCGCGAGAGCACCAGAGGGTGGCGGAGCGCTTCTCCGGCCTGGATGGAGCCAAGGGCCCTGCCCGCTACGAGGGAGCCGACTGGGTTCGGCTGGCAAGCGGCGCGTCAGCGTTGAGCGGGGCATTGGCCGCGATCGACTGCGAGGTTGAGGAAATCATCGAGCGCCACAGCCACGCCATCATCCTCGGCCGGGTCGTGGCGATCAGCGCGGGCTCCGGCGAGCCGATCGTCTACCACAACGGCCGCTACGGCGGCCTTGATCTCTAGCCTCTCGGCACAAGGCCCCGGCAGGCGCACGAAGCTGCGCCGAAACGGCTCTATTTTGGAATGGGACCACTGCGGTTCAGAGAAATGCGGAAATAAATTATCTATATAAAATCCACCTTTTTAATCAGCATTGTGATGAGGCTCCGCAGCGGGGCCAGGACCCAACCGTTGAGGAGCACACAATGACGATCCGCAGACGCACCCTTCTTGCCGCAAGTGCGGCCCTGCTTCTGGCCAGCCAGGCCACTTTCCCCGCTCACGCCGCCGAAACGACGCTGACAATCGGTTACCAACCGATCGTCGAGCCGTCTCGGGTGCCGCAGGCGGATGGCACCTACGAAAAGGTCACCGGAGCCAAGATCGCCTGGCAAAAGTTTGATGGCGGCGCCGACGTGATCGCCGCGCTCGCCTCCGGGTCGATCGACATCGGCTATGTCGGCTCGTCGCCGCTCGCCGCTGCCGCCAGCCGGCAACTCCCCCTCGAAACCATCTTCGTCGTCGGACTGATCAGCGAAGCCGAGGCCCTCGCCGTCAAGGGCATCGACAAGCCGGAGCAGCTTGCTGGCAAGAAGATCGCGACCCCCTTCGTTTCGACGGCGCATTACAGCCTGCTCACGGCCCTGAAACACTGGAACATCGATCCGAAGTCGGTCGAAATCCTCAACCTTCGCCCCCCGGAAATCGCGGCTGCCTGGCAGCGCGGCGATATCGACGGCGCCTATGTCTGGGATCCGGTGCTCTCCGAGATCAAGAAAACCGCGACCGTGCTTGCGACCTCGAGCGACGTGGCGAAATGGGGAGGTCCTACCTTCGATGCCTGGATCGTCAGCAAGAAGTTTGCCGAGGAGCATCCGGATGTCGTGACCGGCTTCGTCAAGGTGACCGGCGACGCCTATGCGGATTACCGCGCAAGGCCGGAAAGCTGGAACGCCGGTTCGCCGCAGGTGGAGAAGATCGCCCGCCTCACCGGTGCAAAGCCTGAGGAGGTGCCGAACCTGCTCAAGGGCTACTATTTCCCTTCGCTTGAAGAGCAGGCAGGTTCCGATCTCTTGGGCGGAGCGACGGCCAAGGCCATCGCCGAGACCTCGGCCTTCCTGCTTGAGCAGGGCAAGATTCCCGCGGTGCTTCCGGATTACACGCCCTACGTCTCCGCCCGATGGGCGCAGGAGGCAGCGAAGCTCTCGTTCTGAGACCCGCCCCGTTCGATAGCTCGCCCGTCTCAAAGAGCCGGGCGAGTGTCCGACGTGCCACCCAATATGGAACAGCAGGATGTCCGTTCTTTCCCTCGAAAAGGTCACGCTGCGTTATGCAGCTTCCGACAGCAGGGCCGCCCCTGTTCTCGCTTCCATCGACCTCAAGATCGCCCGCGACGAATTCGTTGTCGTCATCGGCCGCTCCGGCTCGGGTAAGACCAGTCTTCTCAATCTGGCGGCTGGCTTCGTGGCGGCAAGCAGCGGTCAGGTCTGCGTCGATGGCCGGCCAGTTGCGGGTCCGGGTGCAGATCGGGCCGTGGTTTTCCAGGACGATGCGCTCTATCCGTGGCTGACCGCTCTCGACAATGTCGCCTTTCCGCTTCACCTGCGCGGCGTTGCGAGGCCGGAGCGGCTGGAGAGAGCGCGGAGCCTCCTCAACCGGGTCGGTTTGCCCGATGCGGCGGACCGACACGTCTGGGAGCTCTCCGGCGGCATGCGCCAGCGGGTCGGTATCGCCAGGGCGCTTGCCTCAGACCCGAAGTTCCTGCTGATGGATGAACCGCTCGGCGCACTCGACGCACTCACGCGCAGCCGGATGCAAGGGTTTCTTCTCGATGTCTGGCAGAAGAGCGGCGTCGGCGCGCTCCTGATCACCCATAGTATCGAGGAAGCGCTTCTGCTCGCGACCCGCATCATTGTGCTCGCGCCTAATCCCGGGCGCATCGCCAGCGAGATCGCAACCACGTTCGGTCGTGATCTTCTGACCGGTGTATCGCTCGCCGAGATACGCAGTTCGCCTGCGTTCCGGCGCTTGCATGACGAACTGACCGCTCTCATCCATGCCGAAGACGAAGGGATCGCCGCATGAGCCTCTCGATCGAAAGCGCCCCGTCGACGACGCATCAACCGCGGGGCATCGTCGAGCAACCGGAACGGGGCACGACGAGATCGCCGCTACCGCTCGCCTGGATATCCCTGGCGACGATCGTCGCGTTGCTTGCCCTTTGGAGCCTTGCCTCAAGCTATGGTCTCGTCTCGGCGCTCTTCCTGCCCTCGCCGCTCGCCGTCTACAAGGCTCTGCAAAGCCTCGCCGTCACAGGCTTCGTCGACGCGACCCTCGCCCAGCATGTAGGCGCCAGCCTTCTGCGGATTTTCGGGGCTCTTGCAGTCGCAATCCTCCTCGGCGTGCCGGGCGGTATTGCCATCGGCACAAGCCGGCTCGGGAAAGGCATCCTCGATCCGATCGTGGAATTCCTGCGCCCCCTGCCGCCGCTCGCCTATTTGCCGCTGGTGATCATCTGGCTGGGAATCGGCGAGGCCTCCAAGATCGCGGTCATTGCGCTCGCAATGTTGCCGCCGATCATTCTGTCCACGGCGACCGGCGTCAAATCCACCTCGAGCGATCACATCAACGCGGCCCGCGCCTTTGGCGCGTCGCGGCTGCAGGTGCTACGCCACGTCATCCTGCCAAGCGCCCTGCCTTCGGTCCTGACCGGGACCCGGATTGCGCTTGGTGCAGGCTGGTCGACGCTGGTGGCCGCCGAACTTGTCGCGGCAACGCGCGGCCTCGGCTTCATGATCCAGTCTGCTGCCCAGTTTCTGGTGACCGATGTGGTGATCGCCGGCATTGTCGTTATCGCGGCCGTCGCTTTCGTCTTCGAGATAACGGCGCGCCTGCTCGAGCGATGGCTGGTACCGTGGGCGACACGACGCTGACGCCCCGGGAGATCGCGTTGTACCGTCACCCGGTTTTCAGCGTCACGCGATGTCGGGTGGCGATCAATCGCGCCGCCGCATAGGTCTGAGTCACGATTTCGGGCACCAGGTCGATGTCCGGCAGGCTGCCGACGCCGAGCGGTCCGATCGCATAGAGGTTACGCGTCGGCTGCCCGGCGGCCAGAACTTCGCCAGCCGGGCTGACGGCAATCCCAAGACTGAGTTCGTCCGGCTCCGCCAGGCCACCGGCAAAAAGGCTCTGCATCAGCGGTGCCCGAAGGTCCGGCGCCGAGCAGCGACAGTCGATCACCTGATCGGCGGAAAGCAACGTCTCCTCGCTCTCACCCGCCCAGCGCACCATCAAGCCATCAGGACGGCGCTTGCCCGCCCAGCCCTTCCGAATGGTGGTTTGCCCGCCGGCAAGCTCCTGCTGGAGCCGCAGGTGCAGGGGCGCCGGCAGGCGGTTGCGGTGGCTGTCATAGATCGACCGAAGGTGCCGGTTGAACCGGTGCTTTTCCTCCTCAGGCAAAGATTGCCAGAGAGAGCGAGCGCGCCTGCGCAGGCCGTTCATGGCCGCCTGCCAGCCAAGGCCGGAAGCTTCCGCCTCCGCGCAAGCCTGCCGGACGAAGCGAACGATATCGCCGAGCCGGGTCGGCATCGGCTCGACAGGGAAGGTCGGCGCCGCAGCGAGGCGCGTGTGTGGCTGCGGCAGAAAGCCGTGCCGGGAGAGAATGGTGATCTCGCCGGCAAAGCCGTTGTCGCGCAATTGCAGCAGGCGGTCGACCACCCGAACGCCGCTACCGAGCAGGACCGTATGACGCGGCACGACGAGGCGGCGGGCGCGCACCAGCGGCTTCTCCTCCTCGGCGATCTCCATCTCGCCCTGGCGCAGGCCGAAACCGGTTGCCAGCACGACGGCATCGCACTCCACCGTTGCTTCCTCCTGCACCACCAGGAAGCGGCCATTGGCTTGCTTGCGCAGCCCCAGTACCGCCTGACAGGAAAGCTGCATCGAAATATCGGGGCGGCGGGTCAGCGCTTCGGAAAAGCGCTGATAGACGTAGTCGCTGAAGATGCTCTTCGGCACGAAGATCTGCTGAAAGCCGGGAATTGCGGCGGAAACCGCCGCGCGGAATTCGGCATTCGCCAACAGCCACTCATTGAAATCCTCTGGCTGGCCGGCGGCGACCGAAAGGTCGCGCACTCGGCTGTTGAGGATCTCGCCACTCTGGGCGGCGGCCAACACCTGCCCGCCGCTGATCGTCGGCTGCGGATCGAAGAGGTGGACGTGGAACGCAGTCCGCACCGACTTCATCAGCGCAATGGCCATCATCACGCCGGAAAAGCCTCGGCCGATGATAGCGATATGCGGTTTGGCTCTCGCAGCGGCTCCCTCGGGAGCGACCTTCGCAAACAATCCATGGACAGTCATCTGCACTCTCCCATGGCCGGTTCTCCCCGGCGAAGTTTCAAATGCATGGCTGTTTCGGTTCGGAACGCGGACACCGACCGAATTGTGAATATTGCCGACCAAGGTCTCGATATACGACATAGTCGCGGGGTCGGGAAAACATAGCGCCCGCCGCGGCAGCGGCCGAGCCCGTATCCGTTGTTCTGGTTGGCCTGGCACTTTGGTGCATGGTCATCCCTAGACGGCATACTCTATAAAGTTAGTGCGCTATTAGAGCGCGAAACGATCTGAACATCAAGTGCCATGTGGAAGAGCCCGTCGGGCTAGCTCTCCTTACAGGGCTTCAGGCCAGGCCGCTCGGCACGGGTGAGCGGTCCATGACCTCAAGTTCGATCGGTTGCGCACGCGCCGGCTCCCGGCGCGCGATGCCGTTCAGCACGCGCAACAGATCATAGCCATGCGACCAGCGGCCGAAGCCACTGGCGATATTGATATGGCCGGCATAGCCAAGGTCGACGAGACGGCTCCCCCATCGTGTCGAAACGTGCCGCAGGCGATCGAAAGGCATATAGGGATCGTTGAGGCTACCGACGACGAGGCTGGAAAAAGGGAGCGGCAGGTCGGGCATCGCGCCGAAATCGATGGCGCCGGGATGCAGGCGATCGGTGGGGTCAAGGTCGCAGGGCGCAACAAGCAGTGCGCTGCGCACATGTCTTGCCAGGGGACGCCGCGCCAGGTTGGCAACAAGAACCGAGCCGAGGCTGTGGGCCACCAGGTCGACGATTCCGTGCCGGAGGATTTCGCGTTCGAGAGCATCGCGCCAATCATCGAGCCTCGGCCGGTTCCAATCGACCTGTTCGACCAGTGCGGCATCCGGGTGATCTCTCAACCAATGGCGTTGCCAGTGTCCCTCGTCGGACCCGAACAATCCCGGAATGATGAGCGTTTTTGCCATGACATCAATCTCTTGCGAAGGCGATCCGGGAGTTACAACGACCCGTTGCAAGCAGGTCCGGTTCTGGATCGACTATGCGCAAGCGACAGATGGTGGAGAAGCAAGGAATGCCTAATATCTATAAATTCGATAGTATTTATTTTCTTATCTGAAGTTCACGTCCACACGATCGACAATCCGGCATGGAACTATATTCGCAGTAGAGTGTTTCCATCGACGCGGCTCAAAAGCGAAATCAGTTTCCTTGTGACCCGTCCCAGCGTCAAAAAATTGCGTTGTTGGAGCCCGTGAAATTGTTAGTTTGGCGCCGAAATACACCGGCGCTCTGACAAGCCGGCCAACCGGCGACTTGATGATCGGTTTGGATGAGGGGATGGCGCGACCGTTTGCGGTTGCAGGGCTGAAAAGGTGACTGGAATTTGACGGACCGACGCAATGGGAGCCGCTGGCGATTTCGCCAGCCGAGTGTTTTGCCTGGCTTTGGGCTGTCGCTCGGGATCACGCTGAGTTGGCTGGTGCTGA
>NZ_JBWKZT010000028.1:0-48033 GCF_059424735.1 Ensifer sp. GW101-20A05 | reverse complement strand
CCGGAAGACCGGCGGCGTCGCTAAACTGGGGAAAATTCAAACGGCACTTCTGAGGAGTATTCATCCGGTATCGACACGATCGGCACCCTCTTGCCGGAATAGTCGACGAAGACCTTGTCGCCGGCCGCATGCTCCTGGCGCATCGTCGGCGAAAGGCGCTGCTCGAAGCCGCGGAACAGCTCGCAGAAACGGCTATAGCCATAACCATCGAGATGGACGCTGCGATATTCCTCCCACAGGATCAGCAGTGTTACGCCGGGCTTCTTCAATTCAACAGAGAGCTGCGCCCAGTTCGGCTCGTGACGTCGCCGTTGGCCCTGCTTGACGCCGGCGTGGGTGAAGAGCCGATGCTCCAACGCATCGTCTGTCAGTTCTCCTGGCAATGGCCAGCTCAACCCGGAGGCCTTGGCCCGATCCAGATTGTCTTGCACCGTACTGCGGGCGATCCCGAGGAACACGGCAATCTCGCGTACGCTTGTCCCGCCGGCAGAGAGCCGCAGCATTTGTCGTATGTGTCGCATGGTCAGCCTTCTCTTTGACGGCATGAAATCCCCCTCGTGGATACAGAGGAGCTTCATGCCAAGGTTGCTGACCCAAAGGCATCGTCAGGACGGAAAAACCGTCCGGTAATTGATCGGAATGCTGTCCGGCTTCAGATCGGAACGCCGTCCGGATTTTGATTGGAATCCCGTCCGGTTAATTCCTGGAATCCGCAGACGGACGAATGAAGAAGCAGAGATTTACTGAAGAGCAGATTATTGCGGTGCTGAAGGAGCAGGAGGCTGGTGCGAAGGTGGCCGACCTCTGCCGCAAGCACGGAATTTCAGAAGCAACGTTTTATAATTGGAAAGCCAAATACGGCGGCATGGAAGTCTCCGAGGCGAAGCGGCTGAAGGCGCTTGAAGACGAGAACGCGAGACTGAAGAAGCTGCTGGCCGAACAGATGCTGGATGCAGCCGCACTTCGCGAGCTTCTTGCAAAAAAATGGTAGGGCCTGCCGCCAAACGCGACGCCGTCGCGCATCTGAAGACCGTCATGGGTCTTTCGGAACGGCGGGCCTGCCAGATTATATCTGCGGATCGGAGGATGGTGCGATATCGGTCCTGCCGACCGCCGGAGGTAGAATTGCGGGCGAAGCTGCGCGACCTCGCCAATGAGCGACGGCGTTTCGGCTATCGGCGACTGTTCGTCCTGCTTCGGCGGGACGGAGAACCGTCCGGGGTCAATCGCATCTACCGGCTCTATCGCGAGGAAGGACTTTCCGTTCGCAAGCGGAAAGCCCGGCGACGTGCCGTCGGCACGCGTGCACCGATCCTGGTCGAGGCGAAGGCCAATGCCCGCTGGTCGCTGGATTTCGTGCATGACCAGTTCGTCTGCGGCAGGCGCTTCCGCGTTCTCAACATTGTCGATGATGTGACGCGCGAGTGCCTGGCCGCCATCCCCGACACCTCCATCTCTGGGCGTCGCGTGGCGCGGGAACTGACGACCCTCATCGAGAGGCGTGGCAAACCCGGTATGATCGTCTCTGACCACGGCACGGAGTTCACCTCGAACGCCATTCTTGCCTGGTCGAAGGATCATAAGGTCCAGTGGCATTACATCGCGCCAGGAAAGCCCATGCAGAACGGCTATGTAGAGAGTTTCAACGGCCGGATGCGGGACGAACTGCTGAACGAGAGCCTGTTCTTCGGCCTCGATCATGCCCGCAGTGCCATCGCCGAGTGGGCGGATGACTATAACCATTTCCGGCCGCACTCATCGCTCGGATACCAGACCCCGGCAGACTATGCCGGGTCCATCGCCGCAACCGGCTCCAACGCTGCGCAAGATGAAAGCTTCGCGTTTCCGCCGGTTGCTCCCACCGCGCCACTTGGCGTATTCAGAACCGCCGAGGCTCTAGTCGCAGCTGGATGAAACTTCAGTGGCAGGTCAATCGATCTCCATGCACCGACGTTACCACGCGCGGCGCCCAAAATCCCGCGGCCTTGCTCGGATGGATACGATCAACCTCAGATCGCTGCAATTGAAAAATCAATGGGGCGTGAACGCCGTAAGCATCCGGCCAAGGCCGCAGTCTGAAGTAAGCATCCGGCGAAGACCGGTAAGCGGTGCATTGACCCCGTCTGGCGATAGCGGTGGATCGGGCTTATGATAAGGGCTATCGCGGTCATGATTACACCGTTCCAACACAACCATTCTGGCACGAAGATGCCGTTGAGTGGGAGCGTCCACCCCATCGCTCACGGAATACTCGAGGAGCTGTGGTCTTGATATCAAAATTATGAAATCATGTTGGATTGCGCCAAGACATAATGCGGTTTAGCCCCGCCTGTAGCAGTTCTTCGGCTTCTCGTCGATTGCCGGCTTCCACATAGCAACGCATTTCTGGTGCGTTTCCTGACGGGCGGAGGTGCACAACACGTCTGTTGTCGAGTTCGACGCGGAGGCCATCGACGTCACTACACGAAATCACCTGACCGATAGGGCTCAAAAATTGCGAAAGATTGCCCGCCGACGCGCGAAGAAAGCTCATCAACTGATTACTCTGTGTTACGGGAAAGTTCTCCAAGCGATCCGCGGCCGCGAACGGAAGTTCGACGCGGCTGGCAACAACCGATAACGGCTCTCGCATGCGAGCCACGAGTACGAGTGCAATAAGGATCGGAAGAAAAGAGTCCCGTGTTGGCAACGCTTCAATCAATTTGTTGTCTGATACGAAGTCGGTTGCCAACAGAAGGCCGCCATTTGCTTCAAAACCCATCACTCGGTCGTTGTCAGACGCGACTGCCGCTAGCATACCAGCGATAACAAACGGGGAGCCAACCTTGGTTCGGACGACATCAAACGATCCAGTTCCTTCTATGCCCGAGTTGGAAGTGACTGGGGTAACCACTACGTTCGCGTCGAGGAATTTTGCGGCGAGCAGGCCGAGTAGGTCACCCCGAAGTGGAATTCCATTCTCATCTGCGACGAGCGGACGGTCGCCATCTCCGTCAGCCGAGACAATGGCGTGAAGTTGATGTTCTAAAGCCCACCTCTTTAGATGCGCAATCGTCTCGTTTGAGACCGCTTCCGTATCCACCGGGATAAAGACGCTCGAACGACCGAGTTCTACTACTTCCGCCCCATGACCCCTCAATACATCGACGAGCAAGTCGCGGGCCACTGTGCTGTGCTGGTAAATGCCTATTTTTAATCCTGACAACGCAACGTTAGAAACGAAACCAAAATTGCGCGCGCGAAACATCGCTTTGCATTTTTCTTCGTGATCGTCCGATTCTACATCCGAAGCCTCAAAGGAATAATCGGACTCAATAAGTTGGTTCGCTATACGAGTAATGTGAGTTTCGTCGGTCTTGTCAATTTCACCATCAGTTCGGTAGAACTTAATCCCGTTGCGATCTCCCGGTATGTGCGATCCCGTGATCATCAAAGACGCACATCCCCTCTTTTGCCCGTATAGAGCCAACGCAGGCGTCGGTACATTGCCGCAATCAAGCACGCGAAAGCCGATGGTAGACAAAGCTGAGGCGCAATTCAGAGCGATTTCCTGACTAGACGAACGAAAATCGCGTCCAATCAATATCTCATCGCCTGGCTTGGAATACCCTGCCTCCAAAATGTACTGGCCAAATGCAGTGCTGTACAAGCCGGCAGTCTTACCAACTAGGTCTGTAGCAAGACCCCGCAAACCGCTTGTTCCGAATTTCATATCACCAACCCTAGTTCATCGGCGCCTCGTATCTGGTGCGGACAACCGTGTAAAAAGAAAACAAAAATGCTTCTCGCGAGAGATCGCTTCAGGCCGACCTCCTACGGGGGGTACGAGCGTATATTCAAGCCGAGGCCCTGCCACGTTTGATGCCACTAAATCAATCAGCCTCTCCTTGAGATATGCTTGAATTTGATGGTGGTTTGAAGCGTACTCTCAAATCAGTGCGCGGTACCGCCATTGACTTTTTTCTTAAGCAGTTGCGCATAGATTATGTCCTCCAACCGTTCGGCCGTAGGTTGCCACTCATGGCTGGACAGCCACTCATCAATCTGTGTTTGAATCCGTAACCGCTCGTTGGGAAGTCTCAAGAGCTCATCGATGCGACTTGCCAGTACATCAGGGTCGTTATTTGGCACCATATCTACTACATCTTTGAATTCGGCAAAGATGTTTACATTTGTCGCTAAAACAGGGCTGTAGCTAGATAGCGCGATACGAGCCGCACCGCTCGCAGAATCTTGGCTTTGATCATAAGGCAGCACAATCAAATCACAGTCCGCTAGCTTGGCTTGAATCTCAGTTACGGGGAGAAAGTCGAGATACCACTCTATTGAGCTATCTAACCCAAGTTTAGCAACTAAATCCCTGCACGACTGAATTGCGGCATCTGATACTGGATCGGGAAAACGGGCATTCAACAATCGAAGTTTTATGCCTGGCCACTGCTGCCTCAGTTGTGCAAGAGCTGCGACCAGTTTTTCAATCCCTTTGTGATAGAGGAAGAAGCCATGGCAGCCGATAATCGGTGATCCGTCGGTGATTTCTCTGACCGGGCGGGGCCGGATGGTTCCTTTGCTCGCGCCGTGAGGAAAAAGAGTGACGTTGTCGACGAGGCCGAATTGCTTCAACAAGTTGACATCTGCAACACTATGAACCAGCAGCCTGTCCACACTCCTTAGGGCGTTAACGACGTAGTCGCGTTCCTCAGATGAAGGAACGAGGAGCCCGCGCGGGTTGTGTAAAACGAAAATGCTAGTCCTCGACCGGACCCGTTGATCATTGGCGAAGCTTGCAAGCTCTCTCCAGCTAATGAGACCGTCTTGATGCTGTACCACTATGACCTGCGCGTCAGCGGAAACGACTTGTGTTAACACAGTTTCTTTTAGACCGGTCTGCTGGACGGACCAGCATGGCACCACGCTGGCGTCGGATTTCCGCCGTGTGCGGGAGTCACAAAGCACTAACGTTTCCTCCCGCGTCTCCCGTGACATGGCTTCAATCAAGAAGGACGAGTACTGCGCTATTCCGCATTGGACGTCCCAAGTGCTCAACCACGCAATTCGGGGTCGCTCCGGCGGCTGTTGCACGGTCTCCAGCCATTCATCCAGTCGATCCGTCCACGCGGACCAATCGGCGATCTGGAGTGCCGTCTCCCTAGCGCGTACTACTCGCTCTTGTATGAGTTGGTAGCATGCTTCATCGACCCGTTCCCTGAGCGCGTGAACGAGGTCGTCTTCGTTTGGGTTCACCCATAAGGAATGCCGATCTGCAACGTGGCTCTCTGCACGTGCAAAGTCAAAGTCGAGGAGTCTCGAGTTTTGATCTGAACAAAAGTCGATGTGCCCGCCATAACCAGTCACAATGAGCGGCACGCCAGCTAACATCGCTTCAAGGGCTGGCAAATTGAAACCTTCCCCGCGAGTGGGAAGGACCATTGCGTCGGCTTGCTTGAACAGATCAATCATCTCCGACTCGTTGAGGTCCTGGTTTATAATCTCGATGATAGCGCTTCCTTCGTCGGACGTGCGGAGCGCCGACACATCACTTTCGATTGTGTTATGCGGGTTGGGAAATGTCTTGATTATCAAACGAACGGGGTCGTGCATTCTAAATGCACGCTGCCATGCACGCAGCAGGACATCCACTCCCTTGCGTGGGAAGCATGACGAAACGTGAAGGAAAGTCATTGTACCTTGGCCGGCCCGCCGCGGAACAAGAGGCTCGTCGCTGTAGTAAGTCAATGACTGCGTGGGCTGACCTATCGTACCAATTGGTATGCGTACTCCCGAATCGGCCAAGGCCTTTTCAACCGAGCGCGCCGGTGCGATTACACCCTGATAGTTGGCATTCAGAGTGTCGACGATATGTTTTGGTAGGCGCGTTTCCTCCCAGGCTAACAAGGACAGACTGAGTTCCGCCTCAGGTGGTTCGATAATGGGATAGTGCTGGCAAATCGCGACTTCCTTACGGCCAATCGGCCTTGTTCGTTTTGCGAGTTTTTCGAGTAATTCACGATCAGGTCGGAGCAAAGAACTGAAGTCGTTCACGGGAACGGTTTCTACCGCCTGAATGCGCACATTTCCAGGATAGGTTTGCTCAAGCGCCCCGGCAACAGAGCGATTGATAATTGCAAGACTGTAAGTCCCGAGCATATGACCAAATACAACAAATCGATTGTATGCCTCTTGTTTCCCCAAGTCCGATTGGTCACCCAATCGCCAAAAGTTACCTAGCGCGACCGAAAACTCTCGATACAAATCGTCAGCCCCACCTTCGCTGACGGAATTCAAGTCAATACCTACGAACGGAACAGTACTGGCGACTACCTGCTCAGTTACTCTGGAGAAGCGGCTGCGTGACTGTGCGTTCGCGGTGTTGCCCGACAAAGAGAAATCGGACTTCGCAGAGTTTGTTATAGAAGAACGAGACTGTAGTAAGAATTCTGCAACTAAGTGGCCAAGTTGGAACGAGTTGCCTGCGCACTTGCGCAAGGCCTCCTCGACCGCAAGAACGAGGATGGTTGCGTTTCGGTCTGTCACCGCTTTATACCAAGAATGCTGATCGGTGTTTATCTCTGCTACTGCATCGAGCAACACAACCAAATCGCCAGCCCTAATCGTTGTTATATTATCCATGCCCCAGTCGCCAGGAAGTGCGAACAAATGACTGGAGAATTTCTCTCCGGAGAAAATCGCATCCTCCTTTTGGTAGCAAAAACGTATGCGTTGCTCTCCAATATCTAACGATGCTAACCCGCGCAGAAAATTTGCAATTCTCGGCCCCGGTTTTCTTATCACTCCGCTCGAGAAGGGCGAGATATCGACATATATGCGAGGGGCGCGACGAAGAGAGTCGTTGGTCGCGATTGCGTTCGCCGCGGCGGCCACATCGTCAGCGCTAGGCAAAACGCCCCGTACAGGCTCCATAAAACCTGGTAGCCAATCCGCGCGGGAGGGGGTAGGGCATCCGAGAATTGAATTTGAGAGCGCGCGGGGTTCCCAAGGCTCACCGCCAGTCTGGGTCGTGTGTTGAGCGTTCGAAAGACACGTAAGCGGAATTCCGACGCCGTTGCAGTCGCAATGCAGCAACGACTGCAAGCCTTCTTGTAGTTCCTCTTTTATGATAACTTCATCTGCCGCGTTCAGCAGTTCGTCATAGTTTAACTCCGGAGGGTATCTTTGCCAGACGTCTGCGATCAATTGAGAAATTTTCATTCCCGGTGACGAGAGCACATGCTGTACAACCAGTTTAGCCTTTTCGCCTCGACCACGCACGTAGTTTACAATATCACCCGCGCTTTTTTCATTTTCAACAAATGCAACAACTAGTTTCTCGCCGCTGACATTTAATGATCTCCGGAATGTCTCTCGGATGCTAACCGATTTTGCGATCGGTAGCGGAGGTGCACGGAAGACGTTGTGATTTTGTTCACCTAGGTCAGAGTTCCTAGAGTGGTGATCGGATAGAATAACGCGCTCGGAAACTTCTCGGAGAAGTTCTCCGGACATTAGACCGACTCCACCCTCTTTAGATTGCAAGCCTTCGGCGAGTTTTGCTGCCCCCTGTCCAAACAAGGCATCCATGGCCCATAGTGGCGGCCGGATCTCTGCCTCACGAATTTGAATGTCATCGATCACGATAGTTGTGCCGTGCCTATCGACCATCCGCTCAAGTGCTTGTTGGTCAGAGTCACTGGGAACCAAGTGAACGAAACGATAGCTTTCGGCTTCACCGCACTCCAGCCACGAACTTGGGCGAAACTCTACGTTGGCGGCCATCCAATCGTCTTTGTCAATTGTCGAGTCATGCACGACAACAAATGCGGTCGTCTCTGAGAAGACCTGCAACAATCTTCTCGCGACGCCTTCTACTCGGCTATTCTTGCGTGGCTCGGGCCAAAAAAACGCGACCTTGCGAAGGGTAGAACTACATGAATTGGCGTAAACCTCACCCGTATGTATTTTCTTGGCATATGAAGCCTCCATCGCTCGCAATGCCTTGTCGGCGGTAGCCTCCCATGTGAACGTCGCTGCTCGCCGCTGGCCATATGCGCGAACGTTGCTTCTGAACACGTCATCCGTCAGCACTTGCTGCAACCGGAGACGAAGGTCCATGGGATCGCGGGGATCAAATAAAAGATCATCCCGTCCAATTACTTCAGGTATACTGGTCAGATTGGAGCCAATGACGGGAGCGCCGCAGGCCATGGCTTCTAGTGCAGGAAGCCCGAAACCCTCTGCTAGAGAGGGAAAAACAAACGCTTCGCAACGCGAATATAGTAGCGCTAGTTCACTGTCTGAAACGTATCCGGGCAAAATAACTTGCTCTAACGGAACGCCTTCGGCTGCCGCTAATCCTGATATATAGTTCCGTGCGTAGTCATCGAACCGACCGATAATTACAAGTTCATATTGATCGCGAAGTTCAATGGGCAGTTGCCCATATCCAGCTATTAGCCCTTCTACATTTTTTCTCTGCTCAAGTGGGCTTGTATTTAAGATGAACTTTCTAGAAATTCCGAGGCGTGATAATAAGGCAGCGCTAGCAGAATCGGTTGGGCGGCTCGGTCGGAAGATACTTTCGTCGCTGCCAAGTTCGGCGACAAATATCTTTGTTGCATCAATATTGAGGAGGCGAACCGCCTCGCTTTTTGTATAGGAAGAGACCGCCAGAATAGCGTCCGCCCGCCTCACCTCTTCGAGGAGTCGTAGGTATGCATGAAAATCATTGTCGGCGGGTAACAGTTGCTCTCGGTTGGAGAGCGGTATCAAGTCGTGCAACGTTGCCACGTTTATGTGCCGACCCTGTGAGGCGGAAGTTCTAGTATCGTCCCACAAGCCTTCGAGCGGGCTTGGGTCGAATACAACATCAGGGTCAAGCTGGCGGATAGCCAGCTGCCGGAGGCGCTGAGCAGCTTCGTTGCGCCATGCATTCGAAACGTCTGCGGCGCTTGTTCTCGATAGCTGATTGAGAACATGAATGTTCTCAACAGGAAGGATATCCGCGAGTCTTTTTCGGATGTCCGACACGGTTTCGCTGAAACGGTCGGAAAGCAAAACACTGAAAGAATGTTGATGCCGACCGCGTGCAATTATCGCTCGCGTTATTGAGAGCGCATAGCGACCGATGCCTCGATTCCTACTTCCATTTTGGCAGGACTGCAAATCGATTAAAATATGCACTAGTCTAGACCCGTTTATTAGAGATTCTTGCCATCGAGAACCAAAGTGAGTGGCCGGAAAGCGACATGCCTTGAGGGGCACGTTCTAAGCGTCCGATAGCTCTTCCGTCCTGCCTCCTTTGCATTGACAGTGGAGGGTACCTTTGCTGGCCGGCACCTTCGTTTGATAGCCATGATTGGCGAAATACTTCGAGATTTCGCGGGATATCAAATGCGCTGAGCTCTTGTTGCAAGCCTGGAGTATTTGGGGCTAACCGCCAGGCATGAATATACCAACCTCTTGCCGCTTCCGTCTCGCCGGATAGCTTCGCGACGTGACCGAGATGTAAATAGGCGTCGGCATGCCAGGGGTTCCACGCTACTGCTTCGCGATACGCAAAGCGTGCCTGCTCGAGTTCGCCGAGCTCCTTGTGTGAATGGCCGAGTTGGATCGCGAGATTCGGGTTCGCTGGATCGATTCTCTGCAGCTGTCGGTATCCTTCTCTCGCAACGCCCCAACGGTGCCGCTTAGCAGCCGCGCGTACAAAGGGCAACGCAATGTTCACCAACAGGAATCTAAGTGCTGGCGCGATTAGTAGGCGACGCTCTACCTTGGTCAATGTGCCAAGCTCCAGCGCTGACAACGCTGACATTGTGGCTATTTCCTCAGTTGAAAACCCATTTCGTCTGAGTTCTGAAGCAAGGTCGTTCGACCGTGGATCGGCCGCAGCACCTCGGAGAAACGCATCCAAACTTTCTCCTGGACGGTTGAGCGTTCTCAACAGGAGGCCTAGATGCCAATGCGGTTCTGCAGCGCGGGGGACCAATGATGCCGCACTCCGGTAGGCATGTTCGGCTTCCGAATAGTCTCTGGCTTCCTTGCACGCATGGCCATATTGCATCCAAATTGCTGGACTATTTGCCATCTTTGCCAGGAGCTCGTGGTAGCATTGTTTGGCTTGCTCCCAGTCTTGTCGCCTTGCATACTCTCTGGCTCGTTGACGGAGTCGATAGCTAGCGGGACGCAGGAACAACTCATGGCGAACCAAGCGCATTTATACATCCTCTGTGCTGCCTCTCGCCACCTGTCGAGGGGCGATTGAATATGCAACTATAAGTTTCGTTCCGTGAGCGCAAGCTACGTAACCCTCTTAGTGCGCGGATACTGGGCAACCTGATGCCCTCGCTCTAGGCAACTTTTTCTAGCGACACACGCTGAAACTTTAATTGCGTTGATTCTTCGACCATAACTCTGAATTCCACGTCGCTGTAGTCACGCTCGGTGGCCACTTGGAATGTCCACTCCATTTCGTCTCTATCTCTGATTAATCTCGATGCGGAAACAATAGTTTCACGCCCAAACGATGCGACAACATCAACGACGCAGCCTTCTATGTGTACGATGTGGCTAAATAGAAATGTAATTTTGTATACACCTCGATCCATTGCGGTGTAGGGACCGAATGCCAACGTACCTGCGATCCCAGATGTAGCAATTGAATGAGTGTCTGCTGTCCCAACGACTGTCCTAAGCTGGCTTCCGTAAAACGAAACTCCCCCAGGTTGTTGAGCCAAAGAGGTGATTTGGGTTAAGTAGCGGTCGCGCTGCTGCCTTATTAAAGACAATTCTTCACGAATTGCCCCAATCTCTTGGATTAACTCGCCCAATTGAAGATCTTCCTTGGTCGGGAGTTTGACCGGATGGTTAGCGCCCGCGATAGCGTTAATATTTTGCCTAAGTTGGTCAAGTTCCCAGTCGATGCTGAGCATTTTTCGCCGAGATTCGTTTATGGCAGCCTCGGTCGCGAGACACCATAGATCGGATGAGCCTATATCTGTTGTTGCCGTTTCGCCCCTCTTTTCAAAGCTCGCCAGCAATCTTGCAAACGACCATTCAGCGGGCGGGGAATGCCAGAATTTCACGGCCCAGTTTCTGTAGGGCTCAGGCAGAGAAAACGGGTTGATGCTGTGCTGGCGTTGGTGAGCTGCTCCTCCGCCGTCAAAATTCTCATCCCGATTGATGATTTCATGCAGGAAGATGAAGAATGACAGGAAGAGATCGTCTGGTGAACTGCAATCTCTTTTTTCTTCGGTCAAGGAAGCAAGGTCAATGAGGGATGCTCTTCCCTGTTGGTCGACGATTACGTTCCAAGTTCTTACGTCGTTGTGATACAAACCTTGGGCTTCATAAAAGGCTAGCTGGCGAAGAACATCCTCGAGAATTGTATCCTGGTCGAAAGAGATGCGACTGCCAATGATGTCGGAAAGCATCATACCGGCAGATCGTTTAATCACCGTCCAGCTCTCAGTAGTAGTGTCAATGGACGTAATCAGTGACGTCTTAGTTGCCGATTCTGGCAAAGAACTCAGATTTTTTCTTTCGCGCTCCATATCGCGCCTATTGATTTGATCCCACGCATTTCCGAACCGATACACTTTGGCAATCGCGTGATCGTTCGAAAAATAGCTTCTGGACCCACCAAATGCGTCGACAGCAAGTTGATTTGACCTGTTGGACCACCGCGTGAAAGTCTGGACATAGTCTTGGAGTACGCAGTATCGGCCGCTTGCTACGAATATTGGTCGTTGAATACTTGATAGATGCGTCTTGTGTCGGGTCAACTCCATCACGAATGGGAATGGCTTGAGGAGTTCGCGCTCATCAGATGGCAGGTGTTTGGCCCAATATAGCGGCTCACTATTGAGCGCCAGCTCGGCGATTAGAACTCCAGTTTTCTGAGCGATCTGGCTCATGAGGTCGATCGCATAGTATAAACCGTTTTCGTATATTATGTGGTGAAAGACTGAGAAACCGAGGATTATGTCGTACTGTCCGTCCTTCAGATCCATAACGACGCGTTCTGCGCGCTGAGTTCTGAAGCTAACGTGTAGTTGAGGATAGAGAGACTTTAAACATTCGCAAACATCGACGTTCCGTTGGTCCATGTCGATGCCTGTTACCACCGCGCCACGCTCTGCCAACGTAAAACTGAAGAATCCTTGTGCGCAGCCGATATCTAAGACGCGCAACGGTCTTTTGAGAAAGGCGGAGAGGGAATCGTAAACGCGAACTATCTGCTCTAAACGATCCTCGGAGCCGCGTGACGCATCGTTTGAGAGCTCTTCGTGCCGGTAGATCGGTTGATACTTTTCTGGCAATGCCGCCACTGCTACTTCTAAGGCCATCTCTATCCTCTGCAGTACTCAGACTACGCTCATGGTTCGCGCGTGTCGGTTCCGGTACACACCATATGACGACGCAGTACGCAATCCCAGTTGTCACCAGGATTGTGGAATAGGCGGCACGTGATCGCTGGCAGAAGTGGGCCTATTATTTCTGTGGTTGCCTCTGAGTTGTAAGCGCCAAGCTGGGGCCAGATGGACCGCGCGGTTATACTGGATGGGCGGCTGATATTCGCTCGACCGAAGTTGCGCCGCGGTGGCAAAGGCTTCCTTCGAAGCTTGCCGGAACTTGGTACTACGGCGTCGACTCATAAACTTTGGCACCATATTCTTGTTGCGACGAGCTTTACGGCGGCGAGGTAATTTTCCGGGCGCTTGTCATATCGGGTTGCGATGCCTCGGAACTGCTTGATCCTGTTGAAGAACCGTTCCACGAGATTGCGTTGCCGTAGCTTGGCTTCGAGCAGATCCTAGTCATCGGAATTTGCTTTCCGGTCTTCGTAATCACCGAAAGTGAAGTGCCATTGGGCGAGATCAACTGCGCAACTCAGCGTCCGTTCCAGCGACCTAACCTATCTTCTGTTGGCGGTGCGGTAACGCTAAGTGTTCAGAAGGCTGGTTAAATAGCGCCCGTAAGACCTATTGCCAAAACAACTTGCAAGCTTTTCAAGTTGCTCGGTATCAATCAACCCAAGTCGGTAGGAAATTTCCTCAGGGCACGCAATTTTAAAGCCTTGCCGGCGTTCAAGCGTTGCCACAAATTCTGATGCTTCGAGAAGGCTATCCGGTGTGCCCGTGTCGAGCCAGGCATAGCCTCGCCCCATCCTCTCGACATGCAGCTTTCCCCTCTCGAGATAAGTTCGATTGACATCTGTTATTTCCAGTTCCCCTCTTGCAGAAGGTTTAAGATTGGCAGCGATGTCTACGACGTCTGCATCATAAAAATAGAGTCCTGTGATGGCCCAATTCGATCGCGCTTTCGTAGGCTTCTCTTCTATTGCGACAGCTTTCATGTCCCCGTCGAATTCGACGACGCCGTACCGCTCAGGATTGCTGACGTGATATGCAAAGACCGTTGCCCCGCAATTGCGCGCCACGGCAGTCTCAAAGAGTGTTGTGATGCCGTGCCCAAAAAAGACGTTGTCACCGAGAATTAGACAAGATGAATCCCCGTCGACGAACTTTGCCCCGATTATATAGGCTTGTGCAAGGCCATCCGGCGATTGCTGTTCGGCATAGGAAATGTTTAGTCCCCACCTCGAACCGTCGTCGAGAAGCAATTGAAAACTAGGCAGATCCCGCGGCGTGGTAATGATAAGAATATCGCGGATTCCGGCGAGCATCAGTGTTGAAAGAGGGTAGTATATCATCGGTTTGTCGTAGATTGGCAGCAATTGCTTCGAGCTCGCCAACGTCATGGGGTGCAGGCGAGTTCCGCTGCCGCCAGCAAGAATAATACCTTTCATTCGGTCGTCTCCGTCTTTGCTCGTATGCTTATTAGGCGTCTGACCGTTTCCCCTACCGAGTCCCGCCAGTGGGGCAAGCAGATGCCATGATGCATGGCAGCGCGCGCGCAGCTTAAGCGAGAATTTGCGGGCCGCCGGGCGGCAGTCGGATAGTCAGCAGATGAAATTCGATTTACGTTGCTGAACGATCCACCCAAGTATCGTGATACTCTAAAGACTTCTTCAGCGAGATCCGCCCAACTAGCGTCTCCAGTTGCGGCCAGATGAAAAATGCCGCGAAGATCGGGGTCATCGGAGTTCAGCAAGTTTTTGCCAATGAGCAATATAGCTGTTGCGAGATCTAGTGCCGACGTGGGATTTCCGAACTGGTCATCAACTACACGAAGTTCGTCAGCCGTTTCGGAACTGCGAAGCATTGTCCCTACGAAGTTTTTTCCGAAGGGACTAAACAGCCAGGCGGTTCTTAAAACAACGTAATCTTGTGTATTCGCGGCGACTAAGCGCTCACCGTACAATTTGCTGAGGCCGTAAACCCCCAATGGGTTCGTTAAGTCAGCCTCGGCATATGGCTCTGTTTTTGCGCCGTCGAATACATAGTCAGTGGAAAGATGGATGATTGGAATTGCCATTTCATTTGCGACAGCTGCGAGTGCCCCCGGTGCTTCTGAATTTATCTTAAATGCTGTCGCCGCGTGACTCTCTGCGAGGTCGACAGATGTGTATGCCGCGGCCGAAACTAATATATCGGGGGCAGCAGTTCTGACGACGCCGGCAACCGTTTCGGTATTCATTAAGTCAAGATATGGTCGACCGAGCGTGATAACTTCTAAATCCTCATGCGCCCTCGCTCGCTCAACCAAACACTGAACTACTTGTCCCGACAAACCTGTGGCAAGTAAACGTACCGGCGATCTCATTTCGTGGTGCCCGACTTCAAAGTTTCAAGATGGACGCCATCATGGTGTGTACGAAGTGGGCCCCACCACCACTGATTAGCCAAGTACCAATCGATCGTCTTCTCGATTCCACTCTCAAAGCTGCAAAGTGCTTTCCAGCCGAGTTCCTTCTCCATTTTCGCGGCGTCGATTGCGTATCGCAAATCATGCCCAGGCCTGTCCTCGATAAGCTGGATTAGTTCCTCGCGCGGGCGATCCGCAGGAACGAGCACGTCAAGAGTAGAGCAAATGAGCCGAACGACATCGATATTTCGCCACTCATTTCGGCCTCCAACGTTGTAAGATTCCCCGACACGGCCCCGCTCCGCGATTGTGTCGAGGGCGCGGGCATGGTCTTCAACAAACAGCCAGTCTCGAATGTTCGTGCCGTCACCGTAAAGCGGTACTGATTTACCCTCCAGGGCGTTCAGGATAGCTAGTGGGATCAGTTTTTCGGGGAAGTGAAACGGCCCGTAGTTGTTTGAGCAGTTGGATACCAGGACGGGCATATTGTAAGTTCGAGCCCATGCTTTTGCGAGGTGATCGGACGCCGCCTTTGACGCGGAATATGGCGAACTAGGATCATAGCGCGAATTCTCAGAGAACAACTGACCCTCCGGTAATGAGCCGTATACCTCATCGGTCGAAACGTGAAGAAACCGAAACTTGTGCCGGGTCTCACCTGTCATGGATTGCCAATACGTTCGGGCGCATTCAAGCATATTGAAGGTCCCTAGCACGTTCGTCTGTACGAATTCGCCGGCACTGGAAATTGAGCGATCCACATGGCTCTCGGCTGCGAGGTGCATGACGCGATCGGGCTTGAATGTCGCGAATGCCTCGGCGACGGCTCTGCCATCGCATATATCAGCTCTGAGAAAGCGATATGAGGGGTTGTGCGCAACCGACAGAAGCGAACTAAGCGTTCCGGCATACGTCAACTTATCGATATTCAACACCTCATATCCTTTTTCTAAAATGAGGTGTCGAATGACTGCCGACCCGATAAAGCCGGCCCCACCTGTAACAAGAACACGCATAGGCCCAGTGAACTCCACTTGATGTAAATAGGTTCGTTTTGCGAAGCTTTAGGAGCTGTATGCAAAATTAGTATGTATCTCACTTAGGTTCGGCTGGGTTCGGTCCTTATCTGATAAAATGGCTTCGCTCGCAGAGACGGGCCAATCGATCCCGAGTGCTGAATCGTTCCAGAGTAAACCGCGGTCGTGATCTGGGCTATAATAGTCAGTCACTTTGTAGCTAATCATTGTTTTGGGCTTCAGCGTGCAAAAGCCGTGCGCGAACCCCGGCGGTATCCAGAGCTGGCGCCCGTTTTCTTCAGAGAGTTCCGCAGCTACGAAATTTCCATAGTTTGGTGATCCGTTTCGCAGGTCTACGGCCACATCCCAAAGGGCACCCGAGATGCAGGACACCAGCTTTCCTTGCGCTCGCGGTGCAAGTTGGAAGTGCAGGCCGCGCACGGTGCCGACACCCAGAGACATTGACTGGTTGTCCTGAACAAAGCGATAGTCTCCGGCGATTGTTGCGAAGTGGTCAACCCGAAAGGTTTCGGCAAAGTAACCGCGCGGATCTCTCAATCGATTCGGAGTAATCAAGAAAACGGAAGGAATAGCGGTTTCCTCGATTCGCATAAGAAACACTCCTCTCGCAGCGTTGAGTGCAAATGATGGCAACGGTTCTACCGCGACATTTCGAAGCTGGACGTAACAGCATCATGGCAGGCTGGCGCGTTAGAAATCATCACGCTCAAAACAGCCGGCTACCGAGTCACCTTCCGATATCCTTGAAGATGTTGGCGCAAAATTTGGTTTCTTTGCAAGTTGCGTGGTTACGGTCGCGCACGAGCTATGCTTCGGGCGTCCACTGCAACTGACTGCCAACAAGAAGAGCGGCGACGAGAGAAGGCGATTTCATCGAACGTCTCCATTCCAATTTGGCGGGGTTAGAGAGTCGGGCGCAACATCCGGCGACGCGTCGCGGCGCTTCTGGCGCTTCTATCATGAGACTCAGTAATGTGATAGCCGAGCGCTCTGAACGGTGAATTGCCTCGCGTTAGGTGTTGCGATGACGGGTCAATGCGCTAAAGATCGCGCGACTGCCCATCGTTCCGGAGAAGACCATGTCGCAACTGAATGTCGATTTCCATTCTTTCGAGGAAGCTCTCGTCAGAAGCTGCTATCGAGTGCTTTTAGGCCGGGAACCAGAACAGGCAGTGATCGATAGCCACAGCGCGCCAAAAGTTTCGGAGGAGCAAGAGCGCGCGGTTATGAACATCGTTAGAAGCATCGTGGCCAGTGAGGAATACCAAGCAAAGGTGGGGGGGCTGCGGGAAGCTGCGCCCGATGATGGGTCTCTTCTTCTGACTGCAAACCTCGTGATAGGCGAGCGCGCCAAGGTTGAGGATAGTATTCGCCGCCGTTGCATGACCAGCTATCTCGGCAACAATACAGCGCTTTGCCGAATGCTTGGACGTTATCATCTCTTCGTCGACACCAACGACGTTGGCTTCACACCTCACGTCATGCATCGTGGTATCTGGGAGATGCCCTTAACCGAATTCATGGTCCGAAACATAAAGCCCGGCATGCGCGTTCTCGATATCGGAGGAAACTTCGGATACTACTCTATTTTGATGTCGGACCTTGTCCAGGACACCGGACACTGCGACGTCTTCGAGCCAAATGTACTGGCCGCGGGCCTGCTTAAGAAGTCAATCGCGGTGAACGGATTTAACGATCGCGCAAGGGTTTTCGAGATCGCGCTCAGCGACGTCACAGACAGATCGATGAAATTCTACATTCCGACGAACGAGCCCAAAAACGCCCGATTGATGGAAGGCTATGATGAGAAGCTGGCCACAGAAGGACGCTTTGTAGATGTTCCGGTAACGACCGTCGACGACATGGCCGGCCACCTCGGTTGGATCGACTTCATCAAGATCGATGCCGAAGGCGCTGAGCTTGAGATTCTTCGCGGCATGTCAAAGACCATTCGCGAGCAGCGGCCGAGTATGATGATCGAACTGAACTGTGGCCGTGGGTACGATGCCCGGCCAGTCCTGGAAGAGCTTTGGAGCGTCTATGGAAAACTGCAATATCTCGGCGGCGATGGTCGTGCACACTTGGTCGGCATCGACGCCATCTTGAAGCAGAAGGTTGGGGAGGATTGGCTGATTTATGTCGAGCGTCCAAGGTCATAGACCGGTGGGAAACTGCTTATGTTTTGAACATTCTCACGCCTTTGAACGTGATCTTGGCGCCCGCAACGATGCCGTCAACGTGGACTCGGAACTCTGTGAGCGCCCCGGGGTCGGAATTTGTGAACTTGAGCGACTCGGGTCCGCCCTTGTATGCCATACTCAGGCTATCGCGGCTGGAGGATGCCAAGATTTTACCGCCCTGTGTGATGTCCACCGTCAGATTGAGCCCCGGAACGGCAACCTTAGTGTCATACTTGAGGTCAAAGCTGACCTCGTACAAGCCGATTGGGTAGGGGCGGTATGGCCCATAGATAATGTAATCGCCCGTGATCTCAAGGTGTGAGACAATCGTGCCAGATTCGAGCGTACAACCCTGAAACAAGAAGTCTTCCGCAGGTATAAAGAAATCCGATTTCTCTCCGTATAGCGCTTCCGGTGAAGATGCCGTCGATCGGCGTTCACGGGGTCTGTTGCCAGAGTTTTCTCTAAGATAGTCGCGGATCAACTCGTGGGTGTACTTGTTCTTCTGTCTGCCCTGAATCGACAGCCAGAAATCGGCGTCCATTTTGTTGCGCAGATCCTCGAGTACAATGGCGATGTGTTCGTGAAAGTCATCTCGCTTCTGCAGGTCGATCCTCCCCTGGAGATGAATTTCCTCGATCCGTTCGTGCCACCGCTCGGCCGTATAGAGCGATTCCTGCAGAAATTGGTGACGTACCTCCTCGGCCAACGCCCTATTCTGACCCCGAATAGGAGGTGGCAGAAAGACAATGAGCGGCATGTACGACTGATAATCCGGAAGGCCGGTTAATGGATACGGTGGTCGAGCCATTGTAGCGGCGGCAGCGAGCGAGTTGTCTTCATGCTCGTTCGGCAAATCCCGAAACTCAGTTTCCGATGAAGGCTGATTCTTACGTTTTAACGCAGTCGCCAGCCTAAATCCTTTGCGAAACACCACATTCTCCATTCTGTCACTGTCTCTCCGAAGTGAGGAGTTACGGATGTCGGCGATTGAGTCAATCGCTGATCCATTCAGGACGCCGTCTTAGCGGCGTAGATCATCCCCGCGAAGGGGTCATGCAACTGCGTTGTATTGAAGACGGAGAAACCGCTTTGTAACAGGTGATCGATAAGGGTCTCGTCGGTTTTATCTGGCGACCACCACTTATGCCACTCGATCATGATGATATTTACCTGTGGTAGGAGGCCGCTCGATGCGAGGTCGTCAAGTATTGCGAATTCTGAACCCTCGCAGTCCATCTTTACGACGACCGCCTGTCCGGCCGCCTTCGCTGAGTAGATAATGTCTGTTAGGACGCCTGATGCGGTTTGGAGTGAAATGGTAGTACCTCGTGCGCCGCCATTTCCGCGAATAGACGCACCGATCGTGGTGCTGTCGTCGTACATCACAGTGTTGGTGGCGGTCTCTGCAGACAAGCCGAAATTGTGGGTCGTGATCTTGTCCGATATCTCTGGGTTGAGCGCAATGTTCTCCATAGCCCTCAAGTAGGGCGCGCCAAAGGGCTCGAAAGAATGGACCTGTTCCACTGCGTCGCGTCGGGCGAAATAAAGAGTGGAAAACCCGACATTCATACCAATATCAATGACGCAACAGCGCTTAGACAATTGAAAGTTGTATGTATTAAGGATGTGCACCTCATCTATAATCTGAAAATCTTCGACGCTTTTGAGGTGCATTCTAATCCCATTCATAGTCAGGACGAGCTTGCTCTCAAAGTTGGATAATCTTCCGCCGTACTTGACCATGTGTAGAAACTGCGACGAGGTCTGGAAGAAAAATTCGTCGAGAACAACAGGGTTGTTTCGCGACCCCGTCACCCCAAAGTAGTCGTTCTCTGCTTTCAACGATCGTTCGCCTATCCGGAATTCAGACCTTCCATTACTAGCGACTCTGAACTCATACGTGCCGGGCGTGTCGACCTCGAAGCCTAGTTCAATGATTCCGGAGTTGCTTTTGAGGGACAAAGGTGAAAAACCAGCTTGCGTCAGGATGGTTTCCCCGAAGTCCCGGCACACATCGACGTGCCCACAAGTGATGGGAGACATTCCATCAGCATCAAGGCAAAACCGAGCAATGTAACTGCCGGCCGGAAGGTCAATGTACGGGCCAAACAATGGGAACCCAGTCTGTCCGATCACCGACGAAATCATGCTCGTTTCTTTCGTTGAACTAACCGGCAGGCGCAACATAACAAGAATGAAGCAAATCACTGTTGATTTGTCGAGTGAATACGGGCCTTCTAAATCCTGCTTGACGAAGGGCTAGTCAATAGGATCATTCTCGGGTAGTTAACACGCATGGTAACGAAGGCGCCGATCAACGGGCCGCCGGGGCAGATGAGATCGGCTCTGGCCGTGTTACCGCCCCAGGCTTGCGTACGACCTCTGCGCGGCTATTGAATTTGATTTGTGCTAAGGCTGCGGTCTGCGGCTCTTCCCCACATGTATCGAATGATTACACGCAAACAGTTCTAGCCTGAAGAGCGCTATGCATTTGGGGTTGTGACCGACCGCGACGTTAGCGACGAACCAATTGCACTGCACCGTGAAGATGATTACCGAGAGCTGGCTCGGGAAATTTGGACAGCACGGACCAAAGGGACATCGTCATTCGACTCTATTCAGCGGGCAACCCGGCAGGGGAAGACCTCCATGGATAGGGTGAAGCCGTATTGTATCGCTAAACGCGAAGTGTGGGAGGCGTACAAGCAAGTGAAGGCCAACAGAGGGGCGTCTGGAGTGGATGGGCAGTCCATCGATGACTTCGATAAGGATCTGGGTAAGAACCTCTATCGGATCTGGAATAGAATGTCCTCCGGAAGCTACTTTCCGTCACCCGTGCGGCGCGTTGACATACCAAAAGGCGACACTGGAGGAACCCGGCCGCTCGGGATTCCGACGGTCTCAGACAGGATCGCCCAGATGGTAGTCAAGCGGCACCTGGAACCGATTCTGGAGCCGGTGTTCCACCGGGATTCTTACGGATATCGGCCTGGGAAGTCAGCACATGATGCCTTGGTCAAAGCTCGGCAGCGTTGCTGGGCCTATGACTGGGTGCTCGACCTCGACATCAAGAGCTTTTTCGACGAAATCGATTGGGATCTCCTGATGTGAGCGGTGCGGCTGCACACGGACTGCCCATGGGGGCTGCTCTACCTTGAACGGTGGTTGCAGGCGCCTGTGAGCATGCCGAGTGGTTGCGCGAGAGAGAGGTACTCCGCAAGGGGCTGTGGTTAGCCCCGTGCTGGCGAATCTCTTTCTTCACTACGCGTTCGATCGCTGGATGCAGAGGGAGTTTCCGACCATCCCGTTTGAACGCTATGCAGACGACGCGATCTGCCATTGCGTAAGAAAGGAGCAGGCGCTTGAGTTACGTCAAGCGCTGGAACGGAGGTTTGCGGAGTGCCAGCTACAGAAGCGGCGCTGCGCACCGGTCCGGTCAATTGCGCTTCGCGCGGTATGCGCATTTCGCTGTCCGGCAAGACGGCGCATGCCTCGACGCCGGAGGACGGCATTGCGCCGACTTTCGCTGTTGCCGCGCTGCTTTCCGGCCTGACGGCGCTCGGCAACAACGGGCCGCTCGACGAGGATTATACGCTGGTGACGGTGACGCATGCCCGCCTCGGCGAGGCCGCCTTCGGCATCAGCCCCGGTTATGCCGAGATCTGGGCGACGCTGCGGACGCTGACCGACGAACGCATGGCCGATCTCGTGGCCCGCGCCGAGGCGCTGGTTGCCAAGGAGACGGAGGCTGCGGGGCTGAAGGTTACGATCGGCCATGAGGACGTGTTCCACCAATGCAGCAATGCGGAAGCGGCAGTCATCGCGCTGGAACGCGCCATGGACGAGGAGGGCGTCAGCCACGATCACGGCGAGGGCGTGTTGCCGATGAAGGGCTCGGAGGATTTCGGGCTCTTCGGGCGGGTGGCGCCCGCGGCGATGTTCTTCCTTGGCGCCGGCGAGAACCACGCGCGGCTGCACAATCCGGACTATGATTTTCCTGACGAGCTGATCGGCATGGGCGCACGGGTGTTCATGCGGGCGATCCGCAATGAGCTGGGGTGAGGGCAGCGCCGGAAGGTCGCTTGCTCAACGGTTGTTGTGATGGCACTCTCAGAAATTGCGCAATTCCCGACGGAGAGCCGTTTGCGCCGCGTCCGGATTTGCCTTCAGGAGGACCAAATGGATGAGCCATTTCAGCTTCCGTGACGCGGTTTGCCTCGCGATCACCATGGCGGGAATGGCGAGCGCTTACGCGGCGGATATGCCCGTTGCAGATATCATTCCTGAGCCGCGACAGACTGAGAATGTTAGTCTGCAGGACTTCATCAAGGCCAATCCGGATTGCCTGGAGTTCACCGACCAGTGCTCGCATTGCGCGATCGTCAACGGCGTTGCCGAATGCTCGACGGCGGAGATAGCTTGCATCAAGCGAGAGAACCAGTGCACTAAGCGGACAGCTAAATAGAACATTGCGGTCAGAAATTTCCTGCAGCCGTTCAGCAACATGCAGGGACCGGTTTCCTACGCTGCCTTCCGAAGCTCCGAGATCTTTTGGAACTCTGCCAAGATATCTGGCGCTTTTTCCTTCGTCGGCGTATGTCCACGCGATTTCGAAGCGACGCTTGGCGGGCAGCGCTCGATGGCGGCGATCTGGTTGTCGGTCGAGTACTTCTGATGCTCGGTCGACATCCGAACGTAGATCGCCGCGCGAACCTTGCGTCGCTCGTCCGAGGGGGGTGTTCGTCGCCGTTCTCAGTCCAACCGATAACCATGACGTGCCGGTATATCATGTGTGAATTGAGGTCAGAATGCCGGAGTATCGACCGGGGAGGTGAGCAGTATGGTTCCGAATACAGGCACAATGGTTACAGCATCAGCGCGCGCCGCTAAGACGACTACTTTGCCGCCGTTGCGGCGGCGCTGCGTCACGAATTGGGTGGGGGAGGCCGTGCGATAAAGACGATCATGCGCTGGCCGAACGACGAGATATTGGCTAGCCGGCGATCGCGGCCCCGACCGATGGCACCTCATTCTGCTGGCCTGATGAAGTGTTGCAGGTCGTGCTCGCAATGGCACACCGCGATATTCTGTCTGTCACACCCGAACCGCGTGCAGCGGAAGCCGCCTTGGACCGAGCAAGTGCAATTCTCAAAACATTGCGGTGATATGATGCGATGAGGCGCCTAACATCTATCGTTATGCGTGGAAGGCCCGTCGCCACTGAGTGAATCGGTAGTGCTGCCGACCAAATCACTCCGGGATTGCATAGGCTCGCGTTCGAAATCCCCTTGCCTTAACGGCCTTCAGGTGGATAGTCTGCCAAGGTCTGTGAAGTCGAACGCTCAGACGGAAGGCTCCTTATGCTCTCGAGGCAAAAGGGGCCTTTTTGCTGGTTGTTTCCTTTCAGGTCCTCCGTCTTCCGCGTCGAGCCGACGCATATACGGGCCCGCTAAACTCAAGCAATTGACATCCCCTGCCACGCTCCCATAGCATTCATGCCTGCCGAGGGGCGCACCTGACAGTGCTGAGATGGCGGTGAGCCAGACCCTTGAACCTGATCCGGATCATACCGGCGTAGGAACGGCAAGGGCCTCTCTGGCACCCCCGCGTCTTCGCCGTTCATCTGGATCTCCGTGATTTTGGTTTCGGGAGATCGCTGGTGCCAATACGCCGTTTAGAATGTAGCGACGAAGAACTCCGGGGGACGGGACGACCGACCCATCGGCTCAATCTGTCGGATTCTTCGAGGTTGTATGGAAGACCCGCCTCAGTTTGCGCGTGTTTGAGCCGGTGGCTTGAGTGCGCGCTCGACATCATTGGACCCGCTTCTACATTTCAGCGGAGCCAGGCATGACCTCCATCGCCGTTACCATCGCAGGCTCAGATTCCGGTGGCGGTGCCGGTATCCAGGCGGATCTGAAGACGTTTTCGGCGCTCGGCGTCTATGGTGCCAGCGTGATCACGGCCATCACCGCGCAAAACACCCGCGGGGTCACGGCCGTCGAGGACATCTCGCCGGCCGTGGTCGCAGCCCAGATCGATGCGGTGTTTTCGGATCTCGCCGTCGGCGCGGTTAAGATCGGCATGATGTCCCGCCAGGAGACCATTGCTGCGATCGCGACCGGCCTGAAGCGATACGGGCATTTAGCAGTCATCGATCCGGTGATGGTCGCCACTTCAGGGGACATTTTGTTACGTCCGGATGCGATCGCGACGCTCAAAGAGGAATTGCTGCCGCTTGGGCTTATCGTGACACCGAACCTGCCCGAAGCGGCACTGATGACGGGGCGTAGCGTTGCCGAAAGCGAGACAGAAATGGGCCGCCAGGCGGAGATGCTCCTGAAGCTTGGTGCGCGCGCCGTGCTGATGAAAGGCGGGCATGCCAGCGGCGACGAAGCGGCTGATATCCTCTTCAACGGGGACAACGCTTTGCGCCTGTCGCGCCCGCGGGTTGAAACGAGGAACGATCATGGCACCGGCTGCACGCTCTCTGCCGCAATCGCCGCCGGTCTTGCCCGTAGGCAGACACTTCAAGACGCGGTTACCGCCGCCAAGACCTATCTGCATGAGGCGCTTGTTGCCGCAGCAGCGCTCAAAATCGGGCAGGGTCGGGGACCGGTTCACCACTTCCATCGATGGTGGGAACCGAACGGCGATTAATTCCATTCCGGCGCTTGGTGCCGGTTTCACCGTTCAAGTTGACTTTTAAAAAACCAGGCCATTCCATTGCCCGATAAGCAATGGAATGGCCGTCGAGTCGGGAAGTCGGTCACTTGTAAATGCAATGTGAGAGACGAGGACAGAGCGCTTTTCGGTTCAGGCCACAGCGGCGCTCGGGTGAACCGGCTGCTCCTCTTTGAGCAGTTTCCGGTAGAGCGCGACATGTTCGCGGCCGCAGTCGACATGGCTCATTGGGCGCCTAAGCGTTGCCCTGAGGTTGTCCCATGACCTTGGCGTGCTCAGCACATCGATCAGTCGATCAGCAAGATCTTGCGCGCTGCCGGTCCGGAAATGATAGCCGTCCAGCCGGTCGCGAACCTTCTCGGCCATGCCGCCGATGTCGGAGCAAATGATCGGCCTGCCATGGTGAAGCGCCTCCTGGATCACGATCGGTGAGTTTTCCCACCAGACCGAGGGCATCACAACCCAATCGACCGATCGCATCAGCCTCGGCATGTCCTGGTTCTGGTAGGAGCCGTAAAAGCGGACGCGACGGCCGGCGTCCTCGATCAGTTTCGCGACGCGCTCCTGATACTCGGTCGGCTGACGCTCGAGGTTGCCGCCGAAGATCATCAGCGTTGAATCGTCGCCCCAGATATCGTCGGGCACACGCGATACCGCGTCGATCAGCACGTGAACGCCCTTGAAGGGCGTCATCTGCCCGAAATAGGCAAAACGATTGCGACGTGCCGTCGGCGCAGGCAATTCACGCGCGGGCGTCTTTTCACCCAGGACGATGCCGTTTTCGATCACGAAGATCTTCTCGGCAGCGATGCCCCACTCGACATAGCGATTGGCGAGAAAAGCACTCGGGGCGGTGAAGGCGTCGGCAAGGTTCAGCATGCCCCGCACGAACTGCTCACGCCGTACGAAACGCGAAACCGGGATTTCGGGGAAACACGTGTGGCAGCTGATTGGCGAAGCGCCATTGCAAAGCTGGCCCGAGGACCGCTTAACCATTTGCCCGTGGTTGTGACAGATCGGCAGGTACTCGTGGAAGGTCACGACGATGCGTGCTTTCGGCAAAGCGTCGCGCACCGCATAGAGCGCTTCAAGCCCGAAGCCGATGATATGGTGAAAGTGGACGATGTCCGGCTTGATGTCTCCCACGAAGCGCAAGAGGTCGCGGCGGATCGCGTCGGTATCGCCGTTGGACAGGAAGAAATGATCAAAGTCCTCGGCATGGTAGAGCACTTCGTCCATCGCCAGGCGAAGGCTCATCAGCGCCGATGCGCCGTGGCGCGGCACGGGATTTCCGACGCGGGCAAGGTAGATCGATTCGATACCCGGCAGGCCGTTCAACGCCTTGTGCAAGCCGTGGGAGGCGATCTCGGCGCCGCCCAGCGAATGGGTCGGGTGGCCGTGCGAGACGACCAGCACGCGGAGTTTGTCACTCATGTCGAAACCTCATTATGGGTCGTGTTCTCTGGCTCGACGGTCTGCATCCAGCGGCCGCGAAACAGCGTCTGATCGACACGCTCCACGTACCTGGCCGTGGCTGCCGAAACGGCACCGGACGCTTCATCCGACCCGAGCATCTGCAGGGCGGGCAGCCAATAGGATTCGTAGCCCCTGCGGCTCAGCCTCAAGGCGAAATCCAGCCCATTGAGAGACGCACCGAGATAGGCGGGCGATAGGCCGGTATCGTCGAGAAGCGCCTTGCGGGGCATGATGCAGCATTCGAGCGACGCGGTCGCAACCCGGGTCAGCTTTAAGCGGTTCACAGCGCCGACTGGATAACCGGCATACCGGCTCGACTGCAGATGATCCGCGCGATCGAGCGACGAACTGCCGGCCCAACGGATCGAATGATCCTCATAGGCAAGGGTCGGTGAAATGATGCTCCCGCTTCTGGTCTCATGGTTCATAACAAGCGTCTGGTACCAACCGGGATTGGCGGGCGTGAGGGAAGCAGACAGCAGGATGACGGTCTCATTGTCGATTGCCTGCGCCGCAGTCCGCGCCAGGTCGGTTGCATCGCCCGAATCTTCGACAGACACCAGACGCAGCGGCAAGCGATAAAATTCCGCAAGTCGCCGGATGCCGGCGGCGCGCCGGCGAAACTGTTCCGATTGCAGGACGAGCACGATCGGTGCCTGCTGCGTATGCGGATCGAGCGCCAGAAGACCCAACAGCGCGGCAAAATCCTCCTCGGCCTCTCCCACGGCGACAAGGATTGCCGCCCCCACAGCCTCACCGAAGCGGCCAATGTCGATGACGGTCTCGATGGTCGGAGCATCAGTGCGAGCCGCAGTGATGAACGGAACGATCTGGCGATCGACGATATCGGGCAAGGCCCAACTGGTCGGATCGATGGCGTTGAGCAGCCGCAGCGCCGAATGCCTTGCCGGCAGCCGTGTCGGGTGAAGCGGCATATAGGCGCGACGAGAATCGCGAAGAGTGACTTCGAGGTGAAGGGGTGCTGCCGGATCGCCGACGAGGCCATCCGCGAAAGCGATGAAACCGTGCGAACGGCGATGTCCGGATATCGCGCCCTTGAATTCCGGCCGGTCCACGAAGGCATCTTCCACGTCCAGCCGCTCGGTGCGGGTCCAGGCGCCATCAAGTCGCGCCCCGGCGCGCCCCCGACGCAGCCGAACGCTCTGCACATGATCGTCCGGATCCAGCATCCAGCCCGAGATCAGGAAGGCGCCTTCATCGCCCTGATAGAGTGCGTCGACGCCGAGTCGGACCGGAACGGGGAGGATTGAGATCGTTTCTGTACCGTCAAAGCCGTTGGCCGCCTCGCGCAGGCGCAACAGCACCTGCGGCGAGCTCTGGCTTTGGAGCAGCATCGCGCGAAGATGACCCGGCGTTTCAAGGGGGCCCGCAACGAACTTGCGCTCGTGGACCGGCGCATAGCGCCAGGCGCCACGCCCACGATAGAAAATGCCCTGGATGTCACGCGCCCGCGGAAGATCATCCGCAGACAGGAGGCCCAGAAAGCCGACCGCGTCTTCCGGTGCGTCGTTGCGCGGGAAAACCGCGATGCTGCACTCGGCGACCGATGCGTTTTCGGCCCGGATGATGATCCGGCTAACGCCGGCAGCAATGTCATGCGCCCAACCCTTGAGCGCGATCGCATCATCGTGGCTCTCACCGAGCAGTTCTATGTAGCCGTCTTTCGCGGTTCCCGCCTTGAGGAGGGCTGTGATCGCCGTCAGCTTCCGTGGGTCGAGCGGCGGCTTCATCAACACGTCCACCAGGCGGCCAAGCACGTGAACGACCTGCGGGCCGGCGAGCTCTTTCAGCATCGCGGCGACGTCACCTGTCGACACGGTGCGGGGCGCAACGACGTAACGTTTGCCGCTGCCTTCCCTTCCGAAGCGCAGCGTTGCCGGCATGCCACGCACTCCCTCGACCGGGATGAGCGCGGCGAAACCATGGGTGGCGGTGGCCTGTGGAGTGGAAAGCCGCCAGCCGATGATGGCAGCGATCGCCTGGGTCGCGGGATCTTCGTCGATCTCGACCGGCAGCTGATCGGCCATCGGGCCGCCGGCGCCGATCACCAGCAGCAAGGCTTCGTCGATCGGGCACACCACGATCCGTCCGCTGCGCATGATCCGGGCAAGCGGTGCCGGGTTCGGCGAAAGGGAAAGCTCCTGATTGGGCATGATGCGCCCCTCAGGTCCGCAGGAGAAGCGTCAGGATCGCACCTGCGGTAAAGCCCGCAAGCACAAAGAGAAGCAGAAATGCCGGCTTCAAGTCTCCGTTCGAGCGTTGCTTCAAGGCATTGAGGCTCTTTTCCATGCCAGCCACAACCCCATCGAGACGCATCAGGTGCACGTCGAGATCGGTCAATCGTTGGGTGATTTCTGTACGCAGGCTCGCGACGTCGTCGCTGACAGCGGCAAGTCCGGCCGCTTCGCCTTCCTCGCCGTCGTCGAGCTTCTGGCGGATGGCTGAGCGCTGAGAGACCTGGAGTTGACGTTGTGCCGCCATCAGCACATCGAGCTTGTCGAGCACTTTTGCCAGCGGAGCGGCGATCAAAGCCTCGGCCGCCTGTTCGTCGGGTTTGGGAACGCGAAGCGGCAACTCGCCGCCTTTTTCCGTAGACGCCATGACAACCAGTTCGCCGGCGCGGGCGCTGGCCATGTCAGGCAACGCGATTTCGAAGGCGTGGTTACCGTCGCCGATCCCGTTGCGCTTGAGGTCGGATCGGTTGCGGTCGGCCAGTGCCTCGGCGATCACCTTGCCATCAAGCAGCACGCGAATGGCGAGCCGTTTCTCTGGCGTCTCAGGATCGAATGCCCAACCGAAAACGCGGCCCTGGTCGATCGCGTCCACCCGGCCCTTCAAGGGCTTTGCATTGTTTTGTTCCGGTGCGACATCCGGTTTATCGACTACTACAGACATGGTCATTCCTCTAGGCCGCGGCGGTTCGTGCCGGCTCTATCTTATCGATGAGCGTGAGATAGCGGCGGGCAGTGGCGTCGATATCATCGGGTTTGCGGGCGTTCGCCGAAAGGCGACGCCTGAGATCCGGGTTTTCCGCGATGCGGCGCATGGCGGCGGCAAGCGCCCGCGGGTCGTTGGGCGTAACGGTCAGGCCGCTCACACCGTCCTGAACCATTTCGGCCATGCCGCCGATATTGCTCGCGATTACGGGCTTGCGCTGGGATTGCGCCTCGCCAATGACGAGCGGCGCATTCTCCCACCAGATCGACGGCACGATGGTGCAATCGACCGCAGCTATGAGTTCGGCAATGTCGTCGCGGCGGTAGGCGCCGCGCTGCTGGACGGTGGGGGCGGTCTTCTTGAACAGGCGGGCGATCTCGTCCTTGAAGCTATCGCTCTGGAACGGCGCGCCGCCGTGTACCCTGAGCTCGAAGCGCAGGCCCTCGTCGATCAGTTGCCGCGCGGCCTCAAGCAGAACGGTGGTGCCCTTCCAGGGATTGAGGTTACCGAAGTAACCGAAGATCGGCCGGTCGTTTTCCTGTCGATCCTTCCGGGTCGGAAGGTCCCGCCGTGGCAAGCCATTCGCGATGACATCGATCTGCTCTCCGTCGAGGCCCCAGTCGATGTATCGCTGCCTCAGGAACTGGCTCGGCGATACGAAACGATCCACCGTGCGCAACAGCGCTTTAAGATGCTGCTCGCGAAGCACGAAGCGGTCGAGCGGGATATCCTTGAAGCAGGCGTGGCAGCGGTCGGGCGTCGACTTGTGGCAAAGCTCCTTGCCGCTGGTTCGCACCATCAGTCCGTCATGGTGGCAAAGCGGATAGTAGTCGTGCAGCGTCATGACGATGCGACACTCGGGCAAGGTCCGGCGCACGATGTGCGGAAACTCGGCGCCGAGCAGCAACAGGTGGTGAATGTGGACCACGTCCGGTTGGAAATCGCGCAAAAGCTCGGTCAGATCAGGCACGACGCCATAGAGGTCGATCTGGCTCATGAAGAAACGGTCGAAGTGACCGGACCACAAAAGCACCTCGTCGCCCTCAGAGCCAACCGCCTGGAAGCTCGTGCCTGGGCGCACCTGCCGATGGGTCTGGTTGGTGGCGCCGAGGAAGAGTACCTCATGGCCGGCGCGTTGATAGGCGCGGAAGAGGTCGTGCGCGAAAATCTCCGTACCGCCCGGATGGAGTGCGGGATGATTGTGCGCGGCGACCAGAATGCGCTTCTTCATCCGTTTGCACCCCGGCGTTCGGCAACGAAGACATCCTGGTAGTGACCGGCATCCTGCCCGCGCCAATGGCCGAGTGATTTCAGGATGGTTGAAAAGCCCGCCCGTTCGAGCGCCCGATCGAGAAAGCCGTCATCGAAACCGACAGCGGCAAGCGGCGGCAGGCCCGGCACGAACCAGCAGGGACCATCGCCGCTGCGATTGAAGCCAAGGCGCGGATCCCGCCTGCCGTTTTCATTCTTCGCGGCCCCGCGATCGACCACGAACGCGGTCACGAAAAGCCGGCCACCGGACTTCAGCATCCGGCTGATCTCGCTGAAATAGACAAGCACTTCGTCCGGCGGGAGATGGGTGACGATCGACGTCATGATCGCGAAATCAAAGGTTCGATCCGGATAGGGGAGCTTCAGCGCCTTGCCGTTGATCTTGCCCATGGGATTGTAGAGTTCGTGGGCAATGTCCACATGCTCGAAAGTGAAATTTGGGTAGACCGGCGTCACGGACTTGCGGCACCAGGCGACACCGCCTTCCACGGGATCGACGCCGACGTAGCGGGCGCGATCGGCATCGAGATACTGTGTGAGCGGAACTGCCATCCGGCCGATGCCGCTACCGATGTCGAGCACGCTGCTTTCCGGCTGCAATCCGCCCATGCGGATGAAATGGCCGAGAAACTCGGCGCCAACCGCCCGGTAGTTGCCGTCTCCGACGAACACGCTATTGCTGTCGGGCTGTGGCAGGAAACGATTGTTAAGAACCGTTTGAAGCATCCCGTCGATGCGGTCCTCGTTCGGCTGCCAGGCCGTTTGCAGGCTCTCTGCGTGGCGAAGTGCGGGTTGGTTCATGCGGCGCTCCTGGCGGCAGTCTTGTGACCGCTCGGCGCTGCCGCCTCTTCGGCGCCGAGGTAGGCTGGCATCAGCGCGCTGATGTCGTCGTTCCAGCGTTCGGTGTGCAGCCATGCATTGTACTGGCTCGCAACACCGCGCGTGTAATCCTGGCTTCGGCTGATCGACCGCCGCTCCAGATGGTAAAGGCAGGCAGCCGGCTCATAGACGATGTCGAAGCCGGCCTGCCGGATCTTGAGGCAGAGATCGCTGTCTTCGTAGTCGCCGATCACGAAGTCCTCGGCATAGCCGCCGACGAGTTCCCATACCTCCCGGCGCATGACCTGGCAGGCACCGGTGACGCCGGGCACGACGCGCGTCTTTTGCGCGGGCGCATAGGCACCGGGCATGCCCTTGTAGAAATGGTGGTTCAGCCAGATGTCCTGCTTGTTGCGGGCAAAGTAGAGACCCGCGTGCTGCAGCGAACCGTCCTCGAAGAGAAGCTTCGGGCCGATCGCGCCGACCGACTTCTCTCTGAGCACCGGGAGTGCAAGCGTCTCCAGCCACCCCGGCCCGCAGGGCACGACATCCGAGTTGAGCATGACGACGACGGAGCCGCGGGCATAGCGCGCGCCTGCGTTGCATGCACGGGCATAGCCACCATTGCGGTTCATCACCACCAGCTTCATCGATAGCCCGTGCAGCAGGTGAAAGCCGCCGAGCAAGTGCTCAGTCTCGTCGTGGATTTCAGGGGAATCCAGCACATAGATGATCTCGGCGTTGGCGGCGACAAAGGGGTCGGTGGCGAGGCCTGAGAGCTGGAAGCGCAGAAAATCGAGGACGCGGTAGAGTGGCACGACGATCGAGACCAGAGGCGCCTCCAGCATAGGACCGAAGTCCTTCGTCAGATCGACCCTGATCGTCTTTCCCAGTCTTTGCTCCACGTCCTTAAGCGCGGGCGCGAGGATCGTGCGGAATGCCGCATCGATGGCGTGCTGTGGCGGAACAGCCCGCAAAATGCGGTTGCGTTGTGTCGCAGGATCGAAGGGCTGCGGCTTCGGCACAAGCGATTTCACGGCGCCGGAGGCAAGCCGCATCTGGAAACGGGGCTGAAGTAGGGCGCCGAGCGGTTCGCGCATCGGCAGCCAGCTGACAAAGCCCGTTACATCGGTCTTCGAGCCTTCTTCCGCACCGCGGGCCCAACCGGGGAATTCATACCAGTTGGCGTCAAGCGGTAGCGCAGTGCCGTCTTCCTGAAGATAGTCGATCCCCGAGTGCACGCCGGACGGGTCACGGGTCCAGCCGCCGACCAGTAGCCCATCGGGGAGCGCGAGCGCCAGATCGATCTCTGCACCGGGGTGGAGTGGGGATTTTCCGGCCTGGCGTGCCGGCAAGGGCGAACGAAGCTGCAGGTCGGTTGCGAGCGCCGTCCCGCTTTCAGGGATCGCAGAGAGGCAACGAACGGCGAATTCCCTGAGGCCTGGCGCGGCGCCGTGTTCGGGCCACCATTCCTGGACGCTCGGAGAGCGCGAACTGCTATGGGCGACCTCGCGGATGGCAACGCCACGCTTGCCCATGATCATGAGAGAAAGTGCCTGCGGCGCGCGTGGTGTTTCGAGCACGAAGTGGCAACGGCGCCAGCCGCGCTCCGCCCGACCGGTTATGGCAAACTGCTGCGGCAACGGCAGGACGGCGTCGGCGCTCAGCGCGTAGATCGCACTGATTTCGCCAAACTCGGCGCTGACGGTCGTTTCCGCCAGGTATCGGCCATGGGCAAGCCGGCACGCGATCGTCGCGGGGCGCTGGCCAAGGTTCAGCGCATGGATCGTGTCGTCGACCAGACCGGTAAAAAACTCGTCGCGGGAAAGCCGGAATGCGCTGCGCCAAACGGTGAGCAGGGTGTTGAGAAACTTGAAGCGCCCCTCCGGCATGAGGCTGGCGAACTGCGCCGCCATATCGAGGAACGGAAGCCGGCCAGCCGGTTCGAGGACGACGGTCTGAAGGACATCGTGATCGACGGCAATTTCCGCAAGCTCGCGCTCGTCTCCGGGACGCATTGCCCAAAAGACGCGTTGCCCGCCGTCGGCGCGCGGGAGGGTCATGCTGACAAGAGGAACGAGGGATCGCGATGCAGAAAGCGCATATTTGGTTTTCGCCGGCAGGTCTGCGGGTGCGTCCCAGATCAGCACAGCAACATCAAGGCTGAGCCTGAATGCCACAGCACCTGCGAACTCCTGGCTGAGGCTCCTGATACGGTCGTCTGCCGTCACGCGCTACTCCTGAAGGACGAAAAGGGAGGGCGCCCCACCGGGAGGAAGTGGGGCGCGCCGGTCAATCTCAATGGATCGTGAAATAGTGGTTCGGGTTTGCCTGGATGTCGTCGGCATCGGCATTGACAAGCGTCAGCGTGTCGCCATGGCCGAAGTCGATCACGACGTTGCCACCAACCTGGGTGACGCGCGATGCCAGATCTTCCGGAGAAGAGATGTCGAGGCCGTTGATGTCCTTCGAAATCTGCAGCAGGTCTTCGCCGGGCGTGAAGTCGAGGATGACGTCGTTGCCGCCACCGCCGTCGAATACGAAGACATCGCTGCCGTCGCCGCCGGTCATGACGTCGTCGCCCTGGCCGCCGTTGATGACGTCGTTGTCAGCACCACCGAACAGGATGTCGCTGCCGCGGCCACCCATAAGCAGGTCGCTGCCGCCGCCGCCAATGAGAATGTCGTTCCCATTGTCGCCATTAAGCAGGTCATCACCCTGGCCGCCAAACAGGACATCGTTCCCGTTCTCGCCATGGAGAATATCGCTGCCCCAACCGCCAAACAGGGTATCGCTACCGTTGCCGCCGAACAGCAGGTCATCACCTTCGTCACCGAAGATGGTGTCGTCGCCATTGCCTCCGTTCACGAAGTCATCGCCAGCACGAGCGTGGATGAAGTCGTCGAAGCGTGAGCCAAAAAGGGCGTCATCATACGCGCCGCCTTCCAACGTGGCCATATGCTACTCCTCTTAGTTGTTGCTTACGCCCATCTCCGGCTCTCAAAAAAACCTTGGATGAGCGCCGGGACATTGCACTGCAAAAAAACATATGGCAACAGCAAAAGCAAAATAAATACAGATGTACTGTGCTGTTATCTGCTACCTCAGATGTATATTGTGTGTCGTTTTGATGATTATCCCTAGGATATAAGGGGTAAGTATCTTTGGTATTACTTGGAATTCAATTCAAATTTAGAAATAAATTGCCGGCGAAAATGAATTTCGTCGGCTTCGTATAGTGGTTAAGTTCTAGTTCAGTCTTCGCGGAAGGCGCGGTTCAGGCTGTCCGCAATCGGTGAGACCATGTAGTCAATCGCCGAGCGTGGCTTGTGGACGATCAGGACCTCGGCAGGCATGCCGGGATAGAGGCGAATGTCGGGGTTGGCACTGAGCGACGAAGCCGCAATGCGGGCACGCGCCACGTAGTAGGAGACATTCGATTTCTCATCGACCGACTGGTCGGCCGCAACATAGCTGATCTCGCCGTCAAGAGGCAGGTGCGTGCGTTGGTTGTAGGCCGTCAGCCGGATCTGCGTCTTCGAGCCGATGTCGATGCTGTCGATGTCACGGGTGCCGACATGCATTTCTACAAGCAGTGGCTCGTCCTCGGGCACGATATCGAGAAGCGGTTGCCCCGCCGAGACGGCGCTGCCTGCCGTGCGCAGCTGAATGTTGGTGACGATCCCGGCCTGTGGTGAGCGGATGTCGAGGCGGGTCAGGATGTCCTTGGCGGACACCAATCGTTCTTCGACATCGGAAAGCTCAAGGCGGGCCGTGGTGATTTCGCCGGCAATCTCGGACTGGAACTCATTCTCGATACCGGTCAACCCGAGTTCTGCTCCGGCTTCCGCCTTTTCGGCCTGGGCCTTATTGCCGGCGAGTTCGCCACGGGTTGCCGCCAGTTCGCTGAGCTTGGCATCGATCTCGATAAGCTTCGAGCGCTGCGCGAACTCCTTCGCGACGAGAGTGGCGATCGCGGTTCGCTGCTCGGTAATCAGTTCGATCTGTCGATCGGTCGCGCGGATCTGCTCGGCGAGCGATTTGGCTTTCTCCGAAAATTCTTCGATGGTCTTGCCCTGAACATCAAGGCGACCGGCTTTTGCTTCGCGCCGGCGCTCGAAAAAGTTCGTTTCCGCTTTCACCGCATCATCGGCCGCCGGATCCGGCGCGCCCTTCAGATCATCGGGGAACGTGATTTCTTGTGAATCCGTCTGTTCCGCCCTCAGGCGGGCAAGCTTCGCAATCAGACCGAGGCGACGGCTTTGCAGCGCCTGCAGGTCGGAGCGCGCACGGGTATCTTCGAGCTTGACGAGTGGTTGCCCGGCCGCAACACGATCCCCCTCCTGGACGAGCAGGCGCTTGAGAATGCCCCCCTCGAAGTGGCTGACGGTCTTGCGTTTCGAATCGACCACGATCGTGCCGCTTGCGACCGAGGCGCTGCTGAGCTCCGTCGAGAAAGCCCAGCCGAAAAAGCCGCCAAAGGCGACGAGGATGGTCGTAAGACCGGCAAGGACCACGCCGCGCAGCGGGGCGGAAGCGCTGCCTTCGGCATCGGGCTCCAGCCCATGCAGCGGATGAGGCCGGTCGATGATGGCTGGCAGGTTCTCCCCGCCACGTGTTGTCACCGCGTTCTTTGCATCGCGCGCGATCGGTAGATTGGGTTTCTTTGTCATGCGGAAACGCCTTCCCGTCTCGGTTCGCCCGGGGTCATGGATGCGACCACGTCGGTGCGCGGTCCGAACTGGGTGATTCGACCGTTTTCGAGGACGAGCAGCTTGTCTGCCGCCTGCATGATGGTTGGCCGGTGGGCGATCATGATGACGATCGCGCCGTCGTTGCGGGCACGCTCGATCGCACGGATCAATGCTCGCTCGCCGATCGCGTCGAGGTTGGCGTTCGGCTCGTCGAGAACGATCAGTCGGGGGCGGTCATAGAGGCAGCGGGCAAGTGCGATGCGCTGCCGCTGGCCACCGGAAAGCGTCAAATGGCCGTCACCGACCGGCGTATCGTAACCAAGTGGCAGCCGGCCGATCATGTCGTGCACGTCGGCAAGGCGGGCGGCGTCGAGCACCTTTTGAGGCTCACCTTCCTCCATGCGCGAAATGTTATCACGGATGGTACCCTCGAGCAGCGAGACCGATTGCGGCAGGTAGCCGGTCATCTGCCCGAACGAAGCGCGCTCCCAGAGATAAACGTTGTTGCCGTCGAGGAAGACGCCGCCCGTGGTCGGCTTCAAAATGCCGACAAGGAGGCGGGCAAGCGTCGACTTTCCCGCAGCCGACGGCCCGACGATGCCGAGCACCTCGCCCGGCGAAAGCGAAAATCCGATGCCCTTGATGATCGGCACATCGAGACCGGGGGCGGCATAGACCAGCTTGTCGACGACGAGATCGCCTTGCGTGCGCGGCTGCGGCATCGTCTGGCGTACGGCGAGATCTTCCTTGAGTGCCGCCTCGATCCGTCGCCAACTGGCGATGGCCAGCACCCATTGGCGCCAGTTTTCGATCATCGAATCAAATGGGGCGAGAAGGCGTCCGACCAGAATGGTCGTAGCCATCATCGCGCCGGGCGAGATCTCCTGCTTCATCACGAGGATAGAGCCCGTCGCCAGCGCTGCCGCCTGGATCATGAAGCGTATCGAGCGCGTGATTGAGGCCATCGCCTTGCTTCGGCTGCCGCTGACTTCGAGCGCATCCAGCGCATGCAGTTGCGCCGCGCGCCAGCGGCGGGCGAGTGCGGGGAGCATTCCCATTGCCTCAATTGCCTCGGCGTGGCGCAAGCTCGCACCAATTTTCGAGACGGCCTCGATATTGGCTTGATTGGCCTCTTTCATCAGCCGGCGAGTCAGCAAATCAGTCAGCAATCCACAACACACGAGCAGGGCAATGGAAATGGCGCCAAGAAGGCCGAACATCGGGTGCAGCGCAAAGAGCACGCCGAGGAAGATTGGCGACCAGGCGGCATCGAGCGGTGCACTGACGGCGGAGGTCGTGAGAAAGCTGCGCAACTCAGCCAGGTCCCGTAGCGACTGGGTCGCGCGGGTCAGCCCTTGATCGGCCGCCGCCTGCACTGCCGCGGTCAACACTGGCAGGTTCAGCCAACGCACGACCGCGCTTCCCATCGCCTGGAACGTCAGCGCCCGGATGTATTCGAGCACGCCATAGATAATGAGCGCGCCGATCACCAGAATCGTCAGCATGGTAAGCGTATCCATGCTCTGGCTGTTCAGGACGCGGTCGTGGACCTGCATCATGTAAAGCGGCGTGGAGAGCTGCAAGATGCCGATGCAAGCGCTCAGCAGAGCTGCATAAATAAGTGCCAAAACGAACACGCGGCGTGCCTTCAAAATAAGCAGCCGTGGATCGTTTGCTCCATTTTGCGCCGTCTTTGGCCCAATTTGGTTCTTGCTAATCATATTGCCTCGTTTGCTGTCACGCGTGGCGAATTTCTGGATAAGTTCGTTGGGGTCTTGAGGAAGCTATTTTGTTTGTTATCACTTAAATCACAGTGTTGCCGTGATAAGTGTGACACAATAATGGTGGAATGCTCAAGATAATCATATTCGGGGGGAGTAAAGGGGGCGAAAAATTGCTTCAAAATTTGAAGTAATTTTTGAATATCGTAGTAATGCTTAGTTGGAGAGAGGGATGAATCAAAAGATTCTCTATCCGTTCGCAGATTTCGGCGGCGCTGTTGCCATCCGCCCCGGGGATGACGCAGTTGGTAGTGCCGCTGAACACGAAGATATTGGCCAGGAGAGCGAAGCCTCCGTGGTCTCGTATTTTGAACTGGCGCGGATGATGGAACGAGCCAGCAGACGGTTCACCGGCCTGTTGCGCGCCGAACTGACAAAGCTTGGCGTCGACGACATTGGCCCGGCGCAAGCCATGGTCTTGCTCGCGATCGGCGATGCCGAGGTGTCCGTGGCTGAGCTTTTGGATCGCGGCCACTATGTCGGTTCAAACGTGTCCTATTATCTGAAGCAACTGGGCGATGGGGAATATATCGACCGGGCTGCATCGCAGCGCGACCGGCGCTCGGCTCGCATTCGGCTTTCGGAAAAGGGCAGGCAGCTCTGCGATTCTCTCAGGAAAGCTGCCGGTGCCTATGAACGGGTGCTCAGCCACGGCGAGCAGGACCGGCGCAATCTCGAAACCGCATTTCAAACGCTGCACCGGCTTGAGCTGGTTTGGGGGAATGCGACGCGCTACGGCATCTGAGCCGGGGCGCGAACGCTGTCCTTTCATCGGTAAAAGGCTAGGAACATGCACGTAGCATTTGTACACCGGCGCGGCTTCTGCCAATTCGCCGCTCTCGCGGCCCATTTGGCGCAGACGGGAAATGAAGTAACTCTCGTGACGGAAACCGTGGATCAGCGGATTCCGTCCACGCGGGTCATCCGCCACAGGGCGGAACCGGGGCCGCAGGCCAATGCGCAAATGGCAAGGCATTTGGGCATCCCGGACCATCACGTCCGCATAGGTCACCGGGTCGCAGAGACCTTCGAGGCGATGGCAAAGCAAGGCCAGGTGCCCGACGTCATCGTCGGACATACGGGCTGGGGCAGCATGATGTTCGTCAAGGACGTGCTGCCGAACGTGCCAGCGCTCGGCTATTGCGAATTCTTCTATCGCGCTGAAGGGGCGGACATCGGTTTTGCCCCTGACGACCAACCCGATTCGGACACGCGAAAGCGGTTGCGTCTGCGCAACATGGCGCAGCTGTTGTCGCTGGAGGCAATGGATGGCGGCATCAGTCCGACCCATTGGCAAAGGAGCCTCTATCCGGCCGAGCACCGCGGACGCATCGCCGTTTGCCATGAGGGCGTCGATACGCGCGTCTTCCGTCCGGATGCCTCGGCGTCTCTCAAGCTTCCGGATGGGCGGGTGCTGAAGGCGGGCGATCCGCCGATCGTCACTTTCGTTGCCCGCGACCTCGAACCCTATCGCGGCTTTCCACAGGCGCTTGCGGCGGCGGCGAAAGTCGCGCGGGAACATCCCAATGCGCTCTTCGTGTTCGTCGGGGGCGATGGCGTCAGCTACGGCGCTCCGCCGCCGGGCGGAGGCTCCTGGAGGGATCACCTGCTTCAGTCCCTGGATGTGCCGGCGGACAGGTTCCTGTTTCCGGGCGTCGTGCCACATGGCGTGTTGCGACAGCTCTTCCAGATCTCGGCGGCGCATATCTACCTGACCTATCCCTTCGTGCTTTCCTGGTCGGTGCTGGAGGCCATGGCCTGCGGCGCACTTGTCATCGGGTCGGATACCGCCCCGATGCAGGAAGTCGTGAGTTCCGGCCGCAACGGCCTGCTTGTGCCATTCTTTGATACGGACGCGCTCGCCGGTGTCGTTTCCGAAGCGTTGCGTCATCCGGAAAAGTATACGGACATGCGTGCGGCCGCGCGCCGGACGATCGAGCAGCGGTTCCGGCTGGGTGATTGCATCGCGCGGCAGATGATGTTGCTGGACAAGGCAACAAGCAGTGCTTCTACCTCTAATATCTCACTGGTTTCATCCAGATAATACTTCAAAATCCGAAGTATTATTTCACGAAAAACACAAATATCACTTATTGTGCAGTGCAAATAACCTTGATATGCTTTTCGTATGAGCTTGAATTCGCCGATGTATTTCGTTTCGGCGAATTCAACTTCAGAGGGAACTTGTTCATATTGAAGGTGGCGCGTGCAAGAGTTGATGTCTTCTGGCGTGAGGTATTCGCAGGCGAAGCGAAAGCTGGTGGTGGCATCTGATCATGATAGGGCGAGTGTCGAAGGTAGCGGCATCGAGCACCTGGTTCATTTCCTTCCCAAGGGCGATCGGGCCCAAACCACTCTCGAAAACGTATTCCCGCTGATCGGGCTTGCCTTCTCAAAAGAGGGGGAGGAAGACCTTGCGGAACGGCTCGTGTCCTTGCGTGCGCTTGGCACCGTACCGGATTTCCCGGTCAAGCGGTTGAGCGCACACACGGCGGCGGAGAGTGCCGTAATCATTCAGGCGTTGGTCGACGGTGGTGTCGGGCGTCTTGCGCGGTTTTCGAGTGCGATCACTTCGGAGCTCGCGCTATTGCGCCGCGAGCGCGAAACGCTACTCGAAAATTATCGTGCGCTCGAAGACGCCTTCCAGGCGCGCAATTGGGAGCCGGTCACCGAGGTCTTTGCGCACGATCCCTATGTCGACCCCAAGGACGAAGGCATCGGCCATCTGATTGCCAACGCTTTCGTCGAGCAACTCCTGCCGGTTTCCAGCCATGGCGTGGCAGGCATCGCGCTCCACTTCAATTCGGTTCCGAGAGACGGTGGCGAACTGGTCGTCGTCCTGAGTTATGTCGAAAGCGGCGAAGGCGTGGCCGAATGGTCCGTGCCGTTTTCACAGCTGGTGCCTACGTGGAACTTCTTCGCCTTGCCCCGCACCTGCGGAGGCGGCGCAAGAACGTTGCGGTTGAGGGTGTCAACGACGGGCTCGGAAACCATCGGTCTTTCGCTCGGTTATCCCATTGCCAGCGAGCATTACACCGCACGCTCCGAAACGCGTCACGCCGACCTCGATCTGCGTCCGCTCGCGTTCCGCATCTATACGGGCCTTCCCGGCGTCAAGCCGACACGCATGCCCAACATGATCGCACCGACGGCGCTGCTCGACGGTCACTTCATCGAGGATTACCGGCTGTCGGTGGATCTCTTGAGCCAGATCGTCGATGTTTCCGTCACGCCGGTGGTTCCGGAGTTCCAGACCGTGCGCTACCTCGAGCACGAACACGCAGTGGTCTGTCACCCGCTGCCGAGCGGCGTGTCGGCCGGCGCCATCGGTCGGGCGGTCGAGCCCGGAACCATATCCTTTTCGGCAAGCGCCATCGTCGATCATCCGAAGGGGGCGCCGGCTGCGGTCAGCTTCTTGCTGGCACCTGCGACTTCGAATGCGCGCTCGGAAGTCGCCGAACTCGCCCGCAAGGGCTCGGTGAAGCCTTCGGCCTTTTTCAGTGGCTGGCGCGAGGTCACGAACCAGCAGCCGATCAATATCAATTTCCAATTGGATGAGCCGGTGCGCCATCCCATGGATCTGATGATCCTCAGCCGCGCGGTCACCGACTCCGTCGACTTTTCCTGGCTCAAGGTGTCGGGCTTCCGGATGGTAAAGCAATCGGGTGGTGCGTCTCATGTCAAACAATAGCGATCCACGCGACTTGATCGCGATTGCCATGCCGCTCTACGGGCACGCGGCGCTGGCACTCGAGGCAATCGAGTCCGCATTAGCTTCGGCGCTTTCAGATTGCCGGATCGCCATCGTCGTCTCGGTCGATGGTGACCCACGGCACGAAACCTTCGATCAATTGCTCTTGTTTTCTGCGGCTCATCCCGACATCCACGTGGTCTTCGGCCGGAATGCAGGGCCGGGCGGCGCGCGCAACCGGGCCATCGACTATGTGCTCGAAAACCTGTCCGAAGCGAAGGCTGTCTATTTTCTCGACGCCGACAATCGCGTTCTGCCGGGCACGATCGAAACCCTTTACCGCCAACTGCGTGAGAGCGGCGCCGGCTGGGTCTATACCAATATCGATACCTTCTCGGTGAGCTGGCGAGCGCACTACGGCAACCACTATTCCAGGCTGGTTCACTGCATCACCGACAACATCTGCGACACGGGCTCGATGATCTCCATCGATGTCTTCCGGGAGGGCGTTCGTTTCAACGACGACCGGCAAAACGGTTTCGAGGACTGGGAATTCTGGCTTTCCTGCGTGGAACACGGTTTCGTCGGCACGCCTTGCCACGAGACGACCTTCGAATACCGCTTGCGGGCGGAAAGCCGGTTCAAGGAAGCCAACCGCGACCGTGCGACGTCCGTAAGCTTCCTCAGGAAGCGCCACAGAGCGCTGTTCCAAAGGCCGATGCTTGTCGACTTTGAACACGAGGAATGCCCCCGCTATCTCTTCGCACGCACTGAAGACGCGGCGATCTCGTTCTTCACCGACCCGACCAAGCAGCCGAAGAGGCTGCGCCTGGACGATATCATCCCGGCCTTCTGGGCAAATACCGGCGAGCCGGACAACGTGCACTTTCCGCCATTCGTGATGGCCGGCAGCGGGGCGACGATCGATCTGCTCTTGCGCTCGCGCATGTTGCCGAACGTTCTTTGCCACCTGGAGCGGCTGAGCGAGAAGGCGAACGTCGTGTTCGTCCACCTCGGCAACGACGCCACACAGCGCAAGATCGAGCCGACTTTCCTCGATGCCGGATCCGAGCACCTTGGCCAGCCGGATCTCATCTTCATTTCGACGGCGCTTTTGCGCGATGTCATCCGCAACAACGCGCTCGACTGGTTCGCCTCGATCGGCAGCCAGCAGGTCTGGCCGACATCGGCGGTCCTCAAAGTGCGGTTCCCATTCCCGAGGGCCCTGCCGCGCCGCACGCTCATCACGCCGCAACAGGTCATGATCAACTGCGTCAACGCCATTGCCACGAGCCCGCTGCGCCGCACCGCCGGCCGCCGCTGGACCTGGCGCCCGCCACGGCTCATGCCCTATTCCGATCTGCATAAAGCCTTACGCACGGAAATCGGCGGTTCGCCGGTGCTGCCGCTCGGTCACAGCGAGGCCGGAAAGAAAACGGCAGCGTTGCTCGTGCCCAACGCCTCCTTCGGTGGCGCCGAGAAGGTGATCTATGCTGCGTCCCGGGAATTGCGCGCCGCCGGCTATGAGACGCATCTGTTCGTGCTTGGCACCAGCCGAATGGACGTGATCGACGAGTTCGATGCGAGCTTCGATTACGTTCATTTCTGGGATCAGGGCATTCCGGCCTGGGGCGGCTCCGGCTCGTTCCTCGGACACGACTTCATCGCCGAACATCATGAGGTCGATTGGGGCGCGTTGAAGGGCCAGCTTTCGGGCTTCGATCTCGTTATCAACAACCACGTCATGGCGATGCACCCGCTGATCGCCCGGCTGCGTTCCGAAGGCACGCGCACGGCCTGCTATCTGCACGTCGTTGACAACACGCCGTTCAAGCGTCCGGCTGGCCAGCCTTTCGCAGCGATCGCGCACGAGCATTGCTACGACGCCTTCCTGACCTGCTCGGAACAGCTCAAGTTTTATCTGCACAGCTTCGGCGTACCGCTTGAAAAGATATTCGCGGTTCCGAACGGCGCGAGCTTCTCGGTCCCGCCGAAGGTGCTTGCGGAGGTGCTGCAGGTGCGGCGGATCGAACGTAAGGACGATCGGTTGAGGCTTCTCTACATGGGCCGCCTCGACCAGCAGAAAGGCATCGACCGGCTCGCCGCGACGATTTCGGAGCTGCGCGCTGCGCGTGTGCCGTTCGATGCCCGGGCAATCGGCGGCGAGATCCTGGCTGACGCCAGCTTCTCCTGGACCGACCGGCTGAAAGAGCTTGGCGTCGAGGTGCGCCCGCCCGTCTTTGCAAGCCGGGATCTGATCAAGGCGCTCGGCTGGGCCGACGTGCTGGTCATGCCGTCGCGCTGGGAAGGTGCGCCCTTGATGATCGCTGAAGCGCAGCAGCTTGGCTGCGTCCCGATCGCGACTGCCGTCGGGGCCGTCGACGAGCTGATCGTTGATCGTGAGGACGGCATCCTGATCGACGCTCCCTCCGACCCGCAAGTGGTACGAGACATGGTGAAGGCGATCACCGAGGTTGCTCATGACCGCAACCTGCTTGCCCCCATCATGGAAGGCTGCCTCAGAACGGCGGCGCGCCGTGCCTGGCCAAACTCTTTCGCGGAGTTCCTTGGCTGGTGTGACGGCTCCGTGAACAATTCATCTCTTTCGCGCGCCAAGGTTATCCGTGCGCGTGAGACATCCAATACCGGCGTTGCAGCAGCAGTTTGAGCGCGCCGGGCGACTTTTTAACTAGAAGGGACTTACGCATGCGTCCAAGAATCCTCCTGACGGGCATTCCTGGCCACTACACGCGCCTCGCCAATGGCGCGAATGGCCTGTCGGTTTCCTATTCGGAACGGCAGAAACAGCCCGAATCCAAGGACGAGTTTCTTCAGGAGCTTCGCAACATCAGCAACACCGGCAACTATCTGATCGGTGAGGGAGCTCTGCGTGCCATCGCGCCGCATGCCAAGCAGATCCCGTTTTGGCATCTCTATAACTGCCACAAGAACGGCAGCGGCTTCGAAGAGTTCAACAACAACTTCGACATCTGCGTCTTCACCTGCGCAAATCTCCTGCGCAAGGGGCTGTCGGCGGATGCCGAAGCCGATGTGTTGAGCAAGCTCAAGATGCCGATCGTCATGCTCGGCATCGGCCATCAAAACCGCAAGGACCTGGAAACAGGCCTGCCGGAAGGAACAAAGCGGCTGCTCGACGTGCTCAAGGACCGTGAACACTATTTCCTGACCCGTGGCTATGAGACGGCTGGCTACCTGAAGGACCAGGGCTTCAAGTACGTTCGACCGACCGGCTGCCCCTCGGTCTACTTCGCGCCGAACAACATGCGCGCGTCTATGAAGAAGCTGCCGAGCGTCAAGATCGGCCAGGCAAAGACGATCTTTTCGGGTTATCTCGGCGCCAATCACGATTGCATCGTCGATGCGATTGCGCTGAACCCCGAGGGAGCCAAGCCGCAATATGTTATCCAGGATGAGTTCCTGCACTTCGACATGAAGGTCGAGCCGGATGCCGATGGCAGAGTTTTTGACTCCTGCTCCGGAAAGATGCTCGGCGATATCGCCTATCCGGGTACGGATCGTCTGAAGGTGCCGTTCGACTTGCGCACCTTCTTCGATACCAATCAGTGGCGCGCCTGGGCCTCGCATATGGACTTCAACTTCGGCCGGCGGTTCCACGGCTCGATCATCGCCATGCAGGCAGGCGTGCCGAGCCTAATGGTGGCAGTTGACGACCGGATGCGCGAAATGCTGGGCTTTACCGGCCTTCCGTCGGTCGAGGTGCAGGAACTCGAAAAAGCCGAAAACCGCGCGGAATTCGTCGCCAGCCATCTGGCCGGGCTCAACGCATCCGAACTCGTCGACCGCTACTCCGATCGCGAACGCAATTTCCGAACGGTGCTGCGCGAAATCGGCATCGGCCAATAAATCGCTGACGCCTCGGGTGCGTTCTACCCGAGGCACGAATGCGATCGATTTCATAATGTTCGGGCGGGATGAGGAAGACTGCGCCCACGTTTCCTCATCCCGCTCTACGTCAACTGTGGGTCAGCCCATAACTCAGGTGTATCGATGCGTATCCTGCTCACCGGAATCCCTTCTTATCTCCAGCGTACCGTCTCGCGTGTTTCCGGTGCGACGGTCCTTCACAAGCCTTACTTCGACGATATCCGAAGCAAGAAGGAACTGATCGATCAGGTCAAAAAGATCGCCAACACCGGTAACTACCTGATCGGCGAGGGCGCAGCTTACGCCTTGCGCGGACATGACGTGACCTATGTGCCCTTCTGGCACCTGGTCAACAGCCGCGGCGCCAACGATGTCTATGATGCCCTGAACAAGGAATTCGACATGTGCGTGTTCGCCTCGGCGAACCTGTTGCGCCCGGGATACTCCGCCGATCTCGAAGCCGATGTCTTCGAGAAACTGAAGATGCCCGTGCTGGTGATGGGCATCGGCATCCAGAAGCGGGAAGGGCTCAAGGAGAACCTGCCGGCCGGCACTTTGCGGTTCCTCGAAGTGTTGAAGCAGAAGGAGAGCTTCTTCCTGACCCGGGGGTACTTCACCGCGGAGTTCCTGAGAGCCGAGGGCATGAAGTTCGTCAAGCCGACCGGCTGCCCTTCGCTCTTCTTCGCGCCGAACGAGATGCGACGTTCGCTGACGTCCCTTGCCAATGCGGACCTGGCATCGGCCCAAAAGCTCGCGCTCGGCGGTTATCTCGGCAGCGTCGCCGACACGATCGTCGATGCTCATGCGCTACTGAAGCCCGATAGCGTCGCAAGCTACGTCATTCAGGACGAGGTCGTCGCCTATAACCTTACGCTTCCCGTTGACGACAACGCCCCGGTCTACGACCGCTCAAGCGGGCGCATCACCGGCAAGACCGAATACAAGCATCAAGAGAAGTGGCAGAGAGAGAACGAGCTCATGGTGTTCTTCGACACCAACCAGTGGCGCGCCTGGTCGTCGTCGAGAGACCTCTGCATCGGCCGGCGGTTCCACGGTTGCGTCATCGGCATGCAGGCGGGTACGCCGTCGTTGATGATTGCGGTCGACGACCGCATGCGGGAGATGCTCGAATTCATCGGCTTCCCCTATATCGAGGCGGGCGTGTGGAACCGCGAAAGCGACAAGCGCGCCCATCTCGCCAACTTCCTGTCCAAGATCGATGCACAAGCCGTCACCGAGCGGTACTCGGCTTGCGAGGCGAACTTCCAAAGTGCGCTCAAACAGGTTGGGATCTAATCGCCCCTTCGCGAGAGCAGCGCCACGGGCGCTGCTCCTTGCCGCCCAGCTTTCCCTGGCGGCAATCTTTGATGCTTCGCCGGCGTTGGCCGAGGACGCGGCTTTCGCGCGCTACGGCGTCAATCGGCTCAATCTCGCCTGGCTCGACCGCGCCGAGCAGGAGCGCGTGCTCAAGGAGATCGCTGATAGCGGCGCGACGCATGTGCGGCTCTCCCTGTCTCGGCCGGTCGAAAAGAGCATCGAGGCAGTCAGCATAGCCAGCCGGCTCGGATTGCGTATCCTGCTCGAAATTCAGCTTGCGAACAAAAGCTACTATGCGGATGCGGTACGGCCCCGCAGTGGCCAGGGTCGCATCTGGGACGTCAACCGCCTGTCCGAGCTGGACCTCGATCGATATCGCCTTGGCCTTCGCGAAGCGCTCACGCGCCTGGACGCTCTCGGTGTTCGCCTCGACGCGGTGGAGCCTGGAAACGAGATCAACCTTGCCGGCTACAATGGCGATCTTGCCGTCTATCAGAAACCCGGTCAGCCGACGCCGCGAACGGTCGCCGATCTCAAGGATCGCGCAGCTTTCGAAGAGGGCCTCGACCGCTACATAGAGGTGCTAAGGATCACCCGTGACGAGGTGCGCAAAAGCGCCAAGAGCAGCGGTGCCGCCATTGTCTCCGCCGGGCTCTCTGACATGGGCGCCAAGGAAGCGGACCGGCAAGGCATGGAGCGGCTCGATCCGGCTGAGGTGATAACGCTTCTGCGGGAACGGGGAATGGACCAGCTTGTCGATGCCTTTGGCATCCACATCTACCCCGCCCGCAAGGATCCAAAAGCGATCAGATCCGTCGTCACCGAGCTGCTCGACTTCTGCGAGCCATCGGATAGCGGCAGGCCATGCTGGGTGACGGAGTGGGGGATCGCCAACACGGCCCGCACGTGTCCTATCGACGACAGCCAGCGCGAGGGCGCGATGGCCGCCATGCGCGCTGTCTTTTCCGACTTCGCCAAGGCGAAGCGACTGGATGCGGCCTACTACTATGACTGGGATACGCAGCAATCTTACCGGCTCTGGCGCTGTGGTACGCTCAGCCCTGCCGGTGCCTTGGCAATCGCGCCCGATGGTCCATAAATTGGCGCAAGGTCAGTGCGCGCGTACCCAAACTTGCGCCAGAGTTTTCATGGATTGGCCGTGCGCGAGCAATCGGAACTCTTGGTAATCTTAGTTCGGATCTCCGGCTTGGCGACGAGATACTTCATCGCGCGAAAAGGTATGGCCGCGCGCACAGGGCATGCGCCACAGGCGAGTCGATGGAAACGGCCTTGAGCCGGGCGGCACCTTCGATCTTCAAATGATTGCCGCTCCAACACAGAGACATCGGCTTCCGATACGCTGTGGTTACTTCCATGACCTCCAGTCAGAATCGGAAAGTTTTCCGCATCTGACTGTGCTGGTTCCAGGGCCGTATCTCACCCTAGGCCCGA
>NZ_JBWKZT010000027.1:0-54150 GCF_059424735.1 Ensifer sp. GW101-20A05 | reverse complement strand
CCACAGTCGTCAACGCACCGAGACTGTAACTAAGGCTTTTGCGGATCATTTTCAGCTCCTCCGGTGAATACACATCTCCCGTTCGGAAGATATCCGTTGCGGTGGCCTTCGCGCTGGAGCGCCGCGCGTTCAAGGGGGAGCGCACAAAGGACACTCTGGACGCATGGACGACAATCCATCGAAATTCGGCGACCGCATGTAAAACCTTGCATTGACGGATGCGCCGGAAGCACGCCGGAGCATTCGCGTCTGCTGTCCGTTGAAATTGGAATTATGCCCAGTTCACGTAATCGCTACCTATGCGAACGCCACCCATCGCATCGGAGCCTAGTCAGGATTGCGCCTCAGCGATATTGTCCTTTGGGGCAGCGCATGAACGGCTGCGTGTCCGTCCATTCGGGATGGGAAGCTGCCTCGGCCTTCACGCGGTCGAGTGCGAAGGCGAGTTGGGTGTACATCGGATGCTCGACCCACAGCGTGACGTCATTGTCGAAAACGGCGATGCGCTCCGGTTCGGGAGCGAAGTCGGGCGAGTTTTCCTTGGTCACCTTCTCGACGAAGGCGACGATGGCCGCCTTCGGGACGGTGTCATTCCACGACGGCAGCGGAGCGGTCTGGGCCTGCGCCGAGGCAACAACAAACAACGTTGCCAGGCCAAGCACGACTCCGCCGGCCAGTCTGAGGAAGTTACGTCCCAAAGTCATAACGACCCCTCCATCGGTTAGGTGTCCAGATTCCCGCATCGTCCCTTGAGACGTGCGGAGGACTGTGCCTTGAAACCAGACGGGCGGCCCTGGAAAACCGCCCGTCGTGTTGAGCGGGCCTTCTAGTTACCTGGCTTGTTCTTAATTGCGGCGTCGATCTGCTTCTTGACAGCATCAAGATTGAACGAAGCCGGGTCTTGCATCGGCGGATAGTCAATCGCCGTGAGCGCCAGTTTTGCGACCTCCTGCTGGACGCTGACGAACCGCCAGAACTCGCGTGCGAAGAAGTCATTCATATAGCCTCCGCCGAGGTCATTGAGGCTTTGGCCGCCGATCGATGGTGTCCGCTCGAATGGGTCCTGGCGGATATTCACCATAGTGGGCATGTCCGTTGTGACCTTCCCACCGGGCCAGCCCTGCGGCTGTTGGAAGAACTGGAACTTGAAGTTGTCGATGCGAACCGCCCCCAGAGAAGGGCCGCCGAAGTAGAAAAATTCATGCCGTGCGGATGGGGATTTGCCCACCAGCAGGTCCAACTGATTGTAGCCATCAAGGTGATTCTTGTAGGTCCTGTCGCCCAGCTTCACACCCTTGAGCAACTGCTCAGTGATCTCGGTGTTGCCAGCTGCCGCCGCCAGCGTGGGGAACCAATCCAGAGCGGAGAAGATGCCGTTCTCGACAGTGCCCGGCCTGACTTTACCCGGCCAGCGGATGATTGCCGGTGCCCGAAAGCCGCCTTCCATCACCGTACCCTTGGTGCCCTTGAACGGGGTCATGCCACCGTCGGGCCAGGTAAACACCTCCGCCCCATTGTCAGTTGTAAAGATGACGATGGTGTTGTCGGTCTCGCCCGCATCCTCCACACACTTCATGATGGCGCCGACGCTGTCATCCAGTTGCGCCATGCCGGCTTCTTCGAGGCCGTAATTGCTGTCGCTGTTCATGAGCGCCTGGTATTTTGGCGACAGAAACGTCCAGACGTGCATGCGCGTCGTGTTGTGCCAGACAAAGAACGGTTTGCCGTCAGTCTTGGCCTTGTCCATGAAGTCGCACGAGGCCTTGACCAGCACTTCGTCGAACGTCCCCATGTCGTACTTTGCCTTGGGCGTGATGTCATGCATGTTCGGCACGTTGGTCATGTCGGCGAATGGCGCCAGAGGTCCCTCGTCGACGATCCGCTGCTTGCCGATCTTGCCCCAACGCGGCTGCTCGGTCGTGTCGTCCGTGTCCGTTGCAAAGCTGTGGACCAAATTGCGCGGCCCCACTTTGTCCCGGTACGATTGGTCATTCGGGAACGAATACCAGTAGGGGTCTGACATCGCATCGAGGTGATACAGGTACCCGAAGAACTCATCGAAGCCATGCAGCGTTGGCAGGAACTTGTTCAAATCGCCGAGATGGTTCTTACCGAATTGACCGGTGGCGTAGCCCTCGGTCTTGAGGGCGGCGGCAATGGTTGCGGCCTTGTCCGGCATGCCGACGTCTGCCCCCGCTTGTCCGACCGTCGTCAAGCCGGTGCGCAACGGGATTTCACCTGTGATGAAGCTTGCTCGGCCCGCAGTGCAGCTCGCTTCCGCGTAGTAGTCGGTAAATAGCATGCCCTCGGAGGCAAGCTTGTCGAGGTTCGGCGTCTTCCCGGACATGATGCCCCGGTGATAGGCGCCAATGTTGAACCAGCCAACATCATCGCCCATGATGACGACAATGTTGGGTTTTTGCTGATCTTGCGCGGCTGCCGGCATGATTGCTGCTGACGCAACAAAAGTGGAAGCCAGCAGACCAAACCAGATGTTTTTCATCTTGCTCATGGTCTCGATTCCCTCCCTGGCTGCCCGAAATGGGCCGGCAGCCTGCGCCCCATATGGCAACGCCTCATGCCGCATCTTCCAGTTATCGCAGGCGGGTCGATTGTTATCGTCGACACGGCGGAGCAGTTTCCTCGAAGGGACTTCTCAGCGTGTGTGTCCGACACTTCTCCTCAACGCACCAAGACCATAATTTATGGTTGTGCGACTCATTGCCGGTCCCCCCGACGAACGTGTGATGACGCACTCTGCCAGCCGAAGATAGCTGACGGTGGCCTGACCACATGCAGACCTTGCATTGATGGATGCACCGAAGCACGCCGCGCGTCTGTTGTCGTCGAAACTGGAACTACGCCGAGTTCACGCAATTGCTACTTACGCGAAAGCTATTCATCGCATCGCAGCCTAGTCAGGAACGCGCCTCGGCGGTATTGTCCTTTGGGGCAGCGCGCACGAGTTGGCGCGGTATGGATCGGTCAGCAATCGCATTGGGTGTGGAAGCCGTACGCAGGGCAGGAAGGTTTCGGCGCGGGGGCCGGACTAATTTTTGAAATAGTTGAACGCCGACGGGCAATCGCCCCGGCCGCATCGTCACCTCCGAACGCATTGACGGAGAATGGCGCAAAGGACGTTCAATATGGCTCGTGCATCGACGAAACCATCGAGCCCGTTCACCCGGATCGCATCCGCATTTCGTTGCCTTCTGTTGCTCTTGATCGTTGTGATGGCCGAGCCCTTGTCGGCGGAGATCGTGGACCAGGTGCCACGCATCCTCATCCTCTATCCCTATGACGAGAAAATCCCGGCAACGACCATTGCTGGCGAGACCCTGAGACATCGACTGCAGCAGGCGACAATGGGCAAGGTCGATCTGTTCTCGGAATTTCTCGATCTTTCCAGATTCCCCGAGAAGGTTCACATCGACCGGATGGCGCGATATCTCAGTGAGAAATACGCCGACCGACGTCCGGATGTAGTGATTGCGCTTGGTGAGGAGGCAACGGGCTTCATCGTCAAGTACCGGCATGCGATCGCCCCGGATGCGAAGATCGTGTTCTGCGGCTTCAGCAGCGCGGACGCCGTGAAGTTGAGTCTGCCGAGCGACGTCGTCGGGGCTTTCAGCGAGTATGACATCGCAAAAACCCTTCTCATGGCGCGCGGTCTCCAGCCGGAAGCCCGCGATCTCGTCATCATCGGCGGGTCCTCGGATTTCGACCGCTCCTGGCTTGCGACGGCGCGCTCGGATCTCCCCGGCCCCGCAAGCGGTCTTAAAACGACCTACGTCGAGGATTTGACCATCGATGAATTCGCAGACCGCGCCTCGCGTGTGCCGAAAGGGAGCATCATTCTGGTTCTGACCGTCTTTACCGATCGCAGCGGCAGGAACTTCATTCCGCGCAACGCGCTCGAACGGATTGCCGCCAAGGCGAGCGCTCCCGTCTACGGTCCCTATTCCACGTATATCGGCCATGGCGCCGTCGGCGGTAATTCCGTCACCTTCGAGTCGGTCGGAACGGCGGTCGCCGAACTCGCCCTCGACGCGATCGCGGGAAAACCGATCGCCAGCGTCAACGTGCCGAAAACCTTTGTCGCCGATGCGAGAGAGTTGACGCGCTGGGGCTTGCCGGAGAGCGGGCTTCCTGCCGGAACCGTCCTGAGCTTCAAGGAGAAGAGCCTCTGGGAGGAATACTGGGCGGCGATCATCGGCATCGTTGCAGCGCTTGCGCTTCAGGGGGCGATCATCACGGTGCTTCTGGTCGAGCGGCAGCGCCGGCTGGCCGCGGAGCAGGAAGCGCGGCTTCGTCTGCTCGAACTCGTGCATCTCAACCAGTCGGCAACGGCGGGAGCCCTGTCGGCATCGATCGCCCATGAACTGAACCAGCCGCTCGGAGCGATCCGCAGCAATGTCGATGCCCTCGAAATCCTGCTTCGGAAAGAGCAGCCGGATCTCGACCTCATCCGGCAGATTCTCATCGACATCCGCGAGGACGACCAGCGCGCCAGCGATATCATTGTTCGACTGCGGGGACTGCTGAAGAAGCGAAGCGAGATCGACTGGCAGGAATTCGACCTGAATGAGGTGGTCAACAGCGCGATCCATATCCTCCACGCCGAGGCGGGACAAAAAAGCATCGTCGTCAGCTCCAGCGACCCGACCCGGGCGCTGCCGGTGCGGGCCGACAAGGTACATCTCCAGCAAGTCATTCTCAACCTCGCCACCAATGCGATGGACGCCATGGTCGATGCGGCGACGACCGAGCGGAAGCTGGTCTTTCGGACGGCGCTGATCGAGAATTCCGAGGTCGAGCTGTCGATCTCCGATACCGGCCGCGGCATCCCGAGCGACCAGCTCGACCATGTTTTCCATGCGTTCTACACGACCAAGCCGACAGGCACCGGGCTGGGTCTCTCGATCGCCCGCGCGATTATCGAAACCTATGGCGGCAAGATATGGGCGGACAATCGTGCCGAAGGCGGCGCCGTGTTTCGTTTCGTCCTGCCGCTTGCTCAGCACGGATGACCCAATTGGAACCCATCATTCATATCGTCGACGACGACAACTCCTATCGCACCGCGCTGGCACGGTTGATGGAGGCATCCGGCTATCGCGTCGTCACCTACGGCTCGGGCGAAGAGCTTTTGGCCAACCTGTCGGGCTCCGACCCCGGATGCATCCTCCTCGACCTGCAGATGCCAGGTCTGAGCGGGCTCGAGTTGCAGGACCGGCTCACCGAGAAAGCACCACTGCTGCCGATCGTGTTTCTGACGGGGCGAGGCGACATCAAGGCGAGCGTCCGGGCGATGAAGGCCGGCGCCGAAGATTTCCTGGAGAAACCGGCCTCGAGGGAGGCGTTGCTGGGGGCCGTCGAGCGGGCGCTGCTTCGCTCAGAGATACGGCGCGCCGAACACGATCGCGTCCATACACTCCAGGCGCGTCTGGACGCCCTGACGCCACGCGAGTTCGACGTTTTCGGCCTGATCGTCCGCGGCAAGCTCAATAAGCAGATCGCTTACGAACTCGGCACCTCCGAACGAACCGTCAAGGCGCACCGGCACAACGTCATGGAAAAGCTTGGCGTGCATTCGCTGGCCGAGGCCGTGTCGATCGCAGAGAGACTGGGACTTCTCGACCTGACAGCAAAACCGTCTGATGATGCGCACGGTGCTGTTCGCCGCGCTTCCCCATAGGACAATATCCAGCCTTCGACGTTGGTCATACGATCGTCATGATCGGGGCTGGACATGCCTTTCCGCATGGGCCTCAGAAAGGCATCCCTTGGAAAGCCAACCACGCAAAGTGGCCGTCGTGGAAGACGATCCGAGCATGCGCAAGAGCGTCGCGCGGCTGTTGAACGCGCATGGTTTCGCGACGGAAGGATATGCCTCGGCCGAGGCCTTTCTGAGCCGCGCCACGTCGAGCGAGATCGGCTGCATCGTGCTCGATGTCCATCTCGGCGGCATATCCGGCATCGAACTCTGGCACCGGCTGAAGGACGGCGGCTCGAAGATAAAGGTCATCTTCATCACCGCCGTCGACGATCAGGCGCTCGAACAGGAGGCGGTCAAAGCGGGCTGCGTCGCCTATCTGCACAAGCCGTTCCCGGCCGAATCCCTGATCGACGCCATCGAAAGGGCGATGACGGTTTCGCCCGACGATTGAATGACGAGCCAGCGGAAGCCGCTCCGAAGCAGCACTCGCGGACGGCGGTTTCTAAAGGGGAGACGAAACATGAAGTGGCTCGGACCGTGGCGGGGAATGTGCTTTGTATTGGCGATCGGCTCCTGTCTCGTTGCCAATGCGTTGCCTGTCGGAACAGCATCTGCGCAGCAATCGACGCCAAACATCCTCTTCGTTCTCGCCGACAACATCGGCTACGGCGACATCGGCGTCTACGGCGGCGGGGAGCTGCGCGGGTCGCCGACGCCGCGCATCGACCAGCTCGCCGCAGAGGGCCTGCGGCTGACGCAGTTCCTGGTCGAGCCATCCTGCACGCCGTCGCGCGCCGCTTTGATGACAGGTCGCTATTCCATCCGCTCCGGGCTATCGCTGGTCGCGGTCGCAGGCACGCCTTTCTCGCTGCCGGACAAGGAAATCACCATGGCGGAAATGCTGCACGACGCCGGCTACGCCACGGCGATCTTCGGCAAGTGGCATCTTGGCGCCCAGGTCTATAGCCAGCCGCAGAACCAGGGCTTCGACGAGTTTTACGGAATCCCTCCTGGTGACACCTGGGACGCGTTCGGGATGATCCGCCAGGGCCATCAGACCAAGTCCATCGACGTCCCGCTCGACAAGGGGCCGCACATCGTCGAGGCCAAACGGGGAGAGCCGGTGAAGCTGGTGAAGCCCTATACCGAGGAAGTGCGTCGCGGGATCGACTGGGAACTGGTGGACCGCGGCGTCGATTTCATGAGGCGCCAAAAGGCGGCCGGCAAGCCGTTCTTCTTGTACCTGCCGATTTCCCGGACGCACTTTCCGAACCTCCCCTCGAAGCGCTTCGAAGGAGCTTCCCGCATCGGCCAGTTCGGCGACTCCCTGATGGAGGGCGACGCGATCGTCGGCACGATCCTCGACGCATTGAAGGATCTTGGCATTGAGGAAGACACCATCGTGGTCTTCGCCTCCGACAATGGACCAGACGGCCCCGGTGCGAGCCGGTTCGGCACCGACATGCCGGATATGGGAACGACAGGACCCTATCGTGGCGCGCTGGGCGACGTCAGCGAGGGCGCGATCCGCACCGCCGCGGTGATCCGCTGGCCGCAACGGATCAAGCCGCGATCCTCCTATGCGATGTTCTCGATCATGGATTTCTTCCCGACATTCGCGAAGCTTGCGGGCGGCAAGGTGCCGGACGACCGGCCGTTCGATGGGATCGACCAGAGCGACCTGCTGCTCGGCGACAATGACAGCGGACATCGCCAGCATTTGCTGACCTTCGTCGGCTCCGACCTGGTCGCCGTCCGCTGGAAACAGTTCCGGGCCTATTTTGCCGACGTAGCACCTGGCCGCAGCGGCGCAGGCGGTGCAATCTTGATGGGCGGTGTCGGATCAAGCGCTGCGCCGATGAATGGCTACCCAAAGGTGTTCAATATCGAGGCCGACCCGCAGGAGGAGCACAATATCGGCGAGATGTATAACTGGGTCCTCGGGCCGTTGTTGAAGACGGTAGAGGAATACAAGGCGAGCCTCGCGCGGTCACCCAATCCGCCCGCCGCAAACATGACGAGGTTCTGAACGTCAATACGTTGTGAAGGCGGGCCTTTTGGTTTGAACGCGATCATATTGCCACCGACGGCGTCACGCCGATGTAGGTCGAGGGCCGACTAAGGACCATAGGTCGGTTCAGCCGCTCACCGCTACCAATGGATCGGATTGGAAAAGAGGCCGCCGCCACCTGAGAAATGATAGCACCGCGCCAGGGACGATAAGTATGCCGACGGACGCCAGATTGAACGAATCGCGTGATGAAGGGAGACGCAAGGACTCCCGGCTCGAAAAATTGCTCTTCCGCCTGGAGGCCCAGCGCATCTGCCTCGAATGGGCCTTCCGAGAAATAGCCGGCCGGCCGGGCATTGTGTTCGAGATGGGCCTGGGTCACGGTCGCACCTACGACCACCTGCGCATCCACCTCCCCGAGCGCGAGATCTATGTGCTGGATCGCGAGATCGACTGTTTCGCCGACTGCACGCCGCCACAGAATTATTTGCTGCTCGGCGACATCGAGGACACGCTTGCTTCCGGAGCCACCCGCTTTGGCGGACAGGTCATCCTGGCACATGCGGATATGGGTTCGTATGTCGAAGCGAACAATATTGCGACAAGCGCCAAGCTGAGCCGATGCCTCCCGGCGGTCCTTTCGCCACATGCCATCATCCTGTCCGATTTGCCGCTCGAACTTGCGGGGACCCGTTCGCTACCGCGTCCACCGGGCGCGCCCAAAGACACGTATTTTCTCTACGTCAATGGGCCGCCGTGATCCGCCGGCCGCAACGGATTAAGCCACAACTCTCCCACGCGATGTTCTCGATCATGGACGTCTTCCCGACATTCGCGAAGCTCGCGGGCGGCAACGTGCCGGACGACCGGCCGTCGGACGGGATCGATCAGCGCAACCTGCTGCTCGGCGACAATGACGCGGACGTCGCGAACATTTGCTGACATTGGTCGGCTCTGATCTGATCGCCGTCCGCAGGAAGCAATTCCGGGCCTATTTCGTCAAAGTGGCACCCAGCCGCAACGGTCCTCCCGGCGCAACTCTGCTGGGCGGAGCGGGAAGCGGCGCCGCACCGATGAAAGGGTATCCTAAGGTGTTCAACATCGAACCGGATCCGCATGAGGAGCACAATATCGCTGAGATGTACAACTGGGTCCTCGGGCCGGTGTTGGAGACGGTGGAGGCCCTGGATGATCCTAAGACGCACCGACCTTAGCCGGTCAGTGAAACTTGCAGAGTATCGGCCGTCGATCCTACCAGCGGCCGGCAAGTTCAGACGACTTCCCCTAAGGACAATATCGCTCAGTGGAGTTTCGCGTAATCTCAGTTGGGACGAGTTGCTTGAGCAGCCGCGCTTGGTTGCCACCCCGTCACAAGCGCAAAACCTAGGAAGGAGCATGACAATGAACCGCATTGCGACTTTTTCTATGATTGCCAGCCTCTCCGCCCTTAGCTTCGTTGGAATCGTGCACGGTCAAGGTGCCGCAATGGACTGGCCTAAAGAGATTGAGCAAACTGTGCGTAGCTACAGCGGCGACAAGATCAATGTCGTCGATGTAAGCACACTTGCGGAGCAGAACCAAACGCGCATGTGGGTCGAGCATGCCACGCCGGAACAACGTGCGGCGCTTCTCGAGGCGGTCAAAGCGAACAAGTCCTTGGCTGAAAAGCTGAAGGCGCAGAACGTCGAGATGGACAACATTGGCGGCGCTGAACAGGCGACTGACGGCGGGCTGACGATCTACGTTCGCTAACCCTCCCCGGGGTCAGTAAAGCGGGGTGCGGAACACCGATGGTACTCGCGCCGCATCCCGCTCCATCCGCGAGCATACCGCGGCAGGCGTTCGGTACTCGTTATCTTTATAGGACGCCCCACGCGCGAGACCTCCCCCTCCCGTCATTTCCCGCAAGCCAAGCTCGCCGACGATCCGGCGGGCTGCTTCGGCCCAACGTCGAACGCCTTGGTGGACCATACCGGCCGAGACCAGCGGCATGGCCATGACCAACTCACTCAGTTCCGGCAGTTCCGACGAGGTGCGTCGGGCGGACAGCTTCCGCTCCATCATCTGCCGCACCAACGCCAGCCGGTCACTTCGAAGCGCTTCGTGCTCGCGTCACTGAACGGCCCGCCAACGAATCTCCGTTCATCGCGCCAACCAGCCGCCATCAGCCGGGATGACGGCACCATGCAGGTAGCGTGAAGCCGGCGTCAGCAGGAAAACGGCAGCCTCGCCGATATCCTCGGGAGTGCCCCAGCGGCGAGCAGGAATGCGATCGATGATCGCAGCGCTGCGATCGACGTCCGTGCGAAGCGCCTCTGTGTTGTTGGCGGCGGTTGGATGTCGTGGCAATTATCCCTCTAGCGGGTCCGACTATTTCCGTTGCCCCGTCGGGCGGCAATCACGCGCACTTCCATAGCAGCGGCCGGGGTGCGAAGCCGAGTTTTTCCTTCGCTCGCGTGTTCGCGGCGCCGGTCAGACGGGTGTGGTAGTAGACCGCTTCCTCGCCGGCCGACTTCAGCGCGTCCTCCACACTGACCCGCCCCGGCTCCGATGCATCAACCCATCGAGCGAAAGCCGGGAGCCATTTGGCGACGGGCATCGGGTCGTCGTCGACGATATTGTAGACCCCCGGTTCGGCCGTAAGCGCGGCGACGGTCGCAGCGATCGCGTCATCGATATGGACGAACGACCAAACGGCATTTCCTTCGCCGATAATCACCGCCTCGCCATTGCGAACCTGATCGGCAATCGCTCCGTCCGGCCGGTACCAGGTACCGGGCCCATAGAAGAAGCCGTAGCGCAGGACGACGCCATCGAGCGACGGCGAGGCGAGCACACGGTCCTCATAGGCGCCGATGGTGCGCGTGCTCTCGCCGATCTCCCCGGGCGCGTCGTAGCTGAGCCTCGCGGTCTCGTCGGCGAGTTGTCCTGCCGGGGCATCGAGGTAGAAGCCACGAGACTGCATGATGTAGCGGCGAACGCCCAGCTTCTCCGCCGCAGCGAGCAGGTTGGCGCCGCCCTCGCGATGAAGGCGCGTATCGTCCGGCATGGCCTTGATGATGTCGGCGGGGTTGGCCGGAAGCCAGGTAAGTTGATCGATCACGACGTCCGGCGCTGCTGCCGCGATTGCCTCATGGACCGCCTCGGGGTCGAAGGCATCGGCGGTCGACGCCTCGGCCCCGAGTTCGCGGAGACGATCCACGCCTGGGCCGGGGCGCGTCATGCCGGTCACCTGATGGCCAAGGGTCAAGAGCGCCCGCACCAGCGGCGAGCCGACGGCGCCTGTGGCGCCCGCGATGAATATCTTCATAGCCAACTCCTCAATTTGAGCGTTTCGGGCGTGCGCCCGCCTTTACTTTTCAAGTGCTGCCTGTGGCGTGTTACGGAAGCTGATCGCCATGCGGTTGTAGGCATTCATCAGGCCGATCGCGATCGTGAGGTCGGTGAGTTCACGCTCGTTGAACTCGGCGTACGCAGCCTCGTAGGCTTCGTCCGGCACACCCGTCTCGGCGACGCGTGTGACTGTTTCGGCCCAGGCAAGGGCCGCCCGCTCACGCGCGTCGAAGAGGTTGCCTGCTTCCCTCCACGCCTGGACCAATGCGATCTTTTCGATCTGTTGGCCCTTTTTCAGGAGGTCGCGGGTGTGCATGTCGAGACAATAGGCGCAATTGTTGATCTGTGAGATGCGAAGATAAACCAGTTCGACCAGCACTGGCGCCAGGCCACTTTGCAGGACGTAGCCGTAGACACCGCCAAGGGCCTTGGCGCCGGCCGGTGCAATCTGGTTGTAGTCGAGACGCTTGCTCATTGTTCTGCTCCTTGGGTTCGGGTCTACTTGATCGGGGTGGTGAGTTCTTTTTCATCCGTGTCGGCGACGAACACCGCCAGCAGCTTTGCCGGCGTCGTCTGGCTCGCGTTGCGGCTGACGAGGTGGGTGGACGCCGGCGGCTCGTACCAGCTCTCGCCGGCGCGGTAGGTCTGCGTCGGGCCGTCATTGACCTTGGAGACGATTTCTCCGGAGAGAACGTAGGCGAAGATGAAGGACGACTTTGCATGCGTGTGGGGAACCGAGGCACCGCCTGGGGGATAGTCGACGATCAGGGCGGTCAAGGTCTTGCCCGGAATATTGGGTATCGCCTTTTCGAAGTGCGGCGTGACAACGTCGCCGGGATCATGCGCAGCGGCCGGCAGCGTGGTGACGATTGCAAGGGCGGCGGCAGCAGCGCCAATGAAGAATCGTAAGGTCATGCCAGGGATCTCCTTTCCGTGTGGTCCTGATGACGTTTCTTCCTGCCCCTAGAAATGACGACTTCCTGGTTCTAAAAAAAGCACCAAGAACCGACAAACAACGTGTACCAGGAAAGCATGGATCAGCTGCTGGAACTGAACCTCGATCGGTCGGCGCGGACGCCACTGGCCGAGCAGATACGAAAGGGCATCAGCGCCGCGATCGAAAGCGGGGTGCTTGCCCCAGGCGCGCGTCTGCCGTCCTGGCTGGATCTCGCCGCTCAGCTTGGTGTTGCACGCGGCACTGTGCGTACGGCCTACGACAAGCTTTCCGCGGCCCAGCTCATCGTCGCCTCACGCTCGACCGGGACCCGCGTCGCCGCTCGTCCTGCAGCGGTTGCGCGGATCGAGCCGCCGCCGGATCCCGGCTCGTTCATGGAGCGCTATCGGGAGATGACAGCCGGCCCGGCGATCTTCCAGATGGGCGTACCGGCGCAGGAAACCTTTCCCGCAACGCTCTTCGCGAGGATCCGCGCGCACGCCGTACGCGTGGAGACGAGCGCTCCGGCGATCTATCCCGACCCACGCGGCGAACTGGAACTGCGCCGGGAAATTGCCGCCTATCTTGCCGTCGCACGTCGCATCGAGTGCTCGCCCTCCGAAATCATCATCACCGGGGGATACGCCAGCGGGCTTGGAATGGCGCTCCGCGTCCTCGGTCTCGAAGGGCAAAAGGTCTGGATGGAGGAGCCAGGGTTCCCATTCACCCGGCGCGGGCTGGAGCTTGCGCGACTGGAGATTGTGCCGGTCCCCGTCGATGCCGATGGCGTCAACGTCGAGCATGGCATACGCCGTGCCCCGGATGCAGCGCTGGTTGTCGCGACCCCGGGGCAACAGGCGCCGCTCGGGTCCACCCTATCGCTGGCACGCCGACTGCGTCTTCTCGACTGGGCGGCCGGGGCGCAGGCCTGGGTGATCGAGGACGACTATCTCAGCGAGTTGCAGCTCGACGGCCGCGCCGCACCGGCGCTGGCCTCCCTCGACGGCGGTGGACGCGTCATTCACATCGGCTCCTTCAGCAAGACCATCAGCCCGGCCCTCAGGCTCGGCTTTCTCGTCGCGCCGCCGGCGCTCGCCTCCCGTTTTGCGGAAGTCGCAGCCTGTCTCGCACCGCCCCCCGGGCCGTCCGTGCAGCTTGCAGCCACTGAGTTCATGCGCGAGGGGCATTATTTGCGGCATCTCCGGCGGACGAAGCGGGTCTACTCCGCCCAACGCGACGCCTTGCTGAAATCCCTGCGGCCAGAGGAAGCGACAGTTGCCGGATTGGCCGTGCTGTTGCGTTTGCCGGACGGGGCGCCGGATCTCGCTATTGCCAGAGAAACGTTGGCTTTCGGCATGTCGCCCGCACCGCTTTCGGCCTGGTACGCGTCGCCGGATTCTGCAAAATCCGGCTTGCTTCTAGGCCTTGCCACGGCGCCGCCACGGCAGCTTGCGAGATCCTGCGACCGCCTGCTTGAGATTGTAAGACGGTTTGCTTGACGTGTTGCATGTGCAAGCAAAGTGCGAACTCTCAAGCGACGGAGCCGTTCTGTGCGCCTTCGGACTTCCCCAGCCAATGGCAAGAAAATCCTGTTCCGGTCGATACACCGTGCGACCCTTCTGCTTGTCGTGCGAAACCACGAACCTGATTAAGCGGGATACGAGACTCACCTGCCAGCCGTCGCAGATGACACATCAATGGAACTTAACTGGGAGACTTTTTTCAAATTATATCAATGGTGCGCGGCTGCCGAAACAGGCGCGCAGAAACCCAACGTGTTGGGATTATTCCTCGATATCGACCTTGTCGAATCGATGCGAACCCAAGGGTTCCATCACGTAGTTCTTCACCTTTTTCGACATCGGCAGCACAACGGTGGAATGAGCAATCGGAACCCAAGGTGCCTGGTCGCTGATCATGGCCTGCGCTTCTTCGTACAGTTTCGTCCGCTCGCTCTGATCCGAGCTGGTACGCGCCTTCTGGAAGATCTCGTCGAGCGGCTTGTCGCACCAGTTGGCATTGTTGCTGCCGCCAACGCCCGAGCAGCTGAAGAAGTAGCTGAGCAGATTGTCGGGATCGCCGTTGTCGCTCGTGCCGCCCAGGATGACGGCGCCATCGCGCGCTTCGTCGCGCACCTTCTTCAGGTACTCGCCCCATTCATAGGAAACGATCTCGACGCCGATGCCGACCTTGGCAAGGTCCGCCTGCATCAGCTCGGCCGCGCGACGAGCATTCGGCATGTATGGACGGCTGACGGGCATCGCCCAGATTTTCATCTTCAGATCTTTGACGCCGGCTCCGTCGAGAAGCTTCTTTGCCGCTTCCGGATCGTAGCTGTAGCCCTCGATGCTGCCGTTATAGCCCCACATCGTCGGCGGCAGGACGCTTTTGGCGACCTGGCCCATGCCCTGATAGACGGAATCAACGATCGCCTTGCGGTCGATCGCCATGTTGATGGCGCGGCGCACCTCCAGCTTGTCGAACGGCGCGACCAAGGTGTTCATCGCGAGATAGGAGACGTTGAGACCCGGTTGTTCCAATACCGTCAGGTCCGGATTTGCCTTCAGCCCGGCAACATCGGCCGGCGCCGGGTACGGCGCGATATGGCATTCGCCCGCCTGAAGTTTCTGCATCCGTGTCGTCGGGTCGGTGGTGATCGCGAAGATGAGATTGTCGATCTTCGGCGCGCCGGCCCAATAGTCTGCATTGGCTGCAAAGCGGATCGCCGCATCTTGCTGGTAGTCGACAAACCGGAACGGCCCGGTGCCGACAGGCTTGCGGTCGAGGTCCTCGCGCCGTCCCTCAGCCGCCAGCTTGTCGGCATACTCTTTCGACATGATCGAGCCGAAGTTCAGGGCAAGCTTCGCCGGAAGCGACGCATCCGGTTGCTTCAGCACGAACTTGACGGTCTTTTCATCGACCTTGACGATGTCCTTGATGACCGTTGGCATGTCCATCGCGTTGAACATTTCCCAGTTCGCACCAGGAAAGTAGCTGTTCCACGGGTCGTCCTTGTCCAACTGGCGAATGTAGGTGAAGAGCACGTCGTCTGCGTTGAAATCCCGTGTCGGGGTGAAATCATCCGTCGTCTGGAACTTCACGCCTTCCCGCAGTTTCAGTGTGTATTCGAGATTGTCCTCGGAAATGGTCCAGCTTTCGGCGAGGCCCGGGGCGACGTTGGTGGTGCCGGGCTCGAATTCAGTGAGGCGATCGTAGATCGTCTCGGCCGAAGCATCCCACGTGCTGTTGGCCGAGTAGAGCGCTGCGTCGAACCCCTCTGGCGCGCCCTCCGAGCAATAGACGAGCGTCTTCGCCATGGCAGGCGTCAGCGCCACGCCCGAAAGCATGGTTGCTGCAAACAGGGAAACAAGGGTTTTGCGCGTCCGCGCGAATTTCAAAGTCATTGGCGTGTCCTCCCTTGGGAATGGAATGCGAAATGCCCGGCGGATGTCTCGCCGGCTGAGGTCAATCGGCTTTGCCGGCCGTCGTGCCGAGGCCACGGCCTGGCGTCCAGACCGGGTCTGGCGCGGTCCAAAGCACGTCGTTGCGGATCAGCTTCACCAACTCGTTCGCCTGCAGGTCGAGGAAGCGCTCGCCCTTTTCGGCGGTTGCGCTGCGAGGATCGCCCCAGGTGCCGGTGACCGGCGCCCGCTCGGCGAAGGAATAGAAGCGCGACACGTCCGCAGGTACGTCAACGGGATGCTGCTGGTTGCCGAAGGCCTGGCCGAACATCTCGGTCTTTACCGCATCCGGAACGATCGCCAGCATGACCGACGCTTCGCCCTCACAGGCATGGTGCGCACCGGTGTCGACCTCGAAGATCTTGCTGGCCTCCTCTGGCGCCAGCATCCACGGCGTTGTGGCGACGATCGGCATGGCGAACTCGACCGCCAGTTCGCGCACGGCAACCGCGAGCGGGTCCATGTTGCCGCCGTGACCGTTGACGATGAACAGCCGCGAGAAACCGAGCGTCTTCAGCGATCGGACGATGCAGCGAATGACGCGGCTCAGCGTATCGTAGTCCAGCGTGATGGTGCCGCCGAAAGGCAGGTGGTGTTCGCTCATGCCGAGCCACAGGCCGGGAAGAACGGCGACCGGGATGTCGTCGGCCACGAGACGGGCGGCACGGATTGCCGCGGCCGATGCGCTGGCTGTGTCGGTAATGACCGGCAGGTGCGGCCCATGCTGTTCCAGCGAACCGATCGGCAGGACGGCAAGCGCGCCCGGCTCTCCGGCGAGTTCACGCAGGCTGGGTGCGGTCATGCGCGCCCATTCGACTTCCTTCTTCATCTTAGGCCTCTTTCATCAGATCAAATTCATTTCGGCTCGTAGCCGCGTGGACTGCCGCACGCGCGACGGCGTCCGCCGACATGGGGAAAGATACGGAAGCGGCAGCTGACAGGGGCACCGATCGGCATCGGTCAGGTCAATGTAGTCTCCGGCGGCGTAGGTCGCGCTTCGTTCGAGTGCAGTGGTGCGATCCGCTCCAAATATGCACAGTCGGAAACATCAATCAAATTATTTTTCCGATACGAAAATTATCTTTCTTAAAATATCGGAACAGCGCATCAAATGATATGGAGCGGCCACCCCGCCAGCCGTGCCGACGGTCGGCGGAGTGTGTCTATAACGCTCGTCTGCGCCTCACCCCTGCGCCAGATGACACCTTGCACAGCGTGCGCCCTCGCCTAGGTGCTGGAGAACCTGCGGTGCCTCGCAGCCGGCTGCAGCCTTGCCGCAGCGTTCCTTGTAGAAGCAACCGGTTGGCAGTTTTCGGTTGTTTGGAAGCTCGGCGGTCCGCACCTCCGCAATGGTCGGCAAGGGACTTGCGAAACTCGGAGCCGCGGCCAGAAGCGTCTGCGTGTATGGGTGCCGAGGATCGCCCAGCACCACGTCGGCCGGGCCTGATTCAACTATCTGGCCGAGATACATCACCGCGACATCGTCGCAGAAGTGGCGCACCAGTGCGACATCGTGCGAGATCATGAGGTAGGCGAGCCCCCGCTCCCGCTGCAGTTTCAGAAGCAGGTTGATGATCTGCGCCTGGACCGACACGTCGAGCGCCGATGTCGGTTCGTCCAACACCATGAGGTCGGGGTCCGTGCTGATGGCGCGGGCGATGGCAATGCGCTGGCGCTGTCCGCCTGAAAACTCGTGTGGCAGACGATCGAGATGTTCCGGCCTAAGACCGACAGCGGTCGCCAGTTGTTCCGCCTTCGCATGCAGCTCGGCGTTGCTATGCCCGCCGCGAATATGCAGCGGCTCGCTGATGAGCCGCCAGACCGGCAGGCGCCGATCGAGCGAGGATTGCGGATCCTGGAAAACGATCTGCATCTTCTGCCGCAGCTGGCGCTTCTCTCTGCCCTGCGCTGCCTGAAAATCCTGACCGTCAATCGCCACCCTACCCTGCTCGTAAGGCGCAAGTCCGATGATCGCCTGGGCGAGCGTACTCTTGCCGCAACCGGATTCGCCGACAATGCCGAGGCTTCTGCCGGCACGAACTCTAAGGGTGACGCCGTTGACGGCGTGCACATGCGAGGTGGGGCGCCCGAGCCAGTTGCGGGACGCCGGGAAGCGGACATGGAGATCGGAAACCTCCAGAACCGGCCGCGCCATCGTTTCAACGCCTGCGGTCATTTCCGGCTCCCTTGCTCTGACAGTTCTCGCGCGTCACCGCGCCGCCAGCACGCCACCTGTTGGCGATCGGCCCCAGCCAATTGCGGAGACTGGGATCGACAGAGATCAACCGCTTCCTTGCATCGCGGCTGGAAATAGCAGCCCGCCGGTGGATGCAGGAGATTAGGCACCGCGCCTGGGATCGCTTCGAGCGCCTGTTTTGGCGCCACCCGATCCGGCAGACAGCGCAATAGCGCCTGGGTATAGGGGTGCTGCGGCGCCTCGAGCACGGTGCGGGTCGCACCATGCTCAACGATCCGTCCGGCATACATCACGTAGAGCCGGTCGCAGAGCTGCGACACGACGGCGACGTTGTGCGAGATGAAGATGACCGATGTGCCGGTGCGGCGCGCGCGGTTCTGGATCAGCCTCAGGATCACCGCCTGCACGGTGACATCGAGCGCGGTCGTCGGCTCGTCGGCGATGATGAGGCCGGGATTGCATGAGAACGCCATGGCGATCAGCACGCGCTGCCGCATGCCGCCGGAGAGTTCGAACGGGTAGAGCTTCATGACCCGCTCTGGCTCGCCGATCAGCATGTCGGCGAGAATATCCCGCGCAATGCGCCTGGCATCCGGCAAGCTTGTCTCCTCGTGACGCATGATGACGTCAGTCAGCTGCTTGCCGATGCGGATCGTCGGGTTCAGCGCGTTCATCGGCTCTTGAAAGATGGTCGAGAACACCTTGCCGCGCACATCCTGCAACTGACTGTCGTCCATGGCGAGGGTGCTATGGCCAAAGAGCCTGACCGAGCCGCCGGTGATCCTGTAGCGCCCCCTGGGCAGCAGCCCAGTCGCGGCCATGGTCGTCACCGATTTGCCGCAGCCTGACTCGCCGACGATCCCGACGATCTCAGCCTTTCCGACATTGATCGACACATTGTCGAGCGCCTTGATCGCGCCGCTGAAGGTGGGAAACTCCAGAGACAGGTTGTGAATGGCCAGCGCCTGGCCGCGTCGTTCTGCCGTGCCTGTCATCATCTGCCCCTCAAGCGCGGGTCGAGCATATCGCGAATGCCGTCGCCAACCAGATTGCACCCCATCGCCGTGACCAGAATGGCGAGACCCGGGAAGGTCGCGTACCACCACTGATCGAGCATGTAGCTGCGGCCGCTGCTGACCAGGGCGCCCCATTCGGAGGTCGGCGGCTGGGCACCGAGGCCGATGAAACTAAGCGCGGCTGCGATCAGCACGACGCCGCCAAGATCGAGCGTCGCCTGCACGATGATCGGCGACATCGCGTTTGGCAGGATATGCCAGCGAAGGATGTAGAACGGCGAAGCGCCGAAGGTGCGCGACGCCTTCACGAAGACCTGCTCGCGCAAGGAAAGCGTTTGACCGCGGGCCAAACGCACATAGGCGGGAATACGCACGATCGCCACGGCCAGCATGGAGTTGAACAGGCTCGGGCCAAGGGCTGCCGCCAGCGCCATGGCCAGCACCAGCGCCGGCAGAGCAAGAACGACGTCCATGAGCCGCATGATGGCGGTGTCGACCGGTCCGCCGACCACGCCGGAAAAACAACCGATCAGCACCCCGACCGACATCGAAATCAGGACGATCATGAAGGCGGCGCCGCAGGACGCCCTCGCCCCATAGATCACGCGTGAGAACAGGTCGCGGCCAACCTCGTCCGTGCCGAACCAATGCGCGGCACTTGGCGGCAACAGGCGCGCCGTCAGGGAAACCTTGTCGGGATTGTACGGTGCGACCACCGGTGCGGCGATGATCATGATGAGAACGAGCAGGATGATGGCAGCGCCAACGAGGGTCAGCGGGCTGCGGCGGCTGAGGTACCACAGATAGTGCAGCCGCTCGGAGATGGACTTGGTCCTGCGCATCGCGGCACTCGACGCAGCAGGTTCTGTCGGCATGACGGCGGACATGATCAGACCTCCCTGATTTGCGGGTCGGCGAGCATGTAGGCGAGATCGACCAGGAGGTTGATCAGCACATAGCCGATGGATGCGACGATCGTGAAACCCATGATGGCGGGAAAATCGAGCGTCTGAATGGAGGTCACGACATAGGTGCCCATGCCCGGCCAGGCAAAGATCGTCTCGGTCAGCACTGCTCCATAGAGAAGGTCGCCAAGCGCCAGTCCCAACAGGGTGATCGAAGGGATCAGCGCGTTTCTGAGTGCGTAGTTGAAAACGATCATGCCCTTGCGCAGGCCGCTCGCGCGGGCGGTGCGGATATAATCTTCCTGCAGCACATCCAGCATCGAGGCGCGGATCTGGCGGGTGATCACGCCCATATTGGCGAAGGCCAGCACGAAGCCCGGCAGGATGATGTGGTAGACGGCGCTGCAAAAGGCATCGAAGCGGCCTTGCAGCAGCGAGTCGATCAGCAGGAACCCGGTGATGCGTTCGGGTGCAACGATGCCCATGGCCAGGCGCCCGCTGCCGGGCAGTATCTGGAACTTGGCGTAGAAGAGGTAGATCAGGATCAGGCCGAACCAGAACACCGGCATTGAGATGCCGCAGACGGAGACCGTCCGCGCGATCTGGTCGATCGGGCCGTCCTTGTAGACGGCCGACAGCACGCCGAGTGGTACGCCCAGACAGATCGCAATGAAGAGCGCGACCGTTCCGAGTTCCAGTGTTGCCGGCAAGAAGGTACGAATATCGGCTGCAACCGGGCGGTTGGTCCGCAAGGACGTTCCCAGATCACCTTGCAGGAGATTGCCGATATAGATGGTGAATTGTTCGACGACCGGGCGATCCAGACCCAGGTTGCGCCTGACGTTCTCAAGCGTTTCGGCGCTTGCCCTATCGCCCGCAATCATGCGCGCGGGATCTCCCGGAATGAGGTGAGAGATCGTGAAGGTGATGACCGCGACCCCGAGCACCACAAAAAGCAGCAATATCAGACGCGGAATGATGATGCGGGTGATTGCCATGGACGTCAGCCTTTCCAGCAGGAAAACCTTGCTTGGGAAACGATGAAACCCTGCCGTCACAGCCGTTGGGGCCGGCGGCAGGTGTTCCGTGGATTGAGGCCTGTTGAGCGAGAGGATCGCTTCAATCCGGCCCCTCACTCCGTCTTCGACATCGTCCCGAAGTTGTAGACCTGGATCAGCATGGGATTGTAGACATAGCCTTTCACCACGGCGCGACGGGCGAAGATGTCATTCTTCTCCATGATGTAGAGATAGGGCGCGTCCTCGGTCGAAAGCTTCTGCGCCTCGATGTAAAGAGCCTTGCGCTTGACCTCGTCGACGATCGATCCCGCCTCACGCACGAGATCGGTCACCTGCTTGTTGCCGTAGAAGGAACGGTTGCCCGGGCCGCCCATTTTGTCGGCGTCGAACCAATAGTTCATGAACATGTAGGGGTCGGCAAAGTCAGGCGTCCAGGCACCGGGAGCCATATCGAATTTGCCGTTGGCCACCAGTTCGCGTTTGGTCGTGTCGGCGACCGCCTGCAGATCGAGCTTGATGCCGACTTCAGCCAGTGACGCCTGCAGCGCCAGCCCAACCGGCTCCCAGGCAGGGTCCGCCTGAGAGAAGGTATAGGTCAGGTGAATATCGCTCTTGCCGGAGTCGGCAAGCAGAGCCTTGGCCTTCTCGATGTCGTATGTGTACTGGAAGCCCTGCGGGTCGTGTCCCCACATGCCGCTCGGCACCGCGCCGCGCATTTGCTTGGCCTGGCCGAGCATGATGCCGTCGATGATGCCTTGATAGTCGACCGCATAGGAAATCGCCTTGCGAACCTTGGCGTCGTCGAGCGGCGGCTGGCGGTTGTTCATGTAGATGTAGTTCACATACATGCTGGGATTGCTCTCGACCACGACGGAAGCGTCCTTTTGCAGCGCCTCCGCCTGATCGAGCGGGATCTGTTCGATGATGTCGGCATCGCCGTTGGTCAACTGAAGGCGGCGGGCCGACACGTCGCCGACGATGCGAATGACGACCTGTCTCAGCGCCGGCTCAGTGCCTGCGTAATGTTCGTTGCGGTCGAGCACGATGCTCTGGTTCCGCTCCCAGGAGGCGATACGGTAGGGCCCGCTGCCGGCGGAGTGCTCGGCAAGCCAGGCCTTCGCCATGTCGCCGTCCTTTTCATGCTCCATCACCTTGGGATTGATGATCGCTGCCCCGGAGACGGCCAGCGTCGAAATGAACGGCGCGAACGGCGCCGTCAGATGAAATCTGACAGTCTGCGGATCGACGACCTCGACCTCCTTGAGCACCGGGAACGCGTCGGACGGTCCGGCCTTCAGCTTCATCAGCCGGTCGAAGCTGAATTTGACGGCCGCGGCATCGACCGGTGAACCGTCATCGAACTTGTGGCCGCTGGCGAGCTTGAAGGTCCACACGAGGCCGGCATCGTCGGCGGTCCAGCTTTCAGCCAGTTCGGGCCCGACCTCCGTTGAGCCGCCCTTGTAGGCGACGAGCCTTTCGTAGGCGGCATAAATCAGTGTGTAGCCGCTGTTGCTGATTTCAACTCCAGGATCGGCGGTCGGCGGATCTTCCGCTCGCGCCATCACCAGCACGTCCTGCGCTGCGATCGCGCCGGAAAGAGGCGTCGACGCCAGAAGCAATGCAACGCCGATCGATTTCCACTTGGAACCGTTCATCTCGTAGTCCTCCCCAGAACTGCGGCGCACGATGCCCTCCCGGCACCAACCGCAGTGCTAGACTAGGAAACGCTTTTCCTAAGTGCAATATTTTTTTCTTATCGTATTTGTTTTTTAGTTTCGATCAGCTTTTGAGCTTGATCGTCTGCGCGTTCGCCAGTGTGGAGACCAGCTCGGTTTCCGGGGTCGAGCAAACGCACAGGATATGCGCGGGTTCTTCGCTGACGCTGAGATAGGCGTGACCCATTATCGCGTCGAAGTAGCAGGAATCGCCCTTCTTGAGCCGCAAAGGCGCATAGATCTCGGTGTGAAGCTCCAGTTCCCCTTCGAGAACGTAGAAGAACTCCTCGCCCTTGTGCCGGATAAGCGGCCCAAACTCCTCAAGTGTGCGTGCCCGGGCTACCGCCACGATCGGAACCATCGACTTCTTAGAAATCTCCGTGCAAACATAAAGATAGTCGTAGTTCTGCGTGATGATCGCCCGCCCGTCGCCGGACTTGGTGTAGGTGCGCCGCCCCAGCATGTTGGGGGCTTCCTCAGCGCCCGCCATGGTCCCGAAAAGCTCGACGATGTCGACCTTCAGGCCCTGGGCGAGCTGGATCAGTCGGTCGTAGGTGAGCTGCATCTGGTTGTTCTCAACCTTGGAAAGGGTCGAGACCGCAAGCCCGGTCATGGAACTCACCTCTGCCAACGTCCAGCGATTGCGGTTGCGAATCTCCTTCAGGATATCGCCGAGGCTGGATTTCGCATCGGTCATCGTTGGCGTCTCCAATTTGCCTGCAGCCGTTCCGGACCGCGTGCCGATTTCGGCTCAGCCCGCGACGCGGCAGAATCCGACTGGCATGATAGGAAAACCATTTCCTATAATACGTGGCCGAAATCAACATTGCCTCGAAGGCAATGCGTGCCGGCGACAACCCTGCCCGCGATCGTCTTCGGATCGATACCGCCCTTGCCCTACCCCTCGAATGGGTTGGCGACCCTGGGCCAACAGGGTCGCTTCAGCTTGGTAAAGGCCAGTTTCTCGAATGAGGGCTGCAAGGCACCGGGCGCGCTGACGTAGAGAATTTCGCGCGCGATGGGTTCGAAGCCTGCGCGGAAGTGGTTGCTGGATTTCACCACGACGATCTTCTTCTGCGCCGGGTCCAGGCCGAGCGCGGTCATGCATTCCGGGTGGAAGGTTTGTGTGCGCACGGTGTTCAGCACGATGTCGACGTTGCCGACACTGACCCAGACGGCATCGCCGATGCCGAGCGGCGTCGGCCCGAAGCGCTGTGTGATGCCCGAAGCGACACGCCTGACCGTCACCGTCAGATCGAGCGGATCGCCGGAAGCCGGCCCGACCTTGCCGCCGATCCGCAGCGCCAATGTGGCCCCCTCTCCCGCCTCGCGGCACATGCGCACCGCAATCGGGTCCCAATAGAGGCAGGTCGCCACGTCTTCGATGCCGCGCTCGATGATGCGACGCAGGATGAAGGTCGAGTCTCCAGGCGCTCCGCCGCCTGCATTGTCGGAGACGTCGGCAAGCACGATCGGACCGCTCTTCGCGGCAATGGCCCGATCCAGCGCCGCGTCGATACCGAGATAGTCTCCGCGCATTTCTTCGCGCGCATCGAATATCTCCCGACCGAAGGACCGGGCGGTGCGCGCAGCCTTTTCCGGGTCATTGTCGGTGACGACGAGCATCTTGGCGCCGACATCCTCGACATCGCCCCAGGGGAAGCCGTGGCCGAAGGAGACCGACAGCACGCCATCCTGCCCCTCCACGGCTTTCATGCGATCGACAATGCCGCGCAACGGCGCGCGATGCGGGTGGAAGGTGTTGATCATGCGGCAGTCATAAACGCCCATGGCTGGTCGCACTTCGCCCGCGAGGGTCCGCTCCACCAGCCGGAACAACTGGCCGGCTACCTCCTCGATGTCCGTATGCGGATATTCCTTGTAGGTGGCGATCATGGTCGCATTGGCGAGCATGCGGTCGGTGATATGGCAATGGAGATCAAGTTCGGCGGCAACCGGCACATTCGCCCCGACCAGCCCGCGCACATGCTCGAGCAGATCCCCCTCGACATCGTCATAGCCTTCGGCGACGCAGGCGCCGTGCAGGGCAAGCATGACGGCATCGACCGGCATGGCCGCCTTGAGGTCGCCAAGGATGGTGGCGCGGAAGCTCTCGTAGACCGCCCGCGTGGTCCTGCCGCCTGGCTCGGCCACCGCGCACAGGCTCTCCACCACGCACCAGGCCTTTTCTTGAGCGGCCTTGCGCCAGACAGACAATTGCGACGAGCAGCAGGTGAGCGGCCTGCTGGTGGCATCGCCGTAGGCGATCAGGTTTTCCCGGAAGGCCTCAAGGCCCGTCTGCATCGGCGAAAATGTGTTGGTCTCGGTGTCCAGCCCAGCGATGAACAGTTTCATTTTTACCTCTTGCCTATCAAGAAAGATATTTTCTAATCATAAAACTATGTTTATCGTCGGAAAGTCAAATGCATTATCCGCGCCTTCGCGCGGCTGACTGGGGAGGCAGGAATGCGCGTCTATATTTCCGCGGATATCGAGGGCATCGTTGGGGTCGTCAGCCGCGACCAGCTGATGCCCGAAGGTTTCGAGTATGAGAACGCCCGGCGCTGGATGACGGACACAGTGGTCCATGCCTGCGAGGCTGCGCGTGAAGAAGGCGTGGAGGAAGTCATCCTCAGCGATTCTCATGGAAATGGCGAGAGCATCCTGATCGACCGCCTGCCCGACTATGTGCAGGTCGTGCGTAGCTGGCCGCGGCCGCTGATGATGATGCAGGGCATCGAGCTCGGGTCCTTCGTCGGCGCCATGCTTCTCGGCTATCACGCCGGGGCAAGCCACTCGGGGGGCGTGCTGTCGCACACCATCGGCGGCACAGCCTTCGCCGAGGTGCGGATCAACGGCGTCGTCATGCCGGAGGCCGGCATCAATGCGGCCATCGCCGGGCATTTCAATGTCCCGGTGCTGCTCGCCTCGGGCGACAACATTGCCTTGGACGAGATCAGGGAGCGCATCGGCGACATCGTGACGGTGCCGGTGAAGCAGGTCTACAGCACGCAATCGGCGATCACGCTGACGCCGGCCGTCGCGCATCGCCGCATCCGCGAGGGCGTCAAGGCGGCGCTGGCAAGAGCAGGCTCGGCAAAACCGTTCAGACTGGAAAACCCTGTCCTGGAGATCGTGTTCCGAAATCGCCTGCCGGCCGAGTATCTCTCCTATCTCAAGGGCGTCGAGCGCACTGATGGTTACACGATCCGCTACCAGGGCGACGACATGGTCGACGTATCGCGCTTCATCCAATTCGTGGTCGGCTACAATTCGCGCCTGACTTTCTGACGGGCCCTTCTGCGGAATCAAACAATGGCTACCTCCATCGTCCTCGGCGCCGGCATGGTCGGCGTCTCAACCGCGCTCGCACTGCAGGAGAACGGGCACCAGGTGGTGCTGCTGGATCGCCAGGCACCGGGCCGGGAAACAAGCTATGGCAACGCTGGCATCATCCAGACCGAGGCCGTCGAGCCCTATGCCTTCCCTCGCTCCGTGACCGAGATTGCCAGGGTTGCGCTGAAGCGCGGCAACGACGTCGACTGGCGGCTGCGCGATATGCCACAGCTGGTGAGGCCGCTCTGGCGCTATTTCGCGCAGTCGGCGCCCGCGCCTTACGCGAGAACCATCGCGGCCTATTCACAACTGGCGCTGCGTGCGAGTGACGATCACGCGCGTTTCATCGAACCCGCCGGCGCTGGGGAACTGATCGTCCGGCAGGGCTGGCGCGCGGTCTATCGTACACCCGCGACATTCGAAGCGGCTGCTGCCACCGCGGAGCGGCTGAAGCGTGTCTACGGCGTGCCGTCAGCGGTGCTTGGTGCATCCGAACTCGCAGCAAGCGAGCCGGCGCTGCAACCTCGGCTCGCGGGTGCGGTCCATTGGACCTCTCCCTGGACCTGCCGTGACCCGGGTGAACTGGTCGCGCGCTATGCCGCCCTCTTCATTGCGCGCGGCGGAACGCTGGCCCTCGGCGACGCCATGAGCTTGCAGCAGAATGGCGCCGGCTGGCAGGTGTTGTCCGAGGGCGGCACTTTTACGGCACAGAACGCGGTCATCGCCTTGGGTCCATGGTCGCCGACACTCGCGAAGACGTTCGGCTATCGCATCCCCATGGTGTTCAAGCGCGGTTATCACAGGCATTTCGCAGGTTCGAACGGACCGCGCATTTCGATGCTGGATGTCGACCGTTCCACGCTGGTTGCACCGATGAACGCAGGGTGGCGGGTATTGACCGGTGCGCATATGGCACCGCCGGGCACAGCGCCGGCATCGCGACAGATACTGCACGCCGCCAACGCCGCGCGCGAGCTTTTTGGCTTGGGCGAGGCCGTCGAAGCAACGCCCTGGTCGGGCACCCGGCCCTGCATGCCCGACATGCTGCCCGTCGTCGGTCCGACCCGGTATAAGGGCCTGTGGTTCCATTTTGGCCACGGCCATCAGGGCTTCACATTGGGCCCGACGACCGCCTTCATTCTGGCGGAGCAAATCGAGGGGGGACACGGCAATCCGCTCGCCCTGCCCCTGACGCCATCCGCGCGAGGCTGGGCATAAGGTGCGGCTTTGCGCCGTTCGGTACGGACGCTGGATAGGATTACAAGAACGAGTACTTGCGGACTGGCGAGACTTTCAGCGTCTCGCCAGTCGAAGCGGTGCGGTCCCTTGGCACACCGGCAACGCTCATAGCGCGCCGCAGCCTTACTTATTTTCTCTTCAACGGACCGTTCGGTTCCGTCCCGGTACAGCCTTCATGCGGCTGCATCCCGGAAGTTGCCAGTTCGGCCGGGCGCTTAGCGCTTGAGAAGCTGTCCCCTTCGCCGGTTCCTCCGTGCCAGCGGCGATCGTTTTGTTCCTCGCGGCCGCTGACTTCCAATCCTCCAGCGCATTCAGCGCGAATATGCACAGGCGGAAATATTCTCCGGTCGCCAGCTTGACTCCGTTTCGGCGTGCTTCTATCAAGTTGTAGGCCTAACCCTACAATTGGATGCCATGCACCACTCTCACTCATCTTCAACGTCCGCGCTGTCACTCGCAGACCTTCCCGGTCCGGATGTCGCCATCCGCCCACTGCACCACCCCTGGCGGTGGATCAGTGGCGGTCTCGTCATCCTGCTGCTTGCCGTGATCGGCCGCGCCTTCGCAGTCGGGCAAATCCAGTGGACGGTGGTCGGCGAGTTCCTGACGGCTGGCGTCATCATCACCGGCTTCGGTTGGACGCTTTTGATCTCGGCCTGTGCGCTGGTGCTCGGCGTCTTGCTTGGTTTCGCTTTCGGCATCATGCGGCTTTCGGAAAATCCGATCCTGCGCTTTGCAGCATGGCTCTATGTCTGGGTGTTCCGCGGCACGCCGGTGCTGCTGCAGCTGCTCATCTGGTTCAACATCGCTCTGGTCTTCCCGCGCCTCTATATCCCTGGGCTCATCGATGCCCGCATGGTCGATGTGGTGACGCCCTTCGTCGCGGCTGTCCTCGGTCTCGGCGTGAACGAAGGCTCCTATCTGACGGAAGTGGTGCGCGGCGGCATCTCTTCGGTCGACAAGGGCCAGAAGGAAGCTGCCCATACGCTCGGCATGACGCCGGGCCAGACGATGCGGCGTATCATCCTGCCACAGACCCTGCGGCTGATCCTGCCCGTACTCGGCAACAGCGCCATCGGTATGCTGAAGTTCTCCTCGCTCGCCGCCACCATCGCCATGGGCGAGATGCTGAACGCTGCACAACGCATCTACTTCATCAATGGCGCTGTGATCGAACTGTTGTTCGTCTGCGCCGTCTGGTATCTGGCGGGAACCACCGTTCTATCCATCGGCCAATACTATCTCGAACGCCATTTCGGCCGCGATGGCGCAGCCGCAACCCGCGAGCGCCGCTGGTTCAAAGGATGGGCGCGTCGTCCCGTCGCCCCGGGGGAAGCATGACACTCGCAGTCAAGGCAGTCGGTATCCGCAAGAGTTTTGGCAGCCACGAGGTCCTGAAGGGTCTCGATCTGGAAGTCGCCTATGGCGAGGTGCTCTGCATCCTCGGACCCTCGGGCAGCGGCAAGAGCACCTTCCTGCGCTGCATCAACCATCTGGAAACGCCGAATGGCGGCTATGTCTGGGTCGACGGCGCGATCATGGGCTACGAGCTCAGCCGCGGCGCGCTTGAGGGATTGCCGGTCAAGCGGCTCAGGGCGCAGCAGAGCCAGCTCGGCATGGTGTTCCAGCATTTCAATCTTTTCGCGCACCGAACGGTGCTCGGCAACGTCATCGAGGGACCGATGGTGGTGCGCGGCTTGAGCCGCGCCGAGGCCGAAGCCCGTGCCATGGGCCTGCTCGAGCAGGTCGGCATGGCGGCCAAGGCATCGAGTTATCCGTCGCAGCTTTCCGGCGGCCAGAAGCAGCGCGTGGCAATCGCCCGGGCGCTCGCCATGGAGCCCCGTGTCATGCTCTTCGACGAGCCGACCAGCGCGCTCGATCCGGAACTCGTCGGCGAGGTTCTGGAAGTCATGCGCAATCTCGCGCGTGGCGGCACGACGATGATCGTCGTCACCCACGAGATCGGCTTTGCCCGGGAGGTCGCCGACCGCGTCGTGGTGATGATCGACGGCGAGATCCGCGAGATGGGCGTGCCCACGCACGTTCTGAGCAACCCCGGCGACCCGCGCGTGCGGAGTTTCCTCAGCCGCGTGCTGGCCTGAAGAAAAGAGTTCAAAAAGAGGGAGAACTGAAAATGAAACAACTGCTACCAATGGTTCTGGGGCTAGCCTCCGCAACAATCATCAGCCTGGCCGCAGGCGGCCTGGCGCACGCCGCCGACGAGAAGCTCGCAGCCGCTCTGCCGGACGCGGTGCGCGATACCGGAAAGCTGAACGTCACGATCAGCCTTGCCTATCCGCCAATGGAATACAGCGACGCCGGCTCGACGGAACTGAAGGGCTTCGACATCGATCTTGCCAAGGCAATCGCCGAACGCCTCGGCCTGACGGCCGAGTTCCAGAACGTCGAGTTCCCGCAATTGATCCCGCAGGTCGTCACCGGCCGTTCGGACCTGATCATGACCGCCTTCTCCGACAAGGTGGAGCGCCAGACGCAGCTCGATTTCATCGACTACTTCAAGACCGGCAACGTCTTCTATTCGGCTGCCGATCATCAGGGTGAAATTAAGAGCGAAGCCGACCTCTGCGGCAAGACTGTCGCGGTCGCAACGGGAACCAGCTGGGTTACCTGGGCGGAAAATGTCGGCAAGGCTAAATGCGCAGCCGACAAGCTGATCACCGTCATCCAGATCCCGACCCAGGCCGAGCACATCATGCAGATCCGCCAGGGCCGCGCCCAGGCTTCAGTCATCGGCCTGGAAGGTCTTCTCGACCTGATGAAGCAGGAGCCGGGCAAGTTCTACCAGATCGGCGAGGTCGGCGATGTCAACCACTACGGCATCGCCTTTGCCAAGTCGAACGGTCAGCTGCGTGATGCCGTAAAGGGCGCGCTCGACGCCATGAAGGCCGATGGCACTTATGCACAGATCCTCGACCGCTACGGCTTGAAACAGGCCGCCGTCGAAGAGTTCAAGATAAACGGAGCCACGAAGTAACCGAACCGCGCCGGAGCCTGCCTTGACCCATCCTTCCATGCCAGACGCCTCCACCATCGCAGCAAACGGAAACCCGGACGACCGGCTGGCCCGGCTGCGCCTCGATCTCTATTCGAGCGAGCAGCTCTACCGGCAGCTCTATCGGGCGCTCCGCGCCGCGATTCTCAGCGGCGACTTCTCCGAAGGGGAAGCGATTCCCTCGGAGAACCAGTTGCGCGACCAGTTCGGCATCGCCCGAACAACGGTGCGCAATGCGATGGCGCTTTTGGTTTCGGAAGGTCTGGTTCAGCAGATTCGCGGCCGCGGCACGATCGTCTCGCACCGGCCGATCAGCCACAACATCTGGAATTTCGGCAGCTTCACGGAGCTTGCCCGCCGCCAGGGCCAGCGCCCAGTGACGCGCGTGCTGGAGCACCGGGTCGAAAATGGCGAACTCTTACTGGTGCGCGCCCGCGGGCTTGCCAATGGCGATACGGTGAGTTGGCTGAACGTCGACACATCTCAGCTTGATCTTGCCCTCTATCCGGGCATCGACCGCTACGATTTCGCGGCGCAATCGCTCTACGAGGTTTTGCGCCGCGACTATGACCGCCACCCCTTGCGTTCGGAATTGCTGCTCAGCGTCGTGCCGCCTTCCGACCGCCTCAGGGAGGTCTTTGCTCCGGCGCCTGACGTGCCGGGCTACCTTTGCGCCAGCGGGGATGTGCTCGATGCCGACGACCGGTTGGTCGAGCGCACGTCGATCGTCTACTCGCCGGCCGTCCAGATGAAATTTGCAACGCGCTGGGGGCGCGAGACCGCGCCGCACGGTGCGCAGGAGAGCAAGACATGAGCCGCTTCGGCGACACTTTCACGACCCCAAAACCCATTCTTGGCATGCTGCACCTGGCCGGTGACGGCCCCGCGGCCAAGCTTGCCCAGGCCGAGGAAGAGGCCCGCATCATGGCCGGCGAAGGCGTGGACGGGGTCGTGGTCGAGAACTACTTCGGTGGTGCAGAAGACGTCGAGCGGGTGTTGGACCGGCTGTTCGGGTTCGACCTCGGCACCCGCATCGGCGTCAACGTGCTCAGAGACGATGCGCGCGCCTTTGCCCTTGCCAAAACGTACCCCGTTTCCTTTGTCCAGGTGGATTCTGTCGCCGGCCATCTGCCGCCGGGAGCGGACGAAGCCTTCGAAGCCGAACTCGCGACACGCCGCGAGGACGTTTCGGCACTGTTGTTCGGTGGCGTTCGCTTCAAGTACCAGCCCGTTCTGTCCGGGCGACCGGAATCGGAAGATGTGCGCATCGGCGCTTCGCGCTGCGACGGGCTGGTGGTCACCTCCGACGCCACCGGCCAGCCGACAGACATGGAAAAGGTGGCGCGCTTCCGCGCCGCGACCGGTGGCGCGATGCCGCTCCTGATCGGCGCCGGTCTCACCGAGGCCAATGCCGCCGAGCAACTGGCCAAGGCCGATGGCGCCGTGGTCGGGAGCTGGTTCAAGCACGACCATAAGGACACAGGCCGTGTCGAGGCAGCCCATGTCGCCGGACTGATGCGCGTCGTGCGCGCCATCAGGAGCGACGCATGAGTGCGGCCGACTCCGTTTTCGCCCGCCCGGTGACCCCGGACAATTTCTCGCGATACGGCAAGGTCTATGACCTGACCGGCGACACCGATCCCAAGGTGGTCTGGACCGCCGGTGATGGATGGAGCGACGGCTTCACGAAAACATCGTTGATCGATGGTGCCGGCCATCTCGGCGTCACGCGCGGCGGCAGCGCACCGTGGCACTGCGGCGCTATGGAGCGGCATCCGCAAACGGAGGAGGCGATCTTCTGCTTCGCCCAACCGGTTGTCCTCGCCGTCGCTCCCGCATCTGACGCCAGGGCGCCGGACCGGAATGAGATCGAAGCCTTCGTGATCGCGCCCGGGCAGACCGTGGTGATGGACCGCAACGTCTGGCACGACGCCTGCCGAGGTGTGTCGGGACCAACCCCCTATTACTGGATGGCCGTCTGCGGTCTCGGCGAAAGCCCTTGGGTGCCGGTTGCCGGTGGCCCGAAGCTGGTGCAAGCCATTCCAGGCGAAGGACCAACCGCATGACATGCTTCTTCATCGGCGACGTCGCACTCGACGAATACTACACCGCCGATCGCTGGCCGGGCCGAGCCGACAAGGGCATGGTCAAGGAACTCCCGGCCGAGGCCGGTGGCTCCATTGCCAACGCCGCCGTGGTGCACGCTGGCCTTGGCGGTGAAACGCAGTTCATCTCCCTGCTCAACGACAGTCCCCTGTCGCAACGATTGATCGCCGATTTGAAGGACAACGGTGTCGGCGTTGATCATATGCTGATCGATCCCGCCATTCCGGAATCGCGCAATTTCATCTTCCTCGTCGACGGCGAGCATGTCGTTCTGACGGTCGAGATGGGCGAGCAGCCGATGTGGCTCGGCGCCGCTGCCCTCGATGCGTTGCGCCAACCAGGCTTTCTCTACACGACGCTCTATCGCGCCCGTCGTCTGCATGCGCGAACGGATCAAGGCGTGGTCAAGCAAGCCGACCTTCTTGCCGATCTCCGCCAGCACGGCCGCCGCGTCATCTTCGATCTCGACGTCGGTGGATGCACGCCGCAGGATATGCCTTATCTCACCGGTGCTACCGTCGTTATCTTCAACCAGGTCGGTTTCCGCGCTGCCTTCGGCCACGATGAAATCACGATAATCAGCGACTGGATGCAGGCGCACGATATCGACTGGGTCGTACGCACCCTCGCTGCGGATGGCGCCGAGGCGCGCAACGGCGACACGATCCTTCGCGTTCCCGGCCTTCCGGTTGACGTCGTTGACGTCACCGGTGCAGGCGACACGTTCGGCGGCACATTGACCTGGTGTTTGTCGCAAGGTCAGACCATCGAAGAGGCGCTGGACTTCTCCGTCGCAGCCGCCTCCCGCTCCGTCACCATCCACGGCCCGCGGGCGGGCAAGGCAGGCCCGGACGATATCCGCCGCTGGCGTGACGACGGGCGCCGGCCGAAAGCTCGGTGAACCGCAGCACAAGATCGGATCGCCGGGGGTTGTAGCTGAGCCCTTCCTTTCCGCACGAATTAGAGCATTTCCCTTTCATGCTGGATCGTATCCGCATGAGTTGAAGTAGTTTCTGCATTCTTTTGGCGCGACGAGATGGACGAGCTTGCCAATCATGTCCCACAGACCAGACACGGTCCGCTCAGCCGCCTTCCTCAGATGTGCCTTGAGCTTGGAGAAGGCCTTTTCGATGGGGTTGAAGTCGGGACTGTAGGGCGGCAGGAACACCATCGTTGCGCCCGCCGCTTCGATTAACGCTCTTGCTGCTGGCCGTTTGTGGCTGGAAAGATTGTCGAGGATCACGACGTCACCGGGTTTCAATGTCGGGACCAGGACCTGAGCGACATAGGCCTCGAACCACTCGCCATTGATCGGACCGTCGATGACCAAAGGCGCGACCATTCCGGTGTTTCGTAGACCGGCGACAAGCGTCGTCGTCTTGCGATGGCCATGCGGGAAACCCATCCGCAGCCGCTCACCTCTGGTGCATCTTCCATGAGTGCGGGCCATGTTGGTCGCGGTCCATGTTTCGTCGATGAACACGAGCCGCGACGGATCAAGATCAAGTTGCTCGTCGAACCACCGCTGACGGAGTTCCAAGACGTCTGGGCGTGCTTGCTCTATCGCGTGGCCAGTCTTTTTTTGCGCGTCTGATTGTGCCGGACAAGGAAACGGTGCAGCGCCGACTTGCTGATGGCGATGCCCTGAGCTGCAAGGGCATCACGAAGTTCGAACAAGGTGCCGTCCCGGTGTTCCTCAAGCCACGACATGATCGCGTCGGCGTTGGCTTCGGTTTTGTACGAATGACGGTCTCCACCCAGCGGACCCGGTCGAACATGGCCCTGACGGACTTGCAGGTTTCGCCACCGGCTCACGCTGGCCGCACTGACGCCAAAGCGCTCGGCAGCCTCCCGGTGCGACGCTCCGGCTGAGACGGCGGCAAGAACACGTGCGCGAAGATCAACGGAAAGGGCTTTCGACATTATCTGCCGACCTCCATCGGCAGAAAGTTTGAATCAGAACCCATCTGATTTGCAAAGCCCAAATGATTCAATCAGTCAGGGAAACGCTCTAAAGGGACGGCTGGACGTCACGACCTGCCGGCGAGGGGCTGAACCTTACTCAGATCCCCAGCATGCGCCGGTTGGCGGCCTCGTCGGTGCCGCCGCCGGCAAAGTCGTCAAACGCCTTCTCAGTCACGCGGATGATGTGGTGCTTGACGAAGTCGGCACCCTCGCGGGCACCATCCTCCGGGTGCTTCAGCGCGCATTCCCATTCGACCACCGCCCAGCCGGAGAAATCATTGGCCGCCATCCTGGAAAACACCGCGCCGAAATCCACCTGGCCGTCGCCGAGCGAGCGGAACCGTCCGGCCCGGTTGACCCAGCCCTGATAGCCGCCATAGACGCCCTGGCGTCCGGTCGGGTTGAACTCCGCATCCTTGACGTGGAACATGCGGATGCGGTCCTTGTAGATGTCGATGTTGTCGAGATAGTCGAGGCACTGCAGCACGTAGTGCGAGGGGTCGTAGAGCATGCAGGCGCGGGCGTGGTTGCCGGTGCGCTCCAGGAACATCTCGTAGGCGATGCCGTCGTGCAGGTCCTCGCCCGGATGGATCTCGTAGCAGACGTCGACACCACAGTCCTCGGCATGGTCGAGGATCGGTTTCCAGCGCTTCGCCAGTTCGTCAAAGGCGGTGTCGACGAGGCCGGCCGGCCGCTGCGGCCAGGGATAGACGAAGGGCCAGGCAAGCGCGCCGGAAAAACTCGCCATGGCGTTCAGCCCGAGGTTCTTCGAGGCGGTCAGCGCCAGCTTCACCTGTTCCACCGCCCATTGCTGCCTTGCCTTGGGATTGCCGCGCACTTCCGGTGCCGCAAAACCATCGAAGGCCTCGTCATAGGCCGGATGCACGGCGACGAGCTGGCCCTGCAGATGGGTGGAAAGCTCGGTCACCTCGACGCCGTTATCGCGGGCCTTTCCGGCAAACTCGTCGCAATAGGTCTTCGAGGTCGCTGCCTTCTGAAGATCGATCACCCGCGCGTCCCAGCTCGGGACCTGCACGCCTTTGTAGCCGCAGTCCGCCGCCCATTTGGTGATCGCATCCCAGGAATTGAACGGTGCCGCATCGCCGGCAAACTGCGCAAGAAAGAGCCCTGGCCCCTTGATCGTCTTCATCTCTCGTCTCCTCCGAAAATGTGCCGGGCAATCGAAAGGCGCCGGCGATGCCCGCCTGGGGCTCAAGACGACACGACCTGTGATTTCAGGTGATCGTTGTGGGATGGCAGCCCGCGCCGACCGCGGGCCGCCTTTCAGTCAAGCCTGGATCAGAACGGCGAATCCGGGAAGTAGAAGTCCTTGGCATTGTCCTTGGTCACCAGCGTCGCGTCGATCGTGTAGACGCCACGGACCGGAACCTGGCCGTAGAAGTTGGCCACGGTCATCTCAAGCGCAGTACCGACCATTGCCGGCGGGTAGAGCACGTCGACCGGGATCATCTTGTCGCCGTCCATGACCTTCTTGATCATTTCCTTCGAGCCGGCGCCGGCAACGACGTATTGGATGTCGGTGCGCTTCGCCTGCTCGATGGCCTGCAGCACGCCGACGGCCATGTCGTCGTCCTGGCACCAGACGACGTCGATCTTCGGGTACTTCGTCAGGTAGTCCTGCATGACCTTGAAGGCATCGTCGCGGTTCCAGTTGCCGTACTGGCGGTCGAGAACCTTGACTTTCGAGCCTTCGATGCCCTTGTCGAAGCCGTCCTGGCGCTGCTGGTCGATCGGGATCGGCAGGCCGCGGATGACGACGACTTCGGCTTCCGGCGTCGTGGCCTTGATATATTCGCCCGCGACCTGGCCGAGCGCCGGGTTGTTGCCGGCGACGTAGAGATCGCGCACGGAGTTGTCGTTGACGCTCGGCGCACGGTCGACGAGCGCGACGAAGGTTCCCTTGCCCTTTACTTCCTTGATTGCGTTGACCAGCGGATCCGGATCGGTCGGCAGGATGACGAGAGCGTCGATGCCCTGTGTCTCGAGGTCCTGCACGGCGTTGGCCTGGCTTGCCGGATCGGGTGAGGTCTTGACGATGACGTTCAGGCCCGGATTGCGTTCCATCAGGATCTTGGCGACGCGCTCGGCATGGAAGACCACGCCGGCCGTCCAGCCATGATCGGCAGCCGGGATCGAGACGCCGATCGTCACTTTCTTTTCTTCCTGCGCGTGCGACACGCCAGCGAGTGCGGTCATGGCCGCGAGGGTCAGGCCGAATAGCTTATTACGCATTAAGTTCCTCCCAAATATCAGGTCAGCCTGTTTGAGGCCGGGAGACCTGTGGACCCGGCCGTCTCACGATTTCCGAACCAGCGAGCGCTGGACGAGCATCGCAATGATGATGATCGCACCCTGGATGGCGCCGATCAGGTATTCACTGATGAAGTTGGAGAGCAGCATGATGTTGCCGACCAGTTCGAGGATGAACGCACCACAGATCGTGCCCCAGACGCGACCCGCGCCGCCTTTGAGCGCGGTGCCGCCGACGACAACGGCGGTGATTGCCTGTAGTTCCCAGAGAATGCCAGTCGTTGCCGACGTCGAGCCGAGGCGCGGCACATAGAGGAGGACGGCGGCTGCCACGCAGAGCCCCTGGATCACGAAGGCGACGGTGCGGACGCGGTTGACGGAAATGCCGGAGTAACGCGCAACGTCACGATTGGAGCCGACGGCGACGACGTGGCGACCGTAGCGCGTGCGATAGAGGATGAAGGCCGCCACGGCCGTCACCGCGAGGATGACGACGATCGGTACCGGCAGGCCGAAGATCGTGCCGAAATAGGCGGGACGATAGATTTCCTGGAGCTCTGGCTCCTTAAGCGTGATCGCGCCGCCCTGCGACAACCAGGTCGTCAGTCCCCTATAGATGCCCATGGTGCCGAGCGTCGCGATGAAGGGTTCGATCTTGCCGACCGTGGTGATCAGACCATTGGCAAGACCACAGAGTGCGCCGGCGACAATAGTAAACAGGACCGCCGCCAGAAGCATGAGCACCGGATCGGCGATGACCCCGGAGTTCATGAACAGGATCATCAGACTGGCGATGAAGGCGACCATCGCCCCGACGGAGAGATCGAGATCGCCCGACGAAATCACGAAGGTCGCTCCGACCGCGATAATGGCGATGAAGGCGCTGCGGGTAGCGACGTTGGCGAGGTTGTTGATGCTGATGAAGTTGGGATTGACCAGCGCCCCTACCAGCAGCAGCAACGCCAGTGCGACGAATGGCGCCACGGCCCTCAGATCGATGTCGCGCCAGCTGCGGCGACGAATTGCGCCCTGACTGCCTTCCTCGTTTACGCTCATATCCAATTGAACCTCCGTCCCACCTGTCGGGAATCTTGTTGTTCTCGGCATCTGCGCAGGATGCGCCGCGGCCGCCTCAGGCCGCCGTCTTCCTCTTCAATCCTGCGGCGTAGCGCATGATCTCCTGCTCGGAGATCTCGTCCCCCTCGAGAATGCCGGCGATATGGCCTTCGCGCATGACCACCACGCGACTGCATAGGCCTATGACCTCGGGCATCTCCGATGAGACGACAATGATCGAGCGACCGTCCCGGGCGAGCGCCGAGATGAAGTGGTAGATCTGCTGCTTGGTGCCGACGTCGATGCCGCGGGTCGGCTCGTCGATGATGATGATACCAGGGTCGGTTTCCATTACCTTGGCGAGAAGCAGCTTCTGCTGGTTGCCACCGGACATGCGTCCGGCGACAATCTTGTCATCCCTGACGCGGATGTCGAAGCGGCGGCGCGCCTTGACCAGAGCCGCCTCCTCGCTTCCCGGATCGAGATAGCCGAGGCGGCTATGGCGACCGAGCGACTGCAGCGTCAGGTTCGCCATCATCCCGGCATTGAGCAACAGCCCCTTGGCTTTCCGGTCCTTGGTCATGTATGCGAGACCGGCCTTGTTGACCGCGTGCACGTCACCGGATGAAACCGGCTGGCCACGAACGAGAACCTCGCCGGACACACGCGGGCGCAATCCGACGATCGCCTCCATCAATTCCGTCCGACCCGAACCGATCATCCCGGAAAAACCGAGGATTTCGCCGCGGCGGACCTCGAAGCTTGCGTCCCTAACGTAGCCTGTTGAGACCGAACTGACGCGCAGCACGACCTCCTCGTCGAAGTCGGGTTCGCTTTTGGCGGGATAGAGGCTCGAAAGCTCACGGCCAACCATCAACTGGGCGATCGCCTCGCCGTCGAGGATGGAGGTCGGCGATGTCTTGATCCATTGGCCGTCGCGCAACACCGTCACGCGATCGGTGAGTTCCATGACCTCGTCGAGCTTGTGCGACACGAAGACGAAACTCGTTCCCTTGTCGCGCAGCTTGCGCACCAAGCGGAACAGAAAGTTCGTTTCTTCGCGAGAAAGGACGGCGGTCGGCTCGTCCATGAAGACGACACGCGCGTCACGGCTGATAGCCTTGGCAATCTCCACCATCTGCTTTTCGGCGATCGACAGCGAGCCGATCATCGCGTTCTCGTCGACATGGGAGCCGAGGAGATCGAGAACGCGGCGCGTTTCCGCGCGCATGAACTTGCGGTCAAGCACGCCGAACCTGGTCACTTCGCGGCCGAGAAACAGGCTCTCGGTGACGGTGAGATGTTCGGCCAGATTGAATTCCTGATGGATGATGACGATGCCGAGCGCTTCGGCCGCACCGTTTGCCGGGAGCTTCACCGACTGGCCGTCGAGCAGGATCTCGCCCGAGGTCGGTTGCTCGAAGCCGGACAATATCTTGACGAGCGTGGATTTACCGGCGCCGTTCTCGCCCATCAGCGCGTGAATCTCGCCCTGGCGCAGCTCGAAATCGACGCTGAAAAGCACCTGCACGCCGCTGAAGGATTTACTGATGCGGCGCGCAGACAGCACGACGGGAGCCCCGTCGACAACCTCCGTGGTCATATTCCCCTCCCTGCGGCCTCCACCGCTTTTTCAATGATGTAAACCTTTACACTGCCCGATGTAAAGGTTTACATCATGCTTGTAAGACAATTTTTTCGGCCTGCGCGTTTGACCGTCAGGCAAGTCTGTGTAGTGTCTCGCAACAAAGCCCGAGGCCAAGCGAGTGTCCGATTCCACCCCCGCAACCATCGAAGATGTCGCACGGATCGCCGAAGTGTCGATCGCGACAGTTTCGCGGGCCATTCACATGCCGGAGAAGGTTGCCAAGTCCACGCGGCTGAAGGTCAACCAGGCTATTGCGCTGACGGGCTACACCACCAACGCCATGGCGCGCAGCCTGAGGCTGGGGCGCTCGAACATGATACTCGTGGTCGCGCCCGATATCGGCGATCCGAACTTCTCCAGCATTCTGGTTGGCCTTGAAAATGAAGCGCGTGCCCATGGCTACGGCGTGCTGATCGGGCATACCCAGAATGATGCCCAACGCGGGTTGGAATATCTGAAATTCTTCAACTCGAACCAGGCGGCCGGCCTGATCCTGTTTACCGGCATTCTTCCTTTCGGCCATCAGGAGGTGACGCCGCGCCTGCCGCCGACAGTCGGTGTCTTCGAGCCCGTCTTCAACGGAGGCATTCCCTATGTCGGCGTCGACGACGTCGAGGGCGCGCGCAAGGCCGTTGATCTTCTCATTTCCGAAGGGCATCGGCGGATCGCATTCATCGGAGACTCCCATACGCGCCTTGCCTATGGCCGTCGTCGGTCGGGGTACGAGGCCGGACTTGCCGCGGCCGGCATCCCCCCGAACCGCCGCCTTATCCTCGAAGGCGACGGAACGGTGGAAAGCGGCAGGCTGGCGCTGGAGCAGCTCTTCATGCGCGACGACCTTCCGACCGCCTTCATGTGTGTCAACGATCAGACTGCTCTTGGTGTCGCGCTTGGCCTCAAAGCGCGCGGCTATGAGATACCGGATCAGTTTTCGGTCACCGGCTTCGATGACGTCCCGCAAGCCAGTTTCATGACCCCTTCCCTGACCACGATCCGCCAACCACGGACCGCGATCGGCAAGCAGGCGATGGCACTGCTTCTAGAGATGCTTTCGAACCGCACCCCTTCAGAAACGGAGATCCTGCTGAGGCCCGACCTGGTGGTCCGCAACTCTGTTGGGCCGCCGCCGACACGGCGATGAAGGATTGGGCGCGACTGTCCGGTTACTCCGAGAGCAGCCACTTCGTTCCGAAATCTAGCTGATGATCCTGTTGCGCGCCTGCATGATGATCTCGCGCAGCCACCGGTGCATCGGCGAATGATGCGAGCGGTCATGCCATAGCATGTGGAAGACCATTTGCGGGAACTCGATCGGCGGCTGGCGTACGACGAGCGGCAAAAGCCCCGCAAAGTAGCTGGCAAAATGACGGCTGGTGGAAAAGATCAGGTCCGACTGCAGCAAGAGGTACGGAGCGGTCGTAAAATAGGAAAGCGCCACGGTGCGCGCCCGGCTGACCCGGAGGCTCGACAAGTGGGTTTCGACGACACCGCGATGGGCCATCGAATAGGCCACCGGCACGATATGGGCGGCCGCCAGATAGTCGGCGTCGCTGAATTCGCCCTGCGCCAGAGGATGGCTATCCCGCATCAGGCAAACGATGTCGTCCTGCAGGAGGATCGAGCGCTTGAGATAGGCGGGCGGAGACGGCCAGTTGCCAATGACGACATCGACGTCACCCCGGGCAAGCGCCCCCTCGAAGTCGAAGTCGGGACCGAGCGCCCGGATCACGAGGCTCGCATTCGGCGCCTTGCGCCTGATCTGATCGACAATTTCCGACAGGAACACCGGCGCCATGTAGTCCGGCGAGGCGATCGTGAAGCTGTGATTGCTTGATGAGGCGTCAAACGGCGCCGTGGCGTCGACCAAGCCGGTGAGATCGGCCAACAGGGCCTGAGCGCGCGGCAAAATCGCCAGAGCGCGCTCCGTCGGGACCATTCCGTCACGGCCGCGCACAAGCAATTGGTCGGAAAAGATCTCGCGCAGCTTGCCAAGCGCTAGGCTGACCGCCGGCTGGGATTGCTCCAGCTTGACCGCGGCACGCGTCACACTGCCCTCGGCCATGAGCGCGCAGAACACCTTTAGGAGATGTGCGTCAACGGTATCTTCTTTCGACATCTGATTTTCAGAATAGCCAACAAAATCCGGCAGGGCGAGCCGGCCAATAGGTCAACACCACCTTTTATTCGTCTGGCTAATAATGGGTATTTGCCTACCCGCGTTGACCAAATCGCCCCCACCGAGCACCGTTCGCATAGGAAACGCCCCGATGCGGCGGCTCAACTTCAGGGCAAGACATGCTTGATATCGACGCGATCAACCAAATGGACTGCGACGCGTTCGTCGCCTACCTCGGTCCTGTCTTCGAGAATTCGCCTTGGGTCGCGCAGCGCAGCTGGCAGAAGCGGCCGTTCGCCGACGTCGAGGCATTGCATGGTACGATGTTCGGCCAGATCCTGGCCCGTGACACGGCGTCCAAGGTCGAATTCCTGGGCGCGCATCCAGACCTTGCCGGCAAGGAGGCCAAGCAAGGCCGGATGACCGCGGAGTCGACCGTCGAACAGGGAACGGCCGGGCTCGACAGCCTGGCGGGCCACGAGATGGCGCTGATCGACGATCTGAACCGCCGCTATCGCGCCCGGCACGGCTTTCCCTTCATCGTTTGCGTTCGCCACTACACCAAGGCCGGCATCTTTGCCGAGTTCAAGCATCGCATCGGACGGGAGACCGACGCCGAGCTTGCGGAAGCACTGCGGCAGATCGCAAACATCAGCCGCTATCGACTAGGCGCTCTCGTAAAAGAGGCGCAGGAGGTTATCACGCCGGCCGCATAGCGGCCGGTATCCTGAAATGGGCTTATACGGGAGGTAGTCCACAATGGCATCGGCAGCACATGCGGGGCATAGAGGCGGCTCACCCGCCGCGAACCCTGAAAATCTCGAGTCGGTCTACCGCAAGGTGACATGGCGGCTCCTTCCCTTCCTGATGTTCCTGTGGATCCTGGCATGGATCGACCGGGTCAATGTCGGTTTCGCGAAGCTCACCATGCTGCAGGACCTACAGTTCAGCGAAACCGTTTATGGCCTCGGTGCCGGCATCTTCTTCCTCGGCTATTTCTTCTTCGAGGTGCCGAGCAACATGTGGCTTGAACGGATCGGCGCCCGCGCCACGATCGCCCGCATCACCATCGGCTGGGGCATCATCTGCGTGCTGATGATGTTCGTCACCCAGCCCTGGCAGTTCTATACGCTGCGGTTCCTGCTCGGCGTGTTCGAGGCCGGCTTCTATCCCGGCATCATCCTCTACCTGACCTATTGGTATCCATCGCTGCGTCGCGCCAGGGCCTTCGGCCTCTTCATGTCGGCCTCGGCTCTTGCCGGCGTCATCGGCGGCCCGCTGGCAGGCACAATCATGACGCAGCTCGGCGGCGCCAACGGCTGGGCCGGCTGGCAGTGGGTGTTCCTGCTCGAAGGCATCCCGTCGATATTCGCCGGCATCGCCACCATCTTCTATCTGACCGACAAGCCTGAGAAGGCGCATTGGCTGACCTCGGAGGAAAAGGCCCTGCTCATCCAGGACATCGAGCAGGACAAGAAGGCTCTCGGCCATCGTGAGCACAGCGTGCTCAAGGCGCTGAAGAACCCGACCGTATGGAAATTCATCGCCATCTATTTCTGCATCATCATGGCGAACTCGACGCTGACTTTCTTCGGCCCCTCCGTGGTGCGAGAGATCGGCTTCTCCAGCCCCGCGACGGTCGGCTGGATCATGGCAGCCATCTATCTCGGCGGTGCTGCGGGCATGATCCTGAACGGCATTCATTCCGATCGCACCTCGGAGGTGCGCTACCACTGCGCCTTTGCAGCACTCGCGGGTGCCACCGGCCTCATGGCCCTGGGCTTTGTCCTTCCGGCCAGCGCTGCCCTGTCGCTCGCTGCCCTGGCGCTTGCGATCGTCGGCACCATGTCCGCAATCCCGGTCTTCTGGCAGATGCCGAACCATTGCCTGGCGGGTTCGGCTGCAGCGGTCGGTATCGCGCTCATCAACTCGGTGGCGAACCTCGCCGGCTTCGGCGCCCCCTATCTCATGGGCTATCTGAAGGACACGACCGGCGTCATGACCCACGGGCTGTGGCTGGTGGCTGCCGTCGAGGCGCTGACCTTCGTGCTGATCGTCGGTTTCGTCAGCAAGGTCAGCCGGCAAACGCAGCAGCCTGCGTAGAACAAATCCGACAAGACCTCGCGTCTCGCGGTTGTAACAGGACGAGAAATTGTATCGGATCATCACGGCTTTGCTCGATGGTCCGATATTGCATCTGCGGCGCGCACGACACGTGAGAGGCCGACACGGGCCAAGGATTTCGGCAGGCCCAATCTGCCTGCGGCCGGCAGGTCCGGTGCCCGGTCTCGACGGTAATTCTCAGATTTTTTCATATTTTTTTCCGCGCAGTGGATGAGAAACCGCGCTCGCTCCGTATATGCGGGTATGGATTCGAAGAAAGGCGCCTTTGATATTATTGGGCAGTTGGCTGCGCTGCGGCGCTATGCCCGCTCGCTTGCGCGCAATTCGCCGGACGCCGAGGATCTCGTTCATGACGCTCTCCTGAGAGCCTACGAACGACGCTCGACTTTCCGGTCTGGAGCGAACCTTAGAAACTGGCTTTTCGCGATCGTTCGCAACACGCATATCGACCGCTTGCGATCCACGATCTCTCGTGGCCAGCGTGACGACCAGACGGCGCAGGAAGCCGGATCGTCTTACCCCGCCCACCAGGAGCACAGCGTGCGGCTGGCTCAGGTCCGCGAAGCGTTCATGCTGCTTCCGCAGGAGCAGCGCGAGGCCTTGCATCTCGTTGCCGTCGAGGACCTCTCCTATCAAGAGGCTGCCGACATACTCGACATTCCCGTCGGGACTTTGATGTCGCGCGTCTCCCGCGCAAGAGCGAGTCTGAGAGACTTCGAAGACGGAACGAAAAAGCCCAACCACCTGAGGCTTGTCGGAGGCGATAATGACTGACGTCGACACGATTATCGATACCGATCTCGATGCCTATGTGGACAACCAACTCGATGCGGCCGGTGGGCTTCGGGTTGAGACTTGGCTTGCAAGGAATCCTGATGCGGCGGCTCGCGTCATGGCTGACCTCGGAATGCGGACCACGCTCAAGCTGGCGATGACATCGGATGTCGTTGCCGGACGCCCCGAGACGCGCGAGGCGGCTCGCCGCCTTTCGTCGGGATTGGCGAATGCGCGCGTGTGGAGTTCCCTGCAGAAGGTGGCGGCGGTCGGCTTGATGATTTCGGTAGGGTGGATTGCCCATTCGTCCGTCGGTCCGAGCGAAGTCAATGCCTCGGCCCATCCGCCGGCTTTCGTGGAATACGCCATCCGCGCGCATCAGACCTCGCTCGTCAGGGCGGGAATGCCGTCACAGCCGGAAGTGCAAACCTACGACCGGAACGACATTCGTGCCGCGACCGCCATCGTCATGCCGGAACTTCCGAAGGACTGGAACGTCGTCGACGTCCAGGTGTTCCCCTCGGATTTCGGGCCCAGCGTCGAGACGAGCGTCAAGACCGATGCAGGCACACTCATATCACTCTTCGCCGGCAGGCCCGGTCACTTCGCGGTCGAGCCCGTGAAGGACCTCAATCTTTCCAACGCCGAGGCTGCCTGGTGGCAGGTCGGCGAGGTCGCCTATGCCGTCGTCTCAAGCACGCCGGATATCGGCCTCAGCGATGAGGCCGAGCTTCTCAAAAACTCACTTTACTGAGGAAACCTTCATGTATTCGAACCAGAACCGCTTCGGCGGCATGAGCCAAGCTTCGGCCGCGGCCCTCGACGAGGGCCTTCGCCAGCATATGCTGCGCGTCTACAACTATATGGGCCTCGGCCTTGTCGTGACGGGCCTTGTGGCCTTCATCGTCGGCACGACGCCGGCGCTCTACGTGCCGATCTTTTCCACCCCGCTGAAGTGGGTGGTGATGCTAGCGCCGCTCGCCTTCGTCTTTTTCTTTTCATTCAAGATGCATACGATGTCGGCATCCTCAGCGCAGATGACCTTTTGGGCCTTCTGTGCCGTCATGGGTCTATCGCTCGCCTCGGTCTTCCTGGTCTTCACCGGAGCCAGCATCGCCCGCACCTTCTTCATCGCTGCCACGATGTTCGGTGCGACGAGCCTCTACGGCTATGTGACGAAACGCGACCTGGCGAAATTGGGCTCGTTCCTGATCATGGGCCTGATCGGCGTAGTGATTGCCTCGATCGTCAACATCTTCCTCGGCTCGAGCGCTCTTCAGTTTGCCGTCTCGGTAATCGGTATCGTCGTCTTCGTCGGCCTGACTGCCTGGGATACGCAGAACATCAAGGAGCAGTATGCCGACAACTTCGACCAGGAATCCCAGCAGAAGCTCGCCGTCTTCGGCGCTTTGTCGCTCTATCTGAATTTCGTCAACATCTTCCAGTTGCTGTTGAACTTCACTGGCGAGCGTGAGTAGTAGTCTCCGCAGATAGCAAGGAAGACATCTCAGGGATCGCAACGAACAACAGGCCATTGACGGCCTGTTGTTCAAGCTCGCCCATGTTGAACACCAATCCGGCCCGCGCGACGCTCAATCCGACCATTTCATCCAGGAGCGGATCGGCCAGCAGCCGGGTGCACCCTATTAAATGGCACAGGCGATCGTCGTGCAGGAGCTGGCGCTGGAGGCGGCTCAATGCCGCATCGAGGAACTGGTGGAGCAGACCGCGCAGAGCCAGCAGCGCGGCGGCTTCTTCTCCTCCATGTTCGGCAGCAACGCCGCCCCCCATTGCCAGGTACCGAAATCCGCACTCAGCTTCCATTTTGCAGTCTGCACTTCCCCAAAGGGCAATATCGGTTCGACGATCTCTTAAGTACGTTTAGCGTACCGCGGGACGGGTTGCCGATGCACGTCCAGTGTCCTCCTCACAGAACCGAGGAATTCAAACATGTCAATGAAGCCTTGCGGAACCGACCAACGCCACCACCGGTTCGGGGAAATTGACCGTCGGTCTTTTTTCCCCTTGCTGGGCGCCGGGGTCCTCTTGATGCTGCCCGGAAAGGCTTTGGCGCAACAAGTCCCCATACCCACAACCGCCGCTCAGGTTCCCGGCCCGCCGAGCGGCACCGCCATGACCACGGCCTACGTGCAATCGGTGGGGCGCATTGCGTATCTGTGGGGCTGGCCGCTGGTCAACAGCATCAATCGTGCCAGAGCGTTCGCCGAAGCGCCCGAACCAGGCTTGATTGGCGGAGTGGTTCCAATCGCATTCAACGGAAACTCAATGCTGACCGGGTATATCAGCCCGGACCAGACGATCATCGCCTGCCCGAACCAGGATGTCGCGTATGGTGCCGGCTGGATGACACTGGACAAAGAGCCGATCGTCTTCCAGGTACCGGATTTTGGCGATCGCTTCTGGGTCTACGCGCACTATGACGCGCGCACCGACGAGTTTTCCGAAATCGGCAAGCAATACGGCACCAAGCCCGGCTTCTACCTGATGGTCGGCCCAGACTGGAAGGGCGAAACGCCAGCCGGCATCACGGCGGTGGTGCGCTCCTCCACGTCGCTTGCCTTTGTCATTCCGCGCATCTTCATCGATGACAGCGCGGAGGATCAAAAAGCCGTCCAGCCGTTGCTCAGCCAGGTCGTCTATTACCCGTTGTCGGACTTCGACGGGAAGATGAAGATCAAGGATTGGAGCAAGCTTCCGCATTTTCCGGCACCGAAATCTACCGGCAAAGGCGAGACCAAGTGGGTAAACCCGGAAACCTTCTTCGACGAGTTACCTGAGGTGATGAAACAAGTGCCGCCGATGCCGGGCGAGGAGGCCCTCTACAAGTGGATCGGTAGCGTGCTGGACGCGGCCGCCAAGGATCCTGCGATCAAGAAGACGCTTGTGGAAATTGCTGTCGCCGCCGAGGGCGAACTGATCTCACCTTTCCTTAAGTGGGCCAATAACGGTCGCCCTGTCGGCAATGGCTGGAATTCGCCAATAAACAACGCGGAGTGGGGAACCGACTACGTCAATCGCACGGGCACCTCCAAGTCGAACATGTACGACAACCGGCCTGAGGAAACCAAGTACATCTACACGGACAACGACAACGAGGGTGCACAACTCAACGGCCAAAACGTCTATACGATCACCTTTGCCAAGGGCCAGACGCCGCCGGTCAAGGGCTTCTGGTCGCTCACCCTCTACAATGATGTCCACCTGTTTCACCCCAACGCGCTGAAGCGCTATTCGCTGGGCACGAAGAACAAGACCCTGAAATACGACGCGGACGGCTCGCTGACGCTTTACGCCAGCGCCAAGTCGCCGGGCGCGGACAAGGAAAATAACTGGCTGCCAGCGCCCGAAGGGACGTTCTCGCTCTACATCCGCGCCTATTGGGCCGACACGGCGATCCTCGACGGCACCTGGACTCCGCCGACCATCACGGTGGCGAACTGAATCGACCAGACAGCGCGAAGGGTCATGACAGTGACAAACACTCGCCCACTCAACCTCCTCGTCGCCGCGCTGGCTGGCGCTCTGGCGATGAACGGCCTTGCTACGCAGGCTTTCGCTCAGGAGACCTCCTTCGATAAGTTGGCCAACCTCCCGTTCGCGGAAGGCCGGCCCACAAAAGAGACCGCGCAGACCTTGCGCGACGAACTGCTCTTCCAACGGGCGACGCAGACCTATCTCTGGGCGCTGCCGTTGATCAACACCCTTGGGATGCAGGTCGGGTCGGAAAAGACATTCGGCGCCGGCTACAACATCCTGCCGATCTGGAAGAAGAGACTCGACGCCAAGACGCTGGTGACGACTCCCAACTCCGACCTCCTCTACGCGATGAGCTACGTTGACTTGGGCAAAGATGGGCCGGTGGTGATGGATGCCCCACCCATGCTGCAAGGCATCCTGTTAGATTATTGGCAGCGCCCCATCCCGGTCGATGGTGGCAAGTTCTTTGGTGATGTCGGGCTGTTCGGGCCGGATGCCGGTAAGGGCGGCAAGTTCTTGATCCTCCCACCCGGTTACAAAGGCGAGGTGCCGAAAGGCTACTTCGTTTACCGTTCCGGGACCAACAACGTCTTCATCTTCCTGCGCGGGTTCTACGAAGACCCGAAGAATCTGACGCCGGCCGCCGCGCACCTTGAAAAGACGAGAATCTATCCACTGAACGGCGAAAGCGGCGCCAAGGCGATGAAGTTCCCCGACGCCTCTGACATCCCGGTCAACATGCTGCCGATGAGCGATGGCAGCGTCTTTCAGCAACTCAAGCTGTTCGTGGACTCGGAGGGCGACAATCTCGCCGGTCCGGATTGGCTCGGCATGCTGGCGGCGATCGGCATCGTCAAGGGTCAGCCGTTCACACCGGATGCGCACGTCCGCGAGATCCTCGATCGGGCCGCGAAGACCGGTTACAAGATGAGTCGCGTCATCGGCTTCGACGAAAAGGTCAGTGGCAACTCCTATCTCATGTATTCGGACCGCCGCTGGGTAAATCCATTCCCAGACGGGACGCCCACCAATCCAACAGGCACTTTGAATCTGGCCTGGGAAAATGTCGCTGGAACATATCCATATCTGGACCTCGATGCCCGGATCTGGATGTTCACCAACTATTACTCGATCAGCCCCGGGATGGTGTCCAAAAGTCCGGGCGCAGCCGCCATGTATGTGATCGCTTTCACCGACAGCGAGGGCACGCCCCTGGTGGGCGGCAGCAGCTACCGCCTGAATCTGCCGGCCAACATCCCGGCCCGCCTGTTCTGGTCGGTGACGCTCTATGAGGCGGAGAACGCTTCGGGTCTCGCCAATGGCCAGCCGTTCCCTTCGCTTGGTTCAAAGGACAAGCCGGCGCAGAACGCCGACGGCAGCACGGATATCTTCCTCGGACCCCAGGCACCCGAAGGCAAACAAGGCAACTGGCGCGCCACCGTGCCGGGCAGAGGATACTTCGCCATCCTCCGGCTCTACGGCCCGACCGAACCCGCCCTCGACAAGAGCTGGGTCCCAGGGGACATCGAGAAGGTGGATTGAAGGGCCGGAATGGGGTTGAGACGCGACAGGTCTACTTCAAGCACCCCGTCGAGTTTGATTTCAGATATGACGGCCTTAGCTTCGCGACGCTTGCCTTCAACAACATGGCGGCATCGGTCGTGGCGGCACGGGGACGCTGACGGTCGACGGCAAGACGGTCGCGACGCGGGCGATACAACGAACCGTATCGCTCATCCTGCCGGTTGATGAGACCTTCGACATCGGCTCGAAGACCGGCACCCCGATCGATGACCGTGATTATCAGGTTCCGTTCTTGTTCACCGACAAGCTCGAGAGGCTGACGATCTCAGTCCAACCTCCGAAGCTGACACCGGACGACCAGAAGAAACGCATGGAAGCCAATCAAAGCGCACAGGATGCAAGGTAGTCTGTGACGTCACGAGGGCCGGTTGGGCCCCGTCACTGATCTCACCAGTCTGCAACGAGCCCCAAAACGCCGGCGGGGAAGGAATCGAACAGGGTGCCCGCCAAGAGCGGTGTGAGTTCGAAGTGCTGTTCCGGTTCTACGGCCCCGAAAAGCCGCTGTTCGATAAGACGTGGAAGCTCGGCGACATTGAGGAAGTGAAGTGATCTCCGCCTCTACGGCCCGACCGAACTTGCCTTCGACAAGAGCTGGGAGCCAGATGAACTAAGCGTGCGGAAGATTATGCATCCCAATCCAAGTGAGGGAAGTCCTTCAGCCTCCTTGGACAGCGCGATTCCAAAGGTCACTCCTTCTTGCTCGAGAATCGTCGATCCGCGCAGCTTGCCAGACTTCAGCGCTCCTAAGTCAAAATGACCACCGCGCTCGCGCGAGGAACATTCCGGTGAAGGCAGGTCAGAAAAAGGCTAGAGCCGGCGTCGCCGACCTCCTATTTCGGGAACAAGAACGTGACCACTGCTCGAACTCCCCATCCGTCGGGCCCGTTCTCCGGCGAGTCCGCCCAGTAGCGCGCGCCGACGCCAAACCTCACAGGCTGTTCGTCAAGTCCGGATGGCCGCGCCTCAGGCAGGTGAACGGAGATTAAGACCGGCGCTTGCGCTTCAGAACGATCGCGGCGCTGGATCCATGAGTTTCACGCTGCCGGAGGTGACCTGGTAGACCGCGCAGGTTCGCTCGACGGAACCATTCTTTTCGAAGCGGAAGGCTGCTGCCGCGCCGATGAAGCCGTTTGGAGACCGAAGGCTCTCCTGCGTGATGGCGGTCTCGCCCTGGCTGCGCACCAGGCCGGCGGCAAGCGCGATTACGTCGAAGCCATAGGCCGCATCGGTGCCTGCGGCCCGCTCGTATCGATCGAGATAGCGCGAGGTCATCCGGGAACCGTTTTCCGGGCCGAACAGACAGAGATGGCTGCCCGCGAGCTCAGGGCGCTTGTAAGCAGCATTTGCCCAGCCGGAACTTCCGACGACCATCGCGTTCGGTTTCAGATAGCCGTTGGCCTTCAGTTGCGACAGCGCACCGACATCCGGATCCCCCGAGCCAACCAGGAGCACGCCGTCCGTGTCTTTCAACGTGGCCTTGGAGGCCGCGTCGCCGGTGAATGCCGTGGTCCCCGTCGCGGCGACGAGCGCCGGTTTGATGCCATAGCCGGCAAGTCCGCGATCGAGCCTTTGCCGCTCGGCGGCGGAGACATCGCTCGGCAAGAGCACGACGAGTCGCTTGCGCCCGGACGCCACCGCATAGGATGCCCCCTCGACGGCGCTGTCGATGCGGTCGGACACGAAAGCGAAAGTGCCGGCCGGCCGCTCGGCGCCGTTGCCCCGCAGGACCAGAAGCGGCGCGCGGGAGGAGCTGAGACCCTGGCGCACGGTGCTGACAGGAACGTCGGCGACCGACAGCGCGACGAGCGCGACGTTCTGGCTGGCAAGCCGCTTCGCCGCCTCTTGAATCTGCTGTGGCGAACCGTCGGTATTTTCGACCAGCAACGAGAGCTGGCCGCCACCCACCTCGTCGATGGCGAGCGACGCGCCGTCGCGGATATCGCGTTCGCGTACCGTTTCGCCTGACGGCGCCATCAATGCCGTGATGAGCGCGATCCGTGTTGCGCCGCTGCCGAAGGTTTCCTGCGGCTTTACCGCATGTTCGGCCGCGCGCCGTGCGTGCCTCGCCTGCGGCGATTCCACGTCGAGAACATCCTGGGGCGTGGGTGCGCCTTGACAGCCCGCAAGTGTACCGAGTGCGAGGACGCCGAGGACTAGCCACTGCCGACAGCACGACATCCGCCTGGCCGGTGAAACGACAGCGTGGGACATGACGATCAAACCGACTGTCTCAATTCATGAAATTCCGCATCTTGGAGTAGAAACAATCGCATTTGGCGATGTAATCCTCGTCGCGCCAGTTGGACTGCAGGTAGCCATAGGCCTTGCCGCAGGCAACCTTGGTCTCGGACGCCCAGACGAAAGTCGGCCGCGTCGAGGAGATCCAGTGAGGATCGTCGGCGACAGCGATCGCCTCGTCCATGCGCGACACGACCTCCTTGGTCAATGTTGCGACATCCTGATCAACGGTGAGCGAGGATTGGCTGGCTTCAGCGCACAGCCGCGCGGCTGGCGCATAGTCGACGATGAGATCGGCCGCGAAACCTGAAACGGGCATAAGAGCGACCATCGCCCCCACCAGCATGCTTCTGATCATGAAAAGGCTCCCCCTGGAAATGCGGTTCCCGGATGATTACCGAGAACCGCTGAACTGTCGAGATCGATGTTGCGCTTATGAAACGTCCTGTGTCTTCGGCGCACCGTTTTCGGTGAACAGGATCTTCACCACCTCGGTCGAAACGTGGAAGTCTTCGAGCACCGCGACGGTGTGCCACCCCGAAGCATTGCCAGCGCTGCCATCGGTGTCCACCTGCAGATTGGCGTTCTGACCGTCCTGGACCACCTGGACAAAGTTACCGTCGAGGTTCGTGCCCGTTGGCAGATTGCCGAGCAGAGCCGTCAGGTCGACGCTATCGCCTTCGGTGTAGTTGTAGTCGGTGATGACGTCATCAATGCCGGGGAGCAAGGAGTCTGCATCGATCGCGAAGGTGTCGCTGCCCCCGCCGCCGGTCATCCTGTCGGAGCCGGTCCCACCATAGAGCGTGTCATTGCCGAGCCCCCCATCTAGGATGTCGTTGCCAGCATTGCCGTAGAGCTTGTCGTTCCCGTCAAGGCCTACAAGGGTGTTGGCTAGGGCATCGCCTGTCAGAACATCGTTGTACGAGCTGCCGATCAGGCCCTCGATCGACGTATAGCTGTCGCCGGCTGCTTCGCCGGAATTCCCGGCAGGTGCTGTAAGGCTGGCAACAACCCCGGCTGAGGCCGATTGATAGGAAACTAGGTCCACGCCGCCCGCACCGTCGAAACTGTCAGACTGTGATGTGGCGGCAAAGACTTCCGCAGAGGCACCGCCGGTCATCGTCTGGTTTTCAGGCTGGAGGGTCAGATCGATCGATGTGCCAGCAGCTTTGTCGCCATCCGCATCGACGAGTTCTACGGGAATGGAGATGCTTACTGGATCAGTCGCCACAACCGCGCTACCTAACCCTGTGAGCGCAAACGTCTGTGTCGCGTTCGAGAATGTACCAGTGCCTTGACCGTAAGAAACATCAAGAGTTGTGTACTGATCTGCGGTGTAGACAGCAACGGTGGTATTATCGACGAGACCCTCAACTGTGACCATGTTCGTCACAGTGTTCCGCGTTACCCGATAGGCAATGCCATCGACTATAATCGATTGCGAGTTCCCCGTTGAGAAATCAACGACGACCGTGTCATCCGTGGCGGTGGCAGTTCCGCCGGAGTGTTTGATGACCATTCTCGTGATCGCTTCAGATGTACTATTGTCGATGCGATTGTCTTCTGTGGGGTGGCCGAAATCATTGTCGTCCGAAGCCATGAATACCGCAGTAGAACGACCGTTGCCTATCCCGCCGAATTTGACGGAGGCGCCATTGACCAGATAGTGCTCGTCGAACGCATGCCCCGGCGAAGTCGGACTATAGTTACCACTGCTGCTAGGGGTTCCCGTTAGATCCGAAACGAAGTTGAGTCGGACGCCTTCTCCGGAACCGATATTTTGGCCTCCGCCGCCCCCGGACACACCAAGGGAGGTGGCATTGCCATTGACTTTTGTGCCCGAGGCACCGATGGGAGTGATAAGAAGGTCAGGTGAATCATCGTTTTGGGGGCTGTTTATTTGTCCATTGGGCACGAATCCGACCCAGTTGGTGTTCCCGCCAGAGAACGCGTAGTTCCCGCCATTGAAGTTGACATTGCTGGCTGAATCGACCTTCCCGTACATCGTGACGGTATAGCTGTCGTTCGCCGTGGCTAGGCTACCATCCTGGTTTAGCTCAACCTCAAAGACCCACTTGGTGTTGTCTGCCGCACTGACCGAAGAGGTGGTTGCGATCAGACTATTGCCGGAGACGTAGTAATAGATCGCCGCACCACTCGACGTGTATCCACTTTCGGAGCCGTGGAGTGACGAAGCAAACCGTACGGTTCCAAGCTGATCAGCGCCGACATTATCGTCAACGTTGCGGTCTACGTCGAGATAGGCGGTCGCCTCACTCCCTGCCTTATTCGTCAGGTGCAAGTGGTCCGGATCGATAGCGGTCGGCACGTCGTCGATGATCTCGACATTGAGCGTTGCACTGTTGGTCGAGCCGTCCTCGTCCGTCACGGCGACGGTGAAGTTGTCGAACACACCACCGTCGGTGCCAGCCGAAGCGTGCGCCGTGCTGTTGTCCTGCAGCAGGTAGCTGTAGGTGAAGGTCGCGCCCGTCACGACGCCATTGACCGTCGTCGGGGTGTAGCCGGTGATCGTCAGAAGCCCGAGCGCCGTGTCCACCGTCGTGCCGACGGCAAATGTGCCGCCCGTCACCACCGCAGTGCCGTTCACCGTTAGCCCGGAAAGCCCATCCGGCGTCGTCACCGAGAAGCTGCCCGTCTGTGTCAGTGCCGCCGCATCCGGCGACGAACCGTCGGCCAGGTTCTTCTCATAGACGGTCTCCTCGGCGCCAGCCGCAAGCCCGTTCACACTCACGCCGTCATCGGCGCCGTTGATCGTGATCGTCAGCGTCGTCGGCGACTTGTCGCCGTCACCATCGGTGATCTCGTAGCTGAAGGTCTCCGTCAGCGTCTGGTTCGCCGCAAGACCCTGCAC
>NZ_JBWKZT010000026.1:0-54695 GCF_059424735.1 Ensifer sp. GW101-20A05 | reverse complement strand
CAGTCATAATACCAACATTACTCCTACCACTTAGCTAAATGGGGGAGCATGTCCGGGCCTTTCGGGGGCTATTTCACAGATTTTCCAACATCGGCGCGCCGCACAGCGCGGAACCTGCGATCAACTTCCATCGCCGTCGCAGCATGGTTCCGGCGGTATTCCGCGGGGCTAAGGCCACCGAGTGAGATTTTTGTGCGATGCTGATTGTGCCACCAGATATAGGAATCCACTTGCTGCATGAAGTCGTCAAGCGTCGTATTGATCCGGTGGTAGTACATCTCGTTTTTTAACCGTCCAAAGAAGCCCTCGCAGGCTGAGAGCTCCCTGATGAAACAGGCAAGATTTGCCGGGAGACAAAGGTTGCTACTCACCCCGAAGATTTGATCTTGGTGATGAAGGATCCGAAGTGGCAGATTGAGCGGGTCGGTCTTGAAGCCCGACCACTGTCGCAATGGTTTTATGAAGGACTGGCTAAGGCAGAATTACCCGTGATCTGCATTGAGACCAGGCATGCCAAGGCATTTTTGAAGCTCAATCAAATATGACGGACCGCAATGATGCGCGTGGAATCGCCCAGATGATGCGCGTCAATCTCTATTGGCCTGTGCATGTGAAGACACTGACGAGCCAGAAGCACCGGGCATTGCTGACCGCGCGCAAACTCTTGCAGGAAAAAGCCATCGCCATCGAGTATGACATTCGCGGATTGTTGCGAAACTTCGGCCTGAAAGTCGGATTGGTCGGTAAGGTCAAATTCGAAGAGGGAGAGCTTGCCTATTGCTGCTTAATTAGCAACCAGAGTGACGAGAGCGCCAGAGGAGACAAGAAGATTCCGCCGCCGGTGGAAAGATGTCCTCCGCAGTACGATGGATGGGGTAAGCTCGCGTGGTTGTCTGTTATATTCGCTCATCGCGATCAGGTCGCCGATTGGATTGTTCCGCCCCATTCTTCTGGTCGCATAATGGGAGGGCCACACAGGCCGAGCCCGGAGAGAAGCGCGATACTGCGAAGACATCAATCACCAGAGGTACGGGTAGTCAGAAGGTGCTTGACCTCACCACGCCGAATAGAGAATCCGAAATGGTGCTTTCGCATGTTAACTTGCGTCAGTACGCCAAACACCCGCTCGTGTGCATCTTTGATCCCGACATGTCCGAGCTGACTTATCGCGCGGCGGGCGACGTCGACCTCCGTAGCGCTCCACTCCAGTGCAAGGATGACGTTATCTACAACGGAAGCAATGACGCGTGCTTCCGTTGCACCAAGGAGCGGTGGGCTTACGATCACAATGCAATCATACTGGTCCTTGAAGTTGTCCAGCATGATTGTAAGCTGGTTTGTTGAAAGGAACGAAAGAGCATATTCCCGCCTGCAGGAAAGCGGGAGAAAGTCGATTCCGAACTCGGCGATCGTCTTGACAATTTCCTCAGCGGGTACCGTTTCCTCGCGGAAATACGTCGCCCTGTCCTTTCCGAATCCCTCAAGACTATGCGCGATGCTGGGGTTGCGAAAATCAAGATCGATGAGCAGGACCTTCCGCCCAATCGTGCCCGCACTCAGGGCAAAGCTAAGAGCAAGCGCGGTCTTTCCGTCGTCCTTGTCACTCGATGTGATGGCGAAGACGGCAGAATCACGGACTCGGCCCTGATGCGGGAAAATACGCCGTCGCGACAGGGCCGTCGCCACGACTGAGCGAACCGCCTCGCCATAGCTGTTGAACGGATCGTCAATCAACGCGCGTCGCGCGCTGCTCATCCGGAAGCGGTTGGGCACGAGCCCGATGCACGGTACTCCAACCGATTCTTCGACATCGCGCTCGCTGCGCACGCGACGGTGGAAACGCTCCAACAGCACAGCCGTCAATCCGCCGCCGATGCCAAAGGCAACGAATGCCGGCAGCACGAACAGGGCCGCCGAAGGCGAGCTCGGAAATGCGGGTGGCAATGCAGCAGAGACAATATGTGCTTCCTCTTGAATTCGGTCTTGGACAAAGATTTCGGTTTGTCGCCGCAGAAGGCTCTCGTATAGCTGCGCCGATGCAGTGGCCTCACGCTCCAATTCGCGCAGCTTTGCCTCAGCTTCGCGGAGTGTTTCCCGAGATTGGTCGAGTGAATCGAGGCGTTCCCGAGTGCGGTGGAGGCGCTCCCCAAGCGCCCTACGATCGAAGGGCAGTTCGGCAAGGACCTCATCGAGGAGCCGACTCAACTCTTCACGCTGTAACGAAACTGCTTGGTGACGGGTATCGGCTGCGTCTGTTTCGGCCTCCGTAGCGAGTGGGAAGGCATTTGCGGACTGGCCGTCACTCAAAACGTCGACGCGAGGCCCTTCCTGATCCTGTTGGGTCAGCAAGGCTGAGAGACGCACTCCCCGTTCTCCAAGTCTGGCCAGATCAATTGCGAGCTGTCGCCTCAGTTCGGCAATCTGCTGATCCATCGATTCGACGCTCTTCTGGTCAATAAGTCCTGAGGCCATTCGATGGTCACGAACGGCTGCTTCCGCACGCTCGACAGCGTCCCGCGCGGAAGGAATGCGTTCGGCCAGTTCCTTCTCCAGCCGCTCACGCCGCGCCTGAAGGCGGTCGCGACCTCTATTTACGTACATCTCGGCCACTCGGTTCGCAATGACTGCGGCCATCTGTGGATTCTCTGAAGTGAAGGTTACGGCAACTACACGTGAGTGCTGTTCCTTATAAACATTGAGGTTTTGCTGGAGGTCCTCGAAATCGATGGGCTCCGACTCTTCGGGCACGGCTTCTCCCGATGAACCCGTCGTTGGGGCGGAGGGCGGCTCGTCGTTTGCACCAAAGATGGCGTCTGAAAGCATCTTGCTCCATGGCCGCTGCGCCCGATCACTAAACGGGGGCGGGGACGCAACGGTTGCGGGACCGCTGGTGCCGGGATCCTCGGCGAGGCTTTTCTGCACCGCACGCAGATGGCTGGGCGACAGGATGAGTTCCACGTGGGTGTCGACGACAGCCTCATCGAAAGAGCCCTCCGGCCCGGACTCCGAGCGCGCCACGAGCAACTGCGCTTTCGCCGTATAGCGGGCCGGGATGCTGGTGCCAATCAACAAGGCCATCAACGCACCACTCGCGGCGCAAACGGCGACCAGCTTCCATCGCCGTCCCAACAGTGCAATAAGATCCAAGAGATGGAGCGTACGGTCTTCTTCGTAGGTCATTGCTCGTCCTGGAGATAAAGGGCGCGAAGGCGTCGCTCTTGTTAATTTTGCGGTTCGTCGGCATGATCAAAGCGTTTTGAGTAGACATTGGATGCCACGGAAGAGTGGGCCCGTGAGCGGGTGGGCAACACCACGGTCAACGCCGTTGGTCGGCGAGGGGACCTTGGTAGCCTGTGTCGTGCCACTCCTCCACCATTCCATCCACCCGGTTCTCGGCTGCTTGACTAGCCGGCGGCAAATGCGATGATGGGAATGCGAGTGCTCATCCCCCATTCACAACATTTCCAGCGTATAGAATTTCATCATTTGTACAACGCGTAAATTGATGCAAATTGAGTAAGGATCCGGCGGGGATTACCTAATCATGGTGCTTGTGGCGTACCCCCTTATGTCGCTCTGCCTGAATGAGCATACCTATTCTCCATTTATTGATATTGGGGCTTTTGCGATCATTTAGATGATGTTGGTGAAGCGCGCCGGGCCAGTCTGCCGGCCAGATGCACTGACTCCAGCAAATCTTCAGATTGGAGTACGCCGATGGTCATTCGTCCCCGACCGCGCACGTTTTTCAAGTTGTTGGGTCTGGCGGCCCGCACCGCAGTAGCTCTGGCCCTGGGGCTGTCGTGGTTGGAGGCCTCCGAGTACCGGCTGCATGCGGGCGATGTGATCGAGGTCTCGCTCGCTGGGCTTCCGCAGTTCGGCCAACGCGCGCCGGTTCAGCTCGATGGCAGCATCACAATTCCGACCATCGGCACGCTCGACGTCGAGGGCGTCACGTTGGCCAATGTTCGCGAACTTATTCAGGCTGCCTACACCAGCCGGCTCCTGACCCTCTATGCCTCCGATGGTCGGGAGTTGACGCGTACGGTTGAACGCGAGGATGTATCGGCAGCAATCGTGCAATATGCGCCGATATGGGTATCCGGAGATGTTGTTCAGACCGGCGAGCATCGTTTCCAGCCACGGATGACGGTACGCCAGGCGATCGCGTCTGCGGGCGGGCTCCGTCCACCGATTATGACTACCGGCACGCTGCCGCAATACGATCCGATCCCGCTGCAGAGCGACTACATTGCCAGCTGGCTCACATTGGCTGGCCATGCCGTCCGCGCCTGGAGGTTCCGCACCGAGCTCGGCGAGACGGCCGAATTCGACAAGACATCAATTCCAGCCGCACCGGTGCCTGAAGACGCGTTGACGCGCATTCTGGCGACCGAGAAGCAGATTCGTGAGCTTCGGCAGGTGGATTTCGATCGCGAGCGGGCCTTTTTGGACCGGAGCGCGGCTCTTGCTGAGGAGCAGATCAAGTCGCTATCCCAACGCGTCGAACTCGAGACTCAAGGCGAACGCGAGGACACTCAAGTCTACGAGACCGCGAAAGAACTTCTACGGCAAGGCAAACTCACCAATTTGCGGGTAGTGGATGCCCGACGCTCGGTGCTTTTCTCATCCACGCGCCGGCTGCAAACGGAAAGCGAGCTCATGCAGATGCGCAGACGGCTGGACGAGGCGCGCCGGTCGTTGGAAAAGCTCGAGGACCAGCGCCGGCTCGGCATCCATGAAGAACTGCGGTCCATAGATCTGAAACTGGCCGACGAACATGCCCGCCTAAAGAGTCTGCGGGCGAAATTGGACCTCGCTGGCATCGCCGTCCCGCGCGGCCAGGAGGCCAGCCAGGAGGCCAGCCCGGCGGTTACCATTTTTCGCAGGATCGAAATGAAGCCCGTCGCTTTTGAAGCGGGGTATGATGAAGAGGTCGAGCCGGGCGATATCGTGGAAGTCGCGTTACGCCAAGGGTCCTTATCGACGGGCACTGATGTCGGCGCACTTGGCATTGACCGGCCTCAATATGCCCAGAGCGCGAAATAACCTCTCAATCCCTCAAGTTCTACTTGGTCTTCCGGATCGATGCTCGAGCGGGGCGCGGATAGACGAAGAGCCCGAGTCTTCGCTCGGCGATGGCCGCTGTCATTTCATCTCTGCCGCCAACTTGAGTGAGTTCGTCAACCTGCTGGTGTTGGCCGGACCGCTGTCCATTTCCGTGGTCGAAGCGCTTGCGGCAGGACCTTAAGGCTTTGCGATGGCCGCCGACGGCGAGACGCAGCGCTTCGCCAAAGTTTGCGGTCGGACCGAGAGCTCTTCCAACCCCCGTGCCCATCTCGCGGTCGCTTTATTTGCGATCGGTGGCCGCATCGACAACTCGCTCGTCGAGCAAGAGCCTGCTTTCCGGCATTGGGCAATATCTACGTCAAAAGCGGTAACAGTATAAGGGCATTGGCGAATAAGTGTAAATCCATTGTGCTATGTATACAACCCTAGAGATGACCATTGAAACGTCATCGTTGACTTTTTGGGGCTATCCCGGTTGATTGCCCCGCTGCGCGTATGTGGTACCATTTCTTTTTTGACATGAGGAATTATTTGAAAAATTCTCTCCGGAAGGGGGTGCAACGTGAACAAGAAGAAAACGTGGAATTTTGCAATCGTCGAGCCGAACTACATTGTATGCGCAGGGCTGGCACGAATATTTGCACGAACGGCATTCAAAGAACAAATCGAATGCGCCAATATGGCCCAGTTGTGGGAGTTGATAGAAAAGGGTCAGGAAGTCGATTTGTTTTTGATAGACGTGGGGCAAAATATCTGCCGATTTAAAGCGGACGTCGAGAAGCTCAAAACGCAATTTCCAAAGTCATTTGTTGTTCTGATGGCGGACTCTGTTGAGGAAGCTGTAGTCACCCAGGCCGTCCAAGCGGGTGTTCATGGTTTGATTGACAAGGGCATGCGCGTCGAAGCCATGGTGAAATCGCTGGAATTGGTCCTGCTCGGCGAACCTGTTTTCCCTCCCCCCGCTCCGGTCAAGACATCGCTTATCACAAAGGAGTATGTCTTGCCGAAGCACAACCAAAACAATGGTCACAACGGGGATTCAACTCATATAATTTCCCTGGCGCCTAATCTTTCGTCGCGAGAAATTGAAGTATTGATGTCACTTAGTCGGGGAAACTCCAATAAGGAGATTGCCAGGAAGCTCGAGATCTCGGATGCCACCGTGAAGGTACATGTGAAGGCAATCTTGCGGAAGCTTCGGATAAAGAACCGGACCGAGGCGGCCTTGTGGGCAACGAGTGCAGGGCAACAGACCTCACCGTACCAGCAGTGATTGATATCCGTCCTGATCAAGCCGCCTCAGCAAGCCTTAGAATAATAAGGGCTATCTAAAAGCCGTCGACACCATATTCTCGTGGCGACGAGCTTTACGGCGGCGAGGGTTTCGGGACGCTTGTCATATCGGGTTGCGATGCCGCGGAATTGTTTGATCCTGTTGAAGAATCGCTCGACGATGTTCCTCTGCCGATAGACCCAGCGCGAGAATACGAAGGAGCCTTGCGGTTTGTCTTCGGCGGGATGTTGGCCCAGGCCTTTCGCGCGGCGGCCTTGGCCCGAATGGCGTTGCTGTCATACCCCTTGTCGGCCAGGAGGATGTCTTCCTTGCCGAGTTCGTTCGTCAGCGCGGCGGCCTCGGTGCAGTCGGCGATCTGTCCGCCGGTCTGGCGCAGGGTAACGGGGCGACCTTCGGCACCGACGCGCGCGTGGATTTTGCTCGTAAGCCCGCCGCGGGAACGTCTCATGCCGCCATCATCTCCATCCCCTTTTTCCCGTGGCCGCATGCTGGTGAACGCGGACACAGGTCGTAGCGCTCGGGATTTCCGCCCTGGGCGAGCCCGTTCGGAACCGCCAGAGGATGCCATTCAGCACTCGCCGATCATCGACCCGAGGAACCCCGCGGGCTTGTTGGGCAACAGCGGCGACAGGATCGACCATTCGTGATCGGTGAGTTCGTAGCGGCGACGCGTCATAGAGGCTCCCTCATTCGGAAATCTTGAATCACGACGGCGAAAAACACCAAGTGATTTTAAGAGTTTACGTCCAAGTAATACCCCTTTTGGAGCGGTCACTCCGCTTGGGTAGCGGCTCCACAAAAGGATGCTCCACAAAGTATGGCTTTGCCGTTCGACTGCCTTCTATCCTTATGCGCAATTGCCGAGGACTGATCGACTGTTAGATTCCTGTCATCGATCTGTCACATCTCTGCAAACGCGGATTTTGAGGCAGTACCGAGTCAACTTCAGGGAGAGATTCGATGAAAGCCGTAATCCAGTGTGGCGGTCAGGGAACGCGTCTGAGACCATACACTATGGTGCTACCCAAGCCGCTGATGCCAGTCCGCTCTCAGCCGGTACTTGAGCTTCTGCTGAAATGGCTTCGACGAAACGACCTGACAGAGGTCTATATCACCACCGGTTATCTCGGCCAGCTGATCAAGAGCTTCTGTGGCGACGGGCGGCGGTGGGACATCCGGATCCGCTATACGGATGAAGCGGCACCCCTGGGGACGATCGGGCCACTCGGCTTGCTGCGCGATGAACTCGACACCAGCTTCCTGGTGATCAATGGGGATGTCATTACCGATCTGAGCCTCGGTGCGTTCGCGCAGTACCATCACAGCACGGGCGGAATACTCACGGTGGCTACCATGCACCGGCAGACTCGAATGGATTTCGGCGTCATCGAGGCACATGACGGGCGGATCACCAGCTTCAAGGAAAAACCGATACTCTCGAACCTTGTGAGCATGGGTGTCTACTGCATGGAGCCCTCGGTGCTTCAATACATTCCTGCTGGCGTCCCATTCGGCTTCGATGATTTGATCCTGTGCCTCCTTCGGCGAGGCGTTCCGACCCACAGCTACATTCACGAGGGCATGTGGCTCGACATTGGCCGGATCGAAGATTTCCAAACCGCTCAGGAGCTTGATTGGGATGTCCAGTCACCACCGTTTGAACGCGTCCACGCAGCCTGAGGCTGTCCTGCTGAATGCCGCCCAGGGCGGAGGTGCCGCAACGGCGCGTCCCGGCAGCGAGCCCGACGATCGCTCAGAGATTTACGTCGCGCGACCAATCTTGGGGCGTGAGGAGCAGGTCGCCGTTTGCGAAGTCTTGGACGACGGCTGGGTCACGATGGGCTCGCGTGTACGCGATTTCGAGCTAGCCTTCGCCGAGCGGCATCGCACGGATGATGCCGTGGCGGTCAGCTCTTGCACCGCCGCACTTCATCTTATCCTCCATGCACTGGGGATAGGGCCAGGCGACGAAGTCCTCGTGCCCTCGCTCACATTCGTGGCGACGGCCAACAGCGTCTTGTATACTGGGGCGTCGCCTGTCTTTGTCGACATCGAGTCGCTCACCATGCCGCTGATGTCCCTGGAGGACGCTGCGCAAAAGTGCTCTCCGAGAACAAAGGCTGTCATTGTCGTGCACTATGCTGGCTGTGTCGCGCAGCGCAGCGCATGGCGCGAGTTCGCCTCCCGGCGGGGCCTGTTCCTCATTGGGGACGCGGCGCATGCAGTGGGTCTTGAGGACGCCGCAACCTTCGGCGACGCAGCTGCCTTCAGCTTTTACGGCAACAAGAACATGACGACCGCAGAAGGCGGCATGGTGGTGTCGACTCAATCCGACTTTCTGGAGCGAGTCCGGCAAATGCGCGGCCATGGGATGACAAGCGGCACATTCCAGCGCCACCACAGTGGCGCACCGCGCTACGACGTGACAATGCTCGGCTACAATTACCGAATGGATGAACTCCGAGCTGCCATGGGTCTGGTCCAACTCGGTCACCTGACAGCGTGGAATGAACGCCGGCGCGTCCTGACGGCCAGATATGCAGATAGTCTGGCAGCCGATTGCCCGACCATCCTCGTCCCCAGCCTGCAGGGTTGCGATTCGGCTCATCATATCATGCCGGTCGTCTTGCCGGCCGAAGCCGACCGCGATCGGATCATCGCTTCCATGAGAAGCGATGGCATCCAAACGAGCATCCATTACCCGCCTGTTCACGACTTTTCCTTCTACAGATCTCGGCGACCGGACCTTCGGCTCCCGAAGACGGAGGAATTCTCTCGTCGCGAGCTGACGCTCCCGCTGCATCCCGGCATGGCTGACGGTCACGTCGAGCGCGTAGTCGCCGCTCTGGCCGCTGCTGCGCAGGCATGAAGGACGTCAAGAAACAAATGTGAGGAGATTCGTAATGCGCCACGACGACCGTCTGCCAGCACGTCTTATCGGCTGGATTGCTCGCTCCTTCGACGTTCTCTTCGCCGCCGTCTGCTTGGCGGTTCTAAGCCCCGTGATGCTGCTGATTGCCGTGGCGATCATCGCGGAGAGCGGCCGTCCGGTGTTCTTCTCGCAGGTGCGCCTTGGACAGGGCGGCAGGCACTTTCGGATTTACAAGTTTCGCAAATTTCGTGCGGACTGCAGCCCCTTCGGCCTTCCATTGACGGTCAATAATGACGGTCGAACGTCCAGAATTGGACGATTACTCGCAAAAACGAAGTTCGATGAGCTCCCGCAACTCTATAACATCCTCCGGGGAGATATGGCCTTTGTCGGCCCGCGGCCAGAGAGCCTCGCTTTTGCCGACTGCTTCGACGACAAGCACCGGGCAATCTTGGACTATAGGCCTGGAATATTCGGTCCCAGCCAGGCAGCGTTTCGCAATGAGGCGAGCCTGTACCCGGTGAATACCGACCTGATTAAGGTTTATCGAGAGGTGATCTTCCCGCTGAAGGCCTGTCTCGATCTCGAATATTACCCGCGTAAGACCATGCTCAAGGACCTAGTGTGGATTGTTCGCGGAGTCATGGCGGTGGCTGGCCTCCATCCAACATTGACCAAGCTTCCGACGCAGCTGCCCACGCTGCGGACCAGCCAGGCGCCTGTGACGGAAGGCGCTCTATCGCCACCTTCGAGCTGGAGCCGCGCGAGGAGGATGCAACTATGAGCTGGGTAGTTCCGCAGAGGCCCTCTGAGCAGGGTCCCGCGGACGCGACGCAGGGATCATCACACCGGACAGCGGCAACGCCAGTGCCTCGGGAGAGGTGGGGTTCGGGCGTGCTCCTCGGTGCGGAAAGCCCAATCCCCTCGCGAGCATGCAATCCCGGCGCGATTCCATCGTCGTGGACAAGGACACCGATGGCGCCAAGGTGCAACACCGTCATCGTTGAGCTTTTCGGGCCAGCTGCTTCCGGGAAGACGACCCTTGCCCGAGGCCTCGAGGCTGCGCTCGATGCTAGGGGCATCGCGGTGCGGCTCGTCGGGAGCTCGCGTCCCGCAGAAAAAGGTTCTGAGCCACCAGGAGCAGGAGCTAGGCCGTCCTCCGCACTGCCCGCAGCCTTGGCCCGCGCCTCGAAAGTCTTCACCGCTCTGGACGCGCTGGTGCCAGGCGTCTCCATCGACCCGCTCGTCGGGCAATTGATGGAGATCCTGCCGCCAAAGAGCTGGACTAGAGCCATCCGGGCTCGACGTTATCTGCGGAATATCTGCGGCTCCTGGAGCGCGGCGCTGACCTCGGACAGCGTCGTCATCTTCGATCAGGGTTTTATGAATTCACTCTGCTCGCTCGCTCTCTTTTCCGGTGCGCTAAGCCAGCATGCCCTGTCGCGAGGACTATCGCTTGTGCCGGCGCCCGATTTGCTCATTCGCGTGGAGACGCCGCGCGAAGTGCTTCAGGCGCGCCTTGAAAAGCGGCTGCGTCGTCAAGGGGTGTTTGAGCGACTGTTCGAGAGCGACATCCAAAGATCGCTTCGGCAGATCGAGATCTCCTCGATGATTGATGATTTGCTGAAAGCGGTCGGCCGGCATTCGATGCGTGTGAGTTGGCGGGACCAAGACACCCTCGCAATGGCCGTTGAGACGATCGCGGACGAAATCATCTTGAAGAAGGGACACGGATCGCGATGACCTGACTTAGCGCGAAATCGCCTTGTACCCGCGACGCTGAATTGAGAATTGACGGAGCAAACAGGGCCGTTTTCATCGGTCGCTTCCGGCACCGCTTGACCGAGCGCAACGCTCACTGCGGAAACAATTGCCGCGGGTGATGCAAGAGCTGCCCCGCCATAGCGGCTTTCGGAGCCGGTTGCAGAAAGGAGAACCAGCTATGGTAGATAAGATCGGCACGGATGCTGGCGAGGACCTCACTGGCGGCGCTGAAAACGATCTGCTCGATGGCAAGGGGGGAAACGACAGGCTTTACGGCAAGGATGGCAATGACATCCTTTATGGCCGGAGTGGGGATGACCTGCTCGACGGCATGGCCGGCGCGGACGCCATGTACGGCGGAGCAGGCAACGACCGCTACAGGATCGATAATGTCGGCGATGTGATCAGCGAGGATGAAAACAACGACGGCATCGATGATGGCGGAATCGACCTGGTCGAGAGTTCCGTCACGTTCACCCTTCCCAAGTTCTTTGAAAACCTGACGCTGACGGGAACGGACGCCGTCAACGCAACAGGCAATGAACTCAACAACAAGATCAAGGGAAATGCCGCTGCGAACGTCCTGACTGGAGACGGGGGAAAAGATATACTTACTGGCGGTGGCGGCGCCGACACGTTCCTATTCGGTCCAGCTGCGGTCAGTAGCACGGACCGGGTGGTGGACTTCGACGCGGACGACCGACTTGGATTCTTCGCCGCCGATTACGGCCTGAGCGAGGGCAGCGGTCTGACCAATGGGAAACTGTCGAGCGACTACTTTACCATTGTGAGTTCCGGCAATCAGGCGAGCACGTCTCACGGGCAGTTCATCTACTCGAGTGGGACTCGGACTTTGATGTGGGACGGAGATGGTGCCGGCGGCGCCGCCGGGATCGCGATCGCCACCTTCGATACGGATATTGCAAGCCTCCTGAGCGCCGACCGCTTCACGATTTCCGGGTCTGGCGGTTCAGCACCACCGCCGCAGATATCGATCACGGACGGAGCGCCCAACCCGCAGACGGAAGGCAGCACGGCCACGATCAAATTCATGATCACGCTGTCGGAGGCGGCGTCCGAGGCGGTGCGCATCACCTACAGTACGCAAGACGGCACGGCGACAGCCGGTGAGGACTTCGTGGGTGTGAGCGGTGGCGTGGTCGACATCCCGGCCGGGCAGACAAGCGTCGAAGTCACCATCAATCTGCGCGACGACACCATCGTGGAGAATACCGAGACCTTCAAGGTTCTGATCAACTCGGCAAAGCTCGTCACGAGCGGCACGGCGCTCACCCTTGCCGATTCCTCGGGAACGGGCAGTATCGCCGACAATGATGTCAGCCCGCCTTCGAATCCGACCGTGGTCAACATCATCGATACCAGCATCAAGGCAGGCGGGATCAACAGTTCGGATCCGTCAGGGCTGGCCTATGTGCCGGGCCAGGGCCTCTTCCTTTCCGATTCGGAAGTGGATGAGAGTCCATTTTTCCGCGCGAACAATCTGTTCCAGATCAGCACGAGTGGTGTCCTGGAGAACTCCCTCAGCCTTGCAGCCTTCACGAAGGAGCCGACGGGGCTGGCATTCAACCCGGTCACCGGTCATTTGCTCATCACGGACGATGACAAGTACTCGATCTACTGGGTCGATCCGAAGAACCCGACAGCGAGGCTCGGGACCGCCTCGGCAAAGTCCCTCAACTGTGACGATCCGGAGGACGTCGCCGTCAACCCGAACAATGGCAACGTGTTCATTGTCAACGGGACTTCCCATACGATCGTCGAGATCGACAAGGCATTCAGCCAGGTTCTCTCCAGGATCACTCTTCCCGTGGAAATCAAGGATCCGGAGGCGCTGGCCTATGACGCCCAGCACAACGTGTTCTTCGTGGGCGGCGGCTTCAGCAAGAATATCTGGGTTGTCGATCACGGCGGCAACATCCTGCAGACCATCGACCTTCTTAAGGATTACCGTAACCCGATTGGCGACACCAGCGCCAAGATCAAGGACCTGGAATTCGCGCCGAGCAGTGATCCCAATGACGATCCGGGTAAGATGAATCTCTATGTCGCCGACTACGGGAACAGCCATGTGAATGACGGGCGCGTGATCGAAATCGACTTGGGCAATGATTGGCTCATTGTCGCTTAGCACTTCAGTTGCGGCTGTCGTGAGCTTTGCGCCATTGCCTGGTGCGCTCGGCACTGCAGCGCCGCGCGTCTTATCAGACGCGCAAAATTCGCGGTAGCACTTTGAATTGGCGCAATGTCTGTCTCCTTAAATCGAGAGCGATTTAAGGAGACATGCAATAGGCGGGCCAGGCGACCACGGCAGCCAGCGGCATGGCGGCGGTGGCAAACCCCGGCAGGGCATGCGTGGCGGTGAGACAAGTGAGCGACCTGCGTTCCTTAGTCTCCTCGTCGCACCGCACGAGCTGCGCAATGCCAGGTCCAACCGCATCGCCCGTCAGGTCACGAAGGCCACGCCGCATCTGCGCAATGGCGAAGCAATGGCGCTGGAAGCCATTGCCCTCGTAAAGCGGCGAGGGCCAAGCCTATCACGTCAGATAGCTCAACTCGGGGCGAACCCGCCCGGCTGCGATTCGGTAGCGCCACCACTCGATCGTCTTTTCGAGGCCGCTGTCGAGCGTTTCGCGAGGCGCCCAGCCCGTCAACTCTCGCAAACGATCCGAGTCGGCGATTAGGGCCATCACTTCCGATGCAGCCGGCCGCTTGCGAACGTCTTCCGCGATTATCGGTTTGGCGGGCCCAGCCACTAGTTCGCGAATGCGTTCGACGGTCTCAGAAATGGTAACTGCAAACCCCGAGCCTGCATTATAAGCGGCACCCCATTCCAGCTGTTCCGCTCGGCCGATGGCTAGAAACGCACTGACAGTATCGTCAACGAAATTGAAATCTCGTATCGGGCTAAGGTCACCAATCCGGATCTCTTTCGATTCCGGCTGGAGGGCCTGCCGGATGATTGTCGGGATGACGGCGCGCTCGCTTTGACGCGGCCCGTAAGTGTTGAAGGGGCGCATGATGACGGCGGGCGTCTCGAATGATCGGGCATAGGCCTCTACCATCTTGTCCGCACCAATCTTGCTGGCGGAATAGGGTGACTGACCTTGAAGTGGGTGTTCTTCGGTGATTGGTGTGAACAGCGCGGTGCCGTAGACTTCGGAGGTGGACGTGTGGACTATCCGGCCGACCCCGCCTGCGCGACAAGCTTCGAGCACGTTCACCGTGCCCGTTATGTTGGTGTCCACATAGGATTGCGGCGCACTATAGCTGTACGGGATCGCGATCAACGCGGCGAGGTGAAATACGACATCTGCGCCGTCGACCAGCTTGCGCACGAAATGGGAGTCGCGGACATCGCCAGCCACGAGATTCATGGCTTGGCGAAGCTCGGCGGGGGTATCATCTAGCCACCCCCTTTGCCCGAAAGAGTTGTAGAGACTGAGCGCGGTGACCTTTGCGCCCTGACGTACCAAGCTCTCCGCCAGATGCGAACCAATGAATCCATCGGCTCCAGTGATCACCGTCTTTAGTCCGTCGTAGCGCGTATCGATAGCCATAGCACTCAGTTCCCCATCGTTGCGTTATTTCTGCTTGAACCCGCGAAGTTCAAGATGGCGGCGTACCCACGGAGGCGACAGGGGATCGCCACCGAGTCCCCCACCTCCATTCATGAATCCGAAAGCACAGAATCATAAACTGCAGTTGTCTCCGCCACGAGGCGGTCGAGCGAGAAGCGCTTCTCGTACCAAGCCCGTCCGGCCTCTCCCATCTGGCGACGATACAGTGGAGCCGCAATAAGCAAGCGCAGACGGTCGCGGAGGACATCAATGTTTCCCCGCGGTACAACGAATCCGGTCTCGCTCTCGCGAACCGACTCGCGCACTCCTCCAACGTCTGACGCAATCACTGGCAGGCCCGCTCGCATAGCCTCGAGGATCGAGCGCGGGAATCCCTCCCAATTGGAAGCGAGCACAAATATCTGCCCATCCGCCAAACGCTCTGCCACATCCTGCCGATAACCCGCAAAGCGAACGCGCGACGCGATCCCCAGCGAGGCGGCAAGCCCCTCGACAGAGGAGAGCAAGGGCCCGTCACCAACCAGCTCCAGCTGCCAATCGAGGTCCGTTAACTGCGCAAGAGCGCGCAAGAGCGTCGCATGGTCTTTTTGCCAGGCCATGCGTGCCACCATTACAATCTTGGGTGGCGATCTTTCCGGTCGGGCGCGAAGCGATTCCTTGACGTCGGGCATGGCATTCGGAATTGCCACGAGCCGATCTTTGCGAGTCAGGAAGCTCCGTTCGGCGGCACTGAAGTCAGATTCACATACCGTGATGATACGAGACGCAAGCGGTGCTGCGGCCCATTCGACCAGCCAAAAAATAACACGCTGGATCCATGGATGCCCCTTCGTGAAACCCCAGCCGTGGGCGGTAAACAGAGCCGGAATACCAAGACTGTATGCGGCAATCCGACCAAGCAGGCCCGCAGTGGTAGAGTGCGTCGATACGATGTCGGGGCGAAGCTGACGTAATAGTTCTCGGATCTCAAGTACAGCTTTCACGGCCTGGAAGGGCCCCACGCTGCGATGCAGGTTTTGTATGCAATGAATGGGAATTCCACACTCTCTGAGGTGATTGGCAAACCGACCGTCGCGACCAGCCAAAATCGTCACCTCCGCACCTCTGGAACGAAGCGCAGTGGATAGATCGCGCACGTGAATGTGTGCCCCCCCGATTTCGTCTCCGCGCGAAATCACGAAAACGATCCGTAGACGATGGTCGACCTGCTCGGTCGTCCCCTGTTCGTGTGACGTTAGAATAGACATCGGCACCCCCGGCCACAGCTACAGTTAGACACTACTCCACAGAGCCTGCATCACGGCTTTCACCGTATCCTCGAGCGGCTGGTCCGTATCGACGGAAATCACGCGCGAATTGGGGAACTCAGTCTCCATCTCGATCTTTCTGCGCCTCTTTACGGCTGCGGGATCGGGTCCTTCTTTCTTAATGCGAACCGCGTCCCTTCTCAGCGACGTCTCGATCGGCGCAGTTAAACGGATGACAAGCGTCGGCTGCGGGAGCCCGGTGTAGAGCGCCCGCTCGCGCCTCATCAGCCACTGCTTCGGGCCACGTCCGCACCGCGCAAGCGCCTCATCATCGAACCGACTGCTGTCGACCGCGCCAAGGGTTGCGGAAGGGTAACGATCGGCAATCACAATCGACCCCGCGGCGGCATAGCGCCAGCAACGGCTCAGAAGCGCGCGGCGGTCGTGGGCCAGAACAGTGAGCCACAGAGTATTCAGCAAAGAAGGCGGCACGTTTTGCTTCTGCTCACGTTCCGCACGCGCGCTGGATCGGTGACCGGGCAGGATCCGCCGGGCCAAAGGAAGGATGAGGCGCGGGAGGAGCGAAACGAACGTCGCGGGAGGTTTGCCGACATGGACGGCGCGGACATCGAAATGATGGCCCAGAATGCGGGCGGAGGCCAGACTCAAGGTGGATTTTCCCGTGCCCATGGGACCGACAAAAGCGATTACGAGCCCTGCCGCCGTAGGGATTAGCCTGCGGCGACGCCTCAGCAGCAACAGTAGGACACGTTGCATGCGTGACAGCGCTTCCGAGAGTGTGTTGAGCCGTCGCCAGCCACGGAGCTGGCCCGCTACCTGACGACCAAGCAGGATTCGGCGAACCATGGCCCGCGGCTCGGCGATGGCTTCGATCAGGTCATGAAGAAGCGAAACAGGCGCACCCGGAAACCAGGCCGTCCAGAGCTCCTCGGCCTTGTCACTGTTCGCGCTTGCACAGAGCCATTTCAGCTCCTGCAGCACGAGGTCGTAGTGGCGCTGAAGCAAAAACAGCTCCGCAAGACTGGTATGCTTGAGCGCAATTCGGAGCGCAAAGAGCACCAGTTCGGCCTCGACCGTGGGGACAGGAACGCTGTGCAAGCGACGCGTATTGGCCAGTAGCGCCGATTCCACCGGGAGATGGTAGGCCTTGACCAGACTGTCACCGGTGACGATCTGGAAATAGGCGTGCACGTGGAGCAGCTGCGGCGCATCGGGGTCCAGAGCAAAGGCGTGGAAGACACCGGGATGTCCGGCCCCGTTCGCTGAGACCGCGAGCTTGAACCCGCTTTCGACCAGCGCGGTTTGGAAGCCGGCGGCGTCCTGGCGGTCGATGAGCAGGTCGAGATCCCCTTCGCCCGCAAGGCTCTCGCCAAGCCGCAGATTGCTCTTCCAGTGGCAGTACCGCAGCCCCATACGGTCCAGCGAGGCGAGCAGGCGACGTATCGGCTCCTTCGGTGGGGGGAGGGCCGACGTTGTTTCGGGGCCGGCTGCTCCAGCGAGATAGGCTTTAGGCTGCATGGACGTCAAATGACGGCGACTGAACATCCTCAATCGAGCTCCTGGGCGGTGTGGAAATCGTCTATCCGGCCAAATTCGAGCCAGACGGCAGCAACTCGAGCACCGGCTGTGATTGAACCGGCACCAGCGGCATCGGGAGGACCATGGTATACGGGCGCAGGCGAGTTCCCTGACCGCCACATCGCATTACGGCTTTCATCAATGGACTCCCTCCGCTCAACAGGCCGATGCCACAGCTCCGAAACCCGCCTCTGAGGCGAGTTTGACCCCTTGCCGTTTCCAATCTAGCGCGCCGGCTAACGATCAACTTAATGCTAATAAGGGTGAGAAGGTTTTTCCGGCAGCTGGCTTTGGCAAACCTGAATACCCAAGAAGAGTGCCGCTCACTAAGCCCGAATGTAAGCATGAAGTATTGGCGGAGCAGGCAAGACGCACTCGACACGATCCCGTACACCGCCTACAGCGCCGCGCGTCTTATCAAACGCGCAAAAGGTCGCTGTAGATGCACGGCGCTGTAGTGGCACCACGAGTGCAATTTGGTGGATGGCGGGGACCGTAGATCGTCGTTGGCAGCGCTGCGAGCGAATATTCGTCAGTTGATTTAGGCTCGGGTGCGAGGGGCGCTGGGGCTGATATCGAGCGGTCGCGCACTCGTCAACTTTCGCGGTGCAACTGAGTGCATGGCCGCGAGACCGAGCACGACCGAGAACCAGAAAATCGGGTGACGAACAACCAGGTGAAAGTTGGAATATACGAACAGCGAGAAAATCAGACTTGCCACCGCTGTGAGCCCAGCCCGGTAGGCAGCGATGAGTGCCACCGTAATGATCCAGAAAAAGATCAGCATAGCTAGGATGCCGCCCTGAGTGATCAAGTCGAGGGCAGTGTTATGCGCTTCTGCTTTTTCAGGGGGCGGTAGTTTCGTCCGCTTTCCGAGAAGATGCGGGCCTGGTCCGAGGCCCAACATTCCTGATTTCAGGCCAATATCCACCGCTTCACTCCAGAGTCGAAATCGATCTTCAGCTTGATCATTTTCTGACATGGTCTCGACGATCGCTTGGCGCGCATTCTCCGCGATCTTCGGAGTGAACGGGGTTACGGACGCAAGCAGCAATGGAAGTGACAGGATTATCAGACAGGCGACGGTCATGACCAGAGACGGGTGACGCTCGGCGCGCATGAACCTGATTAGAAACTTGCTCCCCACGAAAAGCGGTACCGCAAAGCCAATGGCCACGGTAAACGAGTCACTTCGGGTCAGAATTCCGGCAATGAAAGGAGGGACCATGCAGCTAAGCGCGAAAATTTTGGTGTGCGGGCGAGCCGCCGCTTCTGCCCTTTGAAGCGACAGCAGCACAAGGACAGTGCATAGAAGACCAAATTGGTTTGGATTCATTGACCAGCCAATGAACCGGTTCCACTCCCAAAAGCCAAGGCCTGGCATGGGAACCATGCCATAGCCGCCGGCGATTAACAGAATGACCGCGACGGCGCCGCCGACCGAGAATGTCCACGCCACGCGGTGAAGCCGCCAAGCAGGGAGAATGACTAAGAGAAGCGACAAAATAGCCACGAAGGCGTAAGCTTGTCCGGTGTGCAGGACGCCCGATGGATAGATATTGTCTGTGGCCAATCCCAAAAGCAAACCTATGCTCTGGGCGAAGGTGAACACCGCCCAGAATAGCAGCATATGGGAAAGGGGCCTTGTAAGCGCCGGAGCGCCCCGATAGGCGAGGTCAGCCAGCGCTCCAATAATCCATATCGTGAGCAGCGCTTCGCCGGCTCCCCAAGGCGTGCCGGGCAGACGGAGCTGCGTCGCAGTCGACAACAACAGTCCAAATGCGAGCAGTCTATCATTAATCATTGACACGACCTGATTAGACCAAACCCAAAGCAGCAAGTGCCCGCCCTTTGGCCTCCGGGCGCACGAGCCGACGGCCCGATCTTCTCACATTCGCCTCGGTCTGGAATGTGCAAATTGGATACTGACGACGCCCAAAAAGGGCTAGGCCGCAACGCTGCTTACCCACTAAGGGGGTATTTACATCCACAACGCTGCGCCAGCATTTTAATGGGAGTGTTGCAGCAACCCCTAAAGACCGCCGGAGGCCACAATGAACCCAGGCAAGCCCAGATTGCTGGGATTGATTTTGTTGACGGGCTCGATCTTGGCGCTGTCGGTCAGCGGCAAGGTGCTTGCCTTCGACAATCTGGCGGACACACGGGTGGTCGCGGTGCCAGAGATGGCTGCCCCTGGCTATCTCGAGCGGAGCACCGATCCAGTATTTGGTACTCCTTTCGTTCGAGTGACGGATCCGGGCAAGGAGCTCATGACGGGCATCGCGTGTGATCCGGCCTTTTGCAGGCATCGCTATTCCAGCGCGCAGGCATGGAATGCCGATCAGAGTCTGCTGGTTGTCCAAAAAGGCTGTCCGGGGCTGTGCTTTCTGGACGGGCAGAACTATCGGCCGCTGTTCCAGCGCCGCCCGTCCGGTGTGTGCGAATGGCACCCGACAGATCCTGAGCAAATGATCTGCGTCAGCAATACTGAGATATTTCGGTGGATAGTGCGCAGCGATGAGCGGATGACGATCTATGCTCCCACAGAGTACCGAAAACTGGAATTCGGCCCCGGGAAGAACAACCTTTCGCGCAATGGTGATCGACTGGTGATCCGGGCTGTCAAACCGTCTGGCGAACGGGTCGCCTTTGCATACGACATACGATCGGCGACAAAATACCCCGATATCCAGCTTGATCATGAGGGCACCAACAACTACTGCACCATTTCGCCTTCGGGCCAGTACATCTTCTGCCATGAAGACATGCCTGACGGCAGTGACATCGCCGACATCTTCAGTTTTGACGGCCATCCGATCCAGCACTGGCCTGAGCATCATCGACCTGGCCACGGCGACATGACGATCGACAGCGACGGCAGCGATGTCTATGTCGGAATAAGCAAGAGCGAGCCGGACAAATATCAAGTCATCAAGAGGCGCCTCTCAGACGGTAAGGTGACGGTCCTGACACCGCCCGGCTTTGCGCAGCACGCATCAGCCCGCAGCATCAACCGGCCGGGCTGGGTATTCCTGACATACAGCGGCTCACACGAGCGGGCAGGGCGAAGCGGAACGACGCCCTTGTATGGGGAAATCGTCGCATTAAAAATTGACGGAAGGGGCGAAATCCGGCGTATCGTCCATCATCGAAGTGTGAAACACGACTATCTGAGCGAGGCGCATGCATCGCCTTCACCTGATGGCTCGCAGATCATTTGGGCGAGCAATTGGGGGCAACCCGGTGGACCTGTTGCGGCTTACATTGCCCGGCTTACCTGGCCAGAAACGATCACGGCAGATCACTTGCCCCCCCCTGTTCCCAAGAAGGAAACGCGTCTTGACGAGTGACCGGCGAGGCTTGGCAGCGCGCAGCGCGATTGGCCTGATGTGGACTGGCCTTTCTATGGGCGGGCTAGCCGTTGCGGAACTCGTCGCCCTCATCGTTTTGGCCAGATTGCTTGCTCCGAGTGAGTTTGGGCTCTATGCCGCAGCGCTGGTCGTCATTAATTTTTCCGCAATATTCGAAGGTCTGGGCGTCGCTCAGGCGATTGTGCAGCGACCTGTTGTGGAAGAATCCCATCTACGTGTTGGGTTCACCCTGTCGCTCATTTTCAGCCTTTCCATGGCTGGGCTCGTCTGGTGGGCAGCGCCAACTATCGCGGACCTGTTCCGCTTAACCGAACTTGCTCCCGTGGTGCGCGCGGCCTGCGCCGTATTCCTGTGTCGTGGAATATCGATGGTGGCGCAGGCCTCGGCCCAGCGCGCGTTGCGGTTTCGGTGGCTCGCGGGTATCGAGGCGGGCGCCTTTGCGATCGGGTTCGTTCTCGTCGGTCCCCTATTAGCCTGGCGGGGGCTTGGGATCTGGGCCCTTATTGGCGCCCTGGTGTGCCAGCATTTCGTGCGCATGCTTGCGCTGCTCATCGGACAGCCGCACCCGAAACGGCTTCTGCTGGAACGACGCGCGATCGGACACCTGCTCTATTTTGGAGGTGGCTTTACCATCGCTCGCATATTCAATTACCTGGCCGGTCAGGCCGACAAAGCGGTCGTAGGGCGTTGGCTAGGAGCTGAGTCGCTGGGGCTGTATGCGCTCGCATCGCAGCTGATGACAGCACCCGCAGTCATTGTTGGCCAGACCCTCGATATGGTCTTGTTTCCGACGATGGCGCTGATCCAGCAGGAGCCGGCGCGATTGGCACGCGCATTTCGCGGCGCAGTCGCGTCCTGTGCATTGCTTGTGCTTCCCGCCAGCGTGGTGGTAATGGCTGTCCTGCCGGAACTGGTACAGGTGCTGCTCGGCCCGGGATGGGAGAACGCGGTACTCCCGCTTCAGATCCTGGCGGCGGGAATGCTATTCCGCACCAGTTACAAGCTCAGTGATTCGATTACCCGGGCAACCGGGGCCGTATACGCCCGCGCGTGGCGGCAAGCCGTTTTCGCCTTCGCAGTCGGGGCCGGCTCATTCATCGGGCAACATTGGGGTGTGACAGGAGTGGCGCTTGGGGCCGTCATAGCGGTGGCGAGCAACTTCCTTCTCATGGCGCAGCTCAGCCTCCGCCTTACGGGACTTAAGTGGTCGGACTTTGCCGTCGCGCACCTACCCGGCGTGGCGCTAGCGGTCACGGTAGGAGGCGGCGCCTGGATGTTTGCGAATTTATTGCGAGAACTTCACACGCCGCCGCTCTCCCTGCTGGGAATGATCGTGCTTACCACGGCCCCTGCCAGCGCGCTGTTGTGCTGGTGCGCACCAGCGTTGTTCCTTGGTCACGATGGCAGGTCGGCATTGCAAGTCCTCATGAGCCTTGCCCCAGCTTGGCTCCAGCGCCGCCCAACATAGCGGCGGGGCGGCAAGGCGGGTAGGAGGCCCACCATGCCTGTCACCCTTCAGGACTAGTCCTGATTTGAAATGGGGCCGCTTTGCCTCATTTCCTATCATGCCTGGGTCCCCACTCGGCTGGCCTGCGGCGCTTTAAATGCTTGGCCGCTTTGACGGGCCCGACCAGCATGACAACAGTCCCCTCGGACACATTAGCGATGTGGCGATCGGGCCTGCCAAGAGAGATTTCAAGTGACTAGATTCAGCGATGTGGAATCCTTCAGTTTAGACGTCACGAGCGACTCGCCTCGTCAGTTGCCGACATCCACGACCTTGGTGAGGACCACCGAAACCTCGACCTAGTCGACGCGCAGCACCGACTCTTCAGGCGTTACCTACATCGCCAACCCACTGCTGATCATGGGGCGCTGCTGAGCCCGCTTACCGCCTTCGCCTTTTCCGATGACCCGACCGGTGTCGCCTACAACCCGATCAACAAACACCTCTACTTCTCCGATGACGCCGGCACGAGGGCCTTGTACGAACTCGATCCGGGTCCGAACGGCCTATTCGACGGAGTCGTCGACATAGAGCCACTCGCGCACATTGGCGCCGGTTGTGACGTCATCTGGTCGCTGCACGATCACCATGACAGGCGTCTTCTGGGTATTCGGTAGACCTTTTTCGGCCTCGCAGCATCAGCCACATGCCCTTCAGCCAGACACGCAGAGGAAGCTTTGTGGAATGCAGCGGTGTGTGTGTCGTCACCGTAAACTGGAACCGACATCCGCCGCTGGAACATTGATAGAGACCCGGATGCGCACGCCGCTTGCCCATATCGCGCCCGGCGATCGCGATCGAGCGCTTGTAGCCACAGGCAGGGCAAACTCTTCCGGCCGGCCACACCATGCTTTCCAGCAATCGCCGACACTGCGCCTCATCGCGAAAGGCCACGATCATATCTTCCGCCGTCCGAATGTTGGTAAGCGCTGCAAGCATCGTTTCCGACATTCTCATCTCCTTCGGATCATGCCCGAAGAATCGCATGGAAGTCGTTGGCTATCAAGGTTATTGCTATTTTTGGTTGATAAAGGCCGCGTGTTTGAGGGAAACAATTCTTGTTCCGACCTCTACTACGCAAGTAGCATATATAATACTAATTTCACCGCAGTATCGTGTAATCTACTTCTTTTTTCACTCGCAGCGCCCCAATTTGTATGTGTTCTGTCGCCAGCCTTTGTAGTACGCTATTCTTTAGGCAGTAGAGTACCGCCGAGAATTTCTGCGGTAGTTTGGCTTGGCGTATTCGCCGAGTATTCCTTTAATCCGTTAGTACAAGCCGAGGGCGATTGGCAGTACTGTTGCGCGGCGACGATAATATTTAAGGCGGAGGGCAGTATAACCACTATCTCCAAGATCCCGGGAGCAAGGCGTATGAAAGAAAATGATATTGACTATCCCCCATTCAATGAGCTTATCGGCGCTGTCAGCGTGCGTGCGGAACCTCAACGGGAGCGCCTGCTTGTGATAATCGACACCCGTGCGCTCGATCGACAATGCCTCGCGCAGAGCATTGTTGCTCACAAGACGGACCTGCTCGTGTTGGCCTTTGGATCAATTGAGGAATGGAGGCAGAATCGCGGGCAATACCCGCCATTGTCGGCGATTCTCTTGAATATCGGGGGCAGAAATATTGCCGAGCGGGATGTGGCCGAGGAGATCCGCCGGCTCTCGTCCGAATTCGCGTCGACGCCGGTCATCGTGCTGGCCGATACGGACGAACTCGCGCAGATCATGAAAGCCCTCGAATGCGGCGCGAAGGGCTATATCCCTTCCTCGGTCACGATAGATGTCTGCATCGAAGCGATCTATCTTGCTCTCGTTGGCGGGGTCTTCGTTCCCGCCAGCTGTCTGTTCGCAATGCACCAGCTGTTCGAGTCGAGCAACACGGTCCCACACCCGCTGGCGGGTATGTTCACTTCCCGCCAAGCCGAAGTGGTCGAGGCGCTGCGGCGCGGCAAGGCCAATAAGATCATTGCCTATGAACTCAACCTGCGCGAAAGCACCGTCAAGGTTCATATCCGCAACATTATGAAGAAGGTCAAGGCGACAAACAGGACCGAAGTCGCCTACAAGTTAAACGATCTGTTGCCCAACGATCGAAGCGTGGAACGCGATCCGCAGCACCGCACGACCAGCGAACCCGATCAGCCTACATCTTCGGCGCCATCTGCCCGAAGCTTGGGAAAGCGGCAGCGCTGGTCATGCCATGGTGCGACACCTACGCCATGACACAGCATTTGGCCGAAATTGCCCGTCATGTCGCCGACGATGCGTATGCCGTCCTCATCATGGATCAGGCTGGTTGGCATATGTCCAACACTCTCGTCGTACCAGACCGTGCCGCCGGCAACCATGATTCCCTTGTCGATTGCGAGCCGCGTCGGTGGCGAGACCGCGGCCACCGCGGCACCGTTCGCTTCCCTGATGGCAGGGGCCTCGAAATAGGGCCCATCTGCACGGTATAGGCGAGACCCATCCTCTGCATCCGGTCGAGCGTCCGTTCCGATCCGGTGTTGGGCGATCGACCAGCGCAAGTCGTTGAACGGATGCGTCTTGTGCACCGCTTCGAAGACGTCGAGGATCGCGTTTGCGGCGTCATCGGTATAGGCATGGATCTCGATGGGGATGCGCCGTTCTGCGGCGAAAAGCGCGACTTTCATGAGTTCTTCGCGCGCCTCCTTTGGTAGCCCGGCCCCATCTGCACGCCGTCGTTATCCGCGGGCGTCGGGGCAATCTGAGGGAGTGGAGCGATTGAGACGGAGCCCATCGCTCAAATGCTTCCGATGCCGCGCAGAAAATCCACGTCGAATTGGACGATAGTTCACCAAAAGAGCACGGTGAGAACCTCACTGGCACCGAGGCAGCACGCTACGAATCTGAGGGCAGGAAGAGGAACCCGCCAGAAGAACCAAGGGAGCGAGAAATGATTCACGCCGATGACGGCTCACCTGTCCCAGGAGCAGCGATTGATGCGCGACAGTTGCCGCGCGTTCGTCGACGACGCAGTGACGCCTTTCATTCGATCGAACTGGCAGCGCGAATGGGACATGAGCCCGGGCGAGCGACTGCCGCGCTCGATCCTCGAGGGAGCCGAAACGATCGGCATCCGCACGATCGATGTCGCGCTCTACCAGGGCGAGGCATGCACGTCGACGTCACGCATACTCGTGCACGATGCGCTGCATGACGAGTTCCTCGAGCGTTTTGCACGTGCGACCGAGAAGCTGGTCGTCGGTGACGGCCTTGACCCCGCGACAGATATTGGGGCCATGGTCGATGCGAAGCACCGCGACAAGGTGCTGGCCTATCTCGATATCGCGCTGAAGGAAGGAGCCCGCCTAGTCACCCAGGGTAAACTTCCGACCGAGGAACGCCTGAAAGGCGGCTACTGGGTCGCCCCCACGGTCCTTGCCGATGTGACGCCAGACCTGCGCGCGAAGAGATGTTCGGCCCGATCGCCAGCATCATGCGGTTTTCTACCGAGGAAGAAGCAATCCGCATCGCCAATGACAGCGAGTACGGCCTGACGGCGGCAATCTGCACGACCGACGAAGCCCACGCCGGCAAGAGTGCGGCCAGGCTCGAAGCCGGCATGATCTTCGTCAACAACTACATGGCCGCGCCTTCCTCGGCTCCCCCTTCGGCGGTCAGAAGGGAAGCGGCTTTGGAAGGGAAAACGCCGCGGAAACTCTGCGGGAGTTTACGCGCTCCAAGAATGTGCGGTTCCCCTCGGGCAGAGGCACCATTCCGATCTGGCCGCCGAGGGACTGAGCTCTCCCTGAACCAGACATTGAACACGGTGACGGAGCCGGGCTTTCGGGCCCCGTCGCTCCATCGCGCGGATATTGCTGCTGCGTCAGAGCGCGCGACCGCCATCCACCTGGATGATATGACCGGTGGAAAAACCGAGCAACGTCGCACAGGCCAGGATGGCCGCAGCAATATCGTCGACCTCGCCGATGCGGGCGAGCGGGGTCGAGGCCGCGACCTTCTCATTGAAGCCCGAACCCCGCCCAGAAACGAATTGCGTGTCGACGACGCCGGGAGAAACGGCAAGCACCCTGACCTCCGGCGCCAGCACGCGGGCGAGGGGCTTGGTCATGACGTCGATACCAGCCTTGGCTGCGCAATAGGCGATATTCGACCCTATGCCGGTGAAGGCTGCGATCGACGAGATGGAGACGACGAGCCCATCGCCGGACTTTTTCAACAGAGGGGCGAAGGCCCGGATGGCTGCGAACTGGCTTCGCCAATTTACCTTGAAAATGTCGTCGATCAGTTCGTCGGTCAGTGCATCGAGATCCCGGTGGGCGATTGGCTTGGTGAAACCGGCCGCATTGACGAGGATATCGAGCCGGCCGAATTTCTGTTCGATGGTGCTGGCGAGGCCGCTAAGGGCGCTGGAATCCGTGATGTCGGCGGCGTAGCGCGCGTGACGTTCCGCGTTTGCAAAGGAAAAATGCGCCGCATCCGCGCTCAAGACGCTCTGTTCGCTCGGCGTATGGGTGATGAGAACCGTTGCGCCTGCCTCCGCAAACAGGCGCCCTGTCGCGGCGCCGATCGCACCGTTTCCGCCGATAAGGAGAACTGTCTTTCCAACCAAGGACCGCGGATACGCCATAAGGCTTGAGCCTGGAGAGGAGAGGGGCTCTCCAATGAAATCCGACACTGTTGACAACCAGCGCGCGACCGTTCGGCAGGGAACGATTGTCAGCGACTTCGCGCAGCTACCGGCCCTGTGCTGTCGCGCTCCATGAGTTCCACCGGCAACACGGTCTTCAAGGGGATATCGCCGTCTGCGCCGGAATTCATCAGGCGCAGCAAGATCGACGCGGCGGTGATGCCGGCATCGTATTGCTGGATCCTGACAGTTGTCAGCCGTGGACGCGCCAGATGGAGGAATGGCATGTCGTTGAAACCACTGACGGAAATGTCCGACGGGCAATCGAGGCCATTCTCTCGCAGAACGTCGATGCAGCCGAGCGCCAGGCGGTCGTTTGCGCAGAGCACGGCCGTGAAATCGTGCCCGGAGGCAAGCAGGTCGCGCGTGCAGCGGGCGCCTTCGTCTTCGTCGAAGCGTATGGCGGTAACGATGAGTTCCGGATCGAAGTCGATCGACATTCTCACGGCGGCGCTGCGAAACGCCGCGAGGCGCAGCTGGCCGGTCGAGAGATCCTGCGGTCCGGCAAGATGCGCGATCCGCCGGTGGCCGAGCTTCGCCAGGTGGCGCAGCATCTCGCAGATGCCCATGTCCTCGTCATTGATGACGTAGGGGATGTTCGAACGTTCCACGCGTCTGTTTAGCGTCACCACCGAGAGACCATCCTGGGCGGCTCTGGCAATTGAGGGATCGCTTCTGAGCACCGCCGCGTGAATGAGGCCGTCGACGCCACGGTCCCTGAGCACTTCGAGAAGACGAACTTCCCGCTCGCGTTCGCTATCGGTGTTGACGATGATCGACGCGTATCCGAGCGGTTCCAGAACGCTTTCGATTCCGCGCAGGATCGGTGGGAAGATGGGGTTGGTGATGTCGGGGATGACCACGCCGACCGTCATCGTCCTGTTGGTGCGGAGCCCGAAGGCAATGCGATTGGGGCGATAGTCCAACCGTTCCGCCGCCGCCTGGATCTTTGCCACGACTTCCGGCGTGATGCTCTTTCGCTCAGCGGGATCAAGCGCGCGCGACACGGTCGACACGTGAACGCCGGTCGCGCGCGCAATGTCCTTCAGGGTGGTTCGTTTCTTTTGCATGTATCACCTCGCTCCTCCATTTAAAATCTTGCCAGGAGTTTTGCAATCGTTCGCATGGGCGCTTGACAAAGCGCAAGCGGTACGCATAATCGCGGACGTGCAATCGTTTGCACACTTAGTTTTCGGCAAGGAGTGGAGGAGCTGCCCTGCCGTCGATCGAACACACGGCGTGCGTGGCGTCCGGCGGAGCTGGGCGATTTGTCTTTTACTCGAATGCAAACGATTGCACGCAAACCTCTGGGAGGAGAAGAAATGGGAATCAATCGGCTGATCGCGGCAGCAACCATCAGTGTGCTTGCAGCAAGCACCGTTGCCAGCGCTGCGGAAACAATACGGATCGGAGCGTCACTGCCGATTACCGGTGGCCTTTCGGTCAGCGGCGAGAAGCACAAGCGGGGCTATGAGCTCTGCAACAAGCTCATCAACGAAGCGGGCGGTATTCTCGGCAAGCAGGTGGAATTGATTGTCAGCGACAATCGCTCTGATCCGGCAACGGCCATCAACCAGTACGAACGCTTCATCAATGTCGACAAGGTCGATGCCGTCTACGGCACCTTTTCGAGCCGCCTGACCTTTCCGGTCGGCAACGTTCTGTCCAAGTACAACATGGTTCACCCGGTTCCCTCGGGCGGGGCACTCCGGATCTATGCCCAGGGCTACAAGAACCTCTTCTACTTCCAGGTCAATGCCGCCGAATACACAGGCAAGGACGTGATCGGCCTCCTGAAGGAGATCAAGGACCCGGCGGATGCGCCGAAGACTGTCGCGGTCGTCCACGCGGACGACTTCTTCGCAAACGCGATCGCCACCGGCCTCCTCGGCCAGAAGGTGATCGATCCGGCCAACGACAAGGAAATCGCCGACCTCGCTCCCGGTTACTTCAAGGAAGCTGGTATCGAAGTGGTGATGGAGGAAAAGTGGCCCGAAGAAGGGTTCAATGACTGGCTGAACCTTGCAAATTCGATCAAGCGCTCCGGCGCGGAAATGATCGTCGGCCTGACGGCTTCTGCGGAAGAAGCGGTTCAGCTCATGCGCGCCTTGAAGACCGTCGGTGCATCAGCGAAGCTCGTCTATCTCAGCCAGGGCGCGCAGACGGAATTCATCGAGGGTGTCGGCAAGGATGCGGCCGAAGGTGTCGTCATCCACACCACCTGGCACAAGGATGTTCCCTTCAAGAGTACGCTCGCCGGAAGGCCGTTCGACAATGCGGATTTCGTGAAGGCATTCGAAGCCGAATACGGCGTCGAGCCGGATGAGGACAGCGCCATTCCCTTCGCCGTCTGCCAGGGCATCGAGCAGGCGATCGTCGGGGCCGGTACCACGGATAACGCCAAGATGGGCGAATGGCTGCACGCCCGCACCAAGGAGCAGCCGGTTCAGACGGTTCTCGGTAATTTCAGCTGGAACGATCTCGGCCTACCCGTCGACAAGGCGCACATCATGACGCAGTGGCAGGACGGCAAGCTGACCTTCGTTTACCCGACCGGTCAGTTCGAGGGTACCGTGCCCTTCCGCTATCCCAAGTCCGGTTTCTGACCGTTTGCCAGATAGGGGAGGGCGTTCCGCCTGCGGCGCGCCCTCCCGATCGGCAGGCATCTACTACTGAGATATCTACTGAAAGGAGATCGCGCGCATGCTCGAGGTTAAGAACCTGTGCAAGCACTACGGCGGAATTCGCGCCGTGGATGGCGCAAGCTTCACGGTCGAGAAAGGCTCGATCACGGCACTCATCGGTCCGAACGGCGCCGGCAAGACCACGGCCTTCAATTGCATCAGCCGCACCGTTGTTCCGACTTCCGGCGAGGTCTGGCTGGACGGAGAGCGGATCGACAATCTGCGCCCGCACAAGATCACCGCAAAGGGTCTTAGCCGGACGTTCCAGATCTCACGCAATCTCGCCGACATGACGGTGCTGGAAAACGTGATCGTCCAGGCGCGCTGCCGCGGGTTCACGGAGCTGTTTCGGCCCGCGATCTCGGCGGAGGAGCGGGACAAGGCGATGTCGATCCTCGATTTCCTCGGGATCAACCGCATTGCCTACGAGGACGGGCACAACCTGTCCTACGGCCAGAAGAAGCTGATGGATCTGGCCGCGCTGCTGATGGCCGATCCGAAGATCATCCTGCTGGACGAGCCGGCCGGCGGCGTCAATCCGACGCTGCTCGAGGAGATCGTCGGGCACATCAAGGCGCTGAACGCCAAGGGGCTGACGGTCCTCATCGTCGAACACAACATGGACCTGATCATGCGGCTTTCGCACCGCGTCGTCGTCATGGCGCATGGGCGGGTGATCTGCGACGGCACGCCCGATGTGGCGCGTCGCGATCCGCATGTGCTCGAAGCCTATCTGGGCGGCATACTGGAAGAGGAAGCGGCCTGATGAACGATCTTTTGCAAGTCACCAACATCACTGCCGGCTACGGCGACGGCCCTGCCATCCTTGATGGCGCCCGTCTGACGGTCGAGCCTGGCAAGGTCCACTGCATCATCGGCCCAAACGGCGCCGGCAAGTCCACGCTGTTGAAGGCAATCTGCGGCATGCTGACGATCCGCAAGGGTGATGTCGTCTTCAAGGGCGAGCGTCTGAACGGGCTGCGCCCGGACCAGATCCTTCGCAAGGGCATCTGTTTTGTGCCGCAGGAACGCGCGCTGTTTCCGAAGATGACGGTGCGCGAAAACCTGCGCATGGGCGGATACGTGCTCGACGACACGAAACTGCGCGACCGCCGCATCGACGAAATCCTCGAGCGCTTCCCGGTCTTGCGCGAACGGGCCGATCAGCATGCCGGAACCATGTCGGGTGGCCAGCAGCAGACGCTTGCCATGGCGCGGACGCTGATCGTCAAGCCGGACATCGTCATGCTGGATGAACCCTCCCTCGGACTCGCGCCGAAGGTGGTCCAGGAGATGTTCGACATCATGAAGATGATGTCGAAGGAGGGCGTCACGGTGCTGCTCGTCGAGCAGAACGCGATGATGGGCCTCAAGAATTCCGACTGGGGCGTTGTCCTCGACCTCGGCCGCACCCTCTTCGAAGGGCCGGCCGAAGCGGTACTGGCGGACCCGCGCATCCAGGAACTTTACCTCGGCGGCCGCAAGGTCGCGTAGCGGAGGACATGATGACAGACATTCTTCAGATACTGATACTCGGCCTCGCCCTTGGCGGCGTGATCGCGCTGATGGGATCCGGTCTTTCGCTGGTCTTTGGCGTCATGCGCATCGTCAACCTGGCACACCCCTCACTGATCATCTGCGGCGCCTATGTTAGTTACTGGGCATTCAAGCTTTGGGGTCTCGACCCGATCGCGACGTTGCCAATCGCGGCACTGATCATGGCTGCAATCGGCGTGCTTCTCTACCGCCTCATGTTCGAAAGCCAGGCAAAAAGCGCGCGCTACTCGGAAATGACAGTGCTTTTGACCTTCGCACTGGCCATGATCGTCGAAGGTTTCCTCGGTGCCGCCTTCACCAACACCCAGCGCGTGACTTCGCCCGATTACGCGACGGATGCCTTCTTCATCGGCAGCCTGTTCATTCCGAAGGGGCAGTTCTATGCCGGGGTAGTGTCGCTGGCGATCATCGGTGCGCTGACGCTGTTCCTCAACTACTCGCGGCTTGGCTACGCCATCCGCGCAACGACCCAGAACCGTGAGGCTGCCGAGCTTCTCGGCGTCAATGTCAACCTGATCAGCATGGTGGCCTTCGCGATCGGGATCGGGCTTGCCGGCGCTGCAGGCTCTTTGGTGAGCTTCGTCTTCAGCTTCTTCCCCGCCAAGCAGTGGGAATGGATCGCGATGCTGATGTCGGTCGTCGTCCTCGGCGGCATGGGCAGCGTGCTCGGCACCGTCGTCGCCTCGCTCCTTCTTTCGGTCGTCGCCGCCTTCGTCGGCACCTGGGTGGGCGCCACCTGGTCGACAATGACCTTCTTTCTCGCACTCTTCGTCATCCTGCTGATCCGTCCCCAGGGGCTGTTCGGCGAAAAACCGGAGTTGGCATAATGGCCGCAAACCTGCAACAAGCCGACGCGAGCTCGGTGCTCGAGGCCCGTCGCATTCACAATCAGAAGCTTGCGCGCCAGCATGACCAGACCCGCGCCACATGGTTTCCCGTGGCCGTGCTCGGTGTCCTGCTCGCCCTGCCGCTCCTGCAGCTGACCGGCAACTACAACTACCTGCTGCATCTCGTGCTGTTCACCGCCTCCTATGCGGTCATGGCCAGCGGCTGGAACATCATCGGCGGCTTCGCCGGCTACATCTCGCTCGGACACGCGGTCTTCTTCGCGATCGGCGGCTATTTCTCAGGCGTGCTCCTGGCGCGATACGGGATCTCATCGCTGCTGATGGCACCGCTCGCCGGGCTGGTGGCTGCCGTCTGCGGTTATCTCATCGGCCTCATCACGCTGAAGGTTCGCGGCCCGAGCTTCATCATCTCCTCCATCGCGCTCCTGATGATCGCCCGTATCCTGTTCGATCACTGGGAGTTCATCGGCGGCGCCAATGGCTTGTCGCTGCCGGTTACCGACCTGCCGGTCGAGACTGCCAAATTGCCCTATTACTATGCCTTTGTGCTGATGGCTGCCTTCACCGTATGGGCGACCTATCGCATCAAGCATTCCAAGTTCGGGCTCGGCCTGCGCGCGCTCTCCAAGGACGAGGTCAAGGCGGAGAGCGCCGGCATCAACACCCGATTCTACAAGGTCCTTGCCTTCGCGTTGTCGGCATTCTTCGTCGGCATGGCGGGTGCTGTCTGGGGCGAATACCTCACCTATCTCCGGCCGAACATCTTCCTGATTATCCTCGTTTCGGCAAACCTGGTGCTGATGTGCATCCTCGGCGGCAAGGGCACGATTGCCGGGCCTGTCGTGGGTGCGATTCTGATCGTCGCCTTCAACGAAATCTTCGTGGCGACGCTCGGCGCGTCCGAGATCAACATCATGGCGACCGGTTTCGTCATGGTCCTGGGACTGATGTTCTTCCCCAACGGCGTGATCGGGACGCTGGCCCGCAAGGGCAAGCTGCCCCGCGTCCTCAACTGGGATTGATGGAGGCGACTATGCAGGACTTCATTCTCTACAACGCTCCTCAATCGACGTGCAGCCAACGGGTGCGATACGTTCTGCACGCGAAGGGCCTCGCATTCGAGGAGCACAAGCTCGATCTGTTCACCGGCGATCAGCTGAAACCCGAATACCTCGCGATCAATCCGAACGGGGTGGTGCCTTCGCTCGTTCACCAGGGCCGTGCGGTCACCGACTCCGCCGTCATCATGGATTATCTCGAGGACATTCTCCCAGGTGCGTTTCGACCATGGGACGCCTTCGAAGCGGCGAAGATGCGGGCGATGATGCGCTTCATCGACGAAGTACCGACGCCGGCGATCCGGGTGCCTTCCTACAACCTCGCCTTCCTGCCGCACTACCAGGCGATGACGGCAGAGGAGTTCCAGGCGGTCTGTGACGCAAAGCCGCTTCGTCGCGAGTTCCTGATGAAGATGGGGCGCACCGGCTTCCCGGAGCAGGAAATGAACGAAGCGCTCGGCCGCCTGCAACGCGGTGTTCAGCGCATGGCGAGCTGGCTTTCCGACAATGGCGGACCGTGGATCATGGGCGATAAGATGACGCTGGCGGATATCGCGATCATGCCGGTGATCGTCCGGATGGACGATATCGGTCTCTCCTCGATGTGGGCGGATGCGCCGGCGACCCAGCGTTGGCTCGAAGCCATCCGCGCAACCGATGCGTTCACCGAGACCTACTACTACGGGTCGCTGCTGACCGAAAAATACCCGCACCTGAGGTCGGCGAAGCCCGAACTTCGGGTCTCCTAGTCAGGCCAGTGATGCGGAAAGGAGAACAGGATGAACAGCCATATCAGCCCCGAAGTAAAAACTGATCTCGAAGGAAACCGACGTCGCGCCGACGGTGCTTGCCGCCATGTCGCACGGAGACGATCCGCGGCTCAAACAGCTCATGGATGCGATGGTCAGCCATCTGCATGCATTTCTGCTGGAGACGCGTCCGACAGAGGCAGAGTTCGAATACGCCCTGCGCTGGATCACGGCGCTCGGACAGGCGACCAACGAGGCCCACAACGAACGGTGCTTGCCGCCGACGTGCTCGGCGCATCGACGCTCATCGATCTGATCAACATCGACGGGACGCAGGGCGAGACGCTGTCGGCGCTTCTCGGGCCTTTCTATCGCGGTGGCGCGCCGAAATGTGTGAACGGCGACTGCATCGCGCGCTCCGATACGCCTGGGCCTAAGCTCTATTTCACGGGTCGTGTGACGGATCCCGCCGGTCGGCCCGTCGAGGGGGCAACCCTCGATGTCTGGCAGGCGTCCCCAGTCGGGCTCTACGAGAACCAGGACGAGACGCAGGACGACTTCAACCTTCGCGGCCGGCTCACGACGGATAGCGATGGAAACTTTCATTTCGTGTCCGTGAAACCGGCAGGCTATCCGGTTCCAACCGGTGGCCCGGTCGGCGACCTCCTGCGGGCACAGAAGCGGGCGCCGATGCGTCCGGCCCACATCCACTTCATCGTCTCGGCACCCAGCTACAAGACTCTCGTCACCCAGATCTTTTCCGACAGTCACGAAGCCCTGCTAACCGACGTTGTTTTCGGCGCGAAACAGCAGATTGTCGGGAAATTCTTCCGGCACGACAGTCCGGACTCCGGATTTCCGGGCGCCCAGGCGCCATTCTACAGCTGCAACTATCACTTCAAACTGGTGGAGGGCCAATCGATCCTGCCGGTGCCTCCGATCTCCGGAAAGAAGGTGGTGGCGCATCATGGCTGACGGATCAAATGGATCATTCCTTGGGAAGGAGAGTCTGTGATGCAGCAGAACGTCATCATTACCTGTGCGGTCACGGGTAACCTTACGACCCGGGAGAACACCCCCGCACTTCCCGTCACGCCCGAGGAGATCGCCAATTCCTGCCTGGAAGCGGCCGATGCCGGTGCGGCGATCGCGCATATTCACGTGCGGGACCCGGTTACGGCGAAGCCCTCCATGGAGCTTGGATACTACCGCGAGGTCGTCGAGCGCATACGGGCCAAAAACACGGCGCTGATCCTCAACGTGACGACCGGGCCGGGCGGACGCTATCACCCGAGCGACGAGAACCCGGCGGTCGCCGGACCACGAACCACGCTGATGCGGCCGGAAAAGCGGGTCGAGCACATCGTCGCGCTGAAACCGGACATCGCCACGCTCGATCTCAACACCATGACCTTCGGGTCGGAAGTCGTGATCAACACGCCGGCCAACGTAAAGATCATGGCCGACATCATCAACGAGGCGGGTTCCAAGCCGGAGCTCGAGGTCTTCGATACCGGGCATATCCAGCTCGCACAGGACCTTTTGAAAGCGGGCGTGCTGAAGTCGCCGGCGATGTTCACGATCGTGACCGGCGTCAAGTACGGCTTCCCGTCGACCACCGACGTCATGGCGACCGCCGCCCGAATGCTGCCCGGCGACGCCGTCTGGACCGGGTTCGGTGTCGGTCGAATGTCGTTCCCGATGGCCGTCCAGGCCTATCTGCTCGGCGGTCACGTTCGCGTTGGCCTGGAGGACAACTCCTACATCGCCAAGGGCGTGCTCGCCAAAGGCAATGGCGAACTGGTCGAACGGGCAAGAGACCTGATCGAGAAGCTCGGCGGAAGGATCGCCGAGCCTTCCCAGGCCCGTGAGATCCTCGGACTGCGCGCATAAGCATCGACATCTCCAAGGAGGCATAGAATGAACATTCAGGTGGACGCCAAGATCGCCCGGGCATTGAGGGTGACGGAAAAATCCCCCGATCTCGACAATCTCAAGATCGACGTCGTCGACGTTGCAGTCCCGCGACCGGGACCGGGCCAGGTGCTGGTGGAGATCATGGCGGCAGGGGTAAACCCCAGCGACGTGAAAGCATCCCTCGGACATATGCCGCACGCCGTCTGGCCACGCACGCCCGGTCGCGATTTCGGCGGCATAGTGCGCGAAGGACCGTCGTCGATGATTGGCATGGAGATCTGGGGTGGCGGCGGCGAGCTCGGCATCACCCAGGACGGCAGCCACGCCAAATGGATGGTGCTCGATCAGAAGGCCGTGCGTGCCAAGCCCGCGAATTTCACGATGCAGGAAGCAGGCTCGATCGGCGTGCCCTTCATCACGGCCCATGAGGGCCTGCGCGAAGCCGGCGGCGTGCAGCCGACGGATGTCGTGCTCGTCTGCGGCGGCAATGGCAAGGTCGGGCAGGCGGTCATCCAGCTGGCGACCATGGCGGGGGCCAAGGTCTTTGCGGTCGAATACAACGAGCAGCCGCTGCTGGCGCATAGCAACGCGCCCGTCGAGATGCTGAACAGCGCCAAGGATGATGTCGCCGCGATCGTGCGCGAGAAGACCGGCGGCCACGGCGCCGACATCGTCTTCAACACGGTCGGCAGCCCCTATTTCGAAATCGCCAACAACGCGATGGCGAAGCAGGCTCGACAGGTGTTCATCTCCACCTTCGATCGCGCAGTGCCTTTCGATATCTTCAACTTCTTCCGAGGCCGCCACAAATATATCGGCATCGACACGCTGGCACTGTCTTCCGTCGAGGGCGCGCGCATCTTCGACAGGCTCAAACCGAAGTTCGAAGAGGGCAAGCTCAAGCCGTTCCCCATCAATCCGGCGACCGTCTACGGCCTCTCCGATGCCGCCAAGGCCTATGCTTCGGTGTTGCGCGGCACGCCCGAGCGCGTGCTGCTGGTACCTTAAGGAGCGGGCGATGCAGGTGACACGCTATGGCGGCGCCAAGCCATACGAGGCGGCAGAGCATTACGGCATGCATTGTCTGCGGCTTCAGGGAAAGGAGGCGACGACGACCGATACGATCTGGATCGGCCTGTCGCACCTCCTGCCTGGCGGCCATACGTCGCTGAAAGACGCCACGGTCGAAAAGATCTACATCGTCGTTGCGGGCGAGGTGACGGTCGAAACCGGCACCGAGAGCGCCACGCTCGGCTTTCTCGACAGTTGCCGGCTGGCACCCGGCGAGGCGCGCGCGCTCGTCAACCGCACCAATGCGCCGGCGTCCATCCTGCTCGCCATGCCGACCTGAGAGCGTCGCCGAAGACTGGTGGAGAGCATTGATGGGGTCATCGGGTCGGTACAGGCTGGGGGTGCGTGAGCCACGCATTCCCAGCGACGGTCGATTTTGTATCGCGCCGGGAGCAATGGTGATCGGTGACGTTCGGCTCGATGAAGATTTCAGCATACGGGAGGACGTGCATGGTGCAGAGTGAAAACCGGTTGGCCAGCGTCGTCGAGCACTGGCTCCCGCGCATGGAGGTTGCCGGGATACCGTCGGTGACGGCGCGCGCGGTGATCGAGCGCGCCGGAGCATGGCAAAAATGGCTTTCGACTTGGAGCGAAGAGGGCGAGCGTCAGGCCGAACTCGGCGATATGGCTCTTGCTGTCGGTCGCCACTTAACAGCGGGCGAGGCCTATGCCCGCGCGAGCCTTTTCTATCATTTCGGACAGTTCATGGCGTTCGAAGACCTTGAAGCCAAGGCGAGGGCAGCCGCTCGGAAGGTGGAACTCTACCGCCTCGCCGCTCCCTTGCTCGATCCGCCGGCCGAGATGATCGCCGTACCGTTCGAAGGCGGGGTCCTGCAGGCGTCCCTGCGGATCCCGAAGGGAGAAAGCCGCTATCCGCTGGCGCTGATCATCCCCGGCTCGGATTCGACCAAGGAGGAGTTTCCGGCATTCGAGCGGCATTTCCATGCCCGCGGTGTTGCCACCATGTCTCTCGACGGTCCCGGGCAGGGCGAGGGGCGTTCGATGGGAGCGTTGCGCCCGGATATCGGTCCGGCCGTTCAGGCGGCAATCACGTCGGTAGAAGCGCATCCGAGACTTTCGGGAAAGGTCGCCCTCGTCGGCATGGCCTCGGCGGTTTTCTCGCCCTGCGTGCGGCTGCGTCGGTCCCGACCGTGGCTGGCATCGTCTCCATCAACGGCTTCTTCGATCTCGGCCGGTTCTGGGGCGAACTCCCGCAAGTCTATCGAGACAACATGCGCTTCTCACTTGGCGGCGAGAACGTCCGCGAGCGCGCGGATTGCTTTACGCTTAGGGGCTGCGCTCCGCCAACTGTGCCGGCTCTCATTCTTCACGGCGGCCGTGACAGGATCTTCCCATCCTCCGAAGCGGCGAAGTGTGCCGACATCTGCTCTCGTGGAGCCGGGCTACACATATTCGAGGAGGGCAACCACGTCTGCAACAACATCCCTTGGCTCTATCGCCCGCTCGTCGCCGATTGGGTGGCGGAGCGTTTGAGCGGGCAATAGCCGCAAGGTCTGTTATTATGGCCGTCTCGGCTGGCCCGGCCGGGGCGCCCGACCAAAGCACGCCGCTTGGGCGGTCGCTTTACGCGGACGGCCATTCCTCACAAAGCGCAATCAGTGCCGTCGGCGAAAGCTTGTCGAGCGCGAGGTCGGGCAAAAGGTCGTTGTCGCCCACGAGATTGCGGCCCATCGCCGCCGAGAACAGGCTGGCCTCGAGCAACGATGCGGGTTGGCCGACGATGCGGCAGAGAAGGCTGGTCAGCTTGCTGACGGCCGGTCAGAAGCGTCATGCCCCAGACGTTGATGGGTAAGCTTACGCCCTCCGTGCCAGCCGCCGCGGCAGATAGAGCGTACCGAAGGAGCTGTGCGAACTGATAATGACCGGCCTTGGCGAGGAAAGGCGCCATGTCGCAAGCGATCGCACCCGCGCCGAGAACACCGAGACGCATAAACCCCTCCCTGCAATCGCTTCCGTCGCTCTCGCACATCGGCCCTCACGGTCATTGAAACGGACCAAGAGCCGATGTGTCCCGTTAGGAGCCGGCTGAGCGGATTTTCTACGAACGGCTCCAACAAAGAAACTTGTCTTTTGTCACTAGCGCATAGAATGCGTTTTATGCAGTATGAGTCAGTCACAATGCATGGGGCGCATGATAGTCCATGGAAGTTCGCGATCTCGAGGCCTTTCTCGCAGTCATGTCGACAGGCAGCATCACCGGCGCCGCCCGCATGCTTGACCGATCGCAGTCGCAGGTGACGCGGCTTATTCAGGATCTGGAAACGTCGCTTGGATTTGCGCTGTTCGAGCGAAATGGACCTAAGATCTCCCCGACCGACAAGGGGATTGCCTTCCACGAAGATGCCGAACGCTTTCTCAGCGGCATCGGCCACCTGCGCAATCGAGCCAAGGCGATTGCCGGCAAGGAACCCGAGCCGATCGAGATCGCCGCAACGCCGGCTTTTGCGAGTGGCATCATCCCGATCGCGCTTGCGGAACTACCCGAGCATTTTCTGCCGCACACAATCCAGCTTCGCAGCATGCCGGCGGAAGCGGCCGTGCAGTCGGTGCTCGCGCGCACTGCGGATTTCTGCGTGACCTCTCTGCCGGCCGATCAGCCGGGGCTGGAAGTGCAGGGGTTTTTCGAGGGGCGCTGCGTGGCCGCGGTAGCGCCGCATGATCCTCTGGCTGCGAAGGACGTGATTTCGATCGCGGACCTCGCCGGACGCACCCTCATAACCATGGCCAATCCGTTTCGTTTGCGCCGCCGTGTCGATGAAGCACTGGAGGCGGCCAACGTGCGGCCCAATCGCGTCATCGCGACCAATGCGGCCAACAATGCCGTGCAGATCGCATCGCTCGGGCTCGGCGTCGCGATCATCGAGCCAGCGACGGCCTATGGCCTGCAATCGGCGCCCGTCGCAGTTCGCCCGCTTGATGTCGAGATTCCCTTCCTTTGGGCGATCCTGTCGGCGGCCTCGCGCCCGCTCTCGGCCGGCGTCCAGGAACTGGTTCAACGCATCGCGCGGATCGCATCGGAGCGCATGCCGGATTTCACCGTCCACGATCCGCGACAGATGGCGCGCATCGCCGAAAAGACCTTCGCCGGCCGAAATGCCGGCGATGGCACGCTGTCGGACAACCGGCAGCGAAATAAAGGGGAGCAAAAGCTCGACACGCCCGAGAACGAAAACTGAGCTCGTAAAATGAGGAGAACGACATGAAAAATTTGGACGTAACCCGCCGCTCGACTTTGAAACTGCTGGCGACGGGCGCAGGCGTATTGGCCGCGCCATCGATCATCCGTCCCGCCTTTGCTGAGAGTAAGGTCGTCAACATCACGACCTATGACAAATTCGTACCGCAGTCCTTCATCGACCAGTTCCAGAAGGATACGGGCATCGAGGTCCGCATCCGGCTGACCGACGACCAGGGAAAGCAGTACAACCTGCTGACCGCCGAAGGTGCCACGCCTTCCACGGACATCGTGACCGTTACCGGCCACCGCCTGTCTCAGTTCATGAAGTCCAACTTGCTGGCGTCCCTCGACACCGCGCGGCTCAAGAACTGGGACAAGCTTGCCGCCGCCTACAAGGGTGCGCCGCAGCTCACCGTGGACGGCAAGACCTTCGGCGTGCCGCTGCTTGCGGGCTTTGAGGGTCTCGTACGCAACACGGAATACGCCAAGGCCTCCGATAGCTGGGGCATCATGTTCGATGACGAGAACAAGAACCTGACGTCGTACATCGTCAGCGACTTCCTCTCCATCGTCATGCGCTACCAGGGCAATGACGGCGACTATGTGACCTATGGCGACAAGCCCGATGTAGCGCAGACCGCAACGAACCAGGCGCGTGACTTCCTGATCCAGCACAAGGACAAGGTGCGCAAATACTACGATGCGGGCTCCGAGCTGCAGCAGATGTTCGTCAACGAGGACATCTATCTGGCGCAGGCCTGGTCCGGGCCGGCCGCCAAGCTCGTCATGGACGGCCATCCGATCGAGATCTCGGTGCCCAAGGAAGGGACCTTCGGCTTCCTCTATTCGTTCAACGTCGTCAACAACGCGCCGAACGCGGACGCCGCCTACACCTTCCTTGATGCGATCCTGTCCTCGCCGGAAATCGGCGCGGCGATGACCCGTCAGTCCGGCTTCTCTTCGGCCTTCGACGGGGTCGACAAGGTGCTGAACGACAAGGAGCGCGCGGCCCTGTCGCTGCCGCCCGAGCAGGTCGAACGCATCCAGTTCTTCAGCTCGATCAACCGCGACATGAAGAACGACATGATCGACAAGGCCGCTGCGGAGATCAAGGCAGCCTGACTGCGGCCTTCTGGGTGACCGGTCTTCCGGCCGGTCACCCATAAAAAATGGACTCTTCCAGAGCCGGGAACAAAAGAATGCTGGATACGACAACGCAACCGCGATCCGTCGGTTTGCCGACGGCACCGCGCTACGCCGGATGGATCGGCAGGGCGGCGAGTTCGGGACTCTATCGCAACACGATCGGGCTTCTCGTCGACAGCCGACGTGTGCGTCTCGCCGTGCTTGCGGGCGTGCCGCTTCTGTGGATCGCCATGCTGCACATCGGGCCGATCTTGCAGATGGCCAATATCAGCCTTCTCGCCAACTATCCGCCGCAACCCGACAAGAGCAGCGAGTACACGCTGGCAAATTACGGGCTTTTCTTTTCCGACCGGCTCTATTTCGTGCCCTTCGTCCGCAGCCTGGTCTTTGCCGCGGTGGTCACGATCTCGACGCTGGTGATCGTCTATCCCGTCGCCTACTACGTCGCGAAGGTGGTGCAGCCGAAGAACCGGATGCGGGCATTGTTGCTGTTGCTCATTCCCTTCTGGGCCGGCGAGCTGATCCGTACCTTTTCGGTCATCATGTTGCTTGCCAATCGTGGAGCGCTGAACGTGCTCCTCAGGGAATTCGGCTTCATCGACCGGCCCATCCCGATGCTCTACACCTTCTTTTCGCTGAGCTTCGGCGTCATCTATCTGCTTGCGCTCTACATGCTCCTGCCGCTCTATTCGGCGATCGAGAAGATCCCGACGCCGCTGATCCAGGCGGCGGCCGATCTTGGTGCCGGACCCTTCCAACGGTTCCGCCGGGTCATCTTGCCGCTCTCGAAGGACGGCATCGTCTCCGGCTGCAGCCTCGTCTATCTGACCGCCGTCGGCGTCTTCGCCGCGCCGCTGCTGCTGGGCGGCCCGAATTCAGTCATTTTCCCCGAGGTCATCGCGACGCTGTTCCACGGGTCGAACGACAAATGGCCGGAAGGCGCTGCGTTCTCGATGATAATGCTCGTGGTGTCGCTGACGACCGTCGGACTTTTCATGCGGATCGTCGGCGGCCGCTCGGTCCGGCTGATGTAAGGGCGGGCCGATGCGAACCTATTTCAACGATCTCCCCAAAACAGCGCTCGGCGCGTCCTATTGGATCTTCGCCGTCTATCTGGTCTTGCCGCTGACGCTGATGACGGCGATGAGCTTCAAGGACGCGAACTTCATCGCTTTCCCGATCGGCAACTGGACCCTTTCCTGGTACGCCAAGGTGGTCCAGGATAAGCAGTTCCTCGAAGCCTCGCTCTATTCGATCGGCATCGCGCTCGCCACCACCGTTTCGGCAACGATCATCGGCGTTTGGATCGCGCTTCTCGTTTCGGCGGAAAACATTTGGGGCAAGGCGGTCATTTTCGCGCTCGCCTGTCTGCCCGCCGTGGTGCCGGGGCTGATCAACGCCATTTCCATGCGCATCTTCATCCGCACCGTCGACATTCCGACCGGCACCTTCGCGATCATCCTGGCTCACACGGTCCATGCCGTGCCCTTCGTCGTCATCATGGTGCTGACGCGGCTGCGCTCGATGCCGGCCAATCTCGTGGATGCGGCGCGCGATCTCGGTGCCGATCCCTTCATCGCCTTCCTCCGCGTCACCATCCCCTATCTGATGCCGGCGCTCTTCGGCGGCATGATCTTCTGCATGCTGACCAGCATCGACGACTTCGTCCGCACCTTCTTCCTCGGCGGCTACCAGCCGACATTGCCCATGCTGATCTTCGCCAAGGTGCAAGGGGGCATGTCGCCGGAAATCAACGCCATGGCAACGATCGTTCTCGTCGTCACCACCGCCATCGGCATCTATGCCGAGCATTTCACCCGCCGTTCCAGGAGCTGACGCGAATGCAGCCTGTCGTCCATTTCAAGAACGTCAACAAATCCTATGGGGCCCTTACCGCCGTCGACGATCTCGACCTGGCGATAGAGCCGGGCCAGTTCGTCACGCTGCTCGGCCCGTCCGGCTGCGGCAAGTCGACGACCCTGCGTATGCTCGGCGGTTTCGATAGCCCGACCTCAGGGGAGATCTATCTCGAAGGCAAGCCGATCTCGCACCTGCCGCCCAACAAGCGCAACGTCAATATCGTCTTCCAGGACTACGCGCTTTTCCCGCACCTGACGGTCGGCCGCAACATCGCCTTCGGCCTGGAATTGAAGGGGATGCAGCACGCGGCGATCCACAAACGGGTCACCGAGCTTCTCTCCCTTGTCTCGCTCCAGGACCATGCCGAGCGCATGCCCGCCCAGCTCTCCGGGGGACAGCGCCAGCGCGTGGCCCTGATGCGGGCGCTGGCGCCCGATCCGAACGTGCTGCTGCTCGATGAGCCGCTTTCGGCCCTCGACGCGAAGCTGCGCCAGCAGATGCAGATCGAGCTGAAATCGATCCAGCAGAAGACCGGCAAGACCTTCATCTTCGTCACCCACGACCAGGAGGAGGCGCTGACCATGTCCGATGTCATCGTCGTGATGAACAAGGGCAGGATCGAGCAGATGGGCGGCCCCGATGAGCTCTATGCCCGGCCCCGCAGCCGCTTCGTCGCGGATTTCATCGGCCAGAGCAATTTCCTCGAGGGTGCCGTCGTCTCTGTTTCGGACGGAATCGCTGCTGTCGAATGGCGCGGCAATGTCGTGCACGCGGACGTGAACGGGACGTCGCCCGTGCCCGGTGAACGCGCCACGTTGGCGCTTCGGCCGGAGGCGCTTTACTGCCTGTCGAGCAAGCCCGAGGGACGGCCGGCGCTCAAGGGACGCGTCGATCAGCGTGTCTTCAAGGGCGCGCACACCACGCTGACCGTCGCTCTCGAAAACGGCAGCAGCCTTCTTGTCCAGATCGATCCCGTCGCGCTTTCGCATATTGAGGGTGACGACGTGTGGGTGGGCTGGCGCGACCGGGACGCCGTCCTGCTGGCGAATTGAATTGGAGACCGGGATGATCAACAATCTACAACAACAGCAACGGCTTGCGGAGCTGAACGCGCGGGTAAGGCAGGATCTCAGCTATCTCAACTACCCGCCAGCCAATTGGTCGAAGCTCGTCACCACCTCGGCCGGCGACCCGGTGAGCGATGTAGTCGTCATTGGTGGCGGCATGTGCGGGCTTGTCGCCTGGCATGCCCTGACGCGCGCCGGCATCGCCAATCTGCGCATCGTCGACCGTGCGCCCAGGGGTTTCGAGGGGCCATGGGTAACCTACGCACGCATGGAAACGCTGCGCTCGCCGAAGATCCTTCTTGGCCCGGCGCTCGGGGTTGCCTCGCTCAGCTTCCGTGCCTGGTTCACGGCACTCCATGGCGAAGCGGAATGGGAGGAATTGTTCCGGATTCCGCGCCCGATGTGGATGGACTATCTGCGCTGGTATCGCGATGTGATGGACATTCCGGTCGAGAACGACACGCACGTCACCCGCGTCGTGCCGCGCGCCGACGGGCTGCTGGAACTTGAAATCGCCGGTGGGGCAAAGCCTGCGATCGTCACCCGCAAATTGGTGATGGCCACCGGCCGCGACGGTCTGGGTGAGCCGACTATTCCCGACTTCGTCAGGGGCATGGAGCGGCATACCTCCTGGGCGCATTCGGCCGACGACATCGACTTCGATCGACTGAAGGGCAAACGCGTCGTCGTCATCGGCGTCGGCGCTTCGGCGGTCGACAATGCGGCAGAAGCGTTGGAGCAGGGGGCAGGGGAGGTGCGCCTTCTCGCCCGCCGCAAGGAGATGCCGACGGTCAACAAGCTGATGGGCATCGGCTCCTACGGGGTCACCGCAGGTTTTGCCGAGATTTCACCGGAATGGCGCTGGCGCCTGATGGATTATGCGGCCAAGCAGCAGACGCCGGCGCCGCACAACTCGACGCTGCGCGTCAGTCGGCATGCGAACGCCTATTTCCACTTCGACTGCGGTATTCGGTCGATGAAGGAGGAGGGCGGCGAGGTCGTCATCACCACCACCAGCGGCCGCGTCTTCCGCACCGATTTCGTCATTCTCGGCACGGGTTTCACCATCGATCCATGGAGCCGCGGCGAGCTAGCGCCCTATCAGGACCAGATCGCCTGCTGGGAGCACCGCTATACGCCGCCGGCAGGCGAGGAGAACCCCGGACTTGGGCGCTTCCCCTGGCTGAACGGAGACTTCTCCTTCACCGAGAAGGAGCCGGGTGCAGCACCCTGGCTGATGGATATCCATTGCTTCAACTACGGCGCATCCGTCAGCGTCGGCAAGGTCAGCGGCGATATCCCTGCCATTAGCGAGGGCGCCCTGTGGTTGGCGCGCGGTGTTGCCGCCTCGCTCTTCATTCGTGACGTTGATTACCATTGGGAAGCGCTCATCGCCTACGAGAAGCCGGAACTCGACGGGACCGAATGGGTCGATGCCGATGCGCCAACGCCGGCACAGAAGACGGCATGAACCCCTCCGAATTTCAGACGACTGGAAAAGCCAATGACCGCTCCATCGACAAACGACGTGATCGATACCGTACTAGGCCTTGATCGCTTCCCCGACCTTCAGGCGCTGCGCGAACAGCGGGCAAAGCTGAAGCACCTGAGCCAGACGAGCTACCAGGCGGCCCTTCGTCCCGCCGAACCGCGCAACTTCTCCTATGCGCTGAGGGCAGCGCTTGCCGCACGCATGGCGGCACTGTGGAAGTCGCAGGAGCTCGCCGCCCACTTCCGGGAATTGCTCGAGAGTGAGGAGGGGGGCTCCGCCCTGGTGTCGATCGCCAATCCAGGCAACGGGGCCGAAGGTGCGGATACGCGCCTTGTTGCGATCCTCGCCCATGTCGATCTTGTCACGCTTTCCCCGAAGGAGGCGACGCGCGCCAACATCGAAAAGCTCACCGCCGCAGGGCTCGACGACCGGGACATCGTTACGCTCGCCGGCCTCATCGCTTTCGTGAACTATCAGGTGCTGGTGGTGGCCGGCCTCAAGATGCTGAGGGACAACTGAGATGTCGCAACCCGTACACGAATTCACCATCGAGCCCCTCGACTGGATGCCCTATGTCAAACCGGTCGATGTCGAAACGGCGACGGTCGAACAGCTCGATGCGCTGAAGATCACGCCCTCCAACAAGAAGATCTCGGACTATGTCCTGGTGCTCGCCAACGAGCCGGAAACCTTGAAGGAGCGCACGCCGCTCTTCAACGACATCATGTATAGCGAGGGCGGGCTCTCCCGCGGCGGGCGGGAGATCGGAGCGCTCGCCGCCTCCTTCGTCAATCGCTGCATCTATTGCGCGTCCGTCCACGCGGCTCGCTACATCCAGCTCGAAAGGCGGCCGGAGGTGGTGGACGAAGTCTATGACCGCGGCCTCGACGCGAACCTGCCGGAATTCGAGCAGGCGCTGTTCAATTTCGGTGTTGACCTTACGGCCCATCCCGACAATGTCGGTGCCTACCAGTTCTACCATTTGCGCGAGATCGGTCTCGACGACCTCCAGATTATCGATCTCATTCATGCGGTCGCGATCTTCGGCTGGGCCAACCGGCTGATGCATACGCTCGGCGAACCGCACCGGCTGGATTGAGTGGGACACGCGCCTTGCGACAACGCGGGCCTTGCAGTCCGCCGCTTCGACATCGCCCATCGCGACGTGCTCCGCATCGCGCTGCCGATGATGATCGCCTATCTGTCGAGCCCACTCGTCGGGCTCGTCGCGACCGGCGTCATTGGTCAGTTGCGCGATGAGGCCCTGATCGGGGGCGTGGCGCTTTCCACCGTCATTTTCGACGTCATCTTCGTCACCTTCAACTTCCTGCGTGGTGCGACCACAGGTTTCACCGCGCAGGCGCTAGGGGCGGGTGACCGGCGCGAAGAGCAGCGCATGCTCGCCAGCGGTCTCATTATTGCGCTCGTCGCGGGGTTGGCGCTGCTCGCGCTGCAGAAGCCGCTCGGCGCGCTTGGCCTTGCCGCAATGGGAGCGGAAGGAAAGGTCGCCGAGGCGGCCGCCACCTATTTCGCCTGGCGTGTCTGGTCGGCACCCTTCGTGCTGTTCAATTTCGTGGTCTTCGGCTGGATCATCGGACGTGGCGACGCGCTCTGGGGCATGATCCTGCAAACCCTGCTGAATGCGCTGAATGCAGCGTTGAGCATCTCCTGGGCCCTGGGCCTCGGCTGGGGCGTGGCGGGTGTTGCGGCCGCCTCGCTGGTGGCCGAGGCGGTTACTGCGCTGGCTGGACTTTATCTCGTCTGGGCGAAGACCGACCGAACCGCATGGAACCTGCCGAACCTTGCTGCTTTCCGTCGCGCCTTTTCGGTCAATGGCGACATGATGATCCGCTCCTTCGCGCTTCTGATCGGCCTGTCCTTCTTCACGCGCCAGAGCGGCATGCTCGGTATCGAGATTCTTGCGGCGAATACGATCCTTCTACGCTTCTACTTCTTCGGCGTCGCTTTTCTCGACGGGGTGGCAACAGCGGCGGAGCAGCTTGCCGGCCGCGCGGTCGGCGCACGCTATCGGCCGGCCTTTGATCGTGCGGTGGGACTGACGACATTGTGGGGCTTCGTCTTCGCCGGTCTTGTGGCACTCGCGCTGCTTGCCGCCGGCGACTGGGTGATCGGCATCACCGCCCCAACGGAGAGCGTGTCCGCGCTCGCGCATAGGTATTTGCCCTATGTCGCAGCACTTCCGATCTTCGGCATCGTCGCCTTTCAGATGGACGGCGTCTACATTGGCGCCACCTGGTCGCGACAGATGCGAAACCTGATGGTGGCGTCGCTGGTCATCTACTTTGCAGCCTGGGCGGTCCTACAGCCTGTCTTCGGCAATGACGGACTATGGATCGCGCTGATCCTGTTCCAAAGTGCCCGCAGCCTTGCGTTTCGACTTATGCTGCCACGGTTGGCCGACCGTACGTTTCAGACAGGTACGGTAGCGCCTCGCTGATTGCGTCGCTCGGGTGCGTCGTTCCAGGGCAGGGCGCAACTCCAGCGGTGCGGGTTGCATCTCACGCCCCGCTGGAAGCGATGCTCTATAGACAATTTCTCGCGGACCTTGTCCGCGCATTCCTACTGCAGAACGACGACGGCTTCGACCTCGAACAGCATAGGATCGATTGCAAGCTTGGGAACGGGAACCAGGGTCTGTGCCGGCAGCGCCGTGCCGAACATTTCCTTGACGTTCTCGGTCAATACGCCAAGCTTTGACATGTCGTGGTCAACCACGAAGATCGTGAGCTTGGCGACCTGATCCGGGCGTGCGCCGAGCGCATCAAGGGCCGCGCGCAAATTCGCATAGGCTTGCTTAACCTGAACGGCGAAGTCGGGTGACAAAGCGCCCGTGCCGTCTTGGCCGCCCTGTCCGGAAATGTAGGCCACCCGAGCACCGGGGGGCGTGACCACCGCGGTGCTATAGCCGTTCGGCGTGGGGTCGTAGAGGGTCTTGGGATTGACAATGGTCAGCTTGCTCTCATTCGCCGTTGCCGCACTGGGGATTCCGATATTCATGATGATTAGCCCTCCGATAAGCACATGCTTGACTGTGCGTGACATGATTTTCTCGCTCCCAACGCCATGAGCACGGCTCTCCCGCCGGCATGATTTGACCATGAGTTGACGAATGACTCGTACGCTGTACGATTTATTTGCATCGTACAGCGTACGAGTCAACGGGCGAGGGTCGACATTCATCGTGTTTCCGGCCAAATTCGATGGACTGATTGACGAGGAAGACGGAATGGCGGCCAAAAGTAGCGGCACGCGGACGAAACGATCACCACGGGCAAATGTGAAACGCCAACCCGGGCAGGAACCGCGTAGCGACGCCTCGCTCTCTCTAGAACGTATCGTAACGACCGCGGTGGAACTGCTTGACGCTGAAGGCGTCGACGGGTTGACGATGCGTCGGCTGGCCGATCGCTGCGGCTCGGGGGTGATGAGCCTCTATTGGCACGTCGACACAAAGGAGGATGTCTTCGATCTCGCGCTCGACTCGGTGCTCGAATATCGCGGCCCTTGGCAAACAGGTGAGTCCCAGGACTGGCGTTCAGAAGTCGTCCATATGCTCGAAGACTGGCGCGCCAGCATGCTGCGTCATCCTTGGTCGGCATTGCTTTTGCCGAGCCGGGCACTTGGCGCAAACGTCCTCGGCCGTCTGGAACTGCTCGGCACGACCTTGTCCAGAGCCGGTGTCGCAGACGCGGATCTAAACGTGACAATCTGGTCGCTTTGGAACCATGTCCTGGGCGCCACCGTCACGCTCGCGAGCTTCGACCGATCGGACGAAGACAAAGCGGCCGCGCAGCAGCGCCTTACGCAGCTCAGTGAACGCTATCCGACGATCGAGCGCTCGCGGCTGTTGCTGGACAACGATTGGGACGGCACATTCAGGAAGGGCCTCGATTTTCTGCTCGATGGCCTGACCCCGAAACAGTGAGGACGTTCACGTCGAGGCAATCTTGTCGACGTGCCGTTAGCGGCGGCGTCTCAAGCACTTGTAAGCGAGGGGAAGAGGGCTACATGACTGTGGCGGCAAGGTTGAGCTGTCCGTTTCTGTGCAAAGTGTCACTTTGGGCACGTCTTCAGCCAGTTAGAAATGCCGACATGTCCGCTTGCGCTGAGGCGAGCCCCGACCGGACCGGCTGGGCCGGGTTGCAAGGGAGGGGGCGGGTGAGACCCACACTTCGGCGTAAGCTTTAGGATGTCAGATCAGTCGATCGTTCCCCAGGCGCGCGCGAGAAAAAGAAAGAGAGAGGAGAGAGCAAATTGCGAAGTTCAGATCACTGACCTTCCTTAAGAATTCCGGCAAAGCGTACACGATTATTCTCCACGCTTGCGGGATGAGCCATAGAGTGGTGCATTCACTCGAAATTAGAGACATGAATGATCGTCGGTTTTCGGGACGAATGGTTGCGGGGCTTCTTTGTGGAGGATGTCCACTCCCGGAACATTCCAGCCGACCTCGAAAGCCGGTTGTTCCGCAAACTGCAGATGATCGACGACGCGACGACAGATTAAGACTTGCGTGTGCCGCCCAGCAACCATTTCGAGAAACTGCGCGGTAATCTCGATGGTTTGCATTCAATCCGCGTCAACAAGCAATGGCGGGTGGTCTTTCGATGGGATGGCAGTCGTGGTGAGGCATCCGAGGTCTATCTTGACGACCATAGCTATCGATGAGGTGACAGATGCTGATGACCAAGCGTAAGCCGGCGACGGTCGGCGAAATCCTGACGGAAGAATTCATGCAGCCGCTTGACCTGACGCAGGCGGCCTTGGCCGAGGCAATGGGCGTCCAGCGCAAGCATGTGAACGAATTGTGCAACGACCGCCGCAACGTGACGGCGGCAACCGCGCTGATTCTGGCGCGCGTGTTTGGTAACAGCCCGGACTTCTGGCTCAACGTGCAGCGGCGCAGCGACTTATGGAATGCCATGCACAGCCCCAAGGAACTGGCGCGGATCGAGCGCGCGAAGCCGCTGGCGACAGCGGCATAGCCGAAGCGCCTCTAGGCCGGTTGCTTGAGCGAAACCGCCATGGCACGCAAATCTCCGCGGCATCGAGGCGAGAGAGCGCCTTTTTCGTCGGGCAATGTCTGTATAGCGGCTACTTCCCAACGGTTGCTGACGATATCCGCAAGGAGCGGCGGCCGCGTTTGAGGAAGCTTGTGCGGCACCCGCAATTGTGCGACCTGGGCCCCGCTACATGCAGTGTGGCAGTTGAACTGTCCGCTTTGGCGCAAAAATGTCAATTTGAGCTGCCCTACGGCACGACGACCAGCCCGATCTGACCGGCTGATCCGGTTGCAAGATCAGATCGGGGCGGGTGGTGGCCGCCTCTTCGGCTTTAGCTTTCTCAGTAGAAATTGTTTTGTCGCCGGTTGATACTCGCTTGCACCTGCATAAGGCGAGGTAGGGATCACAGCCGCACGATGCTTCCGGAAATCAAGCTGCATGGTGACGTCGATGTCGCCGCACTGTCCCCACTTCTTCGCGGTATGCTTCTTTCGGTTGCCTATGCTGACGGTGAGGGCGGCATAGGATTGACGGCGGCCGGCGCCATGAACCGCAAGTTCGTGCATTGGGCCGCTGTGCACTTCCTCTGGCCAGGATTCACAGCTGAAGACCTCTACAGCATGAACAAGGTGCTCAATGAAAACGACATGCCGCCGCTTTGGGTCGTGCGCGACATGACCCGTCATCTGAAGCTTCTTCGCCGGAAAAAAGATGTGCTGCTGCCAACCAGACGCGGCCGGGAGTTCCTGGTGAACCCGAAAGCCTTCTTCGATCTGATCGCCACGGATTATCTCTATTCGTATGTCCACACCACCGAGCGGGAAGAGGAGGTCCGAGCGCGGCTACGCTGGTGGCGCATGTTCCTCAATCTTCTCAATATCAAGGCCAGAGAAGGGTGCACGCCAATGGACGTTGTGAAGATCCTCTGTCCAGACTTGGCGCCTCTGTCGGACACCGAAATGACCATAGAAGCCTGGAAGTTGAAATCCGATCTCCAATACGGCGTCTTTCGACGCTTGTGCTGGCTCGGTGTGCTCTATGAGGCGCGAGAGGGGCTCACGCTCCTCCAGGATGGAGCCTTTCATAAGACGCCACTTTGGCCAGCTTGCCTGCAGTTGGAATCGGATACGCAGAGCGACATCGGCGTGCATTGACGCTCTTTATTCCGCCGCTGGCTGCCTCATCAACGCTTTCTAGCCATTCCCTTGGCTGCCATCGCGAATGCCGAACATATGATCCGTCTCTCGTCGCGCAATCACCGCCGGATCGTTCATGAAATCCGTCCGCCGGCCAGGCTTAGCTTGCCGGTGGCATCGTCAATATAGACGAGCAGGGCGCATTTGGGACCACGGCTCTCGAACCACCAATGAAGCGAGCCGTCGATCTGAACGAGTTCGCCGAAACAATCGCGCCGGCCGCGCGGCTGGAAGACCCGCTTCTTGCGCTCGCGTCGCGACACCCAAATGCCGGCTTCCATCATCCATTTGACGCAGCGTCACCTTGCTGACGGCAATCCGGTGGCGTTCGATCAACTTCTCGGCCGCCAAGGTCGGACCGAAATCGACATAATGCTCACGCACCAGGTTGCGGAAATCCTCGCTGTGACGTCGGTTGCTCGGACGGCCGCGCTTCTTCGACACCAGACCGTCGGCGCCGGCCCGGTCATAGGCTTGCAACAGCCGGTGGACCTGACTGCGGCAGAGGCCGAGCAACTCTGCGCCTCGACGACTCCGAACGCTCATGGTCTCAACCACGCTTCACGTCGCCAGTCTTCCTTCCAAACGTTGACGTTTGACCAGCATCCCAAGAGGCGACGACTGTCGCACCTCTAAAATGTACCTGCATACACACAGCGTGGCAGCAAGGTTGAACTGTCCACGTTGGCGCAAAGTAGAAATGTCACTTTGGGCGGCGCGTCGTCAGCCATTTAGACATGCGACACTCGACATCTCCACTGGCGCTGAGGCAAGCCCCCGACCGGACCGGCTGGACCGGGTTGCAAGGGAAGGGAGGCGGGTGAACCAGTTCGATGGGACGGTAATCGACCCCATCGAGGAAGAAACCGAAGCCGAGGCCTGCGCTGAAGCAGCTGAGTGATCAGCCGCTAACCGGTCGCGGTCGTCTCCGCCGCGACCGGTTACTGAACAACTGATCCCTTCGTTGTTGTTCACATTGACAACAGGACGAGGTGTTGCTATGGATAACAACATGAAAGCCGTGCTGATCGAGAAATCCCGAAAGGTCATCAACGACACCACCTTTTTCCAAGTCGTGTTGTGGCATCTGCCGGAACCGGTACCGGGCAGCGCACATCCGTTCAAATACAGGCTTGCGCTCGTCGTGAATGGAGAATGCGTGCTCCGGTATGACAACGAGCGCGGCAAAGGCGATCATCGTCACATCGGTGCTCGCGAGGAAGCCATAGGGTTCACCACCCTCGAGGCTCTCTTCGATGCCTTTCAGGCGGATATGGAAAGGATACTGGGATGACGACATTGACTGTACGTTTGGGCACGATCGACGACATCAGGGCCCGGTTTGTTGCGGCAGGCAAGCTCGCACTGTCCGGCAAAGCCGTCGAAGCGAGACCGTCCGTCGAGTTTTCGAGCTATGATGACTTGCACCGTATTCTAGCCCCCTTGCGTCTCGCCATCGTTAAGGCTCTGGCCGGACAGGGCCCGCTTCCCATCCGCGAGGTTGCCCGGCGCGTGGACCGTGATGTGCAGGCCGTTCATCGCGACGTGACAACACTTATCAATGCGGGTGTCATCGATCGGCATGAGAATGGGGTCGAGTTTCCGTATGACAGCATCCATTTCGAATTCGATGTGACGGCCGAAAAGGCGGCCTGATCGCGCCGCCACCCCCTTCCGCAGCGATCGGCGCCAGCTTAAAGCGCACGCCCGAATTGGGTCATGCCCTGGCCGCCCTTGGCATCCTTCTTCGCAACCCGGAACACCGAATGCTTGTCGGAATAGAAGGCGACTGGAGCACCATGCGCCTTCAGATAGAGTTCCAGCGCCTCGAAATAGCTGAACGCACTTTCCGATCGTACAAACCGCAACTGCATCAGCTTGCCGGTCGCATCATCGATGAACACCAGCAATGAACATGGATCACCGCGATCTTCGAACAGCGATGCTCGGATCCATCGATTTGCACCAGTTCACCGTAGGCCTCGCGCCGCAACCGTGGCTGATGAAACGTCCGCCGCTGCTTGCGCGACAGCCACAGGCCGGCCTCAGACATCCATTGGCGCAAGGTCTCGCGCGACACCGTCAGACCATCACGCTCGGCAAGCTTCTCGGCCGCCAGCGTCGGACCAAAGTCCACATAGCGCTCGCGCACGATCGCCATGGCATAATCGCGCACGCCGTCACAAATCCGATTGTTCGATGGCCGGCCGATCGCCTGGTGCCGGAGCGACGCTGCACCGCCAGTGCTGATCCGCTCCAGCAGACGACGCACCTGGCGCGTGCTTAAGCCCAGGACATGCGCCGCCGACGCCAACGTCATCCGCCCGGCGGTCACTTTCGACAAAATCTCGATCCGCTGCAGGTCACGCTCGCTCATCGCAATCAATCCCATCCGCAATCTCCCAGGTCATCAAAACCCGGGGAGAGTGACATTCCAACTTTGCAGGATCAGGACACTTTAACTTTGCGGGGGGGTGGGAGAATCTAATCCAAGTGCAACATTGACGAGTGAAGAGTAGGGCACTACGCGCATTCGCGCAAATGCGCCATGAAGACCTCGGTGGGCGTTCGATAGCCCAAGCACTTGCGCGGGAGCGCATTCATATGGTGGGCGAGGGCGACGAGCTGTTGCTGACTGACAGCGGAGAGATCGGTATCGCCAGGCATGAAGCGGCGGATGCGCTTGTTGGTGTTTTCTACTGCACCTTTCTGCCAAGGCGCGCTGGGGTCGCAGAACCAGCTCCGCGCGCCGATGCCATCTTCCAAAGCCCTGAAGCCGGCGAACTCCGTGCCGCGATCAAAGGTGAAGCTCTGCCGGGC
>NZ_JBWKZT010000025.1:0-57489 GCF_059424735.1 Ensifer sp. GW101-20A05 | reverse complement strand
ACAGTCAGAGAAATCAGATGCCTGCCATAGCGTGACGTCCATCACCCCTGCCAGATGGGGTCTCCTTGTCGCTTACGCTGAAGTTCAGACCATGTGCGATTCAAAGGTCAAACGTGATGGCGAAATCGTACATTTCCAACTACTAATATATGAGCGGGGGTGGCGGTCAGGCTCGATTGCAATCTGCGAGCGACTTATCCATGTCGGTGGCCGCCGTTTGCACTGAACATATGGAGAGCTTCCGCACCGGCGCCAACTTTCACCTCGTCGCCGATCTCGTTGTGTGCTCGCCCGGAAACTCGGAAGATCAATTCGCTGCCGTTTTTGAGCCGACCATGCAGGAGGCTCTCGGCCCCGACTAGTTCGATACCGTCGATCCGGACCGTGGCCGCGAATGGCAAACCTGGTGAATCGGCGGGTATCGGGGAAAGATCCTCGGGGCGGATGCCGAGCGTATAGTCGGCATTCGGGCGCACCACATCCGGGGAGAGCGACCACCCCGCCGACATGTCCTTGCCTTGCAAGAGATTCATCGAGGGCGAGCCTATAAAAGTGGCAACGAACGTTGTCGCGGGTTTCTCGTAGAGCTCCAGCGGTGTACCGACTTGTTCAATCCGGCCGGCATTCACGACGACCAGCCTATCGGCGAGCGTCATCGCTTCCATCTGATCGTGCGTGACATACACGCTCGTCGTTCCGAGCGACCGCTGCAGCCGCTTGATCTCTATGCGCATCTGTCCGCGCAGCTTTGCGTCCAGATTGGAGAGCGGTTCGTCGAAGAGGAAGGCGGCCGGTTGCCGGACAATGGCCCGCCCCATCGCGACACGCTGGCGCTGGCCGCCCGAAAGCTGGCGCGGCTTGCGGTCCAGGTAGGGTTCGATCTCCAGCGTCCTGGCGGCGGTCGCTATTCGCCGGTCGATCTCGGCGGCCGGTGTATTGCGGTTCTTCAGCCCGTAGGCGAGGTTCTGGCGCACACTCATGTGCGGGTAGAGCGCATAGTTCTGGAAGACCATGGCAATATCTCGTTCGGCCGGTTCCACATCGTTGACCCGGCGCGTGCCGATGAGGATATCGCCGCCGGTGATGCTTTCGAGCCCGGCGATCATGCGCAGGAGCGTGGACTTGCCGCAGCCCGACGGACCGACCAGCACGACGAATTCGCCATCCGTCATGTCGAGCGAGACGCCTTTGATCGCTTCCACCGTGCCGTAGGTCTTGCGGACGTCTTTAAGGGTAATCTCAGCCATTACTTTTCTGTCTCCACAAGACCTTTGACGAACCAGCGCTGCATTAGCACCACGACGAGGATAGGGGGGATGATCGCCAGGATCGCGGTGACCATGACATAGTTCCAGGGGGTCGAGGCGTCGGTGAAGTCGATCATCCGCCTGAGCCCAATGATAATCGTATTCATCTTGGCGTCGTTGGTGACGAGCAGGGGCCAGAGGTACTGGGTCCAGCCGTAGATGAAGAGGATGACGAAGAGCGCGGCGATGTTCGTTGCAGAGAGTGGCAGCAGGATGTCCCGCATAAAGCGAAACGGCCCGGCATTGTCGATGCGCGCGGCTTCCACCAGTTCTCCCGGTATCGTCAGGAAGAACTGGCGAAAGAGGAAGGTCGCCGTCGCCGAAGCCATCAGCGGCAGCGTCAGGCCCGCATAGGTGTCGATCAGGCCTAGGTCCACGATCACCTTGTAGGTCGGCAGGATGCGCACCTCGACCGGAAGCATCAGCGTGATGAAAATCATCCAGAAGAACAGCATCTTCAGCGGAAAGCGGAAAAAGACGATCGCGAAGGCGGAGAGAAAGGAAATCACGATCTTGCCGACCGCGATTGCGATCGCCACGACCGTCGAGTTGAAAAGCAGCCGCTCGAGGCTGACGCCGACGACGCGCTCGACGCCGCCACCGACTGCTTCCTTGTAATTTTCCACGAGATGGTCGCCGATCGCGAGCGACATCGGCGGGCGCACGATCTCGATCGACGTGTGCGTCGACGCGACGAACGTGTAGTAGATCGGAAGCGCAACGATGATGATCCCGATCACGAGCACCAGGTGGCTGATCAGGGTGGAAATGGGGCGATTTTCGATCATCGGGGTCTCACGAGTAATGGACCCGCTTCTCGACGAAGCGGAACTGGAAGGCCGTCAGCGCAACGACGATGATCATCAGGATCACTGATTGGGCCGCCGAACTGCCGAGGTCGAGATTGACGAAACCGTCGTTGTAAACCTTGTAGACGAGCGTTTCGGTGGCCTTTGCCGGTCCCCCGCCGGTGACGGCATGAATGATGCCGAAGGTATCAAAGAAGGCGTAGACGGTGTTGACGACCAGCAGGAAGAACGTCGTGGGCGCAAGAAGCGGAAAGACGATAGTCCAGAACCGCTTGCTGCCGCGGGCGCCGTCGATCGCGGCGGCCTCGATCAGCGATTTCGGTATCGCTTGCAGGCCGGCGACGAAGAACAGGAAGTTGTAGCTGATCTGCTTCCAGGCCGCCGCAACGATGACCAGCCACATCGCCTGGTTGCCATTGAGGAGCGGATCCCAAACAAACCCGTTCCGGCGCAGAATGTAGGCGAACGTTCCCATCGCCGGATTGAACATGAAGAGCCAGAGCATGCCGGCAACGGCGGGGGCGACCGCATAGGGCCAGATCAGAAGCGTACGATAGATGTTGCGCCCCCGCACCACGCGGTCTGCCGACGTGGCCAGCAGGAGAGCGAGAGCCATAGACAACAGGGCCGTCGCGAGACTGAAGACCACCGTGACCTTCAGCGAATGCAGGTAGTCCGGATTGGACAGGATCGCCTGGAAGTTGGTGAGGCCGACGAAACCGGATTTCAGGCCGAACGGATCCTCGCGCAGGACCGACTGGTAGAGAGCCTGGCTTGCGGGCCAAAAGAAGAAGACGATCGTCAGGACGATCTGAGGCGCAAGCAGAAGATACGGCAGCACCTTGTTGGGAAACACGACGGACTGCATGAAACGTCCCCTCCAGGGAATACCAGTCCGCACCGCCTTGCGGTGCGGACATTTCGTTTAGAGGTTCAGTTTCCGATCGCTGCTTTGATTGCCGCGTTTGCCTTCGTTACACCTTCACTGAGCGCCGTCTTTGCATCCTTCTGGCCAGCAAGCATCGCTTCGAACTCTTCGTTGAGGATGTCTCGAACCTGCGGGAGGTTGACGAGGCGAACACCCTTCGAATTTTCGGTGGGAGCCTTGCCCATCATCTGCTTGATCGGCGTTTCCCGGCCCGGATTCTTTTCGTAGAAGCCGGACTTCTTGGTTTCTTCATAGGCTGCCAGCGTCACTGGCAGATAGCCCGAAACCTGGTGTAGCTGGGCCTGGGTTTCCGTTTTCGAGAGGAAGTGGAAGAACTCGGCCACGCCCTTGTATTCGCCGTCGCTCTTGCCGGCGAAGACCCAGAGACTTGCGCCACCGGGGATGGTGTTTTGTGGACCATGGCCTTCATAGTAGGGAAGCTGGCCGACGCCATAGTTGATCCCCGACTTCACGATGTCGCCGAGACCGCCGGATGATTCGGTCAGGATGGCGCATTCGCCCGACATGAACAGCTGCTTTGCTTCCGATGTGCGGCCGCCATAGCGGAACGTTCCATCCTTGGCGAGGTCGGCAATCGACTGGAAATGCTCGACGAAGAGCGCAGCGTCGATTTTTAGTTCGACTTCGAGGCCAGAGAGGCCGTTCTCGTTCGTGCCGTAGGGCACGTTGTTCCAGGCGGAGAAGTTCTCGGTCTGGATCCAGGTCAGCCAGGTCGATGTGAAGCCGCAATTTGCCGCCCCACTCGCCTTGATCTTCTTGGCCGCCTCGAAGACCTCGGGCCATGTGGCCGGTGGCTTTGCGGTATCGATGCCGGCCTTCGTGAAGGCGTCTTTGTTGTAATAGAGGATCGGCGAGGACGAGTTGAATGGGAAGGACAGCATGGTCCCGTCAGCCTTGGAATAGTACGCGACGATGCCTGGCAGGTACTGATCCTTGTTGAACTCGTAGCCGCCCTTCTGAAGAACGTCCGCCACCGGCACCACAGCGCCCTCGGCGCCCAGCATCACGCCGCTGCCGGCATCGAACACCTGCAGGATTGCAGGCGACTGCTTGGAACGGAAAGCAGCGATGCCCGCGTTCAATGTTTCAGCATAGGTACCCTTGAACACTGGAACGACCTTGTAGTCCGACTGGCTCTCGTTGAATTCCTTCGCAAGCCTTTCAACCGTTTCGTTGTTGGCGCCCGTCATGGCATGCCACCATTGAAGTTCCGTCGCCGCGAAGACATTGGAAGCAGCAAGGAGTGAAAGCGTGGATGTGGCCGCAAGAGTCCATTTGAAAGCTGACATGGTTGTTCCTCCGATTATTAAGACGACGATGTCTGTCTTGATCGCGTCGACCCTCCTCGATCAAACGCGACTGACTTTCGTGGCGAAAGTAGGCGGATTAAAAACGAACGGGAACGAACCTGCAAGAGAAAATGGAATGGCGAGTTCCTTCCTGCTTTTCGGTGGAATTTTCGTTCTGTTCATGCCCTCGAGCCGAATGGCGTCCTGCGGCATCTAGCTGTCCATGGTCAGGTCCACGACAATCTTTATAAGCCGCGCGTTCTCATTCTCGAGCTGCTTCAGCTTCGCCATCTTCGGCAACGAGCAACGCGGCGTCGATTCTCGCGGATCGCGCCTGCTTGGCTACCAACCTTTTGAAATTCTAACCTGGCACCTGCGGCTCGATTACTTGGGTTGCGCCGCAGTGACACTGCCTTCGCTACTAGACTGGTCTCCGGTGGCACGGCTTGTCAGTTCTACCGCTCCCCACGCAAGCAGGACGAGGGCTAGGCTCGCCGCAAGAACCAAAAAAACGCGCCTGCCCATTCCCGCCTGGCGCGTTTCCCTGGCAGAGAAGGTAGTCCTTTCGGCATCGTGCGTTGCTGACAGCGGCTCGCCGCGCTCGTCCAGTTTATCGGCCATTGGATCCACTCGGTATTCATTCGGACTAGTACCCCGCGCCCATCAATGTGGCCCGAAGGACGAACGAAAAACGGGCAGATGCTCAAATGGTTCCGAAACTCCTCCTTTGGAGGCCGGCCATAGTGCGACGATCAGGACGCGAATTTCACCTTGTTTGTCGCCGCGCAGCCGGCTCAATTTTCCCAGACAGCAGTTCATTGGCAAGGCGCAGATCGGCAACAAAATGCTCCCGCTCGCGATTGGCATTCAATCGATCGCGAATTCGCAGCAGGTATGATGGGTGGATTGTTACGACGATCAGAAACCGGGAACCAACTTCCAGCGGCCGCCCACGATCCTTGGTCACCCTGATCGATCTTCCGAGCAGTGCTCCTGCTGCCGTAGCGCCGAGCGCCACGACTACGGCTGGTCGCAGGCGGGCGAGTTCGGCGCCGAGCCACCAGGAGCAACGCTGAACTTCGCCGGCATTGGGCTTCGAATGCAGTCTGCGCTTGCCACGCTGCTCATACTTGAAGTGCTTGACCGCGTTGGTCAGATAGCAGGCCTCGCGTTCGATGCCGGCTTCCTCCAAACATTCGGTCAATACGGTGCCTGCGGGGCCGACAAAGGGCTTTCCCGCTAGATCTTCCTTGTCTCCAGGCTGTTCACCGACAAGCATAAGTTTCGCGTTTTCCGGACCCGCACCAAAGACAAGCTGGGTCGCATGCTTGTAGAGGTCGCAGCGGCGGCAATCCTCGGCTTGCTGTCGGATATCAACAAGCGAAAGACCGCTCATATGGGGGTTCTCAAGAGCCGGCCCCTGCGTGGCCGAATGTTCTGGACTGTTTCTAGTCGTTGCCATCGCTCGGCGATCCACGAATGTTGCGCGGCTCGGTTCGGCGATATGAAACTCGCCGTCGCGTTCCTTGATCCCAACAGGTCGTGCGTAGTTTCGTTCCCATTACCGCTTCCGAGCGCGACGAAGGTGGAGTGGGTTGCCTGGTGCGACCGTTGCTCAATCCCGATCCGCCAGGGCCACTAAGTCGGCAAATCCGGGGCAATTAATGTCAATGTCGGGAAATAGGTTCGATAGCGACCAACGTCACGCGTGAGCAACGGCAGCCCGCTGACGGCCGCATGCGCACCGATGAAGAAGTCTGGGAGAACGCCAGTTCTCGTTCCCCTGCTTTGCGATATCGTGTGAAAACCTTGCTTGCCAGAAAGAGAGCCTTTCGCGGCATTGGTGCCAGTTCAAATCCGGCTTGATCAGCTGTTGAAGCTTGTTCTCGTCCAGTCCGGTCAACGCGCCAACCGTGGAACGAGGTGGCGGCGGTTGATGGTCGCCGGGCGGCCCTTGATGGACAGGGTCGTATCGTGCTTTTCGCGTTCAGCCACGACCTTCCCATTCGCCACGACGCAAAGCCGCTCGGCGCGCAAGCGCACCGCCTCGATCGGATTGCCCGCATCGAGCACCACCAGGCTTGCGGATTTGCCAACGGCCAGGCCGAGATGATCGAGCCCCATGATCCCGGCGTTGACCTTGGTGACCATGTTGAAGCAGGTGCGCATGTCCGCGGGGGGAGGACATCTGGGCGACGTGCAATCCCATGAAGGCGACGTCGAGCATGTCGGCTGTGCCGAGGGAGTACCATGGATCGAGCACGCAATCCTGGCCCCAGCCGGTGCGGATGCCGGCCTTGAGCATCTCGGGCACGCGCGTCATGCCGCGGCGCTTGGGATAGGTGTCGTGCCGCCCCTGCAGCATGATGTTGATGAGCGGATTGGGAATTGCTGAGACACCGGCCTCCGCAATCAGCGGCAGCAGCTTCGAGACATAGTAGTTGTCCATCGAATGCATCGAGGTGAGGTGCGAACCTGCCACCCGGCCCTGCAGGCCGAGCCTCTTAGTTTCATAGGCAAGCTGTTCGATATGGCGCGAAAGCGGGTCGTCAGTTTCGTCGCAATGCAGGTCGACCATCAGGCCACGCTTGGCCGCGATCTCGCAAAGTTCGGTAACGGACCGCATGTCCTCGGACATGGTCCGCTCGAAGTGCGGGATGCCGCCGACGATGTCGACGCCCAGGTCGAGGGCGCGAATGATGTTCTCGCGCGCATTCGGCGAGCGATAGAGACCGTCCTGGGGGAAGGCGACGAGTTGAAGGTGGATATAGGGCGCGATCTGCTTCTTGACTTCGAGCAGGGCTTCCACTGCCAGGAGGCGGTCGTCGCAGGTATCGACATGGGTGCGGATGGCCAGGAGCCCCATCGTAGGCCAACGCGCGCTCCTTTACGGCCTCATGAGTCAGGAGCGGCTTGAGTTCGCCCCACAGCGTGATGCCTTCGAGGAGCGTGCCCGAGGCATTGACGACGCGACCGGCCTCGGCATCGATGCTGGGCTCGATCGCGGCGATCCTGTCGCCATTGATGCCGATATCGGCGACGGTTCCGTCGGGCAGCGTGCCGCCCTTTACAATCAAGTCGAAACTCATCTTTCGCCTTTCTGGTACGGGATCATCAAAGCTTTGGGATAGGTGGCGCGACGCGCGACCAGGATCAGCGCCAGGATCGACAGCGCATAGGGCATCATCAGGAAAACCTGATAGGGAACGATACCGCCCGATATCTGCTGCAGGCGAACCTGAAAGGCATCGAAGGCGGCAAACAGTATGGCGCCGATCAGCGCCTTCCCTGGCCGCCAGGAGCCGAAGACGACCAGCGCGATACAAATCCAGCCGCGCCCATTGATCATCTGAAAAAAGAAGGAATTGAAGGCCGAAGTAGTGAGAAAGGCACCACCCACCGCCATCAGCGCGCTGCCGATGGCGACGGCACCCGTGCGGATGCCGGTCACGGAAATGCCCTGGGCCTCGACCGCCGAGGGGTTTTCGCCGACAGCGCGAACGGCAAGGCCAATGGGCGTGCGGTAAAGAATCCAGGCGACGGCTGCGACTGACACGAACGCGAGATAGGTCAGCGGCGTCTGGGAAAACAGCGCCTCGCCAATGACGGGAAGGCTGGAAAGACCCGGGATCGGCAACGGCTGGAACGGCTCAATCTTCGGCGGCGACGTCACCTCGGGCAGCGCAAGCCGATAGGTGAAGTAGGTCAAGCTCGTGGCAAGCAGCGTGATGCCGATGCCGACGACGTGTTGCGACAGGCCGAGCGGTACGGTGAGTGTGGCGTGCAGCAAGCCGAACATGGCGCCGACAATGGCCGCGACCAGCACGCCGGCCCAAAGATCGCCGCCAGAATAGACGGTGAACCAGCCGGCAAAAGCCCCGGCCGTCATGATCCCTTCGATGCCCAGATTGAGAACGCCCGCGCGCTCGCATATCAACTCGCCCATGGTCGCGAAGATCAGCGGGGATGCGATCCGGATGGCGGCAACCCAGAAGGAGGCGGTGAAGAGGATTTCAAGCGCGTCCATGTCATCTCCACCTGATCCGGAATCGCGCCAGAAGGATCGCGACAACCATCGACAGAAGCGAAGTCGCAACCATGACGTCGGCTATGTAACTCGGCACTTTGGCGGCACGGCTCATGGCATCGGCGCCGACGAAGATGCCGGCGACGAAGATGGCCGATGCGATGACGCCGAGCGGATTGAGTATGGCGAGCATCGCGACGACGATGCCGGTGTAACCGTAGCCTGGCGACAGGTCGAGCGTCAGGTTTCCCTTGAGCCCCGAGACTTCGGAAAAGCCTGCAAGTGCGGCCAACCCGCCCGAAAGCAAGGCCGTCTTCATCAGCGTGCGGTTGACCAGAATGCCGACAAAACGTGCCCCCTCGGGATTGTGGCCGACGGCGCGCATTTCGTAGCCGAGAACCGTCTTTTTCATGACGACCCAGACGAGAACGGCCGAAACAAGCGCTATGGCGAAGCCGTAGTGCAGGCGCTTGCCCTGGATGAGGCGCGGCAGTTGGGCTTCAGCGATGACCTTTTGCGATTGCGGCCAGCCGAGCCCCATCGGGTCCTTGAGTACACCTTCAAGCAGCATCGACACGAACAGCAGGACGATGAAGTTGAGCAGCAACGTGGTGACCACCTCATCGACGCCGAAGCGGGTCTTCAGCACGGCCGGGCCGAGCAGAAGCAGCGCGCCTGCGGCCATGACGGCGACCATGATCACCGGGATCAGAACAACCGAAGGTAGCGGTAGTGTGCCGGTTCCCAGCACCACGGTGACGACGCCACCGATGTAGAGTTGGGCTTCCGCGCCGATGTTCCAGAGCTTGGCCCGAAAGGCGACGGCGATCGCCAGGCCCGTGAAGATCAGCGGCGTCGCACGGGTCAGGGTTTCCATAAGCGCGAACTGTGAGCCGGCCGCTCCCTTGGCCACGAGATAGAAGACGGACAGCGGCGAAGCGCCAGCGATGAGAACGAGCATCGACGTCAACACCAGCGTTGTGGCGATGGCTGCCAGCGGAAACAGCAAGGTGACCGCCAAGGACGGTGCAAGCTTTGGCTCAAGCCGCATGGTCGCCGCGCTCCCCGTCGTGGCCCGCCATCAGCTCTCCCAGTTGCCGAATGCTGCGCTCGCCGCGCGAAGACGGCGTCGAAAGGCGTCCCTTGGACATGACGATGACGCGGTCGGACAATGCCAGGACCTCCTCGAGGTCTTCGGATATCAGCAATATAGCCGCGCCCCTGTCGCGTGCTTCGAGCAGCATGCGGTGTACATATGCGACGGCGCCGACATCGAGGCCACGGGTCGGCTGGCTTGCAAGGATGACCGTCGGGTCGGGATCAAGGGCCCGGCCGAGGATTAGCTTCTGCATGTTGCCGCCCGAAAGCAGGCGCATGCGGGCCTCGGGCGAAGGGCATTTGACCTCGTAGTCGGTGATGAGTTTCTCGGCGAAGCCGCGGGCAGCCCTCCAGTTCAGGAAGCCCATGCGACTGAACCGCGGACTGCGGTAGCGTTCGCCGATGACATTCTCCGTCACGCTCATGTCGCCGATGCTGCCGATAGCGTGGCGATCTTCTGGAATCCGGGCCACGCCGTGGGCGAGTGCTGCGCGCGGCGACCAGTCGGCGACTTCCCTCCCGGCGATGGAGATGCTCCCGGTGGTCGGGCGCCGGATGCCGGCGATGAGTGCCGCAAGGCCAGCCTGGCCATTGCCGGCAACGCCGGCAAGGCCGGTGATCTCGCCGGCCGTGAGCGTGAGCGACACTTGATCGAGGCCGGCCCCGTTATACGGCGTCGTGGAGACCCTTTCGAGCGCCAGCAGCGGTGCACCCCGCTTTACCGGGTTGACCTCCGCCGGCTTGACCTCCTGGCCAACCATAAGGGCGGCTAGTTCTTTGCGGTCGGTTGAACCCGTTTCACGCTCGCCAACGAGCCGGCCGGAGCGCAGAACCAGCACCCGATCACTGACCGACATTACTTCGTGCAATTTGTGGGAGATGAAGATGATCGACAGACCCTTTGCGACGAGCAGCTTCAGTGTCCGGAACAGCGCATCGGTCTCTGCGGGTGTTAGAACGGCCGTCGGCTCGTCCAGGATCAGGAGACGGGCTTCGCGATAGAGTGCCTTCAAGATTTCGACGCGCTGACGTTCGCCGACCGAGAGCGTGGAGACGGTGGCGGCGGGTTCGACGGCGAGGCCGAAATCGGCCGACAGTTGCTCGATGCGCCGCCGCGCTGCGGCCCTGTCGAGCCGCATGCGCCAGAGGCTCTGCGTGCCAAGCGCGATATTTTCCTGCACCGTCATGTTGTCAGCAAGGGTGAAATGCTGGTGGACCATGCCAATGCCGGCATCGAGAGCCGCGCGCGGATCTCCCGGCGGAAGCGGCTTTCCGAAGGCCTCGACGGTTCCCTCGTCAGCGACATAGTGGCCGAATAGAATGTTCATCAGCGTCGTTTTGCCGGCACCGTTCTCCCCGAGAAGTGCTATGACTTCGCCCCGCTTCAGCTCGAAGGAAATGGCCTCGTTTGCCCTGAGTGGGCCGAAGCGCTTGCTGATGCCGGAAAGACGAAGGGCAGGGTTTCTTGACACGGCAGTGACCGGAAGTGGCGATGTGGGAAGGCTTCCTTTCCCGTCCAGGGAGAGAGTGGTCGCTTCCGGCGAAGGGTATCCCCCTCCGGCAAGGTTGCCCACCTCTCCCATGAACGGGAGCACAGGCTAGCTCGACTTAGGCTCGGCGTCGTTGATCTCGACGGTGAACGCGCCGTCCTTGATCATCTTTTCTTTCTCAGCGACCTTGGCCTTGATGTCGTCCGGAACCTTGCTGTCGAAGGTGCCGAGAGGTGCTAGCGAACAGCCGCCGTTCTTCATGAAGGAATAGACGCCGTAGTCGTCGGCCTTGAAACTGCCGGCCTTCACCTCGGCGATCGCCTTGTCGAGCGTCGGCTCGAAATGCCACAGCGCGGAGGCGACAACGGTGTCCGGATAGTCTGCCTGGGTATCGATGACATTGCCGATCGCCAGGATCTTCTTTTCCTTGGCGGCATCGGACACGCCAAAACGCTCGGCATACAGCAGATCCGCACCGCCATCGATCTGGGCGAACGCCGTCTCCTTGGCCTTGGGCGGATCGAACCACGAGCCGATAAAGGCGACCTGGAACTTGGTGTCCGGGGCAACTTCTTTCACGCCGGCCATGAAGGCGTTCATCAGCCGGTTGACCTCCGGGATCGGGTAGCCTCCCACCATGCCAATGTTCTTGGACTTGGTCATCGCGCCGGCGATGATGCCAGACAGATAGGATGCGTCCTGGATATAGTTGTCGAACACCGAGAAGTTCGGCACGGCGGCATCGGGCTTGAAGCTCGAGCCCATTAGGAAGGCGACGTCAGGATAGTCCTTGGCGACGGCGCGGGCGGCATCCTCGACGCCGAAGACCTCGCCCAGGATCAGCTTGTGGCCCGCCTCGCAATATTCGCGCATGACGCGCTCGTAATCGTTGTTTGCGGTGTTTTCCGAATAAACATATTCGATGTCGCCGCGCTCCTTGGCGGTATTGGCCGCCTTGTGAATACGACTAACCCACTGCTGCTCGACCGGGACGGTATAAACGGCTGCCACCTTTGTCGGGTCGGCAGCGAGCAGGCGGCTTGGAATACCCGCTGCAGCCACCGCGGCGGAGGCGCCGGCAATTTTGATCAGATTTCTTCTGGAAATGGCGAAATTGAAGGAATTGCTATGCATGAACTTCCCCTCTGATTGATTGCGCGTTTTGGAACGCGTCTTTTTACCACTTGGTCAATGTAGGTGAAGTTGAGGGTGGCAGCAATTGGACGCGGCATACCATTCAAACAGAAACGACGCGACCTCCGCGACAATTCATAAGTATTTTGGCGCGAAAGGCTCTGGAAGTGTCGCGCGCGATACGCAGAGGCCCATGTAGTGCGAAAGCTTCGCTAACACTGCCCTCAGCGTCCTGTGTGACATAAAGCGGGCGTTCAATGGTCAACAAATTGCCCCGCTGCCAACACTATACTCCGGCGATATAACCGGGAGAGAGTTCATGCGTCCTCTAGCCCAGTGCCAAGCGTTAATGGCGGTGGTTCTCGCAAGTGCGGCCGCCGTGGTTTCGACATCCGCGCCCGCTCAGGATCGACTCGGCGAGCGTGCGGCGATGATCGAGACGATCAAATTGCACGCCCGTTCGGCGCCGTCAGCGGTCGAGGGCCAGGGCGTCGATCCGGCTGTGCTGGAGGCGATGGGAAGGGTGCCGCGCCACCTTTTTGTGCCCGAGGAGCAACGTGGCGCGGCCTATCAAGATCGGCCACTGCCGATCGGATACGGACAGACCATCTCGCAACCCTTCATCGTCGCGCTGATGACGGACCTGATCAACGTTGGGCCTGGCGACGCTGTCCTTGAGATCGGCACTGGCTCGGGTTATCAAGCAGCCGTCTTGTCGCCGCTCGCAGCGAAGGTTTACTCGATTGAGATCATACCGGAGCTGGGCGAAAGGGCGGCCGCCCGATTGGCGGAGCTCCGCTTCGACAATGTCGAGGTGAGGGTGGGCGACGGCTACTATGGTTGGCCTGCGCTCGCGCCTTTCGACGGTATCGTGGTGACTGCCGCTGCAAGTCACATCCCGCCACCGCTGGTCGAGCAACTCGCCAAGGGCGGCCGGATGGTCGTCCCCGTTGGAGGCCCCTTCGCGACCCAGTTTCTCATGCTGGTCGAGAAGCGACGGGACGGAAGCATCACGACCCGGCAGCTGCTGCCGGTGGCCTTTGTGCCGCTGAGGGGAGGTAGAGCCCAATGAGAGCGGGGCGCCTGCTGCCGGTTGGTCTCATATCGGCGGCAACCCTTGCTCACGAAGTGCTGCTGATGCGGCTCTTTTCGATCATTCAGTGGCATCAATTTGCCTATATGATCATAAGCATAGCACTCCTGGGCTTCGGCGCGAGCGGTACGTTCGTTGCATTGGCCCGCCGCCCTCTGGTGAAACGGTACCCGGCCGCCTTCACAGCGTCGGCAGCGCTGTTCGGCATCACTGCGGTTGCCAGCTTCGCCGGTGCCGAACGCCTGCCGTTCAACGCGCTCGAGGTCGTCTGGAATCCGGGCCAGCTTGGTTGGCTCGCGGCTAGCTATGCTCTCCTGGTCCTGCCGTTCTTTTTTGGTGCCACCTGTATCGGCCTTGCCTTCAGCCGCCATCCCGGCCAGATCGGACGCGTCTATGCCTTCGACCTGGTCGGCGCTGGGGTCGGTGCACTGGGCATCGTCGGACTCCTGTTCCTGGTCTTTCCCGCTGCGGCACTGCGCTTCGTCGCGGCGTTGGGATTTGCGGCGGCTGCCCTTGCCACGACGGGCATGGCTCGCCATCGGCGGCTCGCCGCGGGCAGCCTCGGGCTTGCAGCCGCGGTCATCGCGGTGTGGCTGCCACCGTCCTTTACGGCCACCGGCCCGCACATGTCGCAATACAAGGGCCTAAGCATGGCTCTCGACGTCCCCAACGCGCGGGTGGTCGAGGAGCGATCAAGCCCGCTCGGACTACTGACAGTCGTGGAGAGCCCAAGCGTCCCATTCCGGTACGCGCCGGGCCTCAGCCTCGCCAACACCCAAGAGCCGCCCACGCAACTCGCCGTCTTCAGCGATGGCGATAGTGTTACAGCGATGACTGCCTATAGCGGCGATCCGGCGACGGTCGCTTATCTCGACCGGACAACGGCGGCGCTCCCGTACCGCATTCTTGCACGGCCGCGAGTGTTGGTCCTCGGTGCTGGTGGCGGCGAGCAGGTGCTGCTGGCGCTGCGCTCTGGAGCCGATCTCGTGGACGCTGTAGAGGTCAACCCGCAGATGATCGACCTGGCTCGCAATCGCTTCGCGAACTTCGTCGGCGGCATCTTCAGCCGACCGAACGTGCATCTGCATCTAGCCGAGGCGCGCGCCTTCGCTGCGACCGCTGGCGAGCGTTACGACCTGATCCAGATGCCGCTCCTTGACTCCTTCAGCGCGGCCGCCGCCGGCGTGCAAAGCATGCACGAGAATTACACCTACACCGTGGAGGCACTGCGGGATTACCTGGCGGTACTGAAACCAGATGGCGTCGTCGCCATCACGCGATGGCTGCGGGTGCCGCCGCGCGACATCCTTAAGCTGTTCGCCACGGCTACCGAAGCGCTTGAAGCGGACGGCGTGGCCCAGCCTGGCCGGCACCTGGCGCTGATCCGGAGCTGGAATACCGCAACCCTGCTCGTCGCCAAGTCGCCGTTCACTGGTGAGGACGTCGCAGCCATCGGCGGCTTCGCGGACGAGAATTTCTTCGACATCTCCTGGGCGCCGGGCATCTCCGCGAGCGACGTGAACCGCTACAATCAACTCGACCGCGAATATCTCTACGAGGGAGCCCTCGCTCTCCTTGGCCCTGAACGAGCCGACTTCACGGAGCGCTACAAGTTCGATATTGCGCCGGCCACGGACAATCGACCATATTTCTTCGACTTTTTCCGCTGGCGTGCGCTGCCCGAGCTCCTGACGCTACGCACCCAAGGTGGGGCAGCGATGCTCGACTGGGGCTACCTGATCCTGGTGACGACGCTCGTCCAGGCCGTGATCCTCAGTGCCGTCTTGATCCTCCTGCCGCTCTGGCTTCGCCGGCGCGCACTCGGGAGAGCCATACCCCGGCTGCGCTTCGGGCTCTATTTCCTTGCCTTGGGCCTGGCCTTCCTCTTCATCGAGATCGCCTTCATCCAGCGCTTCGTGCTGTTCCTCGGCCATCCGCTCTACGCCGTCGCTGTCGTGCTTGCGGGTTTCCTCGCCTTCGCAGGTCTCGGTAGCGCCTTGGCTGCACGCTGGGTGGCGGCGGTCGGATGCGGATCCGCGGTGCGCGGCATCACCCTCGCTGTCGTGGTAATCGCATTCCTGGCTGGGACCTACCTGCTCGCGCTGCCTTCGATATTCGAACGGCTGCTGGCACTCCCGGATGCCGCGAAGATCGCAATCGCGCTCCTCCTCATAGCACCGCTCGCTGTCTTCATGGGTATGCCGTTCCCCCTCGGCCTCGGCCACGTCGGCGCGCGCTCGGAGGAATTTCTTCCCTGGGCGTGGGGGATCAATGGCTGTGCGTCGGTGCTAAGCGCGATCCTCGCCGCACTGCTTGCAATGCATATCGGGTTCACTGGCGTCGTGACGATGGCCGTGATCCTCTATCTTGCCGCGCCGGCCTTACTCGCCGGGTCGCGGGATCACGTCGCAACACGTTAATCCAGATCGAACTGTTCGCGAGATAGGCGAAACGGGCAATCCTGCAATTGATGTCGGCACCCGTGCAAACAGGGGGAGGGCGTCCCAAGCAGCCGTGCGGCGTCCCATACGTGCGGCGAGGGGCGCCGTGCCCCCTTTCTTCTCGTCCACCCTCAGCTATTTATCCAAGAACAATCCTGCTCCGACTGGCAGGAGGCGCGGTGCGCCGCCTTTCGGCCGAGAAGAACAGCGAGCGCGTCATGCGAGTTCAGGTCGAAACCTTTGTGGACGAAGGTGGGGTCGAAAAGATCCGCCGATTTTACCTCAACGGCCGGAAGGTCGAAGTGGTCGAAAACCTCGATCAGTGGCATGGGGCCGACTACCGATACCTCAAGGTCAGGGGCAGCGAGGGTGACGTTTACATTTTGTATCTGGACGTACTCCGAACGCAGTGGGCGCTGACGATATATCAACGCTCGCAATCACCGGGCTCCCGCGTCGCCATGTGACGTTCGACGTCAGTATTCGCATCTTCTCACTGCAGGCCTTTCCAAGCGGCTGTGGAGAGTTAAATATGTTCCATCGTCCTAATTTTGGCCGCTACGGTGATCGCTCTCCGCAATCTTAGGAAATCCTATGAGACTGCCGAAGGGCGGCTTGAAGTGCTGAGAGGGGTCAATCTCGATCTCGGCGCGGGAGACAGAGTTGCCCTGATGGGGGAGTCCGGTAGCGGAAAGAGCACGCTCCTGCATCTCGTAGCCGGCCTCGACCGAACGGACTCAGGCGAGATCACGATCGGGGGGCGAGACATTTCCAAGCTGAACGACCGGGAACGCGCTGCCTACAGACGGACAAAAGTCGGTCTCGTATTTCAGCAGTTCAATCTTGTCCCGTCACTAGACGTGGCCGCGAACATCGCTTTCCACGCCAAGCTCGCGGGACGCCACGATCCTCCGTGGGAAAATGAACTCGTGGCGCGCCTCGGAATCGGGACATTGCTCACCAGGTATCCCGAGCAGCTTTCCATCGGACAACAGCAGCGGGTGGCGATCGGACGAACCCTTGCCGCGCGTCCCGGCTTAGTCCTGGCGGACGAACCCACAGGAAACCTGGACGAGGCCAACGGAGACGCTGTCCTGGAACTGATGCTTTCGCTGTCGAAGGGAACCGGATCGACACTGCTCCTGGTGACACACTCGCAAAGACTGGCGGACAGGCTCGACCGGCAGGTGCATTTGCGGTCCGGGAAGATCGAATGAAGATGTGGACCGCAGCCACGGCACTTCTGTCCCACTGGCGACGACGACCGCTGCAGCTCGGCGCCCTCTTGTCCGGCCTGGCGCTGGCGACCGCCCTGTGGTCGGGAGTGCAGGCGATCAACGCAGAAGCCCGCGCCAGCTATACCCGCGCCGCGGTTGTGCTCGACCAGAACGGGTTGGCGAACCTGGTTTCTCCAAACGGCAGCGCAATTCCTCAGTCCGCCTTCGTGCGGCTCCGACGGGCGGGCTGGAGTGTGTCACCAGTTTTGGAGGGAGAATATAGGTTTGGTGTGACCCGATTAAGGGTGATCGGCATCGAGCCACTGACGATGCCCGCCGAGACTAACACCGTCGACCTGGGAAATGCCGGGGACGTGCTTTCCTTTATCACGCCTCCGGGCATGCTGTTTGTCTCTCCCAGAACAGCGGAAAAAATGCGAGGACAGACGGACCTCGCACTGCGTGTTTCGGATCGGATGCTGGACGGCGCCGCCTTCATCGATATCGGCTTGGCCCAGAAGCTGTTAAGAAGAGAGGGCGAACTCAGTCGGATTGTGATTGCCGAAAACCAACGTTCCGGTCTGGAGCCGCTTGAAAAGCTTGTTCCAACGCTCTCAGTTCGCGAGCCGAATGCAGAAACCGACGTCGAGCATCTGACCGAGAGCTTCCATCTCAATTTGACCGCCTTCGGTTTTCTCGCCTTCGCGGTGGGGCTGTTCATCGTGTACGCGACGATCGGTCTCGCCTTCGAGCAACGGCGGCCGACCTTCAGAACGCTTCGCTGCCTTGGAGTTTCGTTGAGTGCGCTTGCGGTTCTGCTACTCGCCGAACTTGTCCTTTTCGCCATCGCCGCCGGGGCGGTCGGCGTCGCGATCGGATATCTGGTCGCGTCGCTGCTGCTGCCCGGAGTGGCCGCAACCCTCGAAGGACTCTACGGAGCCAGCGTGCCTGGCACGCTTTCCCTGCGTCCGGAGTGGTGGGTTTCTGGTTTTGCCATCGCGGTGGCCGGAACATTGGTTTCGTCTGTACAGAGCCTGTTGCGCTTGACGAGGGTGCCTTTGCTCGCGGCGGCCCAACCCCAGACCTGGGGACGATCGTGGCAAGCGGGGCGGCGGTTTCAGGGGCTAGCGGCAGCGGCTTTGCTAGCGCTCTCGGGAGCTCTTCTTCTGTGGGCTGAAGGACTCGAGGCCGGCTTTGGCGTTCTTGGCTGTCTTCTGCTCGGGGCGTCGCTACTTCTTCCCACCGTACTTTCTGGATTCTTTACCGTGATGCAGCGGGCGTCTTCGCGCGCGCTCGTCACGTGGTTCTGGGCCGACGCGCGGCAGCAACTCCCCGGACTTTCCCTTGCGCTCATGGCATTGCTTCTTGCGCTGGCGGCAAACGTCGGCGTCGGAACCATGGTCTCGAGCTTCCGTCTCACGTTCGTCGGCTGGCTCGACCAGCGTCTCGCCGCCGAGCTTTACGTCGCTGCCCGGAACGAGGGCGAGGCAGACAGGCTCAGGACATGGCTCGCAACGAAGGTGGAATCGGTGTTGCCGATCTTGAGCGTAGACGCCGAGATCCGGGGGCAGCCGATGCAGATCTTCGGTGTCGCTGACGATCCGACCTACAGGATGCACTGGCCCCTGATCGTTGGCATGCCGGACGTTTGGGATCAGGTGGCGTCCGGTCAAGGGGTGCTGGTCAACGAACAGTTCTGGAGGCGGGACCGGCTCCGCATCGGCGATCAGCTGGATCTGCCGGGTGACTGGAAGCCGGCGGTTGTCGGGGTCTATTCGGATTACGGAAACCCAAAGGGCCAGGTCATCGCCGGAATAAACGCTCTGACCTCTCGTTACCCGCAGGTCTCGCGCCTGCGCTACGGTCTGCGGATCCAGCCTGATCAGGTTGCGGACCTACGATCGAGGCTCACGGACGAATTCGGACTACCACCGGGTAACGTCGTCGATCAAGCGGCATTGAAGGAACAGTCACGGCGGATCTTCGATCGCACATTCCTGGTTACTGGCGCGTTGAACATATTCACGCTCGGGGTTGCAGCACTGGCGATGTTCTCAAGCCTCCTCACGCTGTCGGAAATGCGCCTCCCGCAGCTTGCGCCCGTGTGGGCCTTGGGGGTCACGAGACGTGATCTCGCTCTTCTTGAGGTTCTAAGGACGCTCGTGCTCTGGCTGGCGACATTTATTGCCGCTTTGCCCCTCGGCCTGGCGTTGGCGTGGGTGCTTCTCGCGGTGGTGAACGTCGAAGCCTTCGGCTGGCGTCTGCCCATGTATATCTTTCCTTACGAGTGGCTTTGCCTCGGTCTAGTCGCGCTCGGCGCTGCTGTCGTTTCCGTATTCATCCCGCTTCGCCGGCTGGCGCGAGTCACGCCATCGGAACTTCTGAAGGTATTCGCCAATGAGCGTTAGATCGATTGCGATCGCTTTTGCGGTGACGACCATGGCCAGCTTGTCCGGGAGCCAAGCGGCCTCCGAGGGTTTTGGTGGCCTTGGCTCGACGGTCGAAGGGTTTTCGGTGCCGCAGCCTGGCCTGCTGTTCCGTTTCCCCGCCGACCACGGCCCACATCCGGACTTCCGGATAGAGTGGTGGTATCTAACGGCCAATCTTGAAGCCCCCGACGGAACTCAATACGGGGCGCAGTGGACCCTTTTCCGCTCAGCGCTTGCTCCGGGTGAGACCAACGCGTGGTCGAGCCCACAGCTCTGGATGGGTCACGCAGCCGTCACCACTTCAGAAGACCACTTCGTCGCAGAACGTATTTCACGCGGGGGAGTGGGGCAGGCTGGTGTTGTCGCGGCGCCGTTCTCGGCCTGGATCGATGACTGGCAGATGGAGGGACATGCCGCCCCGGGAGCGGATCAACTGGCCGATCTCAGCCTGACTGCGACGGCCGAGGAATTCGGCTATGAACTCCGCCTATCGGCTACCGGCCCGCTGGTGCCGCAGGGCATTAACGGCTATTCGGTGAAATCAGCGAAGGGACAGGCCAGCTACTACTATTCGCAACCGTTCTATGCGGTGGTCGGCTCGCTTTCGCTACCGAGCGGGAATGTAGAGGTGACGGGGAAGGCTTGGCTTGACCGCGAGTGGTCGTCACAGCCGCTCGCGGAGGACCAGACCGGTTGGGATTGGTTCTCGCTGCATCTCGATACAGGGGAGAAGCTCATGGGCTTCCGCCTCAGAGATGAAGGGGAGGGATATACCTCCGCCACCTGGATCACTGCCGACGGGCGACCGGACCCTTTACCCGCGACAGCTCTCAAGATCGTTCCCGTGCGAACCGCCAAAGTCGCAGGGCGTCAAATTCCTGTTTCCTGGAACGTCCAGATTCCCAGTCGCGGCTTTGACGTCACGACCCAGCCTCTGAACGACCATGCGTGGATGTCAACGTCCATCCCGTACTGGGAAGGCCCGATCGCCTTCGAGGGCAGTGTCAGTGGCAGGGGTTACCTGGAGATGACCGGGTACTAGCCCAAACCAAGGGTAGCGGGAAGGTGATGGGGGCAGCTTCTATCGCACCTGCCTGATGGTTGCGTGACCACGCTTTGCGATCGTGCCGTGCTGGCGGAGAGTTTTGAGACCGCCCGGAGTGGTACGTCCCCGTCACGGGCCGGGTTTCGCCAACGTCCGGTCCGCCATCTTCTTGACTCGATAATAACTAACTAGTTACATAATTGATGATCGGTATTCATCGCGAGTTGGGAGGTTCGAGTGAAGATATACGGGATGCAGCATGTGGGTTTCACCGTGACTGACCTTGACGAGGCGGTCGGCTTTTTCGAGACAATCTTCGGTGCGGTAACATGTCTCGAAACCGGCAGAGTGGAGGCTGACGATGAGTTCATGCTTCGACGCCTGGGTGTTCCTGAGGGCAGACGGATAGAAAACATCAAGGTTCTGAGAATCGGGAACGGCACGAACCTCGAGATATTCCAGTATTCCGGAGAGACAGGCGATCCGGAGCCGCTGAAACGCAACAGCCAGCCCGGCGGATTTCACATGGCCTTCGAGGTCGATGATTGCGAGCGCACAGCAGAGCGGTTGCGCGCCGCCGGCGTTGAGGTGCTGGAAGGTCCCACCCTTGTCGAGAGCGGTGCGATGGCCGGACTCACGTGGCTTTATCTGAAGGCTCCCTGGGGACAATTCCTGGAGATCGTCAGCATGCCCGGGCCACTGGGATACGAAAGCGCCGGCGGTCCACGGCAGTGGTCGCCCGTCAGCGGCAGCTGAATTCCCACTCGTAGATCGCGGCATCTGGTCCCGTGGTCATCTCAAAGCAAATACACGCAACGACTGGCCCAAGGGGCCGGAAAGGAGAGCCGTGCCTCAAGAAATCCTGATAAGCTCAAAGCAGACCTTTGAGTTTGGCGACTACGAAGACGGTCCAGTTGAGCCCGGACAGATCCGTGGACGAACGCTCTGCACCTTGATCAGTCAGGGCACGGAGCTTGGCTGGGCCAATGGCGACGTCTTCCCCATCCGGCCCGGTTATGCGGCCGTGTTTGAGGTGACCGAGGTCGCACAGGGTGTCGTCGGCGTCAGCGTCGGCGACCGGCGTTTCGCGATGGGGCAGCACCGCAGCACGCAGACCCATAATGTGCAGTATACCCTGGCGTTGCCGGATGGATTGTCTCCGGATCGCGCGGTGCTTGCCCGCTTGATGGGCGTATCGATGACGAGCCTGATGACGACGAAGGCCCGCCCCGGGGACCGTGTCGTGATTTCGGGGGCCGGTCCGGTTGGCTTCCTCGCTGCGCATCTCTTCAGGATCGGTGGATATCGGGTCACCGTGGTCGATCCGGATCCGATAAGGCGCACCCAGATCATGCGAAGCGGAATCGCGGATTGCCGGGCGTCGGTCGGTGGCGCATCGGAACTGGTCGGAAATGTCTCCCTCGTCGTTGATTGCTCAGGCCACGAGGGCGCGATCATCGACGCCTGCCGTGTCGTTCACAAACTCGGCGAGGTCGTCATGGTCGGTGTTCCCTGGAAGCGGGCAACGGAGATTTCGGCACATGAACTCATGCAGGCGGTCTTCTTCAACCTGGTGACGTTGCGTTCCGGCTGGGAATGGGAAGTTCCACTGCATGGTCGCGACTTCGTTTGGGAGGAACTGCTCGAAGGATACAACAATGCGCCGCACAGCATCTTCGGCGGTTTTTCGCGTGCGCTCGACTGGCTGTCCGAGGGATTGATCGACAGTGAAGGCTTGATACGCCATGTGAGGCCAGACGATCCCGCGTCGCTCTATTCGGAGATCTCGCGACGGGAAATCGAAGAGCCCTTTATCGTTATCGATTGGACGTAAGTCGTTCGCGAGGGGCTGACGCATCGCCCTACAGTCGTCGATACTGATGCCTAGCGCGATGCGCTAGGCACACACCAGACGCATGATGGTATCGACGTTGAACTGCAGTCGCTCGTCGATCGCTTCCTTGGCCATGAGGTCGCGTTCGAAAATGATCGATCCGGTGAAGCGGTTGGTCAGGTAGTAGTAGCCGATTGCCGCTATGGTTATGTTCAACTGTACCGGGTCGATGCCGGGTCGAAACACACCTTTAGAGGCGCCCCGCTCGAGAATGTCGCCGACCATATTGACGAACTTGCGACTGGCGACCTTGATGACCTCGGATTTCTTCAGGTGCTTGGCGCGGTGAAGGTTCTCGCTGTTGACCAGCGTAATGAACTCCGGGTTCTTCAAGTAGTATTCCCAGGTGAACTGGACGAGCTTGGCAAGCGCTGCCTTCGGCTCCAGGTCGTCGAGCTTGAGTTTTTGTTCTGCCGTGCGGATGTCGATATAGGCATCTTCAAGAACGGTCTGGAACAGGCGCTCCTTGCTCTCGAAATAGTGGTAAATCATCCGCTTGTTGGCATTGGCCTTCTCGGCGATCACGTCGACCCGTGCGCCACCTAAGCCATTCTTCGAAAACTCTTTTTTTGCCGCTTCCAGAATGCGAGCCTTCGTTGCCTCGGCGTCTCTGGTGCGTGGCTTTCGGGCTGGTTTCTCCGTGTCTTCGTTCGTGATGCTCAAAGCCCTTCCTCCATCGCCCTCGCGCCTGCTGCGCTTGAAGTCATACACGCCGGAAAGCTGATCCGTCAAAGCGGTTCGTCGGATCGGTCGGCGCCTGCACCTATTAAAAGCACTTGACTCGGGGTTTTGTAAAGAAGTAACTAGTTAGTGCGTTAAGTGGGATTGACGAGGCCGGAGGAGGCCAGGGCGACAAGCGTTCGCCGCCACCTGCGAGCCTGCATTTTCAACCCGTGTGGGACGGGGAACGCTCACCGAGGATATGGGAGGATTGGCATGTCGACCTTTATTAAGGATTTTATCGAACGCGAGACGGTAAGCCGTCGCAACTTCTTGTTTGCCGCCGCCGCCGGCGTCGGCGCCATGGCAGTGCCGATGGCGTTCGGCCGTGGCACGGCACAGGCTGCGCTCACGGATCCGGCGATTGCGTGGAGCTATCGCGACAGGGCGTCTGCCTATTGGAATTCGGTCGTCTCGGGCGGTGAGGCCTTCGTAGAATCCCTCGGCAAGCCGAAAAGCGCGCTCGTCAGTCTGATCAACGAGGGGTCGACCGAGAAATCGCTCTCAGACATCAAGGCGTTTCTCGCCAAGAACAACGGCAATTGCGCGATCGCCTGCGATGCCAACGACAGCCCCAATGCAAGACCCGTCGTCGAGGCGGCTCAGGCCGCCGGCGCCTATATTTCGACGATCTGGAACAAGACCGACGACCTGCATCCCTGGGATTTCGGCGACAACTACGTCTCCCACATGACCTGGTCGGACGAAAAGCCGGCCGAGCAGACGGCGCGCATTCTATTTGAAGCCATGGGCGGCGAAGGCGGCGTGGTTCATCTCGGCGGCATCGCCGCCAACAACCCTGCGGTCGAACGCCTGAACGGCCTCAAGAATGCGCTCAAGGATTTCCCGAACATTGAATTGCTCGATGCGCAGCCGGCCGACTGGGATACGCAGAAGGGTGCAGCCCTCATGGCATCGTTCCTGACCCGCTACGGCGACAAGATCAAGGGCGTCCACTGCGCCAACGACAACATCGCCTATGGCGTCATCGAGGCGTTGCGCGCCGAAGGCATCGAGGACATGCCGATCGTTTCCTACGACGGCAATCCGGAAGCAGTGCAGATGGTGCTGGACGGAAAACTGTTGGCGACCGTTTTCACCAACCCACACTGGGGTGGCGGCATCAGTGCAGCACTCGCCTATCATGCGGCAATTGGCAGCTTCAAGCCGTCCGAGGAGCCCAAGGAACACCGCGAGTTCTACGGTCCGACGATCCTGGTCACCGCCAAGGACGCTGCCGAGTTCAAGGCCAAATACCTCGACTCAGTCCCGACCTACGACTGGAAGGATTTCTGGGGCCCGTCGAACGGGCAGATCCAGTACTGACCTTCGACCGGTAAGGCGGCAGCCTGGAGGCTGCCGCTTCCTCCCCTTGTGACCTTCAAAAAGAGGGGTGTCTGACGTGACACGTCGCCTATCGCGCGAAACCTTGATTAAATGGGCGCCGCTCCTGGTGCTGATTGCGCTCGTGATCTTTTTCACCGCGCTCAACCCTACATTCTTTTCCCAGCGGAATTTCGCCCGCATCGCGATTGCGGCGGCCCCGGCGCTCATGGTCGCCGTCGGCGTTACCTTCATCATCGTCATGGGATCGATCGACCTTTCCATGGAAGGAACGGTCTCCCTGACGGCCGTGGCCTTTGCATTCATCTTTGCCTACCTCGGCGGCTCGCTCGCCCCTTCCGGTTGGATCGCCATTCCGCTGGTACTCCTTCTCGGCGGCTTCATTGGACTGCTCAACGGACTGGTCCATGTGAAGCTCAAGATACCGTCTTTCATGGCAAGCCTTGCCATGGGCTTCGTCGGCACGGGCGCTGCGATCCTTTTGACTGGTGGCGACATCGTGAAGGTAAGCGATGCAACGTTCCGCGGGCTTTTGACCGTGCGCTGGCTCGGCTTCCCGCTGATGGTCTATATCGCCGCCTTCTTCCTCCTCGTCGCCTGGTTCATTCAGACCCATACGACGTTGGGCCGTAACTTCTATGCCGTCGGCGGCGGCGAGGATCTCGCTCACGCATCCGGTCTCAATGTCACCCGTGTCCGGGTCACGGGCTTCGCGCTTGCCGGCATCTTTTATGCGATTGCCGCGATCCTCGTGGTGGCCCGTATCGGTCAGGCGGAATCGGTGACCGGCGCGAATTTCATGTTCGTCTCGATCACGTCGGTCGTCGTCGGTGGTGTGGCCCTCTGGGGCGGCATCGGCGGTGTCTGGAATGCACTCGTCGGGGTGCTCATCGTTAACGTCATCGACAACGGGATGGTCGTCATTGGGCTGCCCGACTTCATTCAGGACGGCATGCTCGGCCTGCTCGTCATTCTTGCCGTCGTGCTTTCGACCGATCGCAAGATGCTTTCCTTCGTCAAGTGAGGCACGCCATGTACGAGCTCAAGGCCGTCGACAAGAAATTCCCGGGCGTACATGCGCTGAAGGCGATCGATTTCCACATCAAGCGCGGCGAAATCGTCGGGCTTGTGGGGGAAAACGGCGCCGGCAAATCCACCTTGATGAAGGTCATCTACGGTGCCTACCAGCCGGATGGCGGGCGTGTGCTGATCAATGGAACGCCCGTTCGCTTCGCCAATCCGCGCCAGGCGATGGAGAAGGGGATCGGGATGGTGTTCCAGGAACAGTCCCTGATCCCGAACCTGACTGTCATGGAAAACATCTTTCTCGGCTACGAGCGGCAGTTCACCCGCTTCGGTGTCGTCGACTGGAAGGCCATGGCGAAAGCGGCGAAGGCGCAGCTTGCCAAGGTGAAACTCGATATCGACCCAGCAATGGTGACGTCGAAGCTTTCTTTTGCGCAACGCCAACTCGTCGAACTTGCCAAGGTGCTGACGCTGGAGGAGCGGGTGGAAGGTGACCTCGTCATCCTGCTCGACGAGCCGACTTCGGTCCTGTCGAAGGAAGAGGTGGAGCTGCTTTTCAAGCTCGTGCGGGAACTGGTGGCGCGAGCTTCCTTCATCTTCGTTTCGCACCGCATGGACGAGGTGATGGAGCTATCCGACCGGATCTACGTGATGAAAGACGGCGAGGTCGTGGATGTCGTTGATCGTGGCGCCGCCCCAGCCGAGGCCATCCAGCACAAGATGGTCGGCCGCAATGTCGACAAGCAATATTACCGTGAGCATCTGCAAAAGCCGTTCGACGTTTCGAAGGTGCTCGTCGAGTTGGACGGTGTCGGCCTTCCCGGCCGCATCCAGGATATCTCGCTTAAGCTGCACGCCGGCGAAGTGCTCTGCCTGGTCGGAACGGAAGGTTCCGGTCGCGAGGCAATCCTCAGGACGATCTACGGCATGCTGACGCCGACCACGGGTCGTCTCAGCATCAAGGGCGAGGACGCGACCGATCTTTCTCCGCGACAGTCGGTCGCCCGCGGCGTCGGCTATGTTCCCCGCGAGCGCAAGATCGAGGGCATCGTCGCCGGGATGAACGTCTACGAAAACATGACCCTTTCGCAGATGAAGAGCCGCTCGAAGGGTGGCGTGCTGCGCGTCGGGGAGGAGCGGGCGCTTGCCCGCGAATGGATCAAGAAACTGTCGATCAAGGCGCATTCCGAATTAGCGGATTGCGGCAATCTTTCAGGTGGCAACCAGCAGAAGGTGGTTCTGGCCAAGTGGCGATCGGCCGGCTCCGACATCATGCTTCTCGACCATCCGACGCGCGGCCTGGACATTGGCGCCAAGGAGGATGTCTACGACATGATCCGCGCCATGAATGCGGCCGGCGTCGGTATCGTGCTGGTCGCCGATACGCTGGAAGAGGCGATTGGCCTCTCGCACACCATCATCGTCGTCAAGGACGGGCGCATTCAGAAGCAGTTTGCCTGCGAGCCGGGTTCCAAGCCCACGCCCTATGACCTTCTGCATTACATGATCTGAGGGACCAATGGATATTCAGCGCCTCAAACCGCACCTTCCCTGGATAACGCTCCTGGTGCTCGTCGCAATCGTCGGCATCACGGATCCCGGTTTCCTTCGACCAACAAACCTGCTTGGGATCGCCGGCGATATCGTGCCGCTTTTCATCATGGCGCTCGGGCTCACCTTCGCCATCTATATCGGTGGCATCGATCTGTCGGCCCAGTCGATGGCGAACATGGTGACCGTAATCGCCTCCATCTACCTCGCCTCGCTCGGTGCCTGGGTTGCCGTGCTTTGTATTGCTGCAGGATTTCTGCTTGGCATGCTGTCCGGATTCGTGACGACACGGCTTTACGTGCCGTCGTTCATCTCCACGCTTGCCGTGGGAGGCGTTGCCTTCTCGGTCGCGCAATGGCTTTCCGGTCAGCGCGCACTCAACATGGATGCCGTCCAGCGCAACGAAACCTTCGGCTGGATGATCGGTCATACCTGGGGCGTTCCCAATGAGCTCCTGATTGCCGCTGGGCTTGTGGCTCTCTGCCTCTTCATCGAGCGGCGCACGACGCTCGGCCGCGTTCTGAAGGCGGTCGGTGCTGGCGAACTTGCCGCCGCCGCGTCCGGTCTCGACGTCGCGCGCTACAAGATTCTCGCCTTCGCCATCTCCGGTGCGCTTGCTTCGATCGCCGGCCTACTCTTCGCCGTAAAGCTCTCCGGCGGCGCGCCAACGATCGCCAATGGGTTCCTGCTGCCGGCAATCGTTGCCGTGCTGGTCGGCGGTACGCCTTTGACGGGCGGTGTCGGCGGCGTGATGAACACCGTCGTCGGCACCCTCATCGTTGCGGTCATTCGTGCTTCGATGCTCTATTTCGAGATCGACGCGACCCGCCAGCAGATCGTCTTCGGCATCGTATTGATCGTCGCTATTGCACTGACGATCGACCGCGCCAAACTGCGCACCGTGAAGTAGGGGGCAGTCATGACGACCATGCGCGCCGCCGTTCTGACCGCCCCGAGACGTTTCGAGGTCCGAGAGGTCGCCATGCCGATCATCGGGCCGGACGATGTGCTCGTCCGGGTGGCACGCACCGGCATATGCGGCACCGATATTCACATCTTCAACGGCCACTACGCAGCCGATCGGCTTCCGCTGGTTCCCGGCCACGAGTTCTGCGGCACGATTGCCGAGCGTGGTGCTAACGTTCGCCATCTTACGGTCGGAACGCGGGTGGTGGTCGATATCAACATCGGTTGCGGCAGCTGCTTTTGGTGCCGTCGCAACGAGGTTCTCAACTGCGCCGAGGTCACGCAGGTGGGTATCGGCCGGGATGGCGCCTTTGCCGAATATGTCGCCGTACCTGCAAGACTGGCGATCCCGGTTGAGGCTGACATCGCCGATGCTGTGCTTGCGCTCACGGAGCCGGTCGCCTGTGTCGTTCGCGCGGCGCGCAAGGCGCAAGCAACATTCGGCCAGTCGGTGCTCATCTTCGGTGCAGGACCGATTGGAAACCTGCACGTGCAGATGATGCGGCTCGTTGGCGCAGCGCCCATCATTGTTGCTGATCTTTCGCCAGAACGTTGCCGGATGGCGGCCGAGGCTGGGGCCGATGCGGCCGTCTCGGATCCCGCCGAACTGAAGGCAGTGGTTCACAAGATGACCGGCGGACGCGGGGCGGATCTGGTAATCGAAAGTGTGGGCAGTCGAAAGCTCTACGAACAGGCGTTCGATCTCATGCGCCGCGGCGGCCATGTCGCCTTTTTCGGCATCACGCCACCCGGAGAGACCGTTGCCCTCGACAGTCTGCGGACCGTGTTGGAAGAAGGCAGCCTCAAAGGCTCTGTTGCCGGCATGGGTGAGGACATGCACGACGCGCTCACGCTTCTGTCGCATGGCCGGTTCCGAACGCAGGATTTCACAAAGGCAAGTTATCCGCTGGAGGCCATCCAGGAGGCCTTCGAAACGATCGCCGAGCGGCCGCAACACCTGAAGACCCAGATCGCCATCGCGGCGTAAACTATCGAAGTGGAGGTACCAGATGGACCAGACGAACACATTTCTTGCTCCCCCGACCGCAGCGCGCAGCTTCGGCTTCTTCGTCGACGGGCAGTGGAAGGAAGGAACCGACCACTTCGAGCGCACGTCGCCGGGCCATGGCACGCCGGTGACCCGCACCGTTCGTTGCACGGTCGATGATCTAAACGCCGCCGTCGCCGCGGCGCGCCACGCTTTCGAAGACCGCCGCTGGTCCGGTCTTTCCGGTGCCGCGCGCGCCGGCGTGCTCTTGCGCGTCGCCGAAATCCTGCGACGTCGCAGGGACGAGATCGCTTACTGGGAGACGCTCGAAAACGGTAAGCCGATCTCGCAGGCACGCGGTGAGATTGACCATTGCATAGCCTGCTTCGAGGTCGGCGCCGGTGCTGCGCGCCTTCTGCACGGCGACAGCTTCAATTCGCTCGGTGACGATCTGTTCGGCATGGTCCTGCGCGAGCCGATCGGTGTCATCGGCCTGATCACGCCGTGGAATTTCCCGTTCCTGATCCTGTGCGAGCGTGTGCCTTTCATCCTGGCTTCCGGTTGCACGATGGTGGTGAAGCCATCCGAAGTCACCTCTGTGACCACGCTGCTTTTGGCCGAGGTACTGGCTGAAGCCGGCCTGCCTGCCGGCGTCTACAATGTCGTCACCGGTTCGGGCCGCTCGATCGGTCAGGCGCTTGCCGAACATCCCGATGTCGACATGCTCTCCTTCACGGGATCGACGGCTGTGGGCCGCTCCTGCGTCCACGCAGCTGCCGACAGCAACTTCAAGAAGCTTGGCCTCGAACTCGGTGGCAAGAACCCCATCATCGTCTTTGCCGATTCCGATCTCGAGGACGCGGCTGACGGCGCTGCCTTCGGCATCAGCTTCAATACCGGGCAGTGCTGCGTCTCGTCGTCGCGCCTGATCGTCGAGCGTTCGGTCGCTGCACAGTTCGAGAAACTGCTGGTCGAGAAGATGGCAAAGATTCGCGTCGGCGACCCACTTGATGATGGCACCCAGGTCGGCGCCATCACCACCGACGCCCAGAATGCCACGATCCTAGACTATATCGCCAAGGGCAAGGCTGCGGGCGCCAAGCTCCTCACCGGCGGCGAGCCGATCGACCTTGGCCGTGGCCAATATATCGCGCCGACACTCTTTTCCGGCGTTTCCCGCGACATGGCGATCGCGCGAGACGAGATTTTCGGTCCGGTTCTGTGCTCAATGCATTTCGATACGGTGGAGGAGGCCATTCAGCTCGCAAACGATACGGTCTACGGTCTTGCGGCGAGCGTGTGGACAAAGAACATCGACAAGGCGCTGACAGTGACGCGGAAGGTGCGTGCAGGCCGATTCTGGGTCAACACGATCATGGCGGGGGGCCCCGAAATGCCGCTCGGCGGTTTCAAGCAGTCCGGCTGGGGCCGCGAGGCCGGCATGTACGGGGTGGAGGAATACACGCAGGTGAAGTCCGTTCACGTCGAGATCGGCAAGCGTTCGCATTGGATCGCATGATGTCGAAAGGCTATGACTATGTGATCGTCGGCGGTGGCTCCGCCGGTTGCGTACTGGCGGCGCGGCTTTCCGAAAATCCGTCGGCGCGCGTCTGCCTCATCGAGGCGGGCGGGCGCGACAGCCACCCGCTGATCCACATGCCCGTCGGCTTTGCCAAGATGACCGCCGGCCCGTTGACCTGGGGGCTGAAGACGGCGCCCCAGAAGCACGCCAACAACCGCGAAATCCTCTACGCTCAGGCAAAAGTGCTTGGTGGCGGCTCGTCGATCAATGCCGAGGTATTTACGCGCGGGCATCCAGGTGATTACGACCGTTGGGTCGAAGAGGGTGCCGAAGGATGGGGCTTCAAGGACATCCAGAAGTATTTCCTGCGTTCCGAGGGCAATTCGATCCTCTCGGGTAAATGGCACGGAACGGATGGTCCGCTCGGGGTATCGAACATTCCCGACCCGCAGCGCATGACGCGTGCCTTCGTGCAAAGCTGCCAGGAACGCGGCATACCCTACAACCCGGATTTCAATGGCCCGGTTCAGGAAGGTTCCGGCGTCTACCAGACCACGACGCGGGACAATCGCCGCTGCTCTGCGGCGGTCGGCTACCTGCGACCGGCTCTAAAGCGCAAGAACCTCACGGTCATCACCGGAGCGCTCGTGCTTCGCGTCGTCTTCGAAGGACGACGTGCCGTCGGCGTCGACTATCAGGTCGATGGCAAGCGGGTGACTGCACGGGCGGATAGTGAGGTTCTGCTGACTTCGGGCGCAATCGGCACGCCGAAGCTGATGATGCTTTCAGGTGTCGGCCCGGCCGAAACGCTTCGCAGACATGGTATCGACATCATCCAGGACCTGGCCGGCGTTGGCGAGAACCTGCAGGATCATTTCGGTGTCGACATCGTTGCGGAGCTGAAGGACCACGACAGTCTCGACAAGTACAACAAGCTGCATTGGTCGATCTGGGCGGGCCTTCAATATACCCTGTTCAAGTCCGGTCCCATCACCTCCAACGTGGTGGAGGGCGGGGCATTCTGGTACGGTGACAAGAGTAGCCCCTATCCGGATCTGCAGTTCCATTTCCTTGCAGGTGCAGGCGCGGAAGCCGGTGTGCCCAGCGTGCCCAAGGGTTCTTCAGGCATCACGCTCAACTCCTACACGCTGCGTCCCAAGTCTCGTGGGACTGTGACCCTGCGTTCGGCGGATCCGCGTGATCTTCCGATCATCGATCCGAACTTCCTTGCCCACTCCGAAGACGTGAAGGTCTCGGTTGAAGGGGTGAAGATCAGCCAGGAGATTTTCGCCCAGCCGTCGCTTCAGAAATACATCAAGGTGACGCACTTCCCGAGCCGCGATGTCCGTACGGAAGCGGATTACGTCGCCTATGCCCGCCAATACGGCCGCACGTCCTATCATCCGACCTGCACCTGCAAGATGGGGCGCGACGAGATGTCGGTGGTCGATCCGCAGTTGCGCGTGCATAGCCTCGATGGCATTCGCATCTGCGACAGTTCCACCATGCCGAGCCTGGTGGGCTCCAACACCAATGCGGCGACGATCATGATCGGCGAAAAAGCCGCGGACATGATCCGCGGCAATGCCTGATAGTCGTTGATCGACAACGAGAAAGGGCGGCTCTGGAGCCGCCCTTCTTACGTCAGTCCCATTCCGGAACCCAGGGCAGTTGCCCTGGCTTGATGATGCGGTAGCCGGTGGCCGTCGTCGCGTCGATCCTGCTCATGTCGATCGACGAGAGGGTGAAATCCATGATCTCGAAGTTCGCGCGGATGTTTTCCGGTTTCGTGGACATGGTGTTGAGCGGCACGCCTTTCTGGAGAATCCAGCGTAGCGCCACCTGTGCCGCGGACTTGCCGTAGGTCTCGCCGATGTCGGCGAAAAGGCGGTGCTTGAAGATCTCGCCACGTGCAATCGATGCGTAGGAAGAGATCGGGATGCCTGTTTCCGCGGCAGCCGCGAGCAATTTTTCCTGGTTGAGAAGCGGGTGGAATTCCACCTGGTTGGTCACAAGCGGAACATCGACGATGGACCGCGCCTCTCGCATCATGGCCGCCGTGTAATTTGACACGCCGATCGACGTCGCCAGCCCTTTCGCGAACGCGGATCGAAGCAAACGAAGGGAGGGCGCGATCTCTCCGTTCGCCGGCGGCCAGTGCAACAGAAGAATGTCGACGCAATCGATCTTGAGCGCTTCAAGGCTCGCCTCGACCGAAGAGACGAACTTCTCTTCCGTGTAATTGTCGGGATGCACTTTGGTGGTGATACAAAGCTCGTGACGGGGAACACCACATTCGGCCAGCGCCTCGCCTGTGTCGGCCTCGTTGGCATACATCTGCGCCGTGTCGAATGCCCGATAGCCGACGTCGATTGCGGCGTCGATTGCGCTTCGAAGTTCGCTCCCCTTCAGCGGATAGGTGCCGAAGCCGCGCTGAAAGGTCTTCTGGAAGTAGATGTTCATGCCTCCCCCTTGTTTGGTGATGAGCCGGCGTCATTTGCCGGCGGCCCGAAAATCGCGCTTACCGGCTTGTCTTGTCCGTAATTAACATATAACTAGTTAGTTACTTCAGGCAATGAAAAACGGAGGGTCAGGCGATGAAGAAGGTGAAGAGCGCGCAGGAGGCGGTCCGGCTCATCAAGGATGGCTCGGTCGTCGCCGTGAACTCTTCCTCGGGTCTGTGCTGCCCCGATGCCGTGTTGAAGGCGCTCGGCGAACGCTTCGATAGCGAGGGCCATCCGCGCGGGCTTACCTCCATTCATCCGATCGCCGCTGGCGACTTCTTCGGCACCCGCGGCGTCGATCACATCGCCAAGCCTGGGATGCTGGTGAAGATCATCGGCGGTTCCTATCCCTCGGGGCCGAGCAATGCCGAGCCGCCGCTCATCTGGCAGATGATCCTGAAGGAGGAACTCGCCGCCTTTAACGTGCCCTCCGGCATCGTCTTCGACATGCTGCGCGAAGGGGCTGCCAAGCGTCCAGGCGTGTTGACGAAAGTCGGCATGGAGACCTTCGTGGATCCTGAGCAGGACGGCTGTGCCATGAACGCCCGGGCGCGCGCCGAGCCCATCGTCAAGCGCGTGTCATTTGAGGGCGAGGACTGGCTGCATTTCCCGGCCATCCGCCCCGATGTGGCGATCATCCGGGCAACGACCGCCGACGAGAAGGGCAACCTGACCTTTGAACAGGAGGGCGCGACGCTCGGGGCGATGGAAATGGCGCTCGCCGCCCGCAATTCCGGCGGCCTGGTGATCGCGCAGGTCAAACGAGTAGCGGCAAGCGGGACGTTGCGTCCCCACGACGTGCGGGTTCCCGGCATTCTCGTAGACATCATCGTCGAGGCGCCGGATCAGTTGCAAACGACTGCGACGCCTTATGATCCGGCTATTTCGGGCGAGCTTTTCCGACCCCTTGAAACCTTCCGTATGCCGACGCTTGACGTCGGCAAGGTCATCGCTCGCCGGGTGGCGCAGGAGCTTCAGGATGGCTGGGCGGTTAACATCGGCTTCGGCATTTCGGCGAACGTGCCGCGCATCCTGATCGAGGAAGGAAATCACGGCAAGGTCACCTGGGTGATCGAACAGGGGGCCGTTGGGGGTGTTCCATTGCTCGACTTCAAGTTCGGCTGTGCTTCCAACGCCGAGGCCTTCGTCGCCTCGCCGCACCAGTTCTGTTATTTCCAGGCGGGTGGCTTCGACTGCTCGCTCTTGTCCTTCCTCGAAATCGATGCCGATGGTTCGGTCAACGTCAGCCGTCTTGCGGCCACCCCGCACCGCACGGCCGGTGCCGGCGGCTTCGTCGACATCACGTCTCGTGCGAAGAAGATCGTTTTCTCCGGCAACTTCAATGCCGGTGCGAAGATGCGTGTCGAGGATGGCCGTTTGGTCATCGACAAGGAAGGCCGTATCGCCAAGTTCGTGCCGAAGGTGGACCAGGTGAGTTTCTCCGGCAAGCGCGCTCGGGCCCAAGGGCAGGAGATCAGCTACGTTACGGAACGTTGTGTCATCCGCCTCGACAGCGAAGGGCTGATTGTCACCGAGGTCGCCCCGGGTCTCGACCTTCAACGGGATGTCCTTGACCAAGCCGCTACGCCCCTTCGCGTTTCCAATGCGCTCAAGAGGATGGACAGCGCGTTGTTTCGCCCCGAAGCCATGGGCCTCGTGCTGTGAGCGATCCGCGGATTGAACTCGTCGTTCATGACCGCGTCGCGCGGCTGACGCTCCGTCGCCTGGAAAAGCTGAACGCGATCGACGCCGACATGGTGGAAGCGCTTATGCAGGCGTGTCGCACCATCGAACGTTCGGATGCACGCGTTGCCATCCTCTCTGGCGAAGGCGAGAGATCCTTCTGCGCCGGTGGCGACATCGACGCGTGGAGCAGTCTCGACCCAGATGTGTTCTCTCGCCGTTGGCTGCGTGACGGCCACGACGCCTTCGATGCATTGGCGCGCCTTTCCGTGCCGCTGATCGCCGTGCTGAACGGCCACGCGCTCGGCGGTGGACTGGAGCTCGCAGCCTGCGCCGATCTGCGCATCGCGGAGGCCCATGTGAAGATCGGCCAACCGGAGCCGGGCCTCGGTATCATCCCCGGTTGGTCAGGCACGCAGCGCTCTTCCCGGCGGTTCGGTGCGCAGCTGGTGCGACGCATGGCGCTCTTCGGCGAAGTCTACGGCGCCGAGGAGGCACTGGCGCTTGGGCTCGTCGACAAGGTCGTGACAAGGGGCGAGGGGCTTGCTGCGGCTGATGCCGCCGCCGCGCGCGTGCTGCAACGTTCACCCCGTGCGACGGAACTCACCAAGATGTTGATCAATGCTGCGGAAGGTGAGGAAAGTGAACGCGTGGTCGAAGCGCTTGCGGGTGCTGTGGCAGCGGCTTCGAGCGACTTGACGGAGGGCCTGGCGGCCTATCGCCAGAAGCGTTCGCCCCAGTTTGACAGATAGACCTGTGCCGTTCGCCAGCCCGGCAACCCGGCCCTTCATGGCGGTGTCTCATGGAACCTGACGACAAAGAACTCCTAACAACCTTCTTTCACGCGGCGATCGAAGCCGCAGATCCGGAGAATGCCCTGCGCGCCAATCTCCCGAGCGAGCCGCGGGGACGGACTGTGGTCATTGGTGCGGGCAAGGGCGCGGCGCAACTCGCCGCCGCTTTCGAGAGGCTCTGGCATGGTCCACTCGAAGGTGTTGTCGTGACGCGCTATGGATATGCCGTCCCGTGCGAGCGCATCCGCGTACTCGAGGCCGCTCACCCCGTACCAGATGCCGCTGGACTGGAGGCCACCAATGCGCTGTTCGAAGCTGTGCGGCATCTTACGGAAGACGACCTCGTTATCGCGTTGATATGCGGCGGTGGTTCGGCCCTGCTGCCGTCTCCGCCGGGTCCGCTGACACTGGAAGACGAAGCGATGCTGAACGAAGCGCTGCTTTCGAGTGGCGCGCCGATCTCGGTCATGAACGCCATTCGCAAACAGGTTTCGGGCATCAAGGGCGGGCGCCTTGGCGCCGCCTGTCATCCGGCAAAGGTCGTGACGTTGGTGGTGTCGGATGTGCCGGGTGACGACCCGGCGCAGGTTGCCAGTGGACCGACCATCCCCGACACGGCGGATCGCGCGTACGCGCGTACACTGGTCAAGACCTGGGGCATTGACCTTCCGGCGCGGGTCGCCGCGTGGTTGGAAGGCAACGAAGGCCTGGCACCGTTGCCGGGCGATCCGGTCTTCGCCGGCAACGAGGTTCGGGTGATCGCCTCGGCCAGTCTTTCACTGGAGGCCGCTGCTGAGCGCGCCGCGTCACTTGGCGTGCCCGCCGTTATCCTGTCGGATTCCATCGAGGGCGAGGCCCGAGACGTTGCCCGCGTTCACGCGGCAATCGCGCGTGAAGTCGCTGCTCGCGGCCGCCCTTTCGCGCGCCCTATCGTTATTCTTTCGGGCGGAGAAACCACCGTTACGATCAAGGGAAGTGGTAAAGGCGGGCGCAACACGGAGTTTCTGCTGTCCCTTGCCCTTGCGGCTGAAGGAATTGGCTTTTCGGCAATCGCTGCCGATACCGACGGGATCGATGGCTCCGAAGACAATGCCGGTGCTTTTGCCGATGGGCAGAGCATGGAACGCTTGCGGAAACTGGGACGCGATCCTTCGACCTTGCTCGCCGACAACGATGCCTGGACAGCCTTCCATCACCTGGGCGATCTGTTCGTGCCTGGTCCGACCGGAACCAACGTGAACGACTTCCGGGCAATCCTGATCCGATAAGAGAGCCCGCGCCGTCGCCGGCGCGGGTGCGGTTGCTGCTCAGGCTGGAACGGGTGCGTCTTCTCGCAGCAGGCCCTTGCGCTTGAGGTCCGCCCAGAAGTCTGATGAGATCGGATGCGAGAACCAGGCGAGGTTTTGTTCGAGTTGCGCGAGCGTGCGCGTGCCGGCCATGAAGGATGGGACGGCGGGATGTGCGACGACGAACTGCAGCGCGGCCGCGGCCAGCGGCACGTCATGGTCGGCACAGACGGCCTCGATCTTTGTAACCTTCTCCAGGATCTCGCGCGGTGCCGGCGCATAGTTGTACTTGGCGCCTTCCTTGGCGCCGGTTGCCAGAATGCCCGAGTTGAAGCCACCGCCCACGACGACGGCTGCGCCGCGCTCCTGGCAGAGCGGTAGGAAGGTATCGAGCGCTTCCTGTTCCAGGAGCGTGTAGCGTCCGGCAAGCAGGAAGCAGTCGAAGTCGTGACGCAGCAAGGCTTCATGGCAGACCTGCCATTCGTTGACGCCGACGCCGATCGCCTTGACGACCTTTTCCGCTCGCAGCTTTTCCAGCGCCCGCCAGGCGCCGTCCATAGCCTGTTCGAATACTTCCGGCTGCTCGCTGCCGCGCGTGAAGACGTCGATGTCGTGGATGAAGCACATGTCCATGTGCTCCAGCCCCAGCCGCTGCAGACTGTCTTCGAAGGCGCGCATGGTGCCGTCATAGCTGTAGTCGAAATGCATGGTGAAGGGTGCGGCATTCGTCCAAGGGGCAAAATCGATGGTATTGCGTCGCGCCGGACGCAGAAGTCGTCCGACCTTGGAGGCAAGAACGAATTCGTCGCGCTCCTTCCAGCGTAGCGCGTGCCCCGTGCGCAGTTCGGCAAGGCCGTGGCCGTACATCGGTGCGGTGTCGAAGAAGCGGACGCCGGCCTCCCAGGCGCGTGCGAACATCGCTTCCGAGGTCGCCTCGTCGATCTCGCGAAAGATGTTTCCGAGCGGTGCTGTTCCGAAGCCGAACGCGGTTACCTCCAGATCAGTCCGCCCGAATTTTCGCTTTTGGCCAGGGTGCATGTTTTCCTCCTTAAGTAACTGAATGGTGAATACTATGCATGCCCCTAACCAGCTGTGCAAGCAGCATCCTTTCCGGTCTCCAAGTTTTTCGTCTTGACGACATCTGGCCTCAGAATATATGTAACTAGATAGTTACTAGAGATGAGGCGAGGCAGATGTATCTCACCGAAACGCAGGAGCAGGTGCGCGAGATGGCGCGTGCCTTTGCCGACGAAATGATCCGCCCGATGGCCGAGGAGCTCGATCGTGAGGAGCGCTTCCCCGCAGGGCTTTACGACGAAATGGCAAAGCTGGGGCTTTTCGGTATTGGCGTGCCGGAAGCGCTTGGTGGGCCAGGGTTCGATACGCTCACCTACGCGCTGGTGATGGAAGAGCTCAGCCGTGGCTACGCTTCGGTTGCCGATCAGTGCGGCCTGATCGAGCTCATCTCGACCTTGCTCGTCCGCCACGGGACCGAAAGCCAGCAGGCCATGCTTCCGGATATCCTCGGTATGCGCGCCAAGGTCGCCTATTGCATCACCGAGCCGGAGGCCGGTACCGATGTTTCGGGCATCCGCACAACGGCTGAACGCGATGGTAACGGCTGGCGGCTCAATGGCGGCAAGATCTGGATCCACAATGCGCCGGTCGCCGATTACGGCTTCGTGCTGGCACGCACCGATAAGGAGGCGGGAAACCGCGGCATGTCGATCTTCATCGTCGACCTGCACGCGGCGGGCGTCGAGAAGGGGCCCAAGGAACACAAGATGGGCCAGCGGGCGAGCCAGGTCGGCGCGCTGAACTTCGCCGACGTCAAGCTTTCGGCCGATGCTCTCTTGGGCACGGAAGGGCGCGGCTTCCACATGATGATGTCGGTGCTCGACAAGGGTCGTGTCGGCATCGCGTCGCTCGCGGTCGGTATCGCTCAGGCGGGCCTCGAGGCGGCTCTGGACTATGCCGGAACACGCAAGCAGTTCGGCAAGGCCATTGCCGATTTCCAGGGCGTGCAGTGGCTGCTGGCCGACATGGCGAAGGATATCGAGGCTGCGCGCCTGCTCGTCCACTCGGCCGCCTCCAAGATCGACAGCGGCGCGGACGCCACGAAAGCGTGTTCGATCGCCAAGTGTTTTGCCGGCGATGTCGCCGTACAGCGGACGGCAGATGCGGTGCAGGTCTTCGGTGGCTCCGGCTACATTCGCGGCTTTGAGGTCGAGCGCCTCTACCGCGATGCCAAGATCACGCAGATCTATGAGGGCACGAACCAGATCCAGCGCATGATAATCGCGCGCGAACTGCTGAAGAAGGGCGCACGGGCATGACCGGGTCTGACCTTCGCCCGGTCGCGCTCGTGACCGGTTCGTCGCGCGGTATCGGGCTTGCTGCAGCTGAAGCTCTGGCGCGCGAAGGCTTCGCTGTCGCGGTCAACGGACCGCCGGGCGATGCAGAGCTGCCCTCGGCGGTCGAGCGCCTAGCCACCCACGGGGTTCCGGTCATGGCTGCGGCGTTCGATGTCAGCGCGATCGCTGGCCACGGCGCGGCACTTGCGGCTATTGAGGCTGAACTCGGTCCGATCACCACGCTTGTCAACAATGCGGGTGTCGGTGTTCTCCGGCGTGGCGACATGCTGGAGGTGTCGGAGGACAGCTGGGACCGTTGCTTCGCCGTCAATACCAAAGGCATGTTCTTTCTGAGCCAGGCTTTTGCGCGGCGGCTGCTTGCCCGCAGCAAAGGGCCGCTCTTCCACGCGATCATCAACGTCACCTCGTCGAACGCTGTCGCCGTGGCCGAACAGCGGTCGGAATACTGCGCGTCGAAAGCCGCCGCCGCGATGGTCTCGAAGGCGCTGGCCGTCCGGCTCGGACGGGAGGAGGTCGCCGTCTACGACGTCCAGCCGGGTCTGATTGCAACGGAGATGACGGCACCCGTCATCGATGCCTATCGCGAGCGGGCGGAACGGGGGCTCACGCTCTTTCCGCGTGTCGGAAGACCTGAAGAAGTCGGCGCCCTGATCGCATCGCTTGCGACGGGACGTCTTCCCTACACCACCGGAATGACGATCCCGGCCGATGCCGGCATGCTCGTCCCGCGCTTTTGAGGTTCCCATGAAAATCGCGCTTCCCGATACCGATGGCCGCCTGTCTGACTATGCCCTGAGTGGCAAGCCGATCGCGGCTGCGACACTTGGCAAGAACCCGGCGCGCGTTGTCTATTCCGCAGCTCACGTGGTCGCCGACCCATTCGCCGCCAATGACCCGTCCGGTAGAGCCGCGATTGACTGGGCAAAGACGATGGAGTTCCGCCGCTATCTTGCCAGCTTGGGGCTCGGGATCGCCGAGGCGATGGATACGGCGCAACGCGGCATGGGCCTCGACTGGCCAGGCGCCCTGGAACTCATCCGTCGCACGCGTGAGGAGCTGCCGGACGCCCTTGTCGCCAATGGCTGCGGTACGGACCACCTCGATCCAGCGACCGTCACCAGCATCGATGACGTTCGAAGAGCCTACCTGGAGCAAGTTGAGGCGATCCAGAAGGTCGGCGGGCGCCTTATCCTCATGGCGTCTCGCGCCTTGGTGCGGGTCGCGCAGCGACCCGAAGATTACATCAAGGTCTACTGCGATGTGCTGGCCGCCTGCGACGCGCCTGTGATCCTGCACTGGCTCGGCGAGATGTTCGATCCGCAGCTCGCCGGTTATTGGGGCGGCAGAGATTTCGAACCGGCTATGCAAACCGCACTTGCCGTCATCGACGAGAATACGGCCAAGGTCGACGGCATAAAGATCTCTCTCCTCGATAAGGACAAGGAGATCGTCATGCGCCGCCGGCTGCCGGCCGGCGTGAAGATGTATACGGGCGACGATTTCAACTACCCTGAACTGATTGAGGGCGACAGTGAAGGTTTCTCGCACGCCTTGCTCGGTATCTTCGATCCCCTGGCGCCGGCTGCGGCTTACGCGGTGGAGCGGCTTGGTGAAGGAGACCGCGCAGGCTTCCGCGCGACGCTCGATCCGACTGTTCCGCTCGCACGGCTGATCTTCCGGGCGCCGACACAGTACTACAAGACCGGCGTCGTCTTCCTTGCCTGGCTGAACGGCTTCCAGGATCACTTCGTGATGTTGAACGGTGCGCAGGCCATGCGCCCGCTGCCGCATTTCGTCGAGCTCTTCCGGCTCGCTGACCAGTGCGGCCTGTTGCGCGATCCGACGCTCGCCGCGGACCGGATGAAGAAGCTGCTTGCGCTCTATGGAGTGTAGCCATGCGTGAATTCAAGACGGACCATTCCGCCCTTGCGCTCAACACCGCAAGCCTGGGACACAATCTCGAAGGTCACGGGGCAGGGTGGTCGCCTGACCGTATCATCGATGCTTGCGCCGAGCGCGGCTTCGGCTCGATCGTTTTCTGGCGCCGCGAAATCGGTTCGCGGGCGATTGAAATTGGCGAACGAGTGCGCGCAAGCGGCCTTTCGGTTGCCGGTCTCTGCCGGACGCCGTTTCTTGTCGGCACGGAAGCCGTCGATCGACAAAGGGTCATCGACGAGGCGAAGGCCTCGATCGACATGGCTGCGGGCCTTGGAGCATCGGTGCTGACGATCGTGGTGGGCGGCGTGCATCCGGGCACCAAGGGCACCGGCGAGAGCCTGAAGATCGTCGCCGACCGTGTCGGCGAGATCGCGCCCTATGCCGCGGGCCGAAACGTCAAGCTGGCACTTGAGCCGCTCAATCCCGTTTATGCAGGAAACCGTTCCTGCCTGACGACACTGCGCGAAGCCGTCGATATCTGCGAGGCAGTCGGCGCGGCCAACCTCGGCGTCGCCATAGATGTCTACCATGTGTGGTGGGACAGTGAGATCGCGGCACACTTGCAGCGTGCGGGCGCCGACCGCATTTTCGGCTATCACCTCTGCGACTGGCTTCCCGACACGCGCGATGTGTTGCTCGATCGCGGCATGATGGGCGATGGGGTAGCCGATCTAAGGGCTTTGCGGCGGAGCGTCGAAGACGCGGGCTATACCGGTCCCTGCGAAGTGGAGATTTTTTCTGCAAACAACTGGTGGAAGCGGGACCCAGGCGAAGTCCTCGACGTGATGGTCGAACGCTTCCGCACGTTCTGCTGACGATATGGGAGGCATGCATGAAGATCCTGGTCACCGTCAAACGTGTCGTTGACTACAACGTCAAGATCCGCGTGAAGGCAGACGGTTCGGGCGTCGAGCTCGCCAACGTGAAGATGTCGATAAACCCCTTCGACGAAATCTCGGTCGAAGAGGCGCTCAGGCTGAAGGAAGCCGGCAAGGCGGAGGAAGTCGTCGTCGTTTCCGTTGGTCCGGCCAAGGCCGAAGAGACGCTGCGCACGGCCCTTGCCATGGGCGCTGACCGCGCCATCCTGGTTGAGACCGAAGACCAGGTCGAGCCGCTCGCTGTGGCCAAGATCGTCAAGGGCGTTGCCGAGGCCGAACAGCCGGGCCTGATCATCGTCGGCAAGCAGGCGATCGATGATGACAGCAACCAGACCGGCCAGATGCTGTCGGCTTTGCTCGGCTGGGCCCAGGGCACCTTTGCCTCCAAGGTCGAGATCGGCGATGGCAAGGCACCAGAGGGCACAGCAAGGGTGACGCGCGAAGTCGACGGCGGTCTGCAGACCATCGACATCAAGCTGCCGGCAGTTGTCACCACCGACCTGCGCCTCAACGAACCGCGCTACGCCTCGCTGCCGAACATCATGAAGGCGAAGAAGAAGCCGCTCGACAGACACACCCCTGCGGACTTCGGCGTCGACACCGCTGGCCGCCTCAAGGTGCTGAAGACCGAGGAGCCGTCGGGCCGCAAGGCCGGCATCAAGGTCAAGTCGGTCGCCGAGCTCGTCGAAAAGCTTAAAGTCGAAGCCGGCGTGCTCTAAGTTCAGGAAAGGGAGACATCATCATGGCCATTCTTCTTCTGGCTGACCACGCCAGCAACCACCTTTCCGACCAGACCGCCAAGGCGCTGACCGCAGCCTCCAAGATCGTCAGTGGGACTGGAGGCGATGTGCACATCCTCGTTGCCGGTGCCGGCGCCAAGGTCGCGGCCGAGCAGGCCGCCAAGCTCGCTGGCGTCTCCAAGGTGCTAGTCGCCGACGACGCCTCGCTTGCCAACAACCTCGCAGAGCCGCTGGCAGCCCTCATCGTCTCGCTCGCCGGCAACTACGACACGATCGTCGCAGCCGCGACCTCGGTCGGCAAGAACGTCCTGCCGCGCGTCGCAGCGCTGCTCGACGTCGCCCAGGTCTCGGAAATCATCGAGGTGGTCTCTGCCGATACCTTCAAACGCCCGATCTATGCCGGCAACGCCATCCAGACGGTGCAGACGACGGAAGCCAAGCGCGTCATCACCGTGCGCACCGCCTCCTTCGCATCCGCCGCTGAAGGCGGTTCGGCCGCGATCGAAAGCGTCGCGGCTGCCGCCAACCCGGGTGTTTCCTCCTTCGTCGCCGACGCGCTGTCGTCGTCCGACCGCCCGGAACTGACCTCGGCCAAGATCATCATCTCCGGTGGTCGCGCGCTCGGTTCCTCGGAAAAGTTCAGGCAAGTGATCCTGCCGGTTGCCGACAAGCTCGGTGCTGCCGTCGGCGCCTCGCGCGCTGCCGTCGATGCCGGCTACGCGCCGAACGACTGGCAGGTCGGTCAGACCGGCAAGGTGGTCGCACCCGATCTCTACATCGCCTGCGGCATCTCCGGGGCGATCCAGCATCTCGCCGGCATGAAGGACTCGAAGGTTATCGTCGCGATCAACAAGGACGAAGAGGCACCGATTTTCCAGGTCGCCGACTACGGCCTGGTTGCCGATCTGTTCGAAGCGTTGCCTGAATTCGAAAAAGCACTTTGAAAGACACATGGCCGAGATGATTGATCTGCCCGAACGCGAGAGCATGGAGTTCGACGTTGTCATCGTCGGGGCGGGGCCTGCCGGTCTTGCGGCGGCGATCCGGCTGAAGCAGGTCAATCCGGAGCTTTCGGTCGTCGTGCTTGAGAAGGGCGCCGAAGTCGGCGCGCATATCCTCTCGGGCGCCGTCGTCGATCCGATCGGCATCGACCGGTTGCTGCCGGGCTGGCGCGACGAGGCGGATCATCCGTTCAAGACCGAGGTCACGGACGACCACTTCCTGTTCTTGGGCCCGGCCGGCTCAATCCGCTTGCCGAATTTCATGATGCCGCCGCTGATGAACAATCACGGCAACTATATCGTCTCGCTTGGGCTCGTCTGTCGCTGGCTGGCAAGCCATGCCGAAGCCCTCGGTGTCGAGATCTATCCGGGCTTTGCCGCGACCGAAGTGCTCTATAACGACGAAGGTGCCGTCATCGGCGTTGCCACCGGCGACATGGGCGTCGAGCGCAACGGCGAACCGGGACCGAACTTCGCCCGTGGCATGGCGCTCTTGGGCAAATATACGCTGATCGGCGAGGGCGTGCGCGGTTCGCTCGCCAAGCAGCTGATTGCGAAATTCGATCTCTCCAGGGATCGCGACGTCCAGAAATTCGGCATCGGCCTGAAGGAGCTCTGGCAGGTGAAGCCCGAGAACCACCGGCCCGGGCTGGTGCAGCACTCCTTCGGCTGGCCGCTCGGCATGAAGACCGGCGGCGGTTCGTTCCTCTATCATCTCGAAGACAACCTGGTCGCGGTCGGCTTCGTCGTGCACCTCAATTACAAGAACCCCTATCTCTTCCCGTTCGAGGAGTTCCAGCGCTTCAAGACCCATCCGGCGATCCGCGGCACCTTCGAGGGTGGCAAGCGGCTTTCCTATGGTGCGCGTGCGATCACCGAAGGCGGCTACCAGTCGGTGCCGAAGCTGTCGTTCCCCGGCGGCGCGCTGATCGGCTGTTCGGCCGGTCTCGTCAACGTGCCGCGCATCAAGGGCAGCCACAATGCGGTTCTGTCGGGCATTCTCGCGGCCGAGAAGCTGGCGGCGGCGATCGAAGCGGGCCGCGCCAATGACGAGCCGATCGAGATCGAGCGCGGCTGGCGCGACAGCGCCATCGGCCAGGACCTGAAGCGGGTCAGGAACGTCAAGCCGCTGTGGTCGAAGTTCGGCACGGCGATCGGCGTTGCGCTCGGCGGCTTGGACATGTGGACCAACCAGCTGTTCGGCTTCTCGTTCTTCGGCACGCTGAAGCACGGCAAGACCGATGCCCAGTCGCTGGAGCCGGCAGCGCAGCACCAGAAGATCGATTACCCGAAGCCCGATGGCGTGCTGACCTTCGACCGGCTCTCCTCGGTGTTCCTGTCGAACACCAACCACGAGGAAGACCAGCCGATCCACCTGCAGGTCAAGGATCCGGAGCTGCAGCGCACGTCGGAACTCGACGTCTTTGCCGGCCCGTCGACGCGCTACTGTCCGGCCGGGGTCTACGAATGGGTGGAGAAGGACGGCAAGCCTGTCTTCGTCATCAACGCGCAGAACTGCGTGCACTGCAAGACCTGCGACATCAAGGACCCGAACCAGAACATCAACTGGGTGCCGCCACAGGGCGGCGAAGGCCCGGTCTATCCGAACATGTGAGGTTCGGCAGGCGGGCCGCATGGACCTTTACGGATAAAGGATACGAGGGGGATGCATGCGCGAGGGCGGACCGACTTGTGATTTCGACAAGAATTGGATAGCGACGCCCTGTTGACGCCGACCCTTGCCGAGGCCCCCGCGACCGATCGGTCGCCTGTCATTTTGAGCTCCTCGATGGCTTGATTCTGATCGTCGACATCGCCGATCGCATACATATCGTGCCCCACCTCGCCGATGTCGCCGCCGGCCTCAACTACCTCATCAACGAAGGCGGGAATCTCGCTGGCCTTCATCCGGCGCCGTTGGCTTTTGGGTCATGTCAGGTCCTCCTTAGCGATGGGCAGGCTAGGCAGAACCGTCGCGGGCCGCTAGGCGCAAAAGCGCGAGCAAGATTTCGGGGTAGAAGAGGGATGGATCCCAGAGCGCTTCTTCGCTTGGGGCTGGGGGAGCGCTCTGGGATCACTAGCGCAAACGGTGGTTGGGCCAATGCCGGTTGACGCTTCAGTACCAATGGCGGCGGAACGTAGATTCGGCAATGCAACTAGGACCTTTGTCACTCTGTTTCAGACCAAAGTCCAGGTTGAATCGTCCTGCCGTCTCATTCCTTCCCATCCACGATAATCCGAAGGATCCGGATCATATCGGCCGCGTCGAGGAGCGCGGCTTTTACGTAGTCATCGCTTCGCCTTTCGATGCCCACCTCGGTGGTCTGCGGATCGATTACAGGATCGGCTGAATGCGGCTCGGAGGGATTCCGACTTGGGCGCGCATCTGCCGAATGATGACCACGGCACGCTCGATCAGCCGGCGCTTTTCCAGGGTTAGCTTGCTTTGATGGCGGCCAGATCTCCGGCCGATGCTCAAAGCAGAACCAATCACCTTCTGGGCTTAAAGGATCGCATAAGGCATCGTCATGAACTCCGACGGCGAAATTGGTTCGGGTCGCTTCCGCTGTGTTCAATGGAAATCCCAATGCGGGCGCTTTTCTCGCACCTTCGAGAAGGAACCGTCTTGGCAATGCTTCCGACGTCTTTCCCTAGGGAGCCAGCAACAGCTTGCCGGTGGTCCCCCGGCTTTCCATGTCGGCATGCGCACGGGCGGCATCAGAAAGCGGGTAGGTTCCGCCGACGTGCAGCTTGAGAGACCCATCCTCAATCCACCGGAACAGTTGTCTGCTACGGGCGCGAAGAAGGTCCGGAGTACTGATGTGATCGAAAAATGTCGCGTAACCGATCTTGATGCTCTTCGGCAGGCTCATGATGTCGAGCGGCCCCGGACCGCCAAGCACCGGTCCGTACCAGCAGAACGTGCCGGAGCGACGAAGCGCGGCGATCGATCCCTGAAACGTCTTGGGGCCTGAACCGTCATAAACGACGCTTACACCTTGTCCGCCTGTGAGATGCAAAACCTCATTGGCGAAGGTTCCCTCCATGTCGACGATAACGTGGCTCGCGCCAACTGCCTTTGCGATTTCAACCTTGTCGGTGGACGAAACGCGTCCAATCACCATTCCCCCCCTCAGCCGGATGATCTGTGTCAGGAGCAGGCCGACACCACCGGCCGCGGCGTGGACGAGCGCGGTGTCTCCAGGCTGGACCGAGTAGAAATCGGTGGCGAAGTGGCTCGCGGTCAGTCCTTGCATCATGACGGAGGCCGCCGTCTGGTCATCAATCGTGCCGGGAAGTCGTACGAGCGCGTCCGCTGAAATCAGGACGTGCGAAGCGTAGCTTCCAAGCGCGTAGACCCAGGCGACCCGGTCTTCGATGGCGAAATCATCGACCCCGTCGCCAAGCGCAACGATGCGTCCCGCACCTTCGACGCCGAGGATTTTCGGGTTCGGCCTGTCTGTCCATGCCATACCCTGGCGTACTCCGATATCCATGAAGTTCACGCCTGCAGCGGCGACTTCGACCACCACATGGCCCGGTGTGGCGACCGGGTCGGGAAGGTCGACAAATTCCATCATGTCGGTGCCACCGATTCCATTCATAACCACGGCTTTCATGATCTTCCTTTCTTGACTAATCATTCCAGAAATTAGCAAAAAATTTTGCCTTACGTCAGCGCCTGAAGCGCGAGGTGGGCGAGGGTCTTGAGCGCTGCAGAGTCCGCGCCGCCGCGCGCTGCGATGCGCATACCGGCGATGTTCGCGAAGAGGAAATTGGCAGCTTCACCCGTGGAGAGCGTCGCATTCAAATCCCCGTCCGCTTGAGCCTCGCTGATGCGTTGCTTGGCAGCATGCTTCAGTCGTCGGTCAGCGACCTGATGAATTGCTGTAAGATCAGGCCGGCTCTGACCGAACTCGCAGATTGAGCTCACGCCAAGACACGGCTGGGAGGCATTCTCGGCCACTCGCTCCATCATCTCCCGGATTCCGTCCCGGGCACGCGGCGCGCCATGCAGCATGGCGATGTGGGCGTCCGTTTCCGCGGCGGCGTAGCGCTCCACGGCAAGGCAATAGAGCTTCCATTTGTCGCCGAACGTATCATAGAGACTCTGCCGGCCAATCTTCATTGCCCGTACGAGCATTTCGGTGGACGTGCCCTCGAAGCCATGTTCGCGAAACACCTGGATGGCGTCATCCAGCGCCTGTGTCCTATCGAATTCCTTTGTCCTTGCCATGTGCGTGATTTAGGTATTCTGGAACGATCTGTCAAGAAAGAACATGGCGAGCCGTCGAACCAACATGGGAGCTCAGTGAAGCGATGCTCCCTTTGGGATAATCCTCAAACATCAGGATCGAATGTTGCTCAGTCGCCTTCGCCGGGGACGAGAGCCATGGGCCAGAGGATTCGCGCTGCTCTCGTCGGGTAGATGTCTGCAAAGGCAGGCATCGTCGCCGGGAGCGATTCAGCAAGTGCAATCCCGAGGTCGCGTAGCGATAGGCTGAAGGATGTCAGGCGGGGCGACAGGAATTGCGAATGCGGGCTTTGGCGTCCGATGATCGCCATGTCTCGCCCCGGTATTATCCCGGCTTCGACAAGCCCCCGGTTGATCGCCGGGCGATAGCCTTGGGTCGGCGTCTGGGATGGTTCAGACAACCGCAATTCCCGAAAGATCGCACGCAAAAGAGCACGTCGACTTTGGCGCGATGCCTCTTGTTCAGAGCGACTTCAACACGTCGCCAAATGCATCCAAAAGCATGTCCGAATTCTCGCGGGAAAAGACGAGGGGTGGCCGGATTTTTAGAACATTGGCATTGGGGCCGGAGGCGCTGATGAGGATGCGGCGCTCTCGCAGACCATTGACGATCCGGGTCGTCAGCGCAGCATCGGGGCTCTTGGCGGCTGGGTCAGCGATGATCTCGACGCCGATGAAGAGACCGGAACCGCGCACGTCCCCGATGGCGTGATAGCGATCGGAAAGGCTCTTGAGGCCGTCCATCAGGTAACAACCGACCTCCAGCGCATTCCGCTGCAGGCCTTCAATGCGGATCGTGTCGAGCACCGCCTTGCCGGCCGCGGCGGCGACCGGATTGCCGCCGAACGTATTGAAATAACGCGCTTTTGGGCCGAACTCGGCGATCACCTCGGGGCGCAGCACTATGCCCGCCATCGGATAGCCGTTGCCCATTGGCTTGCCGATCGTCACCATGTCTGGGGCAACGCCGTGGCGTTCGAAACCCCACATGGTTTCGCCCGTGCGGCCGAAGCCGGGCTGCACTTCGTCGGCGACGAAGAGGCCGCCAGCGTCGTGGATCGCGTCCACCGCCGGCTTGAGAAAACCTTTCGGGCCCTCGAAGATGCCGTCGCTGGAAAAGATGGTATCGGTGATCAGCATGGCCGGCTTGATACCGTGACGCTTGAGATCGGCGATTGCGTCGCGCACGTCGCGGCCGAATTTTTCCACCATCTCTTCGGGCGAGTGACGGTAGCTGTCCGGCGCCGGCACGGTGCGCACATGCGGGCCGAGCGTCACGGATTCGCCGAGCGACGGCGAGAATTCGGCAACTGCGTTCGTCAGGCCGTGATAGGCGAGGTCCGTCGCGATGATGCCGGTGCCTCCAGTGACGAAGCGGGCAATGCGCACGGCGAGATCGTTCGCCTCGCTGCCAGTGCAGGTGAACATGGCTTGGCTGAGCGCCTCGGGAAAGGTGGCCGTCAGCGTCTCGGCATAGTCGACGATGCCTTCGTGCAGGTAGCGTGTGTGGGTGTTGAGCACGGCCGTCTGCTTCGTGATCGCCTCCACCACGCGCGGATGGCAATGGCCGAGCGAGGCGACGTTGTTGTAGGCGTCGAGATAGCGCTCGCCGGCCGCGTCGTAGAGAAAAACGCCTTCGCCGCGCACAAGATGCAGTGGCTTTTCGTAAAACAGGCGGTAGGCGGGACCGAGCACTTTTTCTCGGCGGGCGATAAGCGCCCGTTCGCTCTCGCCGAGCCGCTCGAAATCTGCACGCGAAAAAGCATTCACCATCGACATGATCAAGCCTCGGAAAGGTTGGGCGCGAGCCGTTTCAGCCCGGCCGGAGTGAGATCGACTATGTTCTGCAGGCCGCGGCATGCGGTAGCGTGGTTACGCATGATATAGGTCTGGTTCTCAGGAAAGCGCGCGGAACGCCACTCCGCGATGATGATGGACATGGCGAGGCGGGAACGGGCGAGAAGCGGTAGCAGCTCGATTTCGGCCGGCTCCAGCGCGCGCGCCGACAGGAAGCCTTCGAGGAAGGCACCGGTGCGGGCGGCCCAGTTGTCGGTCGCAAGGTGATAGGAGAGGGCGACGGCAAGGTCATTGATCAGCGGCGCATGCACCATGTCGCCGAAGTCGATGATGCCAACGACCTTCGTCGGCTCTGCCGGATCGAGCAGGATGTTGTGCGGGTTGAAATCGTTATGGATGATCTGCCGGCGCGTGATCGCGGCGATCGCCGGCAGCGACCGCTCGAACTCGGCGAGTATGGCTTCCACCTGCGCTCGGCGCTCGATGCCGACATGGTCGACTAAGGCGACCAGATCGAGCGTATGGGAAATGTCCCACATCAACTTCCCGGCGGGCGGCCGGCCATCGTAGTCCTCGAGGCCTAGTCCAAGTTCCGCGAGCGCCCGGCCGACGTTGCGGCTCTGCCTCTCTGAGGCCGAGGTGCGGTATTGCAGTTCGCCGCCGAGGAAGGTCAGCAGACGCATGACGCGCGGGCCATCGGAGGTGGAAAGCGTGTGGCTCGGCGCTCCGGTTTTCGTGAGCATGAGCCTTGGCACCGGTACGTTGGGGGCCGCAGCCTCCAGATGCAGTAGCGCACCGTCCTGGAATTCAAGCGAGGCCGGGTCTTCGGCGGGATTGGCAATCTTGAGGATGAAGTCCGTTCCGTCCGAGCGGGTGAAAAGAAAGGTCTCGTCCCTTTCGCTTGAAAGCCGCCTGATCGTGCCGCTCGCGCCATAGACCTGCTTCACCGCCGCCTCCGCATCGGAAAGCGATGTCGCGCTCCATGTCGCCGACATGGAATCGGCGTTCTTGGCGGTGGGCAATGGCTCCGTCATGCTTGCTCCGTTGGCGCGGTCGCCCGCATTTCCTTCAATTGTCTCTGCCCGTCTGCTGGCCACGGCGACGACTACATTGCCGCGCCGTGCCGTTTGGCGAATTGTGGCCGCGACATGTCATACTTGAAACACAGCAAAAAAGATGCATCAAGTATCTTGTTATTCCAATTTGCGGACCAATTCCATGCCTCAATTCACGTCACTGGATCATGAGAACCTCAACAGCGTCGTTTATGGTGCGTTGTGCGATGCCCTGATCCAGGGACGGTTCCAACCTGGCGATCGGCTGAAGATCCGGGATCTGGCAGAGCAATTCGGCACGAGCGTCACGCCGATCCGCGACGCAATCCTTCGGCTTGCCAATGACGAGGCGATCATCTTCCGCTCGCCGCGTGACATCCGCATCCCGGGTTTGAGCGAAAACCGCTACCGCGAGATCCGTGCAATACGGGTGCGCCTGGAGGGGCTGGCGGCGGAGACTGCCGCCCAAGTGGCGACGAGCGCGGATATCGAAGCGTTGGAACGGATCTTGCGCGAAAACGAACAAGCAATCGAGGCTGGCGACCGGCTGAAGGGCACGCAACTCAACCAGGCCTTCCACTTCCTGCTGCCGCAGATCGCCGGGCTGCCGGTGCTGAACGGCATCCTGCGGCGGCTCTGGCTGCAGATGGGACCGCACATTTCCGATGCTTATATAGAGGGCGGACGTGCGATGATCGACCATCACTACCCGGTTGTCGAAGCCCTGAAACGGCACGATTCCGCCGCCGCCTCGATGGCGATCGTCGACGACATCCTGCTCGGTGGCAAGCCGATCCTCGAGCGCATCGAACGGGGCAGTGAGCGGGAGGCGCGCCCGGCCTGACACCGCCTGGAAGAGGAGGCTTGCAATTCATGGTCGGCTCATTACGATGTATCAAGCATCAAGAGGGAGCGCTCGCATGACCGAAGAATGCCGCTACATGTTGCTTACGGGAGCGAGCCGCGGGATCGGGCATGCGACGGTCAAGCTCTTCCAATCGAAGGGCTGGCGCATTCTCACCGTATCCCGCCAGTCCTTTTCCGAGGAATGCGCCTGGCCGTCCGCCCGCGAGAGCCATATCCAGGCGGACCTTGCGGATCTCACGCAGATTGACCGCCTGGCAGCGACCGTGCGCGAGCGCCTGCCGAACGGTCAGCTGCACGCGCTCGTCAACAATGCCGGCATTTCTCCGAAGGGGCCGGGCAAGAGCCGCCTCGGTGTGCTGGATACGGATGCCGATGTCTGGACGCAGGTGCTCAACGTCAATCTTGTCTCGACCGCTTTGATCGCCCGCGCGCTCATGCCGGAACTGGAAGCGGCGAAGGGCTCGATCGTCAATGTTACGTCCATCGCCGGCTCTCGCGTTCACCCTTTCGCAGGCGTTGCCTATGCGGCGTCCAAGGCGGCGCTTGCCTCACTGACCCGCGAAATGGCGCACGAATTCGGCCAACGCGGCGTAAGGGCGAATGCCATCGCGCCGGGCGAGATCGAAACGTCGATCCTGTCGCCCGGAACGGATGAACTGGTGGCGGCGGAAGTGCCGATGCGAAGGCTGGGCGAACCGCGCGAAGTCGCGGAGACTATCTATTTCCTCTGCACCGAGCCGTCGTCCTACATCAACGGCGCGGAAATCCACATCAACGGAGGGCAGCACGTCTGACAACGGTCAAAACCGGGAGAACCCCGTTGACCGGCAATGACCAGAACGCATCCATCGGTCGAAACGCCCAGGGGAGAAAGGGCGCGAAGGCCGGTGAGGCCGCAGCCACCGCCGCAAACAGGACGGGGTCAACGGTCTGCATGGGATCGTCATCGGAGCCGCAGAGGCTCTTTCATAAACGAAGAAAAGGGGAATGCCATGAAGACAATCTTTAAGTCGGGTGTCCTGGCGGCGGCGGCCGTCGTTCTGTCGGCGGGTCTTGTTGCGCCGGTTTTCGCGCGAGATCTCACAGTCGTCTCATGGGGCGGAAACTATCAGGATGCCCAGCGCAACATCTACTTCAAACCGTTCTCCGAAAAGATCGGCAAGCCGGTACTCGACGAAGCCTGGGACGGCGGCATCGGCGTCATCCAGTCGAAGGTGAAGGCCGGCGCACCGAACTGGGATGCCGTGCAGGTGGAGGCCGAAGAACTGGCGCTCGGCTGTGCTGACGGCCTCTATGAAAAGATCGACTGGGACAAGATGGGCGGGAAGGACAAATTCCTAGATTCCGCCGTCAATGACTGCGGTGTCGGCGCCATTGTCTGGTCCACGGCCATCGCCTATGACGGCGATAAGCTGAAGGAAGGCCCGACTTCCTGGGCGGACTTCTGGAACGTCGAAAAGTTCCCCGGTAAGCGCTCGCTGCGCAAGGGCCCAAAATACACGCTGGAATTCGCGCTGCTCGCCGATGGTGTCTCCAAGGATGAGATCTATGACGTTCTCGGCACGGAGGAGGGGGTCGCCCGCGCCTTCAAGAAGCTCGACGAATTGAAGCCTAACATCGTCTGGTGGGAATCCGGCGCACAGCCGTTGCAGTTTCTCGCATCGGGTGAAGTCGCCATGACTTCGGCCTATAACGGCCGCATCACCGGCATCAATCGGTCGGAAGGCAAGAACTTCAAGGTTGTCTTCCCCGGCAGCATTTATGCAGTCGATAGCTGGGTGGTGTTGAAGGATGCGGAGAACAAGGATGCTGCGCAGGACTTCATCGCTTTTGCGAGCCTGCCGGAAAACCAGGCGAAGCTGCCGGAATTCGTGGCATACGGCCTGCCGAACAAGGAGGCTGCGTCCAAAGTGCCGGCGGATTTCTCCAAGGACCTGCCAACCGATTCTGCCAACATGACGGATGCCATCCCGCTCAATGTCGACTTCTGGATCGACAATGCCGAAACGCTGACGCAGCGTTTCAACGCCTGGCTCGCCCAGTAAGAACATCCGTGGTGAGGGGCGCTCCGGCGGGGCGCCCTTTCCTGCATGGCCGGGTGCGTTTCTTAAGGACGCAGCCTTCGCCTTTAGCGATGGAGTCTTCCGTGGCCGAATTCATTCGATTTGACCGCATCACGAAATTCTACGGCCCGCTCTGCGTGGTCGAAAATCTCGATCTCGGCATCGGGAAGGGTGAGTTCGTCAGCCTGCTCGGCCCGTCCGGTTCGGGCAAGACGACACTTCTGATGATGCTCGCTGGCTTCGAGCAGCCGACCGCGGGCGAGATCCTGCTCGACGGAACTGCCATCAATGCGGTGCCCACCTACAAGCGGGACATGGGTGTTGTCTTCCAGAGCTACGCGCTCTTCCCGCATATGTCAGTCGGCGACAACATCGCTTTTCCGCTGCAGATGCGGGGCATTGGCAAGGCGGGGATCGACGAGCGCGTCAAGCGCGCACTCGACATGGTGCAGCTTTCGACCCTTTCCGACCGGCGCCCTTCGCAGCTCTCCGGTGGCCAGCAGCAGCGCGTGGCGCTTGCCCGGGCGCTCGTCTTCGAACCGCGTGTCGTGCTGATGGACGAGCCACTCGGCGCGCTTGACAAGCAACTGCGCGAGCAGATGCAGCTCGACATTCGCGATCTGCACCGCCGCCTCGGCCTAACGATCGTTTTCGTTACGCATGACCAGTCCGAAGCGCTTACGATGTCGGATCGCGTCGCCGTCTTCAACCAGGGCAAGATCGAACAGATCGGTACACCCCGCCAGGTGTACGACGAACCGGCGACGCGCTTCGTCGCCGAATTCATCGGCGAGACCAATCTCGTCGAAGGTGTCGTGGAAACCGTGCAAGGCGCGGAAGCAACCGTGCGTCTTCCTTCCGGGGCGCAAATCGTGTCGGCGGTTTCCGGCAGCATCGCTTCCGGCCAATCCGTCTTTCTCTCCATCCGTCCGGAACGGGTTGATCTCAGCGAGACGCGGAGTGAGGGGCGAAACGTCTTGGAAACGGAAGTTACGGATTCCGTTTATCAGGGCGATCATTTGCGCGTGCAATTGCACAACGCCACTCACCCGTTGATCGCCAAGCTCGGCAGAAGGTCGCGCGAGTTTCCGCCGGGCACCAAAGTCTTCGCGGCGTTTTCGGCCGGCGATTGCCGGGTCATTGCGCCATGAGTGCAGCCTCCTCCCGCACTGGGCGATCGCTGCTTCTTCTGGCGCCGCTGCTTTTCTTCCTCATCGGCTTCTTCGTCTGGCCGCTCTTCAGCATGATGTCGCAGTCCGTGTCGGACCCGGCCGTGCTGCGGCTGTTGCCACGCAGCGCCGAGGTTCTGGCCGATTGGGACCGCAACTCCCCACCCACCATTCCCATGCAGACGGCACTGATGAAGGACCTGAAAGCCGTCAACGACGATCAGGCGCTAGGCGACATGGTGCGGCGCCTCAACAGCGCCCGCTCGGGTTTTCGCACGCTGATGGGGAAGACGACGAGTGCATTGAAGGAAACGGCCAACCCGCCCGTCGACCTCGTTTCCATCGACAAACGCTGGGAAAAGCCGGAATTCTGGCTGGCAATCGCAGATGCACTCTCGCCCTATACCGACCGCAACCTGCTCGCCGCCGTCGATCTGGGCCGCAATGCGGCTGGTGATATCGAGCATCTGCCGCCCGACCAATCCGTCAACGGCGTGATCCTCATGCGCACCTTCTGGATCGCCGCGCTTGTCACCTTCGCCTGCGTTTGTATCGGCTTTCCCTATGCCATCATTGCCGCCTCGCTCGACGGCTGGAAGCGGGATCTGATGCTTGGCGCCGTACTGTTGCCGCTGTGGACGTCGCTTCTGGTGCGCACCGCGGCCTGGTTCATCCTGTTGCAGGAGCAGGGTCTCATCAACGATCTCTTGCGCGCCATCGGCCTCATCGATGCGCCGCTGGCACTGATCTTCAACCGGACCGGTGTCATCATCGCCATGACCCATGTGCTATTGCCGTTCATGGTGCTGCCGATCTATTCCGTTCTCATCACCATCCCGAAGAACCTGATGCCGGCCGCCGCCTCGCTCGGCGCGCACCCGCTGCGCGCCTTCCTGCGTGTGCTGCTGCCGCTCAGTCTCAGGGGTGTGGCATCCGGCGCTCTCCTCGTCTTCATCTCGGCGATCGGCTACTACATCACGCCGGCGCTGATCGGCGGACCGAGCGACCAGATGATCTCCTCGATCATCGCTTTTTACGCCACGGGGTCGGCGAACTGGGGCATGGCAGGTGCACTCGGGGTCGTACTGCTCGTCGCGACACTACTGCTCTACAGCGTCTACGCGCGGCTCTCCAGCGACGAAGTTGGGGGGCGCTGACCATGCCGATGAAAGTTGCCAAAGCCACCTTCGCCATGCTGACGATCATCTTCCTCGTCGCGCCACTCATTGCCATCCTGCCGCTCGCCTTCACCTCGAGCGTGATCCTCACCTATCCAATCCCGTCGTGGTCCCTGCGCTGGTTCGAGGAACTCTTCTTCGCGGACGCCTGGCGACGGGCAATCTTCAACAGCCTGATCATCGGCACGGGCACGACGTTGCTCGCAACCGCTCTTGGCACGGCCGCGTCGCTGGGCCTGCGCAACCGCCTTGTTCTCTTTCGCGGCTCGATGCGCACACTCTTCCTGCTGCCCATGGTGGTGCCGGCCGTCGTGCTGGGTGTCGGCATGCAAGTGCTGCTGGCGGGCTTTGGCCTCACCAACAGTTATATCGGCGTGATCATTGCCCACACAGTCGTGGCGGTGCCCTTTGTGGTGGTGAGCGTCACCGGTGCGCTGGCCGGCATCGACGAACGCGTCGAGCTTGCGGCCCAGAGCCTCGGAGCTTCGCCGGCCAGGGTGTTCCGCCGTATCACCCTGCCGCTCGCCATGCCGGGCGTACTCTCTGGCGCCGTGCTCGCCTTTGCGACGTCGTTGGACGAAGTCGTCCTTACGCTCTTCGTCGCAGGCCCGAACCAGCGGACGTTGGCACGGCAGATGTTTTCCAGCATCCGTGAAAATATCAGCCCTGCGATCGCGGCAGCGGCCTTTCTCTTCATCGCAGGAACGGTCTTGATCGGCCTCGTTGTCGTTGTGTCGCGGTCGATCATGGCGGAGCGGCGTTAAAGCAAGGTCGATCTGTGACACGTTATCTTCTCGACACGAACATCATCAGCAATATCGTCAAGCCGCAACCTTCGGAACTGCTGCTCGCTTGGTGGGCTGAGCAGCGCGACGAAGATCTGTTCGTCGCCTCGCTGACAATTGCCGAAATTCGACGCGGCATTCTGGAAAAGCCCCGCGGCAAGAAGCGGGACGTGCTTGATGCCTGGTTCTCTGGGCCGGAAGGCCCGCAGGAATTGTTCGCCAATCGTATCCTTCCGTTCGACGACAAGGCAGCCCTGATCTGGGCGCGATTGATGGCCGAAGGCAAAGCCACAGGTCGTCCGCGCAGCGCGCTTGACATGATCATCGCGGCCGTCGCGGGGGCCAACGATTGTGTGGTGGTCACGGACAACGAAAAGGACGTCAAGGGGCTCCAGATCGTCAACCCCTTGCGACTTGGAGCCGGAGGGGAAGAGAAATGACGGCGACTGCGCCAATACGATCTCATGGGTCTCACCGAAAGCGGCGGCGTTGGTAATCCGCTGGCTGGCCTTGATCAAAAGCAGGGGCGCATCCGGCTTCAATCCGAATGGCGTCGTGTTGACCGGATCGAGAACCTCGGTTTCCGCCGGCGGAAAAACCATGGCCAATCTCGAGGTTGCGGTCTTCGAGACCATTGAAGCATTTTCCGATCTGCCCACCTCGATCACTCCCATCATCAAGGCGCGACGAGATGCGATTGCGAAAGCTAGAGTATCCGTGTTGGTCAAGTACGGGTTGGTTCCCATATGCGGCCATCCCTGAGCAATGCGTTTGCGATGATG
>NZ_JBWKZT010000024.1:0-59994 GCF_059424735.1 Ensifer sp. GW101-20A05 | reverse complement strand
CCGGAAGACCGGCGGCGTCGCTAAACTGGGGAAAATTCAAACGGCACTTCTGAGGAGTATTCATCCGGTATCGACACCTGGCGAAAAGCACCTGCTCCACGCGACCCAATATCCAAACAGCCTTCCCACCGAGAACCACGCAGCCGATCGATCACAGGCCGCACCGAGCTGCGATCGATAGCCCGCCCGTTATGCCGACGGATTTGCGTTTGGGGAGTAGAAAACCGCTATCAGTATCGTCAGCGAAGCGGGCAGGAGCATCCCTACGACGCCCACTGTTACTTGAGCAAACGCTCCCGCGGCGCAGCCCGCTACAAAGCCGCCTATGAGGATGATCGACGTAAGAGACTGTCCCCACTCTTCAGGCTTTTCTGCATAACCAATAAGGCGTCGTGCCGCCACCACCGCGACCCCGGCAATATTACCCGTCATCAACGAGAACGGTGGGCCGAGTTTGCTGTCGAGACGGTCTATCGCCGTCAACATTCCCATCGCGAAGGCTGCAAGCAGTGCACATGCCGAATCTGAGCCCACGCCAATCGCTGCAAGAAGAGCGGAGGCCGCAAATGCAGAAGCGGAGATGACCAGCGCCCAGAACGTGGCCCGTTCTACGGGCTTGATCCAGGCCACCAGAATGGCTGCAAGGCCTGCGCCAAACATAAAGAGCGGGAATGTCATGATCTGGAGGCCGTGCAAGCCCCCTTTTTCGTGGCCGACTAATCCCAGTCCCAGGAGCACGACATTCCCGGTGACAAGTCCGACGAACAGTCCGCCCAGCTGGATAAAAAACAGTGCGTCTGCGAACCCGGAAATGAACGCAAGCACTAGCGAGTTACCTTTTTTGCGAACTGCATTCAGCATAATCTACCCGCACCTTTTTTTTCAGCAGAAGACATTACGTTCGTTCGCGCCCGCGTCATCCCCCGGGGCGGAGGGCGAGGTTGAAATCGCCTCATATTCAACACGTGCCGAGAACGGCATCTTGGAGCATAGTGCGGCAGTTTGGACGAAATAACTGGAGAGTCGCGAAAAACGTGACCGCACCGGCACCAGCAGCTTGAGGGGAAGGGCGACAACACCCGTCGCGCCGACCACCCTGGATATTCAACGCCTTATCTGAAAACAGCTCCCCGAGCCGCACGCTCACGCCGACGGGAGCCGCCCGCCGTTGATTTATACAAGAGTTATCAGCCTTTTTGACTATGCTAGCCGGGAGGTGGTCCCAGAAGATTGGTCCTCAGCCGCGGCGCCACAGCCACGTTGGCAAGGAGTAACGACAAATGCGTCTGGGTCTCGGAACGACATTGCAGCCATTCTCGAGTCCTGCGGAGAACACTAGCGCTGAGGTAAGGGATCTGTTCCATGTCAAAGCGGGGTTCAGGTCTGGCCGGGGGGCAATGGCTTCGCGGAACGCCCGTCACGCCAGTTCTTGCAGGTCGGCAGGGGTGAAAGCCGCTTTTGAAACGCTCAGAGCCGAAAGTACTTCGTACCACCATTTTCGTTACGGCAATGGGGAGTCGACGCGCCCCTAAACCCAGCGAAATCGCCAATGCTTTTTAGGACACCTGACAATCATCGACCGAGGACGATATGAACGATTTAATGGAACGTGGCACTTTGATGGGCTCGCTTGCTCCTGTTCTGGAGCCCTTGGCATTGCTATTGGAATTCTCCGGTGTCGTGGTGATTGTTATCGGCGTTGTACTGGCCAGCATCAACTACATTCGGGATGCAATTTCCCGTCCCGGCGAACTTGCCTATGCCCGTTACCGTGCCAATCTCGGGCGTGGGATATTGTTAGGTCTCGAAATCCTGATCGGGGCCGACATTATCGCTACGATCATATCTCCCCTAACATGGGAGAGTGTCGGTCTACTTGGGCTGATAGTTTTAATTCGTACGTTCCTGAGCTTCTCGCTTGAAGCGGAAATCGATGGCGAATGGCCGTGGAGGCGGGGGCGACGCAAACGGGTGGAATAAGGTTCTCACCGCTGTCGTGATTTTCGGGCACCGCGTCCCCGCGCAGATTTCGATACCGATGAAAAGTGTGCCGGCCCTCCAAACGGATCATTAAAGCGGAGTTCCAGGAAACGAAGAAGGCGATCGTTTTCCGCGCTGGTGGAAAGATGAACTGCGAATGGGAAACTGCCAGCAGCTCATTCGCCACTACATGGACAACGTGGGCTCGGCGCTGATCTGGTCATTCTCAGGTTCGGGCGATGCCCGGTTGGCAGTCCTTCTCGCCGCGGCAGCCGCGCCATTGTTTGTGAATCTCTCTCTCCTGGGCGAGTGTGCCCGGTGGACGGCGGCCGATGTCGATATTCTGCCGCAGATCGAAATCGACAAGGGGTGGGAGCTGGTGCTTTGGACAGCGGGAAGGGCTCCCGGTTGGTAATGATATTGCCGCGTGCGGACGTAGACCGGGTTCCACGGCGCTCTGCCGCCTTCGTTTCCGCCATGTATCCGGCACCGCACCGAGAGCGGGCCGCTAGCCATGCGGAGTTGGCAACTGGAAGAGGTGGCGAATGCGCTGGGCTATGCTCATAGAACCATGCGCAGCAGGAGCTATTCCACCTTCAGCCAAGGCTTCAGTTTCCAGCCGGGCTGCGAGCGTCGATCCGAGTTCGTCCGCAAGTATCGGCCGGTCTTGCATGATTTTGGCGAGGCTGACGGACGGTACTTCATAAACTACCACCCTCGACAGCGCTGTGATCGATCCCGGTTCCTCCGAGCCCATCAAAACACCGCGCTCACCGAAGAAATCCCCGGGTGACAGCCGATTTAGCTCCATATGCTTCCCGTCAAGGTTCCGCTGAACCAAAACGACCCCTCGTCCAACCAACATCAGCGTAGACGAGCGTATGCCTTGGTCGATGATTTTCGCGCCTTTCGGAACCTCGTGCTTAATCAGAGATGCAGCCAGTTCATCGATCTCTTCATTGCTTAGGACCGCAAAGACAGGCATTGCCCTTATCAACTCGTACTGTGAAGATTTTCGTGAGGCCGGGACTGAGAGAATTGGCGGCATTAATCCATAGAGCGAGATTGGCAGGCCTGAAAGCGCCAAACCAGCAGCACCAAGGTGACGGAAGATCAATCCGAACATCTCATTTTTGGCCGGAACAATCTGATCTACGCCCGAGACGCGGAACACCAACTCAACCCCGATTGAGTGCCCATCCATGTCTGTCAAGCTCACAAATGGAGCAGGGACTTGCAAGACATGTCTGCTGCCGACGAGGATGGTTTCAAAGAGCTCCAGTATCTCCGAAGGCGCTTGAGTGGCCACCACTCTTACAGTGAGTGCGACACCATGAGTTTCATCAGGACTGCTGGAGTTTACGAGTTGGCTTTTAGCCAAGGACGTATTGGGAACCACAACAAGATCATTTGTTACGTTGAGCAGGTGGGTCGCTCTCCAATTTGTCTCGACAACACGCCCCTGCATGCCGTTATCCAACACGATCCAATCCCCAACGGCGTATGGCCGTCCAAGATTTAGCGCGATACCCGAAAAGACGTCCGACAATGTGCTCTGCAAGGCCAGGCCAAGAATGACAGCCACTACGCCCGATGTTGCAATTAGTGTTCCTACCGGCACATTGAACACATAGGCCACGATGGCGAGAGTGGCTCCAACGTAGATGAGACCAGCCACTAAATCTTGTATGAGGCGGGCTTCGCGAGGCCGTCCCTCAAAGATGATAAACAGACGAACCGAACTCACCAGCATTAAAGCCCCGCCGATCCACCAGATGACTTTGGCAGCACCATAAAACAGGTGAAGGGGAAGACCCGCCGGATACTGAGATGCCATGTATGGCTCGATGCCGTTAGCGAGCAGCACTGCCGTCAACAGTGCAAAGAGAACGGTATGTGCGCCGAACTGAAATGCGCGACTACTCGCCGAGAGATGGACGAGAGCGAACGCGACACTTAGTGCGACCAATTGCGCGACCGGATCGAATACATACATCATGATTTGGACCCAACGTAGATACCCAACAATGATCGCTTATCGCCGCCCGAAACTCTTGAACAGAAGTCCGGTGTTCGTTCAGTGCCGCCGGCTTCGCGCATGACTGCCAATCGCTATCGAGGCGGCTCGCAACAGCGCCAACGGCGATTTCAGAGCAAAAAGCAACAGCGGCAAATCCGCTCGGGTGTTCCATAATATAGATTACGCGATTTTTGCCACTATTGCCCCTTTTAGGGGGTTGATAAGTTCGAATTTCGACGGTAATGATCCCATCAAAGGGGTCGACAATGAAACGGACGCTGCAGATCCACTTCGACGGCGAATGGCACGACGCGGCAGCTCTTGAGCTGAAAGACGACGATGCCGGCTACGTCGGTAGTTCGGTCGTCGACTACGATCTCGACTACTTTCTCGCCACGGCCGCGCAGGGTTTCGCCGCGGGTCAGACGGTCTGCGATCACCGCGCATTGTCTGTTCGCTATCCGATTGACCTTGAAAATCGGTACAGCCGTCACTGGCCAGCTTTCCTCCTGGATCTCATGCCACAAGGCCATGCACGGCGAAAGTTGGCTGAGCATATGGGGCTCGACGAAGTGGCTCGTTCATCGGATCTATCTTTGCTCCTCCGAGCCGCAACGGGCGGAATTGGCAACATCCGCATCAAGGAAGCGGCAGAGGCGGAGTCCGCTCGATTGAGCGGCTTGCAGCGCCAGGGCGTAACGGAGGCGGATATCCTGGGGCGATCGGACCGCTTCATGGAAGTTGCCGACCGTTTCGCAATGTTGGCTTCCGGTTCTAGTGGACTGCAGGGTGAGTGGCCAAAAGTGTCAATGACCCAGGCGAAGAACGGGCTCTTTTATCCCGACAGCATCGTGACCGACGACGAGGCCCTACGGCACGTCATCGTCAAGCTTGTTCGTGGCCCTGAAGCAGTTGACCGCACCATACTTGAAGGCGAAGCGATCTATTCGCGCATTGCCTTGGAACTTGGTCTCAAAGTCAAAGAACCGTCGATTTACGCTGACGGTGTGCTGATCATCCCTCGCTTTGACCGGAGCCTTAGCGCGAATGGGAAGACGATCCGGCTCGGACAGGAAAGCCTCGTTTCGGCGCTCGGTGTTGCAGAGTTCGGTCACATCGGCACACATGAGGCCTACATCGAGCTACTGAAACGACATTCCGATGACCCGATTGCCGACATTGCAGAATATTTGAAACGCGATATCGCCAACCTCGCGCTCGGCAATCCCGATAATCACGGTCGTAACTCCGCGTTGAGCAAGTACCCCAACGGAAAGATCCGACTGTCACCACTCTTTGACTTTGCTCCCATGCGGTTGGCGAAAGAGGGTGTTGTGCGATCTACCCGTTGGGCCTCCATGCGTGACGGCGGCCTGGACCATTCTCCTGACTGGAAACGGATTTGTGCTGAGGTCTGGCCGGACCGCGATGTTCAGACGAAGCTGATGTCAGAGCTGCAGGCTTTCGCACAGCGCCTCAGACTGGTGCCGAGCCATGCGAAAAAGTTGGGAGCGCCGGACGTCATCATCGAACGAGCCATGATGCGCTGCAGCGAGATCGCTGACGGTGTTGATGACGCGTTCTCTAAACCGGAAGGAGCCTGATCAAAGTGGCACGGTGGAAAAAGCCGACGAAAGAGCAGGTTTCGGTGATGCGCCAGGATCTTGCAGAACAGGCGCGACGCGGCGGCTTGCATTTGCCGGATGCTGTGGTGGATATGCGCAAAAGCATAGGCCTCACGCAGCAGGAGTTTGCCAACACCCTCGGCCTTACTCGTAGACAGGTCGCGGAAATCGAAGCGGGCATTGCTAACCCGACATTGGAGACGTTGGACAAGATTGGCCGGCTGTTTGGCTTCGCAGTGGGTTTCGTGCCGAAGCGACGGCAGGATCCTTAATCAAAGTTCTCGCTCGACGTGTTGCATCCGTTCTGGAGGTTACCGGATCGGTTGGCCGAGATCCTGTGCAAACGCGAGCAGCGCTATGTCTGAAGCTCAACGGCGATTGGCGTCAGCAGGCTGATGGCATGAACTCCGATGCGCTGAGTGCCTAGGCCCCCAGCGCGAGCGTAAACTCTCTGCTCCAAATCAGAGTGAGAGCTTGCAATCATCCACGCAGGTGATCAGGGGCAGACTCCAGGCTAATTTCCGCACACGATCAACAGACTGCAGGCTGATGCGTTAATTGATAAAATCATACTGTAGCGTGAATAGTGCATGTTGATAATCAGCCTGCATGCTGATAAAACTTGTTGTACGATCAGCTCACAGTCTGAAGAACGTGGATGAAAAGCGATAGTCGCAAAAGGGGGCGCCTGCGCCTCGATGAAAGACTTCGGCCGCTCCAACCAATCGATCGGTTCAAGGCGCCGCCGAAAGGATGGGTGCGTGCACTGCGTGACGCGCTCGGGATGACGGGTGCCCAGCTCGGCGCGCGCATTGGGGTGCGACCCCAAACCGTAGAAGCCATAGAGAAGTCGGAAGCTGCAGGCACGATCCAACTCAAAACCTTGCGTCGCGCAGCTGAGGCGCTGGATTGCACGCTCGTTTACGCACTTGTTCCCAACAGTTCACTTGAGGCTCTCATCGAGGCGCGCGCAAGGAAGATCGCGACGCGGGAGCTTCACCGCGTCGCGCACACGATGCGGCTCGAAGCTCAGGGCACGGACGAAGCTGATTTCGAATCCCGTGTCCAGGCATACATTCGCGACAGGCTCTCCGAACGCGACCTCTGGAACGAGACATGACGGACCTGTTTCAGGAGCCTGAGGACGCAACACCCCTGGAACCAAATGAGCGCGAGGGGCTCCTTCAGACATGGATCACGCACCGTCGTGATCTCAACGAGGCAGAGCGGGAGAACATTGTCGAAGGTGCGGCCTGGGCGCGTGGTCGTCGACGCGTATCGCTTGAGCGACTGCTCAGCGAGGATTTCATGCGAACACTGCACAAGCGGATGCTTGGCGACGTCTGGGAATGGGCCGGCGTCTTCCGAACGACGGAGCGCAACATCGGCGTTCAACCCTACCGCATCGGAATGGAGCTGGCGGGCCTGTTAAGCGACGTCCACTATTGGATTGGGCATCAGACATTTCCGGCGGATGAGATTGCGATCAGGTTTCACCATCGCCTGGTTGCCATCCATCCATTTCCCAACGGAAATGGTCGTCACGCTCGCTTGGTAGCCGATCTTCTGATCGAGCGCCTTGGCGGCGAACATTTCAGCTGGGGTGGCGGGACGCTGGCCGATGTCGGCGAGCTTCGCACCCGTTACATGGCGGCACTTCGTGCAGCCGACAACCATGATATCGCACCGCTGCTGCTATTCGCGCGCACCTGACAAATGTCGCCACTGGTCATGGGTAGGGCTTGGGCCCTAGCCGACATAGATTGCGGAAATCGAAGCGGGCACTGCCAATCACCGGAGACACCGGAGAGGATCGGCCGGCTGTTCCTGGTTCACGCCCAGTGCGTTGTCGGAAAACCCAAATACTGCCGTCGGCGGCATCCTCCAGCATGCCGTTCGTCTAATTTAAAGTGATGCGGCGTCCAATTTTGAACCAAAGAACACCAATGCGGCAGATGCCTTTGCAACACCCGTGCTCAAAGTAGCCTACCGGAACGCTTCGGACGGGGGCAGTCGGTCCCGCTTCCCTTCGGGCCACTATGTTGAAGCTCCTGCGGCGGCCCTTTTTCCGCCTTCGCGTAACGCGAATTCCCGCTTTCCCGCGAGGACGCGGCGCTATGCTGAAAGCTCCGATACGCTTCTTTGTGAAATGACCGAGCCTATCGGATCGGTTGAAGGGGGCCGAGGGACTTTGCCCCTTCTCTCCCCCAAACAGTCTTCCGCCCACCTTCCTTCGCTGCGCTTCCGTGCAGGCGGTTCCCCGCGAAGACTGCTTTCCCCCTCCGTCCCCACCGCTCGCGCGGCCCCGGGAAGCAGGACGCGGCCCTGCTTCGCGGTCCAAGGGAAAAGGAGATCTAAGTATGAGCATCTACGCCAAAACCGCCCGTTTCGACACGGGTCGCGCGCTCTCCGAGGATGAGATGCGCACCATTGCGCCTTCGATATTCGCGACTTCGGCACACGAAAGCCGCTCCGAGCGCTTCATGCCAATCCCGACAATCGAAATCCTGCGTGGGCTGATGAAGGAGGGCTTCGCGCCGGTCGGAGCGCGCCAGTCAGTCAGCCGCACGGAAGGAAAGGCCAACTTTACCAAGCACCTTATCCGTCTTCGTCGCCTCGATGACGGAAATGTCTACAAAGTGGGTGACACCGTCTGCGAAATTCTCCTCAAAAACGCAAATGATGGAACGAGTGCCTATGAGTTGCTCGCGGGGCTATTCCGAGTTTGCTGCCTCAATTCACTCGTGGCCCACACCGGAACGATTGACGCGATCAAAGTCCGGCACTCCGGAGATGTTCAAGGCAAGGTGATCGAAGGAACCTATCGCGTGCTCGCGGAGGCCGAACGAGCTCTGGCAGCGCCCCAAGACTGGTCGAGCTTCACAATGGGGCGGGATGCAAAGGAGGTGTTGGCGGAGGCGGCGCATCTGCTTCGCTTTGGTGACGCCGACGGCGCTGTGACGACACCGATCAAGCCAGAACAACTGCTTGTGCCCCGTCGCCAGGAGGATCGCGCTGATGACCTTTGGACCGTATGGAATGTCGTTCAAGAAAACAGCATCAAAGGTGGGTTGCGCGGTGTGGGCCGCGATGAAACTGGCAGGCCGCGCAGATCAACGTCACGCCCGATCAATGGCATCGATCAGGATATCAAGCTCAACAAGGCTCTTTGGCTTGTAGGGGAACGCATGGCCAGATTGCTGCGCAACCGATGATGGTTTCAATCGCCTCGCGTCCAGAACAGTCTGGATACGAGGCGATCTTCGACGGCAACTTCTTGAGGGGCGCCCCAAAGCCCCGCCCCTCAAACACCCCTGCCCGCCCGAAAATTTATCCACATCCGTGCAAGCCGATGGTAATCGTCGCGTCGCGCGAAAACGGTTTTTCTTTCATTGCAGTAGGGTTTGCCTATCTTGTGGACGACCGGTGGAAAGACGGGGGATATTTAGTGCGTCCCCGCCGCAATCTTGTGCCCGCCCCAAGTTGACCTAGAGTGTTTGAGCGGTCGATCGAAACCGCGAGTGTAGCAACTATCAGATTGGGGCTGGCGTCGTCGCCGGCCCCTTTCCAACCTACATTCGGTTCGAACAACGATGCGACCGGCGTTGGGTTAACGTTGCTCGCCGACCTTAGCCGGAGCAGCCGCCTCCTGTCCGGTCCGTGTCGTTTCAAGCAGCTCGTCGCTCGCCCTGAGATCTAACTTTCCCCAGATCGACGTTTTCCGCGTGCCGGACTTCGGATTGCGCGACTGTTTAATCTCGACGATGAATGACGTTGTCTGCTGGCGCATGGTTCCCCCAGGTGACGAATCCCAATCGAACGATCGTGCGCTAGCCCATTGGCAACTCTGCCTTGATCGAGGATGGAGATGCGGTGCGAGCGGGCCGGTACAGAGACGAAGTCCGCAGGATGGTCCTGTTTCACCTACCTTGCCAGGGCAATGTTCTCTCTTGCTGCGGCAGCGTCCTGCGCGGGCTCGATGGGCGTGTCTGACCGGAAAGCGGCTGGAGCCTCGATCGTCCTCCCGCAACGGCATCCGCAGTTTTCTTACCCCTGGCGGCTCAAGCCGCCATTCCTCGCCATCGAACAAAACTGCTCCTTGCCGCCCTCCATTTCATTTTGGCCCTATGGGTGCGGTCCGATCGTCCCCGGTCCTTTCGACAGCCATCGAGGCCGCGAAGGGCGCGGCCCGAAACACGAGAAAGGAACTTCGACATGGCAACCATTGGCACTTTCACCTCCACCGACAACGGCTTCAACGGGTCGATCCGTACGCTGACCCTCAACGTCAAGGCTCGCATCGCACGGATCGAACACCCCTCCGACAAAGGTCCTCACTTCCGCATCTATGCCGGCAACGTCGAATTCGGTGCGGCCTGGCAGAAGAGCTCCGAACAGACTGGCCGCGACTACCTCTCGGTCAAGCTCGACGACCCGAGCTTCCCCGCTCCAATCTACGCGACGCTTGCGGAAGTCGAAGGCGAAGACGGCTACCAGCTGATCTGGTCTCGCTCCAACAGGGACTGAGGCAACTGGGCCCCGCCTCCAGGCGGGGCCACCTCTCGTGGTTCGCCCAAGCGATTACGACCACCGTTCGCGGCCGCATCGGTTCTCACTGCGTTCGGCGAACTTCGTCGTCACTTCGAGGGGCGTTTTACCGCTGGCCGATATCCCCGGGTGCGCTTCTTCCTGAGAACGTCGAGAAACAACGCGACCGCCTCTTGCTCGTTGTCGAAATGATGGACCATCGATTGGCCTCTTTGACCGATCCTTCCCCAGCGCCGCGTCAGGCAGGCCTCTCCAAATAGCGTCCGATCGATCGACAGCGCATAGAACCGGGCCATGTTCCTGTTTGCGTCGGTTCGTTCGACATAGAGATGGTAGGGCTGACTGAGCATGGGAGTACCATCGCCGATGCCCGGATTCCCGTCCAACGAGTGTTTTGAATCGATCCGGCCTGATCGATTCATGATTGTGATGGATCGTCGGGAAAAATCAGGTGGTTGTCGGCGGAGTGCGAAATCTGTTTTGCTTGACGCAGCCTCGCATGTCGGCGCGCCTGAACCATATGGCGCGACCGCATCTCAAAGGCGCGTTTCCCGCCGTAAACACGATCTGCTCGTCAGCGCGCATTCGCAGCACTTCGTCCGGTTGGATGAGCGGCCGCGCCGCAATCTGCTTCGAGCGCGTACGTGACGACCCCCGCGATTGGAAACTGCGGCTCAGCTGATCGACTTCGACGGTCGTCGCGCCGCAGCGCCTTGAAACGTACTCGGCCGTTTCAGGATCGTTGATGGCGGCAAACGAGATCCAGCTCGCACTCTCGAACCATTTGCTCGTGGCGTCGCGGCCGCCGAAGGTCTCGCGCATCTGGCCGATCGACTGAAAGATCAGCGTGAGTGATATCCCGTACTTGCGGCCGGTGTCGCGTGCCGTCTCAAGAATGCGCAGGTAACCGAGGCGGGCCACCTCGTCGAGGAGGAACAGAGCCAGATCGCCGCCGAAGCGATTGCGATTGTAAATCGCGTTCACGAAGGATCCGATGATGACGCGAGCAAGGCCTGGATGCATTTCCAGTGTCTTCAGATCGATATTGATGAAGACGTCCAGCGATCCGTTCAAGAGCTGTTCCGTCGAAAAACTCTTAGCTGAGACCAGGCCTGCATAGTTTTCATAGGAGAGCCAATGCGTTTCCTTCACCGCGTTGGCGTAGACGCCGGAAAAGGTCTCCGGTGTCATGTTGACGAATGCAGCGACGTTTTCTCTCACGAAGTCCGAGCTCGAGTTCGCGTGAATTGCCTGCAGGCGTTCGCGCAGCTTCGGTTCCGGTTCCGCAAGGTTCTTGCGAACCTGCCTGAGCGTCTGGTCTTCGTTGCGCGTGTGACCAGACAAGCAGACATCGGCAATGAGTGCGGTCAGCAACTGCAGCCCGGATGCCCTGAAGAAATCGTCGCGCACCCCGATCGCGCGACCGCTGTCGCTCATGATCCAGGAGGCAACCGCGCTGATATCCTCCTCCTTGGTTCCGCCATACCGGCCGATCCAGTCGAGTGCATTGAACCCCGCCTTGGGTTTCTTCGGGTCGAGTGTCCGAACGTCCCGGCCGGCGGCTTTGCGATGATCGACCACCATTGGCGCCACTTCATTGGAAGGGTCGAGGACGACGAGCGTGCTTCCCCATTTGAGCGCTGTCGGTACCGTTACCGAGGTCGTCTTGAAGCCGCCTGAACCAGCAAAGACGAGACCGTGCGACGAGCCGAAAGAGCCATCGAAGCACAAAAGCTGCGACCGACCGGCCGCACCCCAGGTCTCAGGCTTGTCTGCTCTAAACGGTATGGCCGCGACGCTGTCTTCATCGACCCGGTAGCCCTCGCCAATCACGATCCCCGCCGCCTCCGGAAAGAGCCTTTTTGCGTGTGAAAGCTTCATCCAGTTGGCTTCACCGTAGATCGCGCGCATGCCACGAACGCGCCTCGGCTTGGTACTTGCGAAGGCAGCGTTTCCGATCATCGCGACCCGCAATCCGAACCCTGACGATGTAAGTGCTGCGACCGCGCCAATGAGCGCCGACGGTTCAATGGGTATCATCTGGAACTGCAAAGGCAGGAATGGGTCTTGGTCGGTAGTGTGATGGTACCCGTCGATGAGCGCGAGCACGCAAGAAACCAGCCCTCCCCCGAATGCGCCCCATCCCGCGAAGCGGATGTTGGCGGATCCAGCGGCGGTAAACAGGAAGACGATGCCGGTGATCGCGGCGAGAACATAGGGCAACGCGGCACCTGCTCGGGCGAATAGCGCGCGCTGAGGTTCCGTCCTGCCGAACCCCACGAGCCAGTCCTCCGCCCCTGTCGTGGCGATTGAGGTTAGCACCATCAGAGTGACAGGCGCCGCCGCGAGCGCGATCCTACCCCCGCCCATTGCGAAAGGCCTCCGCGCCGATTGCTGTCAGGCGTGGACGCTCGCCTTCGTCGCGCTGCAGCCGCTCGCCAAGTTCGATCAATGCGCCGAGCAGCAGTGCGCGCGTCTCGTAACGCAAGCCCGCTTTGACGATGAGGCCGCCCAGTTCGATCTTTTCCCGGGCATCTTTTCGCCGGGCATCGGATTTGATCGCGCGTGCCATCCGCTCAAGCCCCGTCAGTGCGGCTCTCAGCCGCGCCAGCGTCGAGCGGCGGGGTCGCCTTGTTTCTTGCTGCCGTTGTTGCCCCGTTGTCGCGAAAGCGTGCCGCCAGTTTCTCGAAGGCGGCCTGGAGATCGGTCTCGTCGAGCTCGATCTCTCCGAGGCCCGCCTTCAAGGCAATACGACCGATCCGTTCGGCTTCGCGGGTTTCGGCCTGTCGCAATTGTTCCTGGAGTTTTGCGATCTCCTCTCGAATTCTCGAAGAAGGCTTTTTCATTCCGATTGTCCTTTCGTGCCGTGTTTCGAACGGCACGAGATTTCCCTGGATGGGTCGGCCCATCCAGGGACAAAACTGTCCGTTGGCACCGCCAACGCCTTTGACGATTATCCCGGCCGTTCCGAAGGAGCGGCATCCAAGGGCGCAATTATACGTCGCTGGCGCGACGTCCTGATTTGCGATCTCGGCAATCTTATCCCTCCTCTCGAAACGCGTTGATTTCGCTTGCGATCAGGAGTGTCTGTCGAAATGGCCGTCCCTCATTTCTCCGTCAGCATCGTCGCCCGCGGCGCGGGCCGCAGCGCCGTGATGTCGGCCGCCTATCGCCACTGCGCGAAGATGGACTTCGAACGCGAGGCCCGCGCTGTCGATTATCGCGCCAAGCAAGGGCTGCTGCATGAAGAGTTCGTGGTACCCGCAGATGCGCCAGCCTGGCTTTCCTCCTTGATCGCCGATCGCTCTGTGTCAGGCGCATCGGAGGCCTTCTGGAACAGGGTCGAAGTGTTCGAAAAGCGCTCCGATGCTCAGCTGGCCAAGGATGTCACGATCGCCTTGCCGATCGAACTTACAGCGGACCAGAACATCGCACTTATGCGCGAATTCGTCGCGAGCCACATCCTTTCCAGAGGCATGGTCGCTGATTGGGTTTATCATGATGCACCAGGCAACCCGCATGTTCACCTGATGACGACGCTGCGGCCGCTTACGGCCGAAGGGTTCGGAGCCAAGAAGGTACAGGTGTTGTCGCCGGACGGCCGGCCTTTGCGCAACGATGCCGGTAAAATTGTCTATGAACTGTGGGCCGGCGGCGCCGACGATTTCAACGTCTTTCGAGACGGTTGGTTCGAGTGCCAGAACAGGCATCTGGCACTTGCGGGCCTCGACATCCGCGTGGACGGGCGTTCCTACAATAGTCAAGGGATCGAGGCGGAGCCGACGATCCATGTCGGCGTCGGCGCCAAGGCGATCGAGCGGAAGTCAGCCGCATCGGAAAAGCAGCTTTTGCTGGACCGCCTCGAACTTCAGGAGGTTCGACGCCGAGAAAATGCGGGTCGCATCGTGCGCCGCCCGGAGATCGTCCTTGAAATGATCGCCCGCGAAAAGAGCGTCTTCGATGAGCGGGACGTCGCCAAGATACTTCATCGCTACATCGACGATGCGGGGCTCTTCCGATCGTTGGTGTCGCGCATCCTGCAAGACCCTCGGGCTTTGCGCCTGACCGGGGAGCGTATCGACTTTGAGACGGGGGTGCGTACCCCGGAACGGTACACGACCAGGGAGCTTATCCGGCTCGAAGCGGAGATGGTGAACCGCGCTTCCTGGCTTGCAAGGCGAGCGTCGCATGGCGTGCGGCGCGGGGTTCTGGATACGGCTTTTTATCGCAGCCCTGAACTTTCTGATGAGCAGAAGGCAGCGATCGAACGTCTGACCGAAAATGCCTCTCTTGCTGCAGTCGTTGGCCGCGCCGGCGCCGGCAAGACAACAATGATGAAAGCCGCTCGCGAGGTCTGGCAGGCGGCGGGGTATCGCGTTGTCGGCGGGGCTCTCGCTGGCAAGGCGGCCGAGGGACTGGAGAAGGAGGCGGGCATCGCCTCGCGCACGCTTTCGTCGTGGGAGCGGCGTTGGGCACAAGGTATCGACCGTCTCGACGACAGAACAGTGTTTGTCCTCGACGAGGCCGGCATGGTCTCGTCGAGGCAAATGGCGTACTTCGTCGAAGTCATCGTGAAGACCGGCGCGAAACTTGTTCTCGTCGGCGATCCCGAACAGCTTCAGCCGATCGAGGCCGGTGCCGCATTTCGCGCGATCGTCGACCGGGTCGGCTATGCCGAACTCCAAACCATCTATCGCCAGCGCACACCGTGGATGCGCAGCGCTTCGCTCGATCTGGCGCGGGGCAGGATTGGCGAGGCGGTGGATGCGTATCGCGCCAATCGCAAGATAATCAGTGCGGAGCTCAAATCTGAAGCTGTCGAACGCCTCATCACCGATTGGGACAGTGAGTATCTCCCGACAAAGACCAGTCTGATCCTCGCGCACCTGCGCCGAGATGTGCGCATGCTCAATGCGCTTGCTCGCGCGAGACTCGTCGAACGCGGCGTTGTCGGCCAAGGGGTTGCGTTCAAGACAGCAGACGGAAATCGCGATTTTTCCGCCGGCGATCAGATCGTGTTCCTGAGGAACGAGGCCAGCCTCGGCGTCAAGAACGGTATGCTTGGTCGCGTGGTAGAGGCGGCTCCTGGCCGCCTCATCGCAACCATCGGCGAAGGGACACATCGGCACAACATTACCGTCGAGCAGCGCTTCTACAACAATGTCGACCACGGATACGCGACGACGATCCACAAGTCGCAGGGCGCTACCGTCGATCGGGCGAAGGTGCTGGCTTCCCTGTCACTCGATCGCCATCTCACCTATGTCGCCATGACACGCCATCGCGACGAACTCGCCGTCTATTACGGCCGCCGCTCCTTCGCAAAGTCAGGTGGCCTGGTGGCGATCCTGTCACGTCGCAACGCCAAGGAAACGACGCTCGATTACGGGACGGGACCTCTCTATCGCCAGGCCCTGCGGTTTGCAGAGGCACGCGGCTTTCACCTGATGAGCGTTGCCCGCAGGATCGTTCGCGACCGGCTTCATTGGATTATCCGGCAAAAGCAAACGCTCACGGACCTGGGCGCGCGACTGGCCGGTGTCGCTTCCTCAATCGGGCTCGCGCGGGGCAAGCTTGAGTACGCGGCCTCGGTGTTCGTCGTTCAAGGACCCATGGTTTCCGCGACTACGGTTTTTGCGAGATCTGTCGAGCAAGCGGTTGAGGATAGGCTCGCGTCGGACGTGGGCTTGAGAGAGAGATGGCAAGACGTCTCGACACGCTTCCAGCTCGTCTACGCCGAGCCGGAGGTCGCGTTTGCGGCCGCCAAGGTCGATGCCATGCTGAAAGATGCGTCGCTCGCTGCGACCGTCCTGCAAAAGCTCGCCAGCGAGCCTCAGCGTTTCGGCGCGCTCAACGGCAGGACCGGAATGTTTGCGGGCCGATCCGACAAGCACGATCGCGACACGGCACTTCTCAATGTGCCGGCGCTCGCTCGAAACCTCGCGGATTTTATTCACGCACGCACTGAGGCCGAACGCATTTATGTAGCGGAGGAAAATGCCCTTCGTTCGAAATTGGCGATCGAGATCCCAGCTCTCTCTCCGGCGGCCAAGCGGTCGCTCGAACACATGCGCGAAGCGCTCGACCGGCATGATCCGGCACGCCTTGAACGCACATCGCTCGACCCGTCAGTCAGAACAGAACTGGAGCGATTTTCAACGGCGGTTAGCCAAAGGTTCGGCGAGCGCACCTTCCTCGGGGTTGTTGCCAAGGTGCCGGATGGCGAGATCTTTGCGTCCGTCACCGCGGGTATGACCCCTCAACAGAAGACTGAAGTGCGACTGGCCTGGGACCTGATGCGGACGATCCAGGAGCTTTCTGCGCGTGATCGCCTCGCCGAGGGCCTGAAACTGTCTGAAACGCACCGCCAATCGCAAACGAAAGGGCTCGGCCTCAAGTGACAAACGTCTCCCCTCGTTCAGGAACAACGCGCCAATGGCGTCAAAGACCGATCCTGGTGATGTTGGCCGGATTGCTGCCATCGCTCACCATTCTCTTTTACGGTTTGGCTTGCGGCTATCGGCTCAACTGGACGCCAAGCCAATCGCTCGGTCTTTGGCGCATCCGTCCGCTCACAGGTGCGGTCGCGACTGGTGACCTCGTCTTTGTTTGCCCGCCTGACGCCCCCCGGTTTCGCGAGGCGCTCTTGCGCGGCTATCTCAGGGGCGGCCTTTGCCCTGGCGGATACGGTCCGCTCATAAAGACGGTGATCGCGCTTGAAGGAGAAGGCTTTGAGATCGGTCGCGTCCTTCGGATTGACGGCCGCGTGATCGAACACAGCGATGTTCGAAGCAGCGATGGTCGTGGCCGCCCGCTTTCGTCTTTTAAGAGCGGAATTGTGCCGGCCGGCCACGTGTTCCTCCATTCCCGTTTTTCCGCTTCCTGGGACTCCCGGTACTTCGGTCCGGTACCTGCAGACGGAGTTCTCGGTTTGGCTGAGGCGGTGCTGACCTATGCGCCCTGATCTCATGCTAACTGGAGTGCTGGCGATTGCTGCCATTCTGGCCGGATGGATCGGTTGGAGCGGAAATGTGCTGCTGTTGCCGGCGTCTTGTGCGTTCGCTCTGATCTGGTCGAGGGCGCCGAACAGGATGGCGGTCGTGCTCGTCTCCGCCGGGTATTTTATGGCGGCATCGCGAGGGCTTCCGCATGGAGTTTCACACTTCTATTCAACGGGCGTCTGGGCGGGCCTCTTCTTCTGGCTCGTAGCGTCCGTGAGCTTCGTCCTGGTTCATCTGGCGGCCTGGAGCAAGCGCCAGGCCCGAAGGCCGCTTGGCTTTCTTGTTGCGATGCTGGTGATGGCGGTTCCACCCCTCGGGATAACCGGTTGGGCACATCCGGTCACCGCCTCGGGCGTTCTGTTTCCAGGCTGGGGATGGTGGGGATTGGCGGCCATGACAGCCGGGCTCATGGGCCTCGCAACCCGCATGGGACCGGCTGTCGCCGTTGCTTTGACAGGCTTTTGGCTTTGGTCCGCCGCTATCTGGACCAATCCAACGGTACCGTTCTCATGGCGTGGCGTCGACCTCGAAATGGGGTCGTCGCTTGGCCGCGACGCATCTCTAGGGCGGCAGCGTGACCTGATCGCAACGGTTCATGAGGCCGCAGACCAAGGCGCACGCGTCATCGTTCTCCCGGAGAGTGCTCTGGGGTTCTGGACGCCGACGCTCTCGACATTGTGGAGGGATAGTCTGCAAGAAAGCGCGGTCACCGTCATTGCCGGCGCCGCGGTGCTCGATCCTGCAGGATACGACAACGTGCTCCTCATGATCGATGGCGGCGGCAGTGACATCCTCTACCGGGAGCGGATGCCTGTTCCGGTCTCCATGTGGCGTCCCTGGGGCCCATGGTTCGGTGAACACGGTGGTGCGCGTGCGCATTTCTTTGCCAACCCCGTTGCCGAGGTGGGCGGTCGCCGGATTGCTCCGCTGATTTGCTATGAGCAGTTGCTCGTCTGGCCGGTTCTTCAGTCGATGCTGGAAGGGCCCGACATCATGGTCGCCGTTGGGAACGGCTGGTGGACGGCAGGCAGTTCCATCGTAGATATCCAACGCGCCAGCGTGGCCGCATGGGCCCGACTGTTCGGCACACCGCTCGTGATTTCCTTCAACACGTGATCTGGATCAATCATGCTTGAGGCGCTCCTGATCGAGAAATGCGCAGATCCGTCGCTTGAGGCAAATGTGGTCGATGCCTTCGTCAACGCGGTTGGCGACGGCGATCCACTGGCTGTGACGGTCAAGGTCGGTCGGAAGACGATCCTGGTGGAAAAGGCAGCGACCCCCGATGAGGCGCTCGCAATCGCCCGCCGGTATGTCGGGCAGGCGACCGTGCGGGTTGGAGTGACTTCGTACCCCGCTCACCTTGGGATCGAGAGTGGCATGGAATTGAGCCCTGCCCTCTTCGATGCCTGCGAGAACCTTCGCATGGGGACAGCCATGTTCGCAAAAGTCATGCGGATCGTCGCCGCGTGGTATGGCAGCAACGCGAGCAAGGAAGCGCTACCCTATGTCCTGTCCGACAGCCTCAATGCGTGGGTTTCGGGTGAGTTCGAAGGGAAGGATGTATTCCGGGCGCAGGACCCAGGCGGACGGATGTTCCTGCAAGGGGTCACCGCCGAGGGGCAATCTTCTACGGATGAAGCGCCATTGCCGGTGCGTGGCGAGGTCGAGGCTGATGACGTTACTTCTGCCGGCATGCGGGTGGATATCTCGCGCACCGGTGTGAACGCAGCGGGCGAGCCGGTTAGATAGGCCGATCACCTAAGTTGAGCCTGCAAGGGATGCGATCCGAAATCCGATCGCCTTGGCGAGGATGTTCTACGAGCTGTGATGCTCGCGCGATCATTGACCTGAATTCCGATATCCGACCCCCGCAAGTGGTCGCCGATGAGCACAAACTGTGGAAGATCGCCTGTCGAGGGGGCGCGAGCAACGAAATCCGGTGACATCGCTCGCGCTCACGGGGAGGATCGTTTCCGTCAAAAAACAAGGAGGAACAGCTTTGACGACAACGAATGAAATCGCTGAAAAGCTATCGAGCGAACACGGTTTGACAAAGGTTCAAAGCAAAGCCGTTGTCGAGGCGGTGCTTGCAGCGATCACTGCCGCGTCGGTCTCCGGCAACGAGACGTCACTGCCCGGCTTCGGAAAATTCAAGGTGAAGGCCACGCCGGAACGCGAGGCCCGAAACCCCGCAACGGGAGCGACGATCAAGGTTTCCGCCGCCAGGAAGGTGACCTTTGTGCCAGCAAAGGCCTTGAAGGATGCGCTGAACAGCTAGGAAAAATGGCCCCGCACCCCGGCGCGGGGCCATTCAAGGTCGTGACCGTGGCACACACCAGCCAAGCGAACGAATAACGTCTGTTTGCTCAGCGGTGCTTTTCGTCGATCGATCCGCAGCGCAAAACATGCGCCAATTTGGCGATCCATGGTCTGCAGGTATTTCTACCCTGCCGACCAGCCGTTTCGGTTAACTCTTTGCAAACCATAGTCAGCAGGCGGCTCGTACAGCCGGCCTGGCATCATGACGATCGCCGTTCATTTTGAAAAATTGATAGAATCGGTACCGTTTGATGACAAGCATTCTGACGAACACTTCAGCTAGTTCCGCAGTTCAGATCCTTCGGTCGATCAATTCCAACCTTGCAGAGACACAAGTCCAGGCCAGTTCGGGGCTCCGCATCCGCACCGCCGCCGATAACGCGGCATATTGGTCTATTTCAACGACCATGCGTTCGGACAAAATGTCGATTTCCGCCGTAGCGGACGCGCTCGGTCTCGGCGCAGCCAAGATTGATACGGCCTATGCCGGGATGGAGGCCGTCATCGATGTAGTGCAAGAATTCAAGGCGAAGCTCGTTGCGGCCAAGGAGCCCGGCGTCGACAAGGCAAAGATCCAGTCCGAACTGAATCAGCTTAAGCAGATGGTCGTAAGCATTGCTACGTCCTCCGGATTTGGCGGACAGAACTGGCTCAATACGGATATCGGACAAATTTACGACCTCAATGCGAACAAGGTGTCGCTCGTATCCTCCTTCTCCAGATCGTCAGGCAGCGTCTCGCTCGGTACGATCGATCTCCACCTTGACGAGATCAGCCTGTTCAACACCACAGGCGGAGGTTTGCTCCAGGCCGATCCTCGCGACGTCAAGACAATCGGGGGCATGAGGTACGACACTGTTTATCCTCAAAGCGGTTCGTCCACGATCTACTACACCGAAACAGGATCGAGCTGGATGAACCCAAGGTGGAATGCCGGGGTGGCGGGAAGTTTCTCCTTTGATTTTTCAAATGGATCGCCCTTGGATTTCAGTAGCCCGGGCGCTGAAATCAAGTTCGATATCATCCTGGACAGGGAATACGACCCCTCGGGGGATACCGGGATCACCGCAGAGCTTCGCGATCTCCCGGGCCCGTACTACCCTGGATACACGAAGACAATAACGATTACCAAAGCGCAGGTTGACGCCTATGACGCCAGTCTTGGGGGCATCATCTCCACGAACACCCAGTTCGCCGGCTTGCTGAATACGCTGCTAAATCCGGAAGGAGCGTCTGTCAGCGCAAACTATGGCCACTATCAGCCACCGGGCTCGAACAACTGGATTCACGACGACGTCCTTATGAGCATTGCAACGCTCCAGACGCACGGAAACGGCTCCTACGTCGAGATTGTCAATCTGAGCAGCATCGGGGTCAGCACGGGCGGTCTGATACAAAAATCCAACTACGGTGAAAGAGGGTCAGCGCTGTCGCTGCAATTCGACCCATTTACGCTCCATATGGACGGCGACACCCCTGACGGCGTCGAGGTCAGTTTTCAATTTGCGATAAACGGTGCCCCCTCGAAATTGTACTCCTTTGACCGGACATACGTGAACAACCTTCTTGGAAAGGACACGGGTGCCATCGAAACGGCCGACGAGATGGTAACCCTGCTGCGGTCCCTGCTCGATGCGGACTGGCCGGACACGGTCATCCAAGTCTCGAGCGCCGATCCGAGCAAGATCATCGTCAAGTCAGACCCTCTGGTTGATCGCAAGTGGGGCGCCGGAACGCGCGCGGGGTTTTCGGACATCGTCGTCAGCATCGAGCCGCTTCCAGCTATCAACTTCCTCAACATCGACATCGAGCGGAACCCTGACCTGGTCGACCACTATATGAACTACATCGAAGTGTCGGGACAGCGGGTGGTCGACGGTGCGGCCGTTCTTGGCGCCCTCAAGCAACGCATCGACATGCATTCGGAATTCGCAAACAAGCTTATTGACACCATCGACAAGGGCATCGGCCGCCTCGTCGATGCCAACATGAACCAGGTGTCGACAAGGCTCAAGGCGCTTCAGACGCAGGAGCAACTTGCGATCCAGTCGCTGCATATTGCCAACAACAACAGCGAAGCGATCCTGCAATTGTTCAGGTGATCCAGAGTTCTCCTGCCTACACCTGATGCCTTGCACCAGACAATCATTATGGTGCGATGCTGTGCCCGCGTTCGATGTGCGTGGCGATCAGCATGGCCACGAGATGGACCGTGTTCCTGGCTCCAAACCTTTCCTTCATCCGCTCCAGACGGTGTTCGACGGTGCGATGGGAGATTGAAAGTGCGGCGGCGATTTCCTTTGCGGTCGCGCCCTCTATCAGCAGCTGGATGATCGCTTCGTCAGCGACGTCCATTTGTTCGAGCCGTCGTGGCGGACTGAGCAGGAACTGAGCATAGGAGGACGAAATGATCCACTTTGGTCGATCGATGTTTCGCTGGGGTAGCAGGATGCGATCATAGCCGACGTTGACGCCGAAAAGACGCGTCTTGACGAGCTCCATGGAAGGCTGCTGGCTGGATACGACCTGCTGGAGCCGCGGAATAACGGCCTCTTCCATGTAGCTCTGATCCTTGAAATCACCGATGTAGGCGTCGGAAAATATCTTGTTGATGTTCAGAATGCGGGACGTGAAGCCGGAATGCCGGATGGCTTTCATGAACCATCGCTTCGGGTCGTTGCCTTCAACAGTGAACACGGTCAGGCGCATTTTTATCGACAGCATGTCGACGATGTCGCGATATACAATTTCTGGTGAAGTCGGCTGCTCGGGGTCGGTCTGAAGCCAGTTGTCGAGCATCTTGCGTGCGACTGCGCTGAAGGGTGTTTCTCTCGCCATTGCCATGCTTGCCAGTGAAATTATCATACGAAATACAATCTAAAGCAGAGCAGCCGCAATAGGGAAAAGTACCCTGAGACGCCTTCGAAAGGCTCCCTTCAGACCACAGCGCATGTGATGAATTAATATGCCTAGGACATTAATCCTAGGGATCGCCGATTAGACCCATGGACTCCCGGGGGGCACCATTCGTTCTGTTTTCAACGAATGGGAGAGACACCGTGGGAGCGAAACGCTTGCTTGCGTCTTTGTGCCTGACAGTTTCGGGCATCGGTACCGGATCGGCGGGGGCCGAAACGCTAGTCATCAACAGCTATGGAGGCCCATACGAGGACATCATCCGGGAGCGGATCATCGAACCCTTCGAGAAACGCTCCGGTATCGACGTCGTCTATGATGCCGTCGGATCTGCCCAGCAGGACTACGCCAAGATCAAGGCTACCAAGGGCCGGCCTGGGTTCGATCTGGTCGTCATGACGGCATCACAGTCACTTCAAGGATGCAAGGATGGCCTGCTCGAGAAACTGACGCCGGCGTCGATCCCGAACCTCAACGCCCTTCAAGCCGATCTAGCGGCGGTCGCGGGACCTTGCGGAGCAGTGCACGAGGTCCAATACCTTTCCCTCCTTTACCGCACGGACAAGCTCGCCACAGAGCCTGTCTCCTGGTCTGCATTGCTCGAGCCCGAACTCAAGAAGCGGGTCATCCTCCCCACCTTTCAGAACATCATGGCCGTCTATCTGCTCGAGATGATGTCGGTCACGAACGGAGGCGATCTTATCGACAATGTCGGTCCTGGATTTGACGCCATGGCAAAGGTGTCTGCCCAATCGGTGGGGTTTGAGCAATCCTCGGCCATTCTCGAAAGCTATCTGCGCGAAGGCTCCGTCTGGGCCATGCCCTTCTGGAACGGCCGCGCGCAGCTGATGGTCGATGAGGGCCTGCCGGTCGACTATGTTCGGCCGAAGGAAGGGACCATTCCACTTGTCGCAACCCTCAACATTCCAGTCGGCGCTGCAAACAAGGAGGCCGCCCGGAAGTTCATCGATTTCTTCCTCGAAAAGTCGAGCCAGGAAGCATGGGTCGCGGGATATAGGGTCGGTAGCGCGCGCAGCGATATTTCCGTGCCCGACGAGCTGAAAGACCGCCAACTCACGCGTGGATCTGACAACGAACCTCTGCACCTGCCCGATCTGCTGCGACTTCAGGAAAAACTGCCGGATTGGGCGGAACGTTGGGAACGCGACGTCGTTCCCAACGCCCGTTGAAGGGACACTCATGAAAAGCCTTGCTCTCGACTTGCATCCGCCGGCCCGACGCCGGCACCCTCCACAGTGGTTTCCGATCGCGGCGCTTACGCCGTCACTCCTGGTGCTCTCGGTGTTCTTTGCGCTGCCGATGGGAATGATGATCGGAATGAGCTTTGCTCAGACGGAAACGTTATCCCCTACCCTCGAACACTATCAGCGCTTCTTCACGGATGGCCTTTCGCTTGCCGGTTTCTGTCGCACTGCCTTGATGTCCTTGCTGGTCGCGATCAGCGTAACCGTTCTCGGCTATCCGGTCGCCTACTTCCTGGCGCGGTCGACGACGCGCTGGCGGGCCGTGGTGTTCGCGCTTGCGCTTGCCCCGGAACTCGCCGGCGTCGTGCTTCGAACCTACGGCTGGCTGATCATCCTGGAAGATCGGGGGTTCATCAATGATTTGCTCCTCCATCTTGGCCTCATTACCTCGCCGCTTCCCTTGTCGAAGAACCTCTTTGCCGTCGTCGTCGGCCTGACGCATGTCGTTCTGCCCTTCGGCATCCTTTCGCTGATGACGAGCATTCAGGGCATCGATCCGAACCTCGAGCGGGCAGCGCAGATGCTCGGCGCCTCGAGGCTGGCGGTGATCCGGACGATCGTACTGCCCCTTTCCGTGCCGGGGATCGTCAGCTCGATGTTGATAGCCTTCACCATGTCGGCTAGCGCCTATGCCACGCCGGCTCTTCTCGGCGGCGCGGGCTTCAAGGTGCTGGCGACGATGATCTACGAGCAGGTCCTCTTCTACATCGACTGGCCGTTCGCTTCAGTCATGGCGATGGCGCTGCTCCTCATGATGCTGGCCATCTCGTTCGTCGGCGTTCGCTACGAAAGCCGCCGCAGGTCGCGGGCCTCTGTCTCATCGGGAGGTGAAAGATGAACAGGCTTATTTCCATACTCTACTGGGTTTCGCTTGGCGCAGTCCTCTCTTTCATCACCCTGCCGCTCATCGTGGTCGTCGCGGCGTCGTTGAGCCCGACATCGGCTGTCACGCTACAGCCCTGGGAGTGGACCGGCCGGTGGTATGCGGATCTCTGGTCAAGCCGCTGGCTCGACCCGTTCCTTGCGAGCTTCAGAATTGCGACGGTCGTCGCGGCGATCAGTGGCGTGCTTGGATTGTTCGCGGCTTATGCGGTCGTCTACGAGCGTATTCCGGGCAGCGACGGCCTGATGTCCTACCTCCTGTCCCCGCTTTCGGTGCCGCAGATCGTCAAGGGCGTTGCAATCGTGCTCTTCCTTTCGATGATCGGGCTTCAGGGGTTTCTCGGCACTCCGGCACTGATCGCCGCGCACGTCGTGCTCGCCCTACCCTTCGTGACCCGCATGGTGGCGACGTCGCTCGCCAATTTCGATGCTAACCTCGATCGGGCGGCCCAGATCCTTGGAGCGAACAAGCTTCAACGCATCCGGCTGGTGGTGCTGCCGATGATCAAGCCCGGGGTTCTGTCAGGCGTGACCTTCGCGTTCATCATCTCATTCAACAACATCCCGCTTTCGGTTTTCCTGGTCAGACCCGGCGACAGCACGTTGCCGATCACAGTGATCAACTACCTCGAATACAGCCTCGATCCGGTGCTGGCGGCGGTGAACGTCGCGTCGATGGCCTTCATCCTGACGGTCATCTTCCTCTTTGAAAAGATCGGCGGGTTCTCCGCGCAACTCCATGGTGGCAGCAAATGAATGCACTCGACATCGAACTCGTCTCGGTCAGCAAGTCCTACGCCAGCATGGCTGTCGTCAGGGATATCGACCTCGCTATTCCTCAAGGCGAATTCGTCAGCATCCTCGGCCCTTCGGGCTGCGGGAAGACGACCACACTCAACATGATCGCCGGCTTCACCGCCCCCTCCCGCGGTGACATTCGCATCAAGGGGCGAAGCCAGGTCCGCGTACCACCGGAACGCCGCAACATCGGTCTGGTGTTCCAGAACTATGCACTCTTTCCGCACATGACGGTCACTGAGAACGTTGCCTTTGGCTTGAAGATGAAGGGGGGCCGGCGGGAGGAAGCTGCCGCGACCGTCAAGAGCGCGCTTCGCAGCGTTCACCTCGAAGGCATGGGCGAGCGTTATCCGCGCGAGCTCTCCGGAGGTCAGCAGCAGCGGGTAGCACTTGCCCGGGCGATCGCGCCCCGTCCGTCTGTCCTGCTTCTCGATGAGCCGCTCTCGAATCTCGACCTGAAGCTCCGGGAAGCGATGCGGATCGAACTGAAGGAGATTCAGCAGCAACTCGGGATGACTTTCGTCTACGTCACCCATGATCAGGAGGAGGCCATGGCGATGTCCGATCGGGTGGTGGTCATGTGGCAAGGGGCGATTGCGCAGCAGGGACAGCCGGCTGACCTCTACCGCGAACCGAACTCACGCTTCGTGGCCGATTTCATTGGCAAATCCAATATCCTTGCCGTGCAGACCACGGCGACGGGGCAAGCGCATCTCGAATTGAGGGTCGGAGAAGGAGTAATCCTGAAGGCCCGCAACACCGAGCCCTCGGCTGAGGTCCGATACTGCTCGATACGCCCGGAAAGCATCGCGGTCCTTCCTCCTGGCGCCGGCGGCGATGAGTTCGCCAATCGTCTCGACGGAACCGTGCGGCGTGTCGTCAACCTCGGGGCAGCCTTCGAAATTGACGCCGATCTCGGCTCGGACGTGCATCTCCACGTCTTGCTTCGCGCGACCCGCGCGAGCGTTCCCCCGAAACTGGGTGACTCCATTCGCCTGGGTATCGACGACGCCGACATCCAGGCCCTCAGCGCGTGACAAGTGATCCATAGGGTGGGGCGATCAATCCGAAAGCATCGTTATTGGAACCACTGGAACCTTGCATCCTACGATCGTTGCGACCTCAAGAGGTCGCTTTAAAGGAGATGAAAATGCTTGATAAACAGAGGCTTCGTGCCGTTCAGCATGAAACGAATGTCTGCGCCGACATCGAGGGTTTCGACTTCGACAACTACACCCAGGAGGACATCGACGCCGTCCGGCGCTATTGGCTTCAATACGGCGTGCTGCGCTTCAAGAAGACGTCCATGAGCGACGCCCAGCAAGTCGCGTTCTCACGCCATTTCGGGGAATTCGTGATCCATCCGAAGCAGCTGCAGGAGGGTGGTCATCCGACCCACAAGGAAATCCTGGTCATCAGCAATGCGATGACGGACGGCAAGCCGAGCGGCGCCATGGGCAACAGCGAGGCCACATGGCACACGGACACCTGGTTCTATGAGCGGCCGCCGGCGGGCGCCATCCTGCGCGCGGTCGCCGTGCCACCGACCGGAGGTGACACCTACTTCCTCTCCTCCTACCGTGCTTACGAGACCTTGCCGGAGGCATTGAAGAAAGCGGTCGATGGACGGCAGATCTTCTTCCAGAACGTCTACGACAAGACAGGCAAGCTCCGGCTTGGCAAGTCCGCACCAAAGACCCGCGATTTCCGCGAATGGAGCGGGATCGTTCATCCGCTCGTTCGCCTTCACGGCGAAACCGGGCGCAAGTCGCTCTATCTCGGTGGAACGTCCGAAGGCGCGTGGATCGTCGGCATGCCGCTCGACGAGAGCGAGTCCCTTCTCGCCGAGCTTTGGCAACACACCACCACGACCAGCGAGGTCTTCGTCCAGCAGTGGGATGTCGGCGATATCATGATGTGGGACAACCGTTGCACGATGCATCGACGGGACGGGTTCGACCCGAACTCGATCCGCATCATGCATCGCACCACCACATCAGGCGAACGGCCAGTCTGACCTCAAGAACGATCATCAGGAGGTCAGAGAAGATGCCGCACTACCGGATCAATCACAGTCACCCTCCCCTTCCCGAGGAACTCATCACACTGATGGGCAAGGCCGAAACCGCCACGATCGGCCATGTCGAACATGTCGGCTTCGTCAGCAATGGGGTCCTGCCTGTGTTTCCGGCAAGCGCGGCGGGTTCGGCCGTTACCGTCGCGGCTCCCGGGCGGGATGGCACGGTGATCTACCGAGCCATCGACCTCCTGATGCCCGGTGACTTTCTCGTCATTGCGCGGGTTGATCATGACGACATCGCCTGTGTCGGTGGCGGGGTCGCAACTGCGGTGAAGGCCAGGGGCGCCGTCGGCGTCGTCATCGACGGTCCCTGCACCGACGCCGAGGAAATCGCGGCATTGGGCCTGCCGGTCTGGTGCCGCGGGATCTCCTCAAAGACCACCAATCGGCGCATCTCGATCGGCGGTTCGATCAACGAACCGGTCGCCTGCGGCGGAGCCGCGGTTCTGCCGGGCTACGCGGTCCTTGCCGACAGGGAAGGCGTGTTCGTCGCGCCGCGCGACCGCATGCTCACGCTGGCGCGCGCCGCGATCGCGCGCCAGCAGAATTCAATCGCCGTGCGTCGGCACCTTGCGGCAGGCCACTCCATCTTCGACTTCCAGCCGGAACTCCAATCATGAAAATCGCACTCATCCAGATGAACTCCCAACCCTATCGCGCTGCAAACCTGCGGCAGGCCGAAGAACTCATGCAGCAAGCCCTCTCGGGGAGACCGGATCTCATCGTGTTGCCGGAGCATTTCGATTGGACCGGGGGCACGGCGGTGCAGAAGCGCGCGGCAGCCGATCATGTGCCAGGCGGCGCGGCCTACAAGCTGGTCCAGAGCTTTGCTGCGCGAAACCGCGTCGCAATCCACGCGGGCAGCTTGCTCGAAACCAGGGTCGGTTCCAAACGGATCCACAACACGAGTGTGGTATTCGACGCCCATGGCAACGAGATCGGTCTCTACAGGAAGATCCACCTCTTCGACATCGTGGCCCCTGATGGAAAGGTCTACAACGAGTCGGAGACAGTCGCTGCGGGTGATAGCCTTCTGATCTACGAGATCGGCGGCATCAGGATTGCCTGTTGCATCTGCTACGATCTTCGCTTCTCCCGGCTGTTCGACCGCCTGGCCCAGGAGAACGTCGACATCTTCGTTTTACCCGCTGCCTTCACCAGGCAGACGGGGAAGGATCATTGGGAGGTGCTTTGCCGTGCCCGTGCGATCGAGTTTCAGGCCTATGTCGTGGCCTGCGGTCAATGCGGGCACTACGAAACGCCTGCCGGAGAGCGACGTGACATGCACGGACATTCGATGGTGTGTGATCCCTGGGGAAAGGTTGTGGCCGAGGCGGGCGATGAGGTTGGCGTCCTTGAAGTCGAAATCGATCCGACCTGCATTACCGCGGTACGCAGCCTTATTCCGATGGCAACTCACCGGGTCGATCTGCAGAATGTGCAACTCGCGGTCCGCAAGGCCCAGCGCTGATCGATGTGGTCACGTATCGGCGTCACCATCGGGCCTGACCAGGTCCATGTGGCTGACCCCAAGCGCCCGAGCGATCTTGTAGAGTGATTGGATCGTCGGGTTGCGCTCACCGCGCTCCAGACCGCTGACATATTGCTGGCTGATCTCGGCTGACGCGGCAACGTCCTCCTGCGTCAGTCCCTTCTCCCGACGCAGGCGGGCAAAATTCCGGCCGACCAATTTGCGCATATCCATGCGCTCTCTGATGGCAGGCCTGAAACTTTGAGTTTATCAACTATAATATGTAAACGCATGTGATGCGGAAGGGCGGAGCTACTTGAAGATCAGCGGGTTCGCTTCGGCCGAGGGCTTGTTTGGGGGCGAATGAGCAAGCAATCGCAAATGCCGAACGACGTCGATGTGGAAGTGGGGCGCCGCATCGGCACGCTTCGGCGCAAGATCGGCATGCGGCAGCAGGATCTCGCAATGCACCTCGACGTTTCGGTCCAGCTGATCCGGAAATACGAAAACGGCCGCATCAGGATCAGCTCAAGCCGTCTTGCCGCCATAGCCGTCGCCCTCGATGTTCCGGTTGCCTTCCTTGTTGATCGTGACGAGGCTCACTTCGACACCACGGCAAGTCGGGAACTGGCCGAATTGGCCGCTTTTCTTGTGACGAAAGAGGGAAACGCCCTTAACACGGCCTTTCAGCGTATCAAGTCCGCGGCAGTGCGTCGTTCATTGCTCGCATTGATCGAAGTGTGTAGCCAGCCGCTCTGAAATGGCAGGAACCATTATTCTCGGGCTGGCAAGTGGGAAAGCTCCCAAAGGATTCCCAGCAGACATTCTGAAACTTGTGGCGTCGACAATCTCGAGTTCGTCGACTGCCACTAAGATCGGTATGAAGGAGACCGAACGATGACAAGTATACTACCCCTGGTACATCCGGGCGAAATCCTTCGCGAGGAGTACCTCTTCCCTTACCACATGAGCGCAGGAGCGCTCGCCAAGAAGCTGAACGTTCCTCGCACCCGTATTGGGCGCCTAGCGAATGAACAGACTGCTGTAACTACAGATACAGCACTGCGGTTGGCTAAGTTTTTCCGCACAAGTCCTGAATTCTGGATGAACCTGCAAGCTAGCTATGATCTCAAGATTGAGGCCGCGGCGTTGGAGAAGGACCTTGCGGCAATTCCCGAAATAGATCCGGAATACGCCCTCGCTTCATAGGCGGCGACGTACGATCGACAAAGGTGACTGGCGCGCCGTGAGCGCTCGCGCAGTTCCAATCTGCTCGAACCAATCCAGATCCGGTACTTTTCCGTACTGTCTCCGAATCTTTTTCGTGCTCTGACCGTCACGTCACCTGCGTGTTCAAGCATTCTCCAAACCTTCGCCTCGCCGCCTCAGCCATTCCCGTATGCTCGGCTCTTCATCTATGGGAGGCGAGCATGACTTTGCACGAACCCGTCCTCAATGTCGTATCTACCGAGGAACTGCGCCATCTTGGTGCGGAGCTGTCTGTAGCCGAGACGCACGAAGCGGTCGAGACAGCGTGGCGCGACATCCGACGCGGCTCGTCGGTCGGTGGAAAGGCCGTTCTTTCTCTGCCCGAGGACGAATTCTGGGCGATGCCCGAATTTATTGCACAGCGTGAATCTTTCGCTGCGGAACGGTTGGGGTGGAAGCTCTCATCCCTCTACAGTGTCAATCCTCGGTTTGGCGGCGTCAAGATTATCGGCGCCAATGCATTCAACCGTCGGCGCGGCTTGCCCCGGTCGACCTCGACCTACCTACTTCTCGACAAGACGACGCTCAGGCCCGTTGCCATCTTCGATGGAACCGCGCTTTCGGCCGCGCGGACGGGAACCTACGCCTCGTTGGTGCTGGAGACCTTCGTCGAGACGCCAATGAAGATATCGGTCTTTCTCTTTGGTGCCGGCCCGGTCGCAAGAAGCGTCATCGACTGCCTTTCGTTGACGGGTGCGGAGCGCATAGAGCGCATCTTTATTCGAAGCCGATTTCCGGAGAGTGCCGCCCGGTTTGCGGAGGCGGCAGCGTCGTCCACACCGATTGCCTTGGTTCCGGTGGAGGATAATTCCGCGCTTTCCGAATGTGCGTTTGTCGTCACGGCAACGAATGCGCGCGAACCGATATTCGAGGATCATGAGCTTGCAAGGGATGCTGCGACCCTCCACCTCGGCGGCGACGAGATCCCTGAGGCCTATTTGAAGCGTGCTCTTCGCACCGGCACTGTCATCTGCGACGACTTGAAGACCGTTTCCCGTCGAAACTCTCAGAGCGTTTCGCTTTATTTTTCACGCAGGGACATGAGCCTTGAGACGGCTGGCCCGCTGCTTGGAATTGGCGAGTTGTCGGCACCAACCGGCTGGCAAGATTCCCGCCCCGGACCCGTTTGCGTGACCTGCGTCGGGCTCCCGATGCTCGATCTCTATGTCGCAGAAGCGACTTGGGAAAAGCTCTTGAAGCGACGCGTTTAGATAACTGGCTCGCCAAGCTCAGACCCGCTGCCGGGAGGCCACGTTGCCCTTGATCACAGAAGTTCTTGCCGAGCACATTCTGGTGACGTCACGCCGTCAGCCGAGCTGTGACGACAGGAACATGGCCCTGAAGTGCGTGCTTGACCTTGTTGGCGCGGCAATCGCCGGCCGGGACATGCCGGGTCCGACTGCCGTCAGAGCGACAGCGCGTGCACTTATGGGGGCTGGTTCGAGTTCCATCTGGGCGACGGGACAGACGGCTTCGCTCGCAGGCGCCGTATTTGCCAACGCTGCGGCCGCATCTGCGCTCGATCTCGACGACGGACATCGGCTGGCGCGTGGGCATCCGGGGGCGGCAGTCATACCCACGGTTCTGACGCTGCTTCCCGAAACGAGTGCCGGGGCAAACGATTTGATTTCGGCGATTTCCGTTGGCTATGACGTCGGTGTGTGTATCGCGTCGGCGCAAATGCCGAAAATGATCGCGACCCGTCAGACCGGGCGTTGGGCGTCGGTCGCAGCGGCGGCGGCAGCTGCGCGACTATTGCGTTGCCGCGAGGATCAGGTCGCCCATGCGCTCGCCATCGCCGCGGTGCTTGCGCCAAACCAGCAGGCCAATGGCAGCTCGGGCTATTCACAACTGACGGGTAATGACGTGAAGGAGGGCATCGCCTGGAGTGCAACCCTCGGGCTCGCCGCCGTCCAGCTGGCGATCGGCGGGCACTCCGGCCCAACTGATGTTTTTGATCATCCTGACTACTACAACCGGCAAACGATCGTGGCTGACCTCGGGGAGCGATCTCACCTCGTCGGCACCTATTTCAAGCCCTACGCCTGCTGCCGCTATATCCATGCCGCGCTGGATGCGTTCCTTATGCTTGTCGACAGGAGCGAGATTGATGCAAGCGACATCAAATGCGTCGAAGTCGAAACCTTCGGCTGGGCGCTGAAACTTGGCAACAAGCGTCGGCCAACCACCCTCGTCGACATGCAGTACAGCCTGCCCTATTGCATCGCGATCGCCGCGATCGAGGGGCGTGATGCACTGGCGCCCCTCGGGGAAGATCTCCTTGGGCGCGAGGACCTTTCAACGTTTTCCGAGAAGGTACTGCTATCGATAAACGACGAGATCGATGCGCTGTTCCCGGTCGAGACGCTTGCGCGTGTCACGATATCGACGTCCTCTCGGCGATTGTGCTCTGAGATCCTCGGCCCGCTTGGCGATCCGAAACATCCGATGTCGTTCGAAGCAATCGAGGAGAAGTTCCTCCGCGTAACCCGTCGGGTACTTACGCCCGAGCGGCAGCGCCAGATCGTTGGTGGCGTTCTCGATATGCCCGATGACCATGGCTCCGGGCTGCTCATGGCGCTTCGCTAACACGCCGGACGTCAAAGAATGCGGCAATTCTCGATGACCAGGCGCCCCTTAGCGATCACATGACGTACACGGGCAAGGTTATGGGCGTCGCAGATGACGATGTCTGCTTGCTTGCTCTTTTCGATCAATCCACGGTCGCCGGCAAGTTCGGGGATTGCCTTGGCGACGTTGCCGGTTGCAAGCGCCACGGCGCGCGGTGCCGGCATCTGCTTCTTGGCGATCATGCGTTGGATCGCCGAAAGGATTGTATCCCAATCGCCGCCGGCATAGTCCGTCGACAAGGTGTCGATCACCCCTTCGGTCGCAAGAAGATCAAGGTTTTCGGGGCCGTTGCGCCATCGGGTCGTGATGCAGTCGAGCGTCGACACGTCGATCGTCACACCCCGTTCCTTCAGCAACCTTGCCGTTGTCAGAGCTTCCTCAGGCAGGAACATCGGGTGGTTCGAATGCCCGGCGATCATCCGGGCTCGGGGATAGGCTTCGGCCAACTGCACGAGGGTTGCAGCCGTCGGCGCGGCGTTGTGGAATATCGCCGCCATTCCGACACGTTCGGATTGGGCGGCGATCTCGGAAAGCCCCCTCATCGCAAGGTGAACCGGCGGCATGACGGTCTCAACGACGATCCCGCGGAGTTGCGCGGCAGTCAGATGGCCAATAAGGGCGTATTGGTCGAGGAGCGCTTCGAGCCCATCGTTCGAAGCGGCCGCTGCGCCATCCAGCCTTCGTCCGAGGACCGCCTCCTTGAACAATCGGGCGATCTTCGGGTGAATGGTGACACCGGTTGCCTGCTCTATGGCTTGCGGCAGATATCGGTAGTCTTGGGCGCCACCGCCGAGCGTCTGACCACCGCCGGCTTCTCCGAGCGCTTTTGCGCCGCGCGCAAGCATGTCGTCGATGGTGGCAGAGAGGTGGTGCGCCGACAGCCCCGCTCCGTCCGAGACACGGGCAGCCCCGAGGCTGCTCGGGGTGTGGGCCGTCGAAACCTGAACGTCCAACGCGTGGGACGCAAGCGCGCCGGATCCGATTTCATCTGGAGTAGCGAGACCACAAACGTTGAGAAGCGTCGTCGTGCCGCTTAGCAGATGGCGGTTGCGTTGATAGGAGATGTCCTGCGCTGAAAGTGGCAGCGATCCGGATGGCATGGAAGGGCCGGCGATGCAGCCATGTGCGTGAGCATTGATGATGCCGGGCAAAACAACTGCTCCGCCCGCGTCGATAATCCGGTCCCCCTCGTTTGCCGTCACTTGGTAAGGCGTCACGTCGACGATCTTCGTTCCTCTGATCCTGACGCTGGCCTTTTCAAGAAAGGTGATCCCGTCTCCGGTGATCAAGCTGCCATTGACGATGACCATGTCCATGTCATGCCTCCAGTCGCAAATCGGTGAGCGGGTGGTAATCCGAGGGATGGTCGAAGCCAGGAGCAAGCGGCGCCAGTCCGTAGCCGACGCCGCGCACGGTGCGGATCCAGTCGTAGCCGGTCGTGGTGATTAGCGCTTTTCGGAGCCTGGCGACATGAACGTTGACAGTTCGAGGATCGACAAAGATCCCGCGCGGCCAGGCCTGTTCGATCAGCTCACGCCGCGTGTGAACCTTGTGCGCTCCCCCGATCAATGTCCCGAGCAGTCGAAATTCGAGAAGGCCCAGATGAAACTGCTCTCCACGCCAGGTGGCGCGGTGGCTTTGAGGGTCGACCGCAAGTCCGCCGGCATGGAGTAATCCAGTCCTGGCGCGCGTATCGTCCAATGCCGACAGATGGTGCTTGAGCGCGTCGAGGTAGCGTTGCGGTTCAACCGGGCAGACGAACACGTCGTCAGCACCGGCGCGGATGAGTGCCGGAAGTGCAACGGCCGCCTTGGCTCGCAGCAGTGCTATGATAGCAGCCGATCTTGTTGAGGTGTCCTGCTTAAGGCCTTGGCAGAAGCCAGCGACACCTGCATCCGCGGCATCGAGCAGGACGGCCTCGACCGATCTTCCGACCGTGATCGATGCGAAGTCTTCGGCGCCGAGCGACAGATCAGTGGAGTATCCCGCTGCCGCGAGAATGTGGCGATGGGTGAGGCTGAAGCCCGCGTCACGCGAGCTGACCACGATCAAGGGTCCGTTTTCGGCGGTAGGCATCGCTTGCCTCCCGGTCGCGGTGCTTGACGCAATGTCGAATGATTGCACGCACAGGTTTCGCTCTCAAGGTCTGCGGCTCGAAGTTCTATTAAGAATTGTTGCAGACGATTCGGACGTGATCCCTTCGCAAGGAAGACTGATCGTCGGGCCATATGAATGCAGCGCCTGCTCAATTGGAGGCTTCCGGCGGGCGGGTCCATCATTGGGTGGCATTGAAGGAGGAGCGCGATGCCGAACCCGGAACACGGAGCTATTGATAGGCAGAACGATGATCGGCTGACGGAGCGCCCCAAATGCCGAACGCCAGGAGAACGTACGGCGTGTCACATTTGTCCGCGTTTCGCTTCGGGGGCGTGTGGTTCGTTGCCAATTGCATGTCGCGAAGAGCTCGCCAATGGTGGCGCGCCGAAAGAATTGGAGAGTTATAAGGTTTTCGCGAAAACATTATAACCGGCGGGGGACAACGTGCGTCGGCCTCCCGCCACGGGCCGGCGATGCGCGTCAATCGAGCTCGCGTTTCAAAAGGGCGATACCGTTAAGGGGCATTTCTGTGCCTTGAGCAGACCCGTTTGCGGCGTTAGCTCCCCAAGAGGTTGCATGGCAATCAATGCCCATGCCGACTTTGCAGGGAGTTTCGTTGTCCAAATATAAGCGGATCGCCGGCCGTTCAAAAGTCGTTCTGGCAGTGATCGACGATGAGGAAACGCGTCGTCGGTTTGCCTCCCTTCTCATCGGCCACGGTTACGACATCCACCTCACCAACGCCACACTGGCCCTTCGGCTCTTAAAAATCCGGAGGTTTGACCTGCTTGTGGTTGAGGGAAAACTGCCATCTGCCGCATCCCTCCAGTTTTGCCGGCAGGTTCGTTTTGTGAGCGACATTGCGCTCGTTCTTATCGTTGACAGACACGATGACAGCATCGTTGTCGAAGGACTAAACGCCGGTGCGGATGCCTGTGTCTTGAGGGTTGGCGAAGAAGACGCCACGCTTGCCCGGTTGCGCAGCCTCCTGCGCCGTGCCAGCTCCGCTAGGGCTCGTGTCGAGGATACGCGAGTATTGATGTTTGACGGCTGGCGCATAGATCCGGGTAAACGCACGCTCCACGACCGCGATGGGCAGACGAGGACATTGACCGCCGGTGAGTTCGATATCCTGCTTGCTCTTGCTCGCAACCCTGGAAAGGTCCTCTCGCGAGAGGAATTGCTTGAGGCTACTCGCTTTGGGCTTGCCGGTCCATCGGAGCGCAGCATTGACGTGCATGTCCGGCGTCTGAGGCAAAAGATAGAGCCCGATCCGGATGAGCCGACCTATGTGAAGACGGTGAGGCTCGGCGGCTACCTGTTGGCACACACCGTGGAAATTGAATGACTTAGCCCGGTGAACCGTCCCCGCGAAATGTTAAGTTTTGTTGCGACAGTGTTACAATGGATTGCAGGCGAAGGCGCCTGCATCTAGACCGTGTGTCGTTGCCCGCCTGCGAAAGGCTCAATCCGACCAATACGCGCCGGAGGTGAAATCGCATGAACGAACGACGCATTTTTGAACGAGTGATAGACCTCTGTCAGGTCCAGTCATCGTCAAGCACGATCAACAAGTCTCTTGCGCGTTTGGCAGGAGCTGCCGGGTTTGATCACTATGCCTATTTCAGAGCCCATCCGAACGATAATTTCGTGGCCACCGACTATCCGCTTGAATGGCAGCGGCTCTACTTTGCGCGTTCCTATGTGACGCTCGACCCGGTAGTGACGACAGCCAAGCGCGGAACCCAGGTCTTCCGCTGGTCTGTCGACGACGTGCGGCCAAGAGTTTGCCGGGAGTTGCGGCGCTTCTACACGGAGGCTGCCGATTTCGGATTGAAGACGGGGCTGTCGGTATCGGTATCGGCCGGTTTCGGACGGTTCGCCATCCTCACCTTCACATCATCGTCACTGAGCAGTGCGCGCGGCTGCATTGCCGGCGAGATAACCGGGCTCGGCATAACTGCCGCAGCCTTCCTACACTCAAGGATGCGAAACATGGAACATCTGGAAAGCAATTGCACGCCAGCGCTAAACGCTCGGGAGCTCGCCTGCCTCAAGTGGTCGTCCGAGGGAAAGACGATGCTGGAGATCGCCGACATACTCGATATCACCTATTCGTGTGTGCGCCGCAATCTCAAGCGAGCCATGGACAAGCTCGGTGTCTGCAAGCTGTCTCAAGCGACCGCGGCCGCCACCCGGCGCTTGCTGATCTGAAACCAAGCGTATGGGAATGCTGCCGCAGCTGGACGTGCCTGTCTTGGCCAATCTCATCGATAGGCGCCGGGAAAGACGATATCCTGGTCGACGAGGACGTTGAAGACGTAGCCCGGTCTGATGCTGAGCGTGGGCTGCACGTCGAGGTTTTTTGCAATTGTCCGTTCGGCCACCCTGCCGAAGGTCTCGGCAAAACTGCGACGGGCGGCGTCCGAGGCCGTATCGCGCCCTCTGTCGCGCTGGTCGGTTGGAAGTGACATATCGATACCCGCGCCGATCAAGGCGACGAGCGCTGCGGAGCCAAAGGTTCTAAGGAGATGTCGATCGACCTTGTCCTTAAAGCCGCCATAGCCTTCGGCGTCGGTGCCGGCCATCCCGCCGATCTGCAAGGTAGAACCGTTCGGAAAGATGAGGTCGGTCCAGACCACCAGCACCCGTGACTGCCCGAAAGCGACTTCGGCGTCGTAACGGCCGAAGAGCTTGGTGCCTTGGGGAATGATGAGATGGCGACCGGTGGCGCTGTCATAGATCGGATGATTGACCTGGGCCGAGATACGACCCGGGAGGTCGGAGTTTATGCCCGTAATCAACGTTGCGGGAATAACCGAGCCTCGCTTCAGCTCGAAAGGCGATTGCGCGGCAATGACCCCCTTTGGCAAGTATCCAAGCTCCTTGATGTCAGAGTTGAAGAAGGCCTCCTTGGATGCCTGGAGGTTGGGATCTGCCTCCTTGCCCTCGAGCGCTCTTGCCAGGACCTCTGCGGGATTACGAGATGCGGGCATATTGCTGCTTGGTGCGCTCTCCATCTTCGTGGGTTCCGCCCCTTCTTTGATCTCAACGGTGAGAGGAGAGTCGAGGGCTGCGTCTCTTGCCTGAAGTCTCGCCATGTCCTGCCGATGGCGCTCACGAAGAAGCTGTTCCTTTCGTTCACGCTGGAACTGGTCCAACCAATCATCTTCATTCCCCTGGCTCCTGGTTTCAGCAGCGTAGGCCGGAAGCGACGTCTTCTCGGGGGCAGCTTGGACGTCCGACGAAGGCACCTCGGTTGAAGGCTCGGCCGCAACGCCTCCAGTGCGCGTTGTCTCCAGCGGTTCGGCGATGATGCCGTCGGCGACGCCCCGCTTGATGCTTTCGGCAAAGGATGATGCCGAACCGCCTGAGGACACCTCCGCCCCAATGTCGGTTCGGTGTCCGATTCCTCGCGAGGTGAGGCCGGCGACGATGACGGCGAAGAAAATGATCATCATCGCGCCCGCGACAAAGAGCGGTAGCCGATTGACCCTGCGAATGTGTTTCGGGGTGTGAGAAAGCTGCAGCGATTGAGCCATGACAGGTTCCTATCGATGACGCGTGACGGCGAGCGGTGTCGCGGGCTGAGCACCTGCTGGACTCGTCCGGTAAGCGCGCGTCAGGGTAACCTCAGGTGTCGATAGCCGCACGAGAACGACATCTTCGAACGCCGTGCTGCCATAGGTGACCTCAGTTGCCGGATTTTTCGCCGGAGCCTGTTCCTCTTTGGCGAGCACCGGGTACCCCCAGAGCTTGAGTGCAGTTTCGAGCGCTTCGCCCGATCGGTCGCCTGGGGACACAGAGATCGAAGGTGGCTTCTCGTTTCCCATCGCTTCGACGAAGCGGCTTGCCATATCGCCGGCAATTGCTGTTTCGGCACTCATCGAGATTTCTTGAGGAAGCGCGTCAATCGTCGGCGAAGGCGCGCCACCTTGGCAACCACTCACAAGGACTGCGACGAGAATGGGCGCAGCAAGACCCCTCATCACCTACCCTCCCCTTCTGATCGTGACTTTCTCCTGGCGCCATCCGACGCCCGAGACGAGAACTGCGCGCTCAACATCGAAATCGACGATCATCACCCCGCTCTTCATTCGGTAATTGACGACCCTGTTCTGGCCGCCGGAAACAACGAAGAGGACTGGCGCGTCCTGGCTGGCGATCGACTTCGGGAACTGGATGTAGGTTTTCTGTCCATCCGAATAGACCCGTGTCGGTTTCCAGCGGGCTCGACCGTTGATCGAATAGGTAAAATCGAGCCGTTCGGCGGGGACGCTTCCGGCGCCCGCCTCCAGCCGGGCATTGGCATCGGCGAGGCTCGCGGACCTGTCCTCCTGATAGGCAAAGCCGACGCGCGCCATGTAATGGGTCGGATGAGACTTCAGCTGGATATGGTAGGTGCGCCTCGACGTCGTCACCACCATGGACGTTGTTATCGAAGGTTCGGACGGCTTGATCACGAGATGGATCGCCTGCCCGCCGGCGGCGCCAGATGTCGCCGCCTCAATCTTCCAGCGAACGGTATCGCCAACGAGCACGTCACGCACGATCTCGCCCGCCTGGAGCTCGATGTCACACACCTGGAGTGGGGAGCACACGATCGATGGTTGGCTAGCGCCGTAAAGGAAGATGACCTTGCCATCGGGTCCGGTCGTGGTAACGCCGGAAGCTGCCCGCCATTTTGCCGACAGCCGGGCCGCGTTCGCTTCCTTCGTCGTGATCGCTTCGCCGTAAACGGCTCCGCTCGGCACCAACGAACCCAAAATCAGTGCCAGCAAGGCTGCTCTACCGTAACTCACGACTTTTCTCCTTCCCGTCAAAGCTGCGCCGTCCAATCGAGATCCCTGAGGTAGAGTCCGATTGGATTGAAACGGATAACCGCCTCATCCTGTGGCGCCGTCAGGGTGACCGTCGCGATCCCGCGGAACCGCCGCACGCCGGTCTCCTTGCCGGCCCGGTCGCGTTCGAACTCGGTCCAGTCGACCTGGTAGGTCTGGTCCGAAAGCGCCACCACGTTGTTCACCTCGATCGCGACGGTTGCGCGGCGCGCCCTTTCGAACGGCGAATTGTCCCGGAACCAGGCGTTCACTTTGCCCGTCGCCGGATCGGCGTTCCGAAGCAGCGCATAGGTTCGGTCGATGTATTGCTTCTGGACGACGGCGTCAGGCGTTACGGACCGGAAACTGGCAAAGAAGCCTGCAAGCGAGGCACGCACAACGCGCTGGTCGGCGTAGTCAATCTGCTCGGGGAAGCCTGCGCTGACGGCCGCTCCGAGCTTGTCGACCTCGACGATGTAGGGCACGAGCTTGACCTTCGAACTCTGGTAGAGCCCATAGCCGAAACCGATGATCGAGATCGCCATGGCGGTCGTCCCGATGATGCGCCAGGCGATTGCTGATCGAACATAGGAGCCGTAGCGTTCGTTCCACTCCTGGCGCGCGGCGATGTAGGGGTTCTCGGGGGCATCTCGGGCAGCCATCAATCATGATCCTCCTTGAGCGCTTCAGTGGTCTGTAGGGTCGGGCGGCGATCGCCTGCCTCTACCGTGGGCAGAGGCCTTGTTGTCGAGCTTGTCGTTGGCAAGGCCCATCAAGGAGGAGGCGTGAGCGCCGGGCGCGCCGATTGCCTTGTCCTTTGCCGCTGAACCTGCTGCCTGCGCGCTGGCGGCGGCACCATGCTTCATGCCGTGAAGAGCTGAGGCCGTAGCCGATGCACCGGCCGCTCGGGCGGACTTTGCCGCCGCAAAGCCGGAAGCCGTCCCTCCGGCCGCGAGAAACGCAGCGCCGGTCGCAAAGGAAGCCGCCTGGCCGCCGTGTCGAATCGCCTCCATTCCGCCGGTGACCGATGCGCCTTGGACGACGCCCTGCAGAATGTTTGGAACGTAGATCGCAATGATGAAGACGACGACCGAGATGCCGGCGATGGCGAGCGTCGTGACGAATTGCTGTGTTTCTCCAGTCGGAGCGCTGGCGAGACCCAAAAGCACTTCCGAACCGATCCGGGCAATCATCACGAGCGCCATCAGCTTCAGCCCGACGCTGAACGCGTAAACGAGATAGCGCACGGCAAAGTCCTTCGTATTGGAAGAACCTCCGAGCCCCAGCATGATCATTCCGGCCAGGAGGCCGACATACGCCTCGACCATGATGGCGACGAAGATTGCCGCGACGAGCGAGAAGGAAATCACCACCACGACCATTGCAAGGACCGCCGCAATCGCCAGCGCATTGTCTTCGAAAAGCCCGAACTGGATCTGCTTCGACATGTGCGAAGCGACTTGCATCCCTGCGTCGAATATATCCGCCGGCGAGGCCGATCCACCACTGGCGCCGATCTGAAAGAGGCTGTCGACCACGCTCTTTGCAAAGGTAGGGCCTTGCTCGAGCGCGAAGGCGAAGAGGCCTATGAAGATGATTCGACGTACGAGCTCGGCAAACCAGCTGTCGAGCGACGCTGCCTGTAGAGCAAGCCACACGGCAGCGATTGCCACTTCGATACCGGCGAGGATCCAGAACAGAGATCGCGCGGCCGAAAGCACCCGCGCCTCCCACCCCTTGGCAGCGGCGGCGATCTGATTTTCGAGTTCGGTTAGGACGCTTCCATCCTGTGCCTGGACCTCAAGGGCAGAGCCGAGCAGTAGGCAGGACATCACGACAAATGACCGAGCTAGCTGGGCGGAATTGTTGCTGAATGGAGAGGTGTTGAGGTCGAACTTGCTCACCAGCGAAGCTCCATCTTCTGCCCTCCAGGACCGAATTGGGCCGGCCCATCGAAAAAACGCTCCCGTCTGGCTTGGGCGAGATCCTTGTCCGTCTGGTTGCTTTGGTACCAGGTCGCCGTCATCGTCATCTGCTGGGATACAAGGCCGCGCAGCTTCTGGATTTGCCCGACTTGCTCGGCGGCTATCTGGTGGCCGACCTGAAGCGCCTTCATTTGCCCATCAGAGGTTTCCGAGAGCGAACGAAGCGAGCGCATCGTCGCCTCTTCGCTCGAAAACTGCGCCGCGGTGAGGTTCGCAGCCTTCAGTGTGCCGGTGATGGTGTCGCGATTGGTGTCGGACCATGTCTGATAGTGCGACGAGAATGTTCTCCCATCAGGCAATCCGGTCTTGAAGTCGGCGTAGCTTGCGAAGCGCTGGCGCAGGACGTCATCGGCGTTGCCCATGGAGAAGGATATTCCCCGGCCGCCATCGACGACCTGTTGTAGGCGACGGAGATCCGCTTCGATCTTTCCCCACGCGTGGTGCGGAAGGCGAGCGGTGTTCTGCAGCATGTTGTCGTAAATCTTCAGCTGGTTCTGGATCTGCTCGGCAAGCTGACCGATCTGCTTTACCTGGTTCTCGATCTGGACGCCGGACTTTTCCAGCAGGTTGATGAGCTCGGCATTATTGGCAAGCTGGGTCCATTCGGTGGCCGCACCCGTGGCCCCGCCAGCGCGTGCCGGATAGTTGCTTGCCGCCATCGCAAGGAGCGACAGGACCGCGAACTCAGTCATCTGCAAGAAGCGTTTCCGCATCGGGAATCCCCCTCGATTTGAGCCATAGGGTGGGCCAGTTTCGGCCGTGATCGTGATGAAGCGCGCGAATGCGCTTGAGATCGTCCTTGCCGGTTGCACCGGTGAAGGCGAGCGCGAGCGGACCGAGAGACATATCGAAAAGGCGCCGGCCCTCCGGAGAGGTTACGTAGTATTCTCGCTTCGGCGTCGCCGCCGCGATGATCTCGATCTGGCGTTCGTTGAAACCCATTCGCTGATAGAATTCTCGGGCGCCCGGCTGGCGGGCGGCGGCATTGGGAAGGCATATCTTCGTCGGGCAGCTTTCCCTCAGCACATCGATGATGCCGGAACGTTCGGCGTCCGAGATTGACTGGGTCGCAAGCACCACGGCGCAATTTGCCTTGCGCAACACCTTCAGCCATTCGCGGATACGATCGCGAAAGACCGGATGGCCGAGCATCAGCCACGCCTCGTCGAGAATGATGAGGCTCGGGGCGCCGCTCAGTCGCTTCTCGATGCGGCGGAAGAGGTATGTGAGTACCGGAACGAGGGTGCGCTCGCCGAGGCTCATCAGTTGTTCGATCTCGAAAGTCTGAAAGTCACCAAACGAGAGTGTATCGGTCTCGGCGTCAAAGAGGCTGCCCAATGGACCGTCGAGCGTATAGTGCCGGAGAGCATCCTTGATCGCCTTGAGCTGAACACCGCTCACGAAATCGGACAGGGACCGTCCGGGGGACCCGGCCATTAGTTCGATTTGACGGGAGATCGCATTGCGTTCATCGGGCCCGATCGATGCGCCCTGCAGTTCTGCGAGTGTCTCGATCCATTGGCTCGCCCATGCTCGGTCCCCCTCCCCTTCCAGATCGAGAAGCGGGCAGAAGCAAAGAGCGGCCCCCTCCCCTTCCCCTCCGATATCGTAGTGATTACCGCCGACGCCAAGCGTCAGGGGCAGCATCGAGTTTCCCTTGTCGAAAGCGAATACCTGCGCTCCGAGGTAGCGGCGAAACTGCGCAGCAATCAGTGCAAGCAACGTCGATTTTCCCGATCCCGTCGGACCGAATACGAGCGTATGGCCGACGTCATCGACATGGAGGTTGAGACGGAAGGGTGTAGAGCCAGAGGCGACCTGCATCAAAGGCGGCGACTGCTGCGGCAGATAGGGGCATGGTGCAGTTGGGTTCCCGGCCCAGACCGTGTTGAGGGGCATGAGATCGGAAAGATTGCGCGTATTGATCAATGGCTCGCGAAGATTGCAGTACCAGATGCCGGGGAGGCTGCCGAGATAGGCTTCGGTCGCATTGAGCGTTTCGATCCGCGCTCCGAAACCTTCCGCCTGGATCGCTTGCCTGATCATCTCGCATTTGTCGCGGACAGTAGCGCTGTCGACCCCAAAAACAATGACGACGGGCGTGTAGTAGCCATAGGAAACCAGTTCGGATGATGCCTGGGCGATCGCGTCCTCCACCTCGGCGACCATGGCGATTGCATCCTGGTCGACGGATCGACTGTCCGTCTGAAAAAGCTGGTCGAAGAATGGGCGAACCTTTTGCTGCCATTTCTTGCGGGTGCGTTCGAGGCGTTCACGAGCTTCCTCGGGATCCAGGAAGATGAACCGTGATGACCAACGGTAGCTGAGCGGCAGGCGATCCAGATTGTTCAGAATTCCGGGCCAGCTTTCCGATGGCAGCCCATCGATCGCCACCACGCCCACGTGGTGATTGTCCACGATCGGGTTGATACCATGGTGGAGCTCGGCTGTTGCCAGCCAATCGAGGTACATCGCTATGTCGGGCAATCTGACCGGATGGTTCTCCCCGGTGATGCAAAAGCGAATGAACTGGAAAAGCTCATCGAAGCGGTGTCTTCGTGCTCCGTTGCCTGGATCGAGTTCTCGCGTTGCCATGCGGCGAAGCGAGATCCAGTTTGCGAGATACTGTTCGACCTCGCGGGCACGGGTCCGAAAAAGATCAAGCGCCGCGTCGGCGAAGCCCTTCTGACGACTTTCAGGGTCGGCGTAGACATATCGCGCGAGCCCGCGTCGATTTGCTTCGAGCGGACGTTGCGTAAGGATGAGGCCGTGGCGGCTCTCGAAATGTGCCCCCTCCCTTTCGAAATGCTTCCGGCGTTCGGCATCGATCGCGCGAGTAATCGGATCGGGAAAATACGAGCGGTCGGCGCTCGGATATGTGGCGGCGTCTATCCGCAGCGCCTCTATCTGGATCATCCACCCAGATCCCAAACGAGCGAGAACCGCGTTGATCCGGCGCGATATTTCGTTGCGCTCCAGGTCCGTGGCACTCTCGCTGTCGGGGCCTGCGAAGTACCACCCTGCCATCAGTGAGCCGTCTTTCAAAAGGATGACCCCATTGTCGACAAGTGCGGCATAGGGCACGAGATCGGCAAAGGAGGGTTCGGTCGAGCGGAAGCGCGCTAGATTGACCATCGCGACACCGTCAGCCCTTCCGCCATGGCGTCGCGGTCGGGCGATAGGTCCGCCGATAGCGCATGTGGCGGATGTAGACCTTGCGCATGAGGGGATCTGCTTTAGCCATCCGCCTCAAGACGCCGATCGCCAGGATCCAGAGGGTAAGGCCGATCAGGGCCGAATAGACGGTCAGGACGACGAAGATCAGGATGACCGCCGCAAGCCCCGTGACGAGGACGAGCTCGCGATCGGCGCCCAAGAGCAAGTTTGGGCGAGAGAGGGCACGATGGATACGGTTTCGCTCGAGTAGGCAGAAGACCTCAGGCATTGCCCGCGCCTCCCCTCGTTTCGGTGTGGAAGACGTTGAGCGAATGGTCGCCGATCGATGCGCCGGTTGCGCCGAACAGCTGGACGATCTGTGTCGCGCCGAGCAGGAGACCGGCGACGAGCACGATGTAAAACAATCGCCTGGCGAAATCGTTGAGCTCGCCGCCGAAGATCAGCATACCGCCTGCGACGGCGACCGCGGCAAGCGCGATGAAGCCGGCGACAGGGCCTGTAATCGACTGCTGAATTTGTTCGAGTGGACCCTCCCAGGGCAGACCGCCGCCCGAGCCGGCGAACACCGGTTCCCCGCTGAAGAAGGTCAGCAGTCCCGCGAGAGCTACCATTGCGATTCGTGTTTCACGCTGCATGCCGTTCCCCTCCTTGATAAGGCTCCAGTCGATAAGCAGTCCCGTCGTGTCCAATGAGGCGCATAGGCTCTCCGAGCCGCCGGCCGGTCGCCGTGCGTTCGATCGAAACGACGAGATCGACTGCTTCGGCGATGACGTCTTGCATTGGCTGCCGGCTTGTCTCCGCGGTCAGCTGCTCCAGCCTGCGAAGTGCCGAACGCGCGGAATTGGCGTGCACCGTCGCGATGCCTCCGGGGTGCCCCGTGTTCCATGCCTTGAGAAGAGAAAGGGCGGCCGCGTCTCTGACTTCGCCCACGATGATCCGGTCCGGTCGCAGCCGGAGTGTGCTCTTCAGCAAGCGCGCCATGTCGATCTCGTCGCTGGTGCGCAGCGAAAGGACGTTGTGCGAGCCGCAACGTATTTCGACCGTGTCCTCAAGGATGATGAGGCGGTCATCCGGTGCGACCGTCGCGATCTCGCAAATGAGCGCATTTGCCAGTGTCGTTTTGCCGGAGCCGGTCCCGCCTGAGACGAGGATGTTGAGCCGATCGGCAACAGCCCTTGCTAGGAGACGAGCCTGCTTCCCCGTCATGAAGCCATCGTCCACATACTGCTCGAGAGGAATGAGACGCGAAGCGCGCTTGCGTATGGAGAAGGATGGTGCAGCGACGATCGGTGGCAGCAGCCCCTCGAAACGGTGTCCACTGACCGGCAGCTCGGCCGACACGATTGGTCTGTGTTCGTCGACCGCCGTACCTGTCGCATGGGCTATGCTGCCGATTGCGATCTCGGCGGCGGCGGTATCCATTTCTCCAAGGCGCGCGATCGATTGACCGAGGCGTTCCACGTAGAGGCTGCCGTCCGCGTTGAGCATGATCTCGACGACGCTCGGGTCATCGAGTGCAGCCCGAATTGCTGGACCAAGGGCTTCCTCGAGCTTGCGGACAAGGCGGGGAAGGGAGCGGCTATGCGTCATGACAACACCGACGAGGTCGGTGCGGCGGGGCGATCGAAGGTTGAGACATACCCAACCGGCCTGACTTGCTGGAAGATGCCTGCGTCAACCGAGAGAACACCAGCCAAGGCTGTTGTCTGGCCTACCATTTGCGGCGGTCCGAGCCGATGAAGCGACCACCCGGCAAGCCCAAGGATGCGCTCGACGGCAATGTCGGTGACCGTGACGACCTCGGTGTATCCGCGCGAAAGGCACCATTCGAGGATGCCGGCAAACATGAGGCGGGTAACGTGGTGGAGACCGCCGCGACCCTTCCGTTGTGTGGTCGTATCGACGCAGAAGCGCGAGCTCTCGATCATCCGCGCGTGCGGGTGAAACGCCTGCTCCGAGACGAGTTGCGGGAACACGGACAAAAGCATCGTCTGACCCATGGCGGGGAGAAGGCGAGCACAGCCGACTACTTCATTCTTTGCAGAGATAGCGAGTATGTAGACGGGATGGAGATCGTCGAACTGGTCGCGCTCCTGGCCATCGCGCGCGGCGACCTGCCAACCCAGGCGTTCATCGAAGACCTTCGCGCGGAGCGCAAACATCTGGTCGAGGAAGTGCCGGGCGCCGCTCGAACCGCCATTCTCAATGGCAATCACCATCATCAGTCGTCCTCCTCCGTTTATTGGAGGAGAAGTGCTACGACTGAGGACGCGTCGCGAGGGGCAAAAATGCTCCTGAAATTTCGCCACGTCGATTCTAGGGGCAGAGAAATCTTCCCTGACCGAAGGGATGTGCGGCTCGTCGGAGAATAGCCAGCGCATTTTGAACGTCGAAATGTGGCCGGTCGTGGCTGATGCACCGACGCTGATTCGGGCGGGTGGGGTGCAATGTGTGGGAGATCGCCGCGCTAACGACGTCGGTCAGGTGAGCAAAAGTGTGCGTAAACTCATCGGGTGGCCTAGATTGCATTCAGCAAAAAAGACTGCAATTTCAGGGAGTAGGCCGGTTTTCAACGCTGAGGGCTCGCGTTGAGCGTTAAGGCTTTGTTAACCCTATAATTCTGGACGGTTCGGGAGAATCGTGTTCTACCTCTTGGCGGGCAATGGTCGGTAAACCGGCTTTAGGCCGCCAAGAGGGAAAAATGGCGATAGCTAGACGCGCAGAAACTGACGTTCAACTCAAGGAAGACGCTGCCGCCAAGATCTTGCGGCACGCCGGTCTTTTGTCGAGCCAGCTGCAGCAGCTGCGGACCCGCATGTACCCGCCGAAATCCGAGAAGACCTTGAGGTCATTTCTCACCAACGAAGTTTCGAAGCTGACATCCATACCGGATTCGACCCTGAAGCTGATGTCATCCGAGGGTCGCGGGCCGACGCCAAGCCGCCTTGAGAACAATCACAGGGTCTATACCCTCGCCCAGATCAACGAGCTTCGGGAGCTGTTTGCCAAGCAGAAGCCTGCCGAGGCCCTGCGCTTTCTGCCTCGCCGACGCCCGGGCGAGCACTTGCAGGTCCTCGCGATCGCGAACTTCAAGGGCGGAAGCGCCAAGACGACGACCTGTGTTCATCTTGCGCACTATCTCGCTTTGCAAGGCTATCGCGTTCTCGCACTCGACCTCGATCCCCAGGCATCGCTCTCTGCAATGTTCGGCGCACAGCCGGAAATCGATGTCGGCGCCAACGAAACGATCTACGCGGCGCTTCGCTACGACGACGCTGAGCGGCGGCCGATCAGGGACATCATCCGCAAGACCTACTTTGATGGCGTCGATCTCGTTCCCGGCAACCTCGAAGTCATGGAGTACGAGCACGAGACCCCTCGTGTCCTGGCGCATAAGTCGAGCTCCGGTGCAATCTTCTTCGAGCGTCTGAAGCTTGCCCTGGCGGATGTCGAAGAAGACTACGACATCGTCCTTCTCGATACGCCGCCGTCCCTTGGCTTCCTGACGCTCAGCGCAATCTACGCTGCTACAAGCATGGTCATCACCGTTCACCCCGCCATGCTGGATGTGGCGTCCATGAGCCAGTTCCTCCTGATGATGGGCGATCTGATCAGCGTTTTGAATGAGAACGGTGCCCAACTCGACCAGGACTTCATCCGATATCTCGTGACGCGGCATGACCCAAACGATGCCCCTCAGTCGCAAGTCGTTGCGATGCTACGGCATATGTTCGGGACAGACGTCCTCCTGCCCACTGCCATCGAAAGCACAGCGGTTGAAGCGGCCGGCTTGGCAAAGCGTTCGATCTACGAGCTCGAAATGGGCCAGATTGGGCGTGATACCCATAAGCGCGCCCGCGAAGCCGTCGATGCGGTCAATGAGGCGATCATCCGCCTTGTCAACGATAGCTGGGGGCGGCCATGAGCAAGTCTTCTCGCAAGTCGATTGTCGCGAGCTTCGGTTTGCTGTCTCAAGAACTGGAGAGCAAGCTCGCAGACGACCCGCACCCTGTGCCACCTCCTGCCCCGTCGCCGCGTGTCGGCGCGGGCGTCGTCGGTGCAGCACATCGTGCTATCGATGACATCAGGGCTGAACGGGACCGTTTGAGGGCGATCGTCGAGACAGGCGGGGGGGCGATCCTTGATCTGGATCCCGCGTTCATCGACCCTTCCCCCTATCCCGACCGGCTGCCGGACGACGACGCCGGCGATTTTGAGACGTTCAAGGGTTCGATCGAGTCCGAAGGGCAAAAGGTTCCTATTCAGGTTCGGCGCCACCCGTCGTCCTCCGGGCGCTATCAGATTGTCTATGGCCACAGGCGCTGGCGTGCTGCCAGGGAGCTTGGGCGCGCCGTTCGTGCGCTCGAGGTTGAGATCTCCGACCTGGATCTGGTCGTCGCGCAAGGCATCGAGAATGCCAGCCGGCAGGACCTGACCTGGATCGAGCGGACGCTGTTTGCATCGCGAATGGATGATGCCGGAATCAAAGCGCGGAACATCTATGCGGCACTGTCGATTGCGGATGCAGAGCTCGCTCGTATGCGCGGCGTCTATCGATCAATACCTGCCGATGTGATCGAAGCGATCGGGCGGGCTCCCAAGGTGGGGCGGCCGCGCTGGATAGAGTTCGCGAAAACCATTGCAAGCAATCCAGGTTCTCTAGCTGTGGTTCGGCAGGTGCTCACGGATGCGGGTGACGGTGTATCGGTGTCGGATCAACGATTCCAGCGGGCTTTCGAAGCGATAAAGCCGTCGACCCAGCCGCGAGAGGACCGCAATGAACTAGCGGCCAGCGATGGCATGAAACTGGGTGCCTGGAAGATGTCGCCCAAGGAGCTTCGAATCTCGGCGGACGGCCCTCTCGGACTTGAGTTCGTGAAGTTCGTCGGGAAGGAGTTGCCAGCCCTCATTGAACGCTTCTCTCGCGAGCGTGAAAATTAGAACCCTGACACTGTCAGAGGGTCTCATTCGACAAGGGAATACGGAAAGGAACACCGCAAAAGAAAAAGGCCCCCAAACGTTGCCGTAGTGGAAGCCTCTCTCATATCTGGACAATCTGAGAATCGCATTTCCACGAATCCCCGTCAAGAGTGATTGGCACCGAATTTGGTGAGCGGACTTCTTTTGCCTTTTGAGAGGTGAAGGAAATGCAGAGTGGAAGTGTGACGACGCCCTTCGGGCGGCGGCCGATGACGCTTGCGCTGGTAAGACGGCAGATGGCATCCACCGAGATCAGTTCGGACAAGACGGCTGACAAATGGAAAGTGTTTCGTGACGCCTGCGAAGCCAGGACGCTTCTCGGGCTACAGGATCGTGCACTTGCCGTGCTTGACGCGCTCTTGAGCTTCTATCCTGAGACCGATCTGCGCCAGGGAGCGTCTCTCATCGTCTTTCCGTCGAATGCTCAGTTGTCGGTCCGTGCGCACGGTATCGCCAGCGCCACGTTGCGGCGACACTTGGCGACGCTCGTTGACGCTGGCCTGATTGTTCGCAAAGACAGTGCAAATGGGAAGCGTTATGTCCGCAAGGACAGGGCTGGCGACATCGAGGATGCGTTCGGGTTCGATCTTTCCCCGCTCCTTGCCCGATCGGAGGAGCTCGCGCAGATGGCCCAGCAGATGGCGGCAGAACGCGCACTGTTTCGCCGGACCAAAGAGGCGCTCACCATTCGCCGACGCGATGCCCGTAAGCTCATCTCGGCAGCGATCGAAGAAGGCGCGAGCGGCGATTGGGGCAAGATTGAAGGCGTGTACCTGGCGCTCGTAGCCCGGATACCGCGATCTCCGACGATCCACGACCTGGCATCGATCCTCGAAGAGATGGATCTTCTCTGCGCAGAGATAGTCAATCAGTTGGATGTTTTGGATATTTCTGAAAATATGAGCAGCAATGATGCTCATATTGAGCGTCACATACAGAATTCAAATACCGAATCCACCAATGAACTTGAACCTAGCTCTAGAAACGAGCTGGGGGCGAAGGCTGAGCCAGAAAAGCCGCCACTGAGGGAGCCGCTGAAGGCATTCCCGTTGAGTATGGTGATGCGGGCCTGCCCTGAGATCACGATGTACGGACAAGGCGGGACCATATCGAGCTGGCGCGACTTGATGGCGGCGGCCGTGGTGGTGCGTTCGATGCTGGGGGTGAGCCCGAGCGCTTACCAGGATGCTTGCGAAGTGATGGGACCTGAAAATGCGGCGGTTGCCATGGCGTGTTTGCTCGAGCGGGCAGGACACATTAACTCGGCCGGAGGTTACTTGCGCGATCTGACGTCAAAGGCGCGACGCGGCGAATTTTCACTTGGCCCTATGCTGATGGCCCTGTTGAGAGCGAGCGGAAGCCCCGACCGGCAGGTTGGGTAGACGATGTCCGTCCCGGTTTTCGCATTGTCGTTCCTGGCGGAACCGGACGCGACAGTGGCAACCCGTGCAGTATGCGGCCGATCCTGAGAGGAGAGCACATTGGCTTCTTCTGACGTGCGGCCGACAAAGTCGGACCGTTCGTGTGGACCCCCGCTTGAGGCATGCGCTTCTCGATGGTGGACAGTTTCTGTGGCGGGGCTCAAGCAGGTTTCCGAGAAGATCCGGGCGCCGCCGTCTGTGCACCATCGGTGTAGAAGCAGCTATCATGAGATAGATCCGGCCGAGTTACCGCCACGCCCCTCGAACAGTGGCAACTCATTGTCGGCGACCAGGAACGGTCCCGACCTGGGTCGATCTGTACCCAACCCTACCGCGAGGTCCCGGGTAACAGCCATGTTTCGCTCGACGTTTTGCCTACTCCGGCCGCGGAAACTGTGGCTCCAATTGAAAAAATGCCATCATTGCACTATATGCAATCAATGATGACTGGAGGCGATTTACATGGCCAGCATGACCATTCGCAACATCGACGATCGATTGAAACAGAGGCTGCGAGTCCGCGCAGCGACCCATGGCCGATCGATGGAAGACGAGGCCCGTGATATCCTGAAAATGGTGTTGGCGCAGCAGGAGACAACGGCGGGAAACCTCGCTGGCGCGATCCGCGCGCGCTTGCAGCCGCTTGGCGGCGTCGAGCTGCAAATTCCCGCGCGCGAACCGATCCGTGACGCTCCGGATTTCTCTGCAATATGATCGTTCTCGACACAAATATCATATCTGAGCTGCTGTTACCGGCTCCCGAGCCCGCGGTTGTCGATTGGCTTGCGGAACAGCCTCCCGCCGCCATCTTCACGACCACGATCACTGAAGCCGAAATCCTATATGGTCTACGCCTGCTTCCCGATGGTCGCCGCCGGCGCGACCTTGAAGCGGCAATCTTGCCGATCTTTGCGCAAGACCTCGCCGGTCGCGTGCTGCCGTTCGATCGGGAGGCCGCAGACGTTTATGGGATGATTGCAACTGAGCGGCGCAAAGCGGGTCGCCCGATCAGTCAGTTCGACGCCCAGATCGCCGCCATCGCCCTTTCGCGTGGCGCCGCGCTGGCAACTCGGAATGTTCCGGATTTCGAGGATGTCGGTTTGGTAATCATAAACCCGTGGCGGGACAGGTAAGGTGGCGGACGCCGCAAATCGATCGACGTTACTGCCGGCTCGATACTGCATCGAGCCGAGCAACTCGACGCGCTTGATGCCATCCTGCCGTTCGACCGTCGCGACCAACTCGCTGCCCTGTTGACGGACGACGACGTCGCCACGGGCAGCCCCCTCCCCTGGTCGGCGCCGGAGAGCCTGCTACTTAAGTTCGTCGCCCACCATCTCTGGGACCCGGACAAGTGCGCGGAAGATCCAAGCCATGGCATGCCGGCGGAGGTGGAAGTTGGCTTGCGTTCCCAACCTCTGTTGAGCGCCGACGGGCCGCATGCCCCCGAGACCGTGCGGCGCCGGTTGACGAGCTGGTCGATCCTTACCCGTTGGCGCGGCCTGACAGGCGCCTTCGATGGTTCCTCGCTCAAGTCGGCGCCACGGTTTGCGGTCCGCAGCCAGCGCTCGGCCGCGTCAACGCAAGAGCAGACAAGCGGTGACCGGCGATATCCTGGCAAAGCTGCTGCAGGCCTGCAGCCGGCGAGCGCCCCGTCAATCTGCGCTATAGGGCACTGCTTCTGACCGCTTTCGCCTCCGGCGGCCGTCGCCGGTCGGAAGTGGCCGCGCTTCGTGTCGAGGACCTGACAGATGGGGATCCCGTGCAGACCGATCCGGCAGATCCTGGCTCCCCTCCCCTGCCTGTCGATCCGTCTCGGTCGCACCAAGACGACCACGAACGATGATGACGACCAGGTGTTTCTGATCGGTCGGCCCGTGCTGGCTTTAAAAGGATGGTTGGAGCAGGCCGGTCTCAGGAACGGTCCGGTCTTTCGGCGCATCGATCAGTGGGGGAACATCGATCGCCGTGCGCTCACGCTCTTCTGGCTCACCTCCCGCCTCCGATCTATCGCGCAGGTCAGCGGCTACTGCACCGCCCTTCCCCAGGCTTCGGCCCGCTGCATAAGCGACGCCATCTCTGCCTTCAAGTGATGCGAGCGTTGGAGGTCGGCGGCGCGCTCGGCATTTTGTCGCGGATCGTAGAACACGCCAATTTGCGCACCGGCCGCCTTTCGCTCCGCTTCCAACTCCGCCGTAAGTGTGGCCAATTCGGCCTTCACCGCAAAATAGCGTTTCATCACGACGATGAGTTCGCGGTCGTCCGTTTTCATCATCGCTCCCGAGATTCTGTTTGCATGAGGACAATGATGATCAACAACAAGGGCAGAATCGCGATGGTTCATTAGACCTCACAGTTTGGCGCAACGAAAAATGTCTGGCGTAGAAGGAGGTGGGCCACCCTAGCGTGAGTGACCGCCAGCGGAGCACGAGGAGCGCTGCCCGTTGGACCGAAGCGCTTCAGGAGGCGTGGTTGCTCCAATAAATGGATAATGGCGTTACCGCGCAGTAAGTCCAAGCCATCACGCCGGGCGGTGTGGTTTCTGTCAGACGTTACTGCAAGCGAAAAAGCCCGAGCAATCCCGGCCCTCCCCAAAAGATCGCCGTGCGAAATCGGCCTAGGCCTGCAAATTGTCCGCCGACATCTTGCCTGACTTGCGGTCCGAAACCAGTTCGTATGTGATCTTCTGACCATCTTTCAGCTCTCGCAGCCCAGCCCGCTCGACCGCAGAAATGTGGACGAAGACATCAGCGCCGCCGCCATCCGGCTGGATGAAGCCAAACCCCTTCGTCGCGTTGAACCATTTCACGGTACCAGTCGCCATAGTGTCTTCCTTCGATCATTTGCCGTGCCGCCCCAACGGCGGACATGGCTTGCCTCTACGCGTGAACAATTAGACGCTTTCGCGCCCCGGACAAGGCTGAATTCATCTCGAAGGACTGTCAACCTGGCGTGGTTCCGACGGCACGATCATTTCTGTGGTGCTTCATCTTAGGAGGCGTGTTTCTCAACTTTGCTGCCGGCAGGCGCGTTTGAGCGCATCAGCGCCATCAGCATTGGCCCGAGCGAAAACTTTTAAGTATCGATAGGGATCGATTTAGAGTCGCAGACGACTGCGTTCGGGGCAATCACAGCCGATTAAGAGCCAAAGTCTTGCGCGCGAAAGTCCGGAAGGTTCGGCCAGATACGATGTCCTGGCGCTTGTGTCCCAGCCGGAGCGAGGTAGAATATAGACGATTAGGCACCAAGGAACCAGAGAATGGCACTGAGCATCAAAGATCTAGAGACGGAACGCCTTGCCAAGGCACTGGCCGAGAAGACCGGTGAAACCATTACCATGGCGACCCGCCGCGCACTGGAGGAACGGCTGCGGCGCCTCGCAAATGCCGCAAGTCGCGATGTCCTTCTCGAGGAACTGGCCGCCAGCCGTAAGCGTTGGGCCAAGCTGCCGATTGTCGACAACCGCTCTGCCGACGAGATCTTGGGGTATGACGAAAACGGGCTCCCCAGCTAATGGTCATCGACACGTCCGCCATCGTCGCGATCGCATTCAATGAGCCCGAAGCAGAAACCTACGAACAAAAGGTCGTCGACGCGCCACGGCGCTTCATTTCCGCGGCGACAATCCTTGAACTCGCCATCGTCATCGAGGCGCGCCTCGGCGAGGCAGGTGCCGCAGAGCTCGATCTGTGGCTTTACAAGGCGGGTGTCGAAATCGTCGCCGTCGACGCGGAACAGATCGCGGTGGCAAGGCGAGCCTGGCGCAGCTATGGCAAGGGCCGACATCCGGCCTGCCTGAACTACGGGGACTGCTTCTCCTATGCGCTGGCCAAGACACGCAATGAACCGCTGTTGTACAAAGGCGATGATTTCTCCCGCACAGACATCGAGGCGGCGTGACATGGCATCCACTGCACCAGGGAACCGCAAACGCAATGATCCGAGATATCAGTCGGCAGGATGCTTGTTCGTCAGCAGTTCGGCATTGAGATGATCAAGGCCCGGCTCCATTTCGGACTTTTCGACGGCGGCGCGATCGGCGCCGCGCAGGTCCGCCGTCGCCTCGACGCGACGGTCGCGCCGCGACAGCCGCAGATAATCCTCATAGGCAAGCAGCACGATGCGCGGCCGGCCATTCTTGGTGATGATCACCGGCTCACGCACGGCGGCATCCTGGTAGGCGCCGAAATCTTCGAAACCGCCGCAGCGGTGACGGTCGACGTCATTTTGATACTCCTTTTTCCGGAAAGAACGGATTGTCGTAATTTCGGCAAGGCCCCTGGAGACTGTGGTCCGATGATCGACAACCATAGAAGGGCGGCTTCTGACAGCCAAGCGGTGCATCGAGAGCATGACGCGCTCGACGCGCTCGACGCATCCTGCCGTTTGATCGGCGCGACCAACCGGCTGCGCTGCAGGATCAGGTATCAATCATGATGGATCTGGAGTCGGAAACGCCGTATGTCAGCCGCCCTGGATCACCGGAAACGCCGGAAATCCAGGCATTGCAGTCCCTTCCTCACCCTTGTTCAGCGGACTCATTTGCCCGATCGGATGGCCTGGACCTCACCCGAGATTTCGTTGGACAGACCCCTGGTTAGAGAGGCAGTGTAACGGCACGGTCCGTGAGCGGGGGCGCATCAAGGTGCAGGTTCGGTCATTAGCGTCGCATTTCGTGCCGGTGCTTTGTGCGCTTTTGCTTGTCTTGCTGTCATCGGCGATCGCATCAGCGCAGCAAGCCGATGTGGCGCTGGCGGTCGGCACAATCACCGATGACAACTATCCCGGTCGGGAGTCTGCTGGCAATGGTCTGGGCGAGGTTATCTTGCACCACCTCGTCACCACGCTGGGCGACGGCGGGGAGTTTGCATGGTGCGCGGGAAAGGTCGTCGAATGGCGGCGGATCGACGAGGTGATCAAGGAACAGAAGTTTCAGCAGTCGAAATATGCCGATCCGGCCACGGCGATCAAGAAGCTGGGTACTATCGCACCAGACTTTTTGATTGGCGGCCGCATCACATTCGGCGCCGGAAAAGCCGACTGGACCATAGAGACAAGAACCAACCCTGGCGGTGACCTTGTCGACAGCTTCACCGGCTTTTCAGACGACGATGCGTATCTGGACGAGGCTGCCCGGATTGCCGAACATGTGCTGGACAAGCTTTGTCCCGGCCCGTGGACGGTCACCGGCGGCGGCGCCCGGATCAAGGTGAGCGGAACCGTGGCGAAGTTGAACGAGGCGTTCAAGGTCGTCGGCAAGTTCCCCGGTGGCACCGCGGATTTCGTCTACACGCCAACGTCGCGCTCCGGCGGGACTGTGAAATATGTGCTTGCGGGGGGCGGCTTTTCCGGCGCCGGCAGCGGCACCTATACGATCGGTCCGTCGGGCGATGGCTCTACGCTGACGATCAAGCAGACCACGAAGGGCTGCATCAACGGCGTACCGGGTTCGTGCAAGACCAACAGCGAGGTGCTGACCCTGACCCCGGTTTCGCGCTAACGGTCCGCTGTGAGTGCGGTTCTCAGCCTACGGCCAGGAGCGGCTTCGCGGTGTAAGCCCAAGTCGGCCAAAATCACGGCTTTGGGCCGACTGGGCTATAGCTGTACATCTGTTGCGGCGGGCGGACCATACGATGAACGGCGCGTCGGAGCCGCTCAACGATCCAGCCCTACCCACGGCGGTTGACAACCCGCACGAGGTTGTCCCAACTCTTTGTGTGGAACAACTTGCACCGAAGATTATTCGATCGTGTACGAACACTATCGCTCCGATCGCAATGTTGGCATTGTTTCTCTCGTCCGGCATCGTCGCTGCCCAGGGGCTTCGGCCGGTAGCCATCAACACCGCATCACTTGCTGAAAGCGCTTAATGCCGGCGCCGACTTTGCACCCGGCAAGACGGTTCAGGTTGTGGGGACGGGCCCGCCAAGACAGGGGAATGTCAAGCGGATCGAGGTGAGTAGAAAAATCGGACAGGTGCTCGCCTATGAAGAGGCAGGAAAGCTGCTGGCGGCTTATCCCGCGACGGTTGGAAGCAAGGATAATCCATCGCCCTACGGTACGGACAAGGTCAAGGGCGTCGCCCGGATGCCCGTCTATAGGTACGATCCGAATGTGAACTTTAAGCAGGGCAAGAACAACAAGGTTCTTATCATCCCCAAGGGACCGAATGGCCCGGTCGGCAGCGTGTGGATCGATTTAACCGAACCGACCTATGGGATCCACGGAACTCCCGACCCCGACCTCATCGACAGGGAGCGTCGCATGGCTGCGTCCGCCTGACGAACTGGGATGCCGAAGAACTCGCAGGGATGGTCAAGTTCGGCGTCGTCGTCAAGTTCGTCAATTGATCGGTGCGGACCGCATACCAACTCGGCCGGGAAAGGTGAGTTTCTATGGTCGCGGGAGCACGGTCGCTAGCGTGATCCCCACGAATGGACGCTGTTCGTCACCGCCGCCCACCCTGTCGATCTGGCTGAACTGTTAAAAGGGTGCTTTGTACTCTTCCCCCATGTTCAAGGACCATCGCTACACGGTCGGCTGACGGGCGCTTGATGCACACGATCTTGAGCCAGAAGGGGCGCGCTCGATGCGGGTGGACGGTGTGGTGATGGTGCCGCTCACGGGAATGCTAAACGATCTCACCTGGGATCTCGCGATGGCATGGAAGCCCCGTGGCGCCCGCCGGGCGCTGCTCGCGTTCGTCGATCCCTGCGGCAGAGCTAGGCGGATCCCCGCAGGACGCAAGAAGATCATAGTTGCCGGCATGATCTGAGCAACCTTTCCCCCTCCGTCCGCGGGCGAAGTACGGAAACCTAATCCTAGGATGGCTGCTCCTTGGGTTGTCGGCCGATGAAGAACCCTGCTACCGACGCCCAGAAGCCTTTCGGCTTGTCGGCGAGTAACGAGCGAACCTGGCGGGCTGCCACCGCCGCACTTACCGTCGTGCCAAAGCGGCAGTAGCAGACAACGTCATGCAGTTCGTCATCGCTGATTTCGAAGAAGCGCTTCGCCTCGCCATAGGTGTCCGTTTCCATACCTGCAGCACGGAGCACCGGATCCCTAAATGCGATCGTTATCGGCGAATAGTCGCAGCGCAGGGCATTTCGCTCATCCATAACCTGGAATTCGGTTTCATGAAGCGTGTCCAGGTGTCTGTACCTGATTAGTTCCAGAAGCTCGGCCCAGCGCTCCAGCCGCTGCCGGCACGTCATACCGTCTGGATCGAAACAGGGCTCAACCTGTGCGACGGTCTGCAGTTGTTCCAAGGTGTGATGCTTCATTGTCGCCTCCAATCAAACGACGTTGCGAAAGCAGACCCCAGCAATAGAGTGATCCCTGTCAATTGCGCTGTCCAATCACGATGCTGGCGGCGGGCCTATCGTGAGAATTTCATTTGAACGATATCAGATAGTTAGCCTCGCACGTAATTTGAGAGTTGGCGTTGAATTGAGATATATGAGAACAGCGCTGGGCCGTTTCCACGTCAACTGAGATTCAGCTGGGGCGTGCATGATAGCGGCGCAATTAGACGCGGCCTTCAGATCGCGTTGCTCGACGAGAAGCACGTCAATCCGGAGATCGTTTTCGATCTGGCACGGACGTTTACGGTTCTTGGTTGGTATCCCCTTCCTCTGCCGCGTATGGCAGAGTCGGTCGAACACCGAGCGGATACCGTCGAAACTGCAGTCGCTTCGATCAACTGAGCCTACAGCTCAGACTAATTGCCCGACCTATAGAAGATGACCCTTCCGCCTGGCATGAGTTGGAGCAGATAGTCGAATTCGCTCACATTGGCGGTAAGCACGGTAAGCCCGAGCTTTTGGGCCTGCAGAAACAAGACGCAGTCGTGCAGCGCTCGCAAGCGAGCATCGCGCTGATAGCCCTGGAGGCGACCCAACATGCCTGACAGCAATGCGGCGCGTCCGAGGACATCCGCATCGGGTCTGAACACGCGATGGGGCCGCATGGCAATCGTCGTCCTGATCTGTTGAATGGCAGGTTTCGTACTCGGGTGTGCTCGATCGAGTACGCCCACCGTGTGCATCAACTCCTGGATGGCGATCGTGGAATGGTTGCTGTGACGGAGTTCGAGCAGGTCTCCAACAACTTCCGGCGCCCGCCCTTGCAAACCATCGATGTAGACGCAGGTCTCGAGGAGAAGTTCCGGCCCTGCTTCCGCTTGCTCCCCAAGAAAGGGCAACTCGTTGTCAGGACGCCTTGAGAGAGTCCGACCGGGATCGAACTTCATCCAGCGAAGGGCCGCATCGAAATCAAACATCGTAGCGCCGGAGAGCGTGCGCCGGAAAAAAAGGCAAAATCTGACAAGTCAGAATCCCAGCTTACGATTTCGGTTCGGTCTTTCGCAAGACCCGTGGAACAGTCGATCCTGAGTTGAGCCTTTCGCCTAAGATCGCGCAGATAGCTGCGGGTCGTGTTGATCTGCGCTGACCTTTAGCGAATTCACGCGATGATTGCTGCGGCATTTCCTCCATTGAAGGCCGCTGGCGCGTTTTCGTGGACACTTGCGGGAGATTGGTCATCCTTCATGCTGTTTCGGTTCTGGCGGCCTTCCATTCACATAATAAAACACGCTTGCAACGGAGCAATTTCTAACGCATTTCTTATTTGTACAAAGCACTTCGAAACGAGGCCGTTAAAAGCGCGATGGCGAAGCGACAAACCGTTAACGTCCAACAGCCACTC
>NZ_JBWKZT010000023.1:0-62246 GCF_059424735.1 Ensifer sp. GW101-20A05 | reverse complement strand
TGAGGATCGGCAAGGTCAGGTTTTTCGCCCTGTTCCTGGCCGCCGTTCGGTTCTTCACCAATGCCTCGCGGGCCATGCGCAGGTCCTTGAGATCGTTGAGGGTCGGGCCTCGCGCCGGCCGCGCCTGAAGTTCGAGCAACGCCCCCATGCGGGCGAGCATCGCAGCATCCAGCCGGTCGGTCTTGGCGAGCCTGCCGGTGGCCTCGGCAAATCGCCGCGCCTGACGCGGATTGACCTTGACCAGCGCGAAGCCCGCCTCTGCCAGCCTGTGCTCAAGGGCCCGATGATAGGGACCTGTCGGCTCGTAGACGATACGCAGCTCAGGCCGCTCCAACCAGCCGATCAATGTCCTATGGCCACGGCTGTCGTTGGCGAAGCGCCGGCTCACACCGTCGCTCAGCCTGTGGACGTCGAGATGGTCTTTCGAGATGTCGACCCCGATGCTATCGTTCATCATCTTTCGCTTGTCCTGTGCTTGTCATCCGGAGCCGAACTCCGGGTATCCGTTCAGGCCTCAAGGGAAAGACGAGGGCGATCCGACTCTAGCTCGACCCATCAAAAGGTCCGCAATTCCAACGATCCGACCCTCGCCGCTGCGGGAGGGCGGCGACCCTCCCGCAGCGGTTCCGTTCTGACCTGTTCGGCAGCCAATGTCATAAGACAAGCAATTCCAGGAAAAGTGCGAAACGGTTTTCCGTCCGGAGTTGCGTAATTTCAAAGACCTAGATCACTTCATTGTTTCGATGAAACAATGAAGTGAGCTAGGCCGTAAGACCGGTCTTCGCTCACGCTTGAAAGCGCCGCAAGTCGATTGACCTGCGGCGCTTTTCGCGTTGATAGGTTGCGCCGTGACTCGCCTATCGTGAACCGGCGCGCGGACCTGGCTCCACCATCTTGCGATAGATATGCCATGTGGCGTGGCCGAAGATCGGCATGATGACGGCAAGACCGACGAAGACCGGGATCGAGCCGATCACCAGACCAGCCGCGATGATGAAGCCCCAGAGCGCGACGGGTACCGGATTGACGAGGGTCGCGCGGATCGACGTTTCCACCGCCGCGACGGCGCCGACATCGCGATCGATCAGCAATGGGAAGGATACGACCGTTGTCGCGAGCACGATGACGGCGAAGACGAAGCCGACGGCGTTGCCGACGAGGATCAGGTTCCAGCCCTGTTCGGTACCGATGATGCCATTCCAGAAGGCAGCGATCGAAGCCGGCGGTTCGGCCCCGAAGATTTGTACGTAGAGCGCCTGGGCGACCAACAGCCAAACAATGAAGACCACGAAGAGCATGGCGGCAACGGCCATGATCGATGGCAAGGCTGGAGAGCGATGCAGGCGAAGCGCATGCGGCCATGAATAGTCCATGCCGAGTTCACGCCGTCGACTGATTTCGTAAAGACCGATCGCCGCGACAGGGCCGATCAGGGCAAAGCCCGAGACCAAGGGATAAAGCAGCGGCAGCATGTTTGCGCCTGCACTCCAGGTAATCAGCACGGCGCCGGCAATCGGGTAGATCAGGCATAGAAAGACGTAGTGCGACGGCTTTTCGCGAAAATCTTCAAATCCGAGACGCAAGGCGTCGAACACATCCGAGACACCAATCTTCTTTATCCCGGGGTGGGCGACACTCGCATCCGCCCCCGACAGAACATGGAATGTTGTCATGGCTCACTCCTCAACGAACTAGAGCGGCCGCGGAACAGAGATGCGACGAAACAAAGTCGCACCAACCGCGACCGTCATGGCGATTATACAGAAAATGAAGGCGCTGTCGCCTGCTGCCTGTTTCTCCAGGTCGTCACCGATCCAGGGATGAAAACATCCAGTCCTTCGAGGTGCTGCTGCGACCATGGCGCCTCTCAAATAGCGCACGGCGTTGCAGGTCTTGACTTCGGCCGCTTTCAGCGCCACATCGCGGCCACTATGAAAGTATCCGACGCCCATATCCTCATTGTCCCTGGCTACACCAACTCCGGACCGGAGCACTGGCAGACCCGCTGGGAGCGCAAGATGTCCACCGCGCGCCGCGTCGAGCAGGCGGAGTGGGCAAAGCCCGTGCGTGAAGATTGGGTGGCGCGCATGATCGAAGAGGTCAATGCGGCGGAAAAGCCGGTCGTCATCGTCGCCCATTCGCTTGGCGTCGCGACTGCGGTGCACGCCCTGCCCCACTTCAACAAGCCGATCGCTGGCGCCTTCCTGGTAGCACCTCCGGATGTGGCCAATCCGACGATCCGCCCGAAGCATCTGATGACATTCGGCCCCTATCCGCGTGATCCCCTGCCGTTCCCGTCGCTGATGGTTGCAAGCCGCAACGATCCTTTCGGTTCCTACGAACACGCAGACGATATCGCCAAGGCCTGGGGTTCGCTGCTCGTCGACGCCGGCGAATCGGGCCATATCAACACCGAGTCCGGGCATGGCCCCTGGCCGGAGGGAACGATGGTGTTCGCTCAGTTCCTGAGCCGCCTGAAGCCCTGATGCTTCGCCGCCCCGGTTGACGGCTGCTGCGACTTCCCATTAATCCGACGTTCATTGTCCGCGGTCATCATCGGTCGGCATGGCAACGTGACTCGTCGTCAAAGGGCGTTGAGCGCTGTCGAATCTTGATTTGCAGCCTGATTTCCGGCTCCCGTGCCTTGGAAATGCGGCCGCAAACGCTGGACATGGGATAAGTGGCCGTCAACGAAGGTCTCACCAAAGGTGCGCGTGGTGCGCCAGCGAATTCGGATGTTCTCACGCAGGCCGCTCTGGAGCGCTTGCCGGCCGGAGCAATCATTGCCAATGATCTGGGACGGATCATAACGACCAACGCGCGCGCCGGCGAACTGCTGCTAAGGACACCCGCTTCGCTCCGCAAAGCCCTTCTCGCAGATCTCGTGCTGGATGAGGACCGGCCGCTGTTGCCGGCGCGGAACACCTTGGCGCCCACGACGACCGCGTCCACGACGCTCCGTTTCGAAAGCCTCTCCGGTCCGCTGCCGATGCTTGTCTCCTGGTCACCCGTGCTTTTTGCCGACCAGGACGCCTTTCTCCTGTTGATGCTCCCCGCCCATGAGCTCGTCGACGAAATCGCCGGTCTGCGCAACGACGAAACCCGCTGGAAATATGCGCTCGACAGCGCACTTGAAGGCGTGTGGGATCACGACTTCGAAACCGGGAACCTGTTTTACTCCACCACCTGGAAGCGGCTTCGTGGCCTGCCCGACGATGCCGAAGTCGACGGTAGTCTTGAGACCTGGATCCAGAACGTCCACCCCGACGACCACGCGCATGTGCGTGCCGCAATCGAGCGGCAGGATTCCGGCGAGGCTGTGTTCAACACCTTCGAGTACCGCGAGCGCCATGCGGACGGGCATTGGGTCTGGATCGAGAGCCGTGGCGCGTCCGTTGCCTATTGGCCGGATGGCAGACCCTCTCGCATCATCGGGACGGACACGGACATCACGGCGCGCAAGGAGGCGGAGGCCCGTCTCGAAGAGGTCTCTCGCCGCCTGAGGCTCGCTCTCGGCGTTTCGAAGATCGGCGTGTTCGACTTCAACCTCGACGCCCAGAGGGACGACTGGGACGAGCGCATGTTCGAGATCTACGGCCTCGACCCAAGTGATGGGCCGCCAAGCTCCGAAGCCTGGGAGAACACGCTGCATCCCGACGACCGCGACAAGGTCATCGCTCGGACCAACGAAGGCATCACTTCCGGCAAGCCTTACAGCAATGCCTTTCGGATCGTGCGCCCGGACGGCACGATCCGGCATATCCGCTCCAATGCGGCGACCTATATCGATCATCTCGGAACGCGAAAGCTCATCGGGGCGAACTGGGACGTCACCGAAGACATCGCTTTGCAGGAGGACTTGCGCCAGGCCCAGGCTTCCGCCGAAGCGCGCAACCGCGAGCTCGAGCTGGCGCGGATAAGGATCGAATACAACGCCCTGCACGACTACCTGACGGATCTGCCCAACCGGCGCTACCTTGACCAGATGCTGGCGGAAAACGTCGCGGTCAACGCCATCCTGCATATCGACCTCGATCGTTTCAAACAGATCAACGACACGCTTGGGCACCAGGCTGGTGATGCCATGCTGACCCATGCCGCTGCCATCCTTCGCGCGCACGCTCGACATGACGATTTCATTGCCCGCATCGGCGGCGACGAATTCGTCATTCTCTGCCGCCGCGGTCGCAACCTGCCGCAGCTCTCCGAGCTTGCCGAGCGTATCGTGCACGCCTTCCGTCGCCCCATTCCCTACGAGGGCCAGCTCTGCCGCCTGGGCGCGAGTATCGGCATTGCCTGGAAAGGGCATGACGATTTCGATGCGAAGCAGTTGTTGATGAATGCCGACATCGCGCTCTACCGGGCAAAGAGCCTCGGCCGGGACCGGGTCGAAGCCTTTTCTGAGCAGATCCAGACACAAATTCTGACGGCCAAACGAATCGGCGACGATATTCGCCAGGCGATCGAGGAAGGGCAGTTCACGGTTTACTATCAGCCGCAGTTCGATGCGCGTTCGCTCGAGATAACCGGTGTCGAGGCTCTGGTCCGCTGGAACCATCCTGAGCGCGGGGTGCTCGCCCCCTTCCATTTCCTGAAGGTCGCGGAGGAGATCAATGTCCTGCCGGCCATCGACCGAAAGGTCGTGGAGCTCGCCTATGCCGACTTTCAGTCCTGGCGGCAGTCCGGCTTCGCCATTCCCAAGATCTCGGTCAACATGTCGTCGCCGCGCCTGCGTGATCCCGGCCTGATCGCCGACCTGCGTGATCTGCAGATCGCCCCTGGCGTCCTCTCGTTCGAATTACTCGAATCCATCTTCCTCGACGATCCGGAAGATGAAATCGCCGAGACCATCTCGGCCCTCGGCGCGCTTGGGATCGAGGTGGAGATCGACGACTTCGGCACCGGGCACGCCTCGATCATCGGCCTGCTCAATCTCAATCCGGCGCGGCTCAAGATCGACCGGGCGCTGGTCGGCCCGATCACGGAGAGCCCGAAACAGGCCAAGCTGGTCCGCGCGATCATCGACATCGGCCATTCGCTCAACATCGAGGTCGTCGGCGAAGGCGTCGAGACCTGGGAGCATGCAGCGATGCTGCGGGATCTCGGCTGCGATGTGCTGCAGGGCTACGCGCTGGCCCGCCCGATGGATCGTCTGGAGCTTGAGCGGCGCTTGCGGCGCGGATGGAAGCCGGTCTTCGGCACGGAGGACAAATAAAAACGCCCGGCTTCATGGCCGGGCGTGAATGGTCGGCATTGGTGCCTGAAGGCTTACTTGTTCTGGATCTGCTGGACGGCTTCGCCGAGAAGCTCGAGCATCCGCAAGCGGATCTGATCTTCCGTCTGGGCAACGCCTGCAGCGTCAAAGTCGGCCTTGATCTTCCGGACAACGTCTTCGTGGCCGGCCTCTTCGAAGTCGGCAACCACCACTTCGTTGGCGTAGGCGTCGGCGTCGGCCTTGCCGAGCAGACCGGCAGCCCAGAGACCGACAAGCTTGTTGCGGCGCGCTTCAGCCTTGAACTTCAGCTCTTCGTCCAGCGCAAACTTCGCCTCGAAGGCCTTTTCGCGATCCTGCATCGTCGTCATCAATCGATCTCCCTGAAAATTCCATGCCGGAAACAGTTATCGCCATAAACCAAAACGGAGGTCAAACTGCAATGCGTAGTTTTCCGGTTTGATGACTTTCATGTTACCCTCCGTATGGTTCCTGAAATCGCCTTCGATTCAAGGACTACATACGTCGCAGCGCCCAAAGTGACACGGCGACCTTGACGCGTCCAGGTAGAGACGCGCGGGCGCCCTATGCAAATCAGGGGACGGGAAGATACGCCGATTGTGAAATCCGTTCTTTTCAGTTATGGACCCCGAGAGATATTCCATGCGCGCGACCCAAGAGCGCCAACAACCACAGAGACAGAATCCATGAATCGTCGCCGCCGTATCTACGAGGGCAAGGCCAAGATCCTCTATGAGGGTCCAGAGCCGGGCACGCTCATCCAGTTCTTCAAGGACGACGCGACCGCCTTCAACAAGAAAAAGCATGACGTCATCGACGGCAAAGGCGTGCTGAACAACCGTATTTCCGAGTACATCTTCACGCATCTCAACAAGATCGGCATCCCCACGCACTTCATCCGCCGCCTCAATATGCGCGAGCAGTTGATCAAGGAAGTCGAGATCATCCCGCTCGAGATTGTCGTGCGCAACGTTGCCGCCGGCTCGCTGTCCAAGCGCCTCGGCATCGAGGAAGGCACCGTTCTCCCCCGTTCGATCATCGAGTTCTACTACAAGGCCGATGCACTGGAAGACCCGATGGTCTCCGAAGAGCACATCACCGCCTTCGGCTGGGCAAGCCCCCAGGAACTCGACGACATCATGGCGCTCGCCATCCGCATCAACGACTTCCTTTCGGGCCTGTTCCTGGGCGTCGGCATTCAGCTCGTCGACTTCAAGATCGAGTGCGGCCGTCTGTTCGAGGGCGACATGATGCGCATCGTGCTCGCCGACGAGATCTCGCCGGATAGCTGCCGTCTCTGGGACATCGAGACCCGCGAGAAGCTCGACAAGGACCGCTTCCGCCGCGACCTTGGCGGCCTCGTCGAGGCCTACCAGGAAGTCGCCCGCCGTCTTGGAATCATGAACGAGAACGAACCCGTGCGCGGCACCGGTCCGGTTCTGGTGAAATAACTTTCGGGGAAAATCAAAGTGATCAAGGCACGTGTAACCGTGACGCTGAAGAACGGCGTTCTCGATCCGCAGGGCAAGGCAATCGAAGGTGCGCTCGGCGCACTCGGCTTCGACGGCATCGGCCAGATCCGTCAGGGCAAGGTTTTCGATCTGCAGATCGAATCCACAGACAAGGCCAAGGCCGAAGAAGACCTCAAGGCGATGTGCGAAAAGCTGCTCGCCAACACGGTGATCGAGAACTACAGCATCTCGTTCGCCTGATCGATCAGGCATGAAGATCGGTCCGTGCCTTCGGGCGCGGATCCAGACGTTAAGAAACGCCGAAGCAGCACGAACGCCCAACGGAGCGGTGCTGCGATCGGGAGATGCCTGGCTCGTCGGGGTGGGGCATCAAGATTTGATCTCGCCGCTAACGGAGACAGAGATATGAAGTCAGCCGTCGTTCAGCTTCCGGGCCTCAACCGCGACCGCGACATGATCGCGGCCCTCACCAAGATTTCCGGCAAGGCTCCGGTCACCGTCTGGCAGACGGAAACGGATATCCCCGATGTCGATCTGATCGTCATCCCGGGCGGCTTCTCCTATGGCGACTATCTGCGCTGTGGCGCGATCGCAGCGCGCATGCCGGTCATGCAGGCGATCAAGGCCAAGGCGGAAAAGGGCGTCAAGGTTCTCGGCGTCTGCAACGGCTTCCAGATCCTCGTCGAGGCCGGCCTCCTGCCAGGCGCGCTGATGCGCAATGCCTCGCTCAAGTTCGTCTGCCGCGAGATCAAGCTCGAAGTGGTCAATGCCGAGACCGACTTCACCCGCGCCTATTCGAAGGGCCAGATCATCCGCTCGCCGGTCGCCCACCACGACGGCAACTACTTCGCCGATGCCGAGACACTGAAGACGATCGAAGGCAATGGCCAGGTGGTGTTCCGCTATGCCGAAGGCACCAACCCGAACGGCTCGATGAACGATATCGCCGGCGTGATGAATGCCGAGGGCAACGTGCTCGGTATGATGCCGCATCCGGAAAACCTGATCGAAGCGGCTCATGGCGGCTCCGACGGCCGCGGCCTCTTTGCGTCTGCGCTCGAAGTAATCGCCGCTTAACCAACCGGCTGGTAGAAGGCATCCGATCCATCCCTGAAATGCGAGCGAGACCGTCGATGCCTTCATTTGTTCCTGCACGCCTGGCCGGCCTTGCCTGCGCAACGTTTGGCCTGGCCCTCCTCGCTTCGTGCCAATCGCCGAAGCCGCCGGCGCCGAGCCCGAACACGGCGGCGCTGCCGACCATGGAGCGCGTGGCGCTTGGCGCCAACGGCTGCTGGTTCAAATCGGGCGATTCCGAATTCAAGTCCTATCGCCTGGCGCCGGAGCTTAATTCCTTCTCCGGCCGCCCGCGCATATTGATCGTGCCGCGCAAATCGCCGGAAGCACGCCCGCTCGCCGTCGTTCAGGCCGAGGGCAACCCGGCACGCCTGCAGGCCTTCGGACCGTTGATGAGCGAACCCGTCGGCACGCGGATGGGCGCCGATATCAAGCGCTGGGCTGCCGGCGGACAGGGCTGCAAGTAGACCCCAGTCAAATTGGCGAATTGACCAATGGCCGCCGACCTCAAAGGGCGTCGGCCATTGTGCATTGTCGGACAGTCGTTCTAATCCGAGCTAGCGCCAGAACGGGACAATCGACTCCTGGCGGGCATCCTTTTCGGAAACACCGATATCTTTAAGCTGCCACTCGCTCATTTCGCCGAGCGCCATCCGGCTGCGCCGCTTGGCGGCCAGTTCGCAATAGAGACCCCACAGCCGCTTCAGGAGACTTTCGCGTTCGTCCGAATAGTCGCCGCCCAGCAATGTGCTGGTGCGTTCGACGGACTTCGCTTCCGAGCGGGACAAACAAATTGTATCGATTGTACTCATTGATAACCCCAATGCAGCGATTGCTATCGTTGTATCGGTGATAATTGACATATTTCGCGCTGTAATCTAAAGAATTGTCACTATGACAAGTTGGCTCCCAGACATTCAGCAGGGTCACGGTCCGCTCTATGCGCGGATTGCTGACCAGATCGAACAGGCAATTGGCAACGGGGCCCTGCCCGTCGGCGCCAAATTGCCCCCCCAGCGCAACCTCGCCTACGACATCGGCGTGACAATCGGCACGATTGGACGCGCCTACAATATCGTGCGCGAACGGGGACTGGTGAGCGGTGAAGTCGGTCGCGGCACCTATGTGCTCGATCATCCCGAGAGCCGTCCGCCGGAACAGGCGGATCCGCTGACGACCTCGCTCGCCGGCACCCGGCCGCTCGTAGCACCTGCCGGTAAGTTGAGGTTCGACAGCACAGCTGCGCCCGATATCGGCCAAGGCACGGTCTTGAGCGAGGTGCTTGGCGAGATCAGTCACGACCACCATGCGGACATCGCAAGCTACGCCCGCAACTTCCCGGACCATTGGTTCGAGGCGGGTTGCCTATGGCTGGCGCGCGGCGGATTCCGCCCGAAGCCGGAAAACATCGTGCCGACGCTCGGTGCCCATGCGGGTGTGGTTGCCGTCATCACTGCGGTTACCGCGCCTGGCGACCGTATCGCTTTCGAGACGCTCACCTATTCGCAGGTGAGCCGCAGCGCCGGTCTGGTCGGTCGCCGGACGACGCTGGTCGAAAGCGACGAGTTCGGGATGATCCCCGAAGATTTCGAGCGCGTCTGCGCGCAGCAGCATCCGAAGCTCGCATTCCTGATGCCGAGCGCCCAGAACCCGACCGTCGCCGTCATGCCGCTTGCGCGCCGCCAGGCGATCGCCGACATCGCCCGCAAATACGGCGTCTGGCTCGTTGAGGACGATCTCTATGGCGCCATGACCGGTGATCAGACGCCGCTCTTGGCCGAGCTTGCGCCGGAACGCACCTTCCTGGTTGGCGGTCTTTCGAAGTCGGTCGCTGCCGGTGTCCGTGGCGGCTGGGTCGCCTGCCCTCCGCATTTCAGCCAGCGTATTCGCATTGCCCACAAAATGGTGAGCGGCGGTTTGCCGTTCATTCTCGCTGAGCTCTGCGCGCGCCTCGTGCTTTCCGGTTCGGCTGCAATCCTGCGCAGCAAGGGCATTGAAGAGGTGCGCGCCCGCGAGGCGATGGCCCGCGAAATTTTCGAAGGCATCGAGTTCACCTCGCACCCCTGTATTCCGTTCCTCTGGATGAAGCTGCCCGATCCGTGGCTCTCCGGCACCTTCAAGCAGGCTGCCCTGCAGGAGGGCGTGCTCGTCGACGACGAGGACGAGTTCAAGGCTGGACGAACCGATCGCGTCTTCCACCGCATTCGCATCGGTTTTTCCTCGCCGCCGGACCGAGCCCAGGTAAGAGCAGGTTTTCAGGCGCTGAAGCGGCTTCTCGACAGCGGGCGGGCGGGCTACGACAGTTTTGAGTGACTATAGAAATCCACGGGGTGACTTTCGGGCAAGGTTGAGCAACATACTACTTTAGCAGTTTGCGCACATGATTCGCCTCTAAGGATTCCGCATGCCGCTACCGTTCAGCCCCGCCTCATCGCGTCGCATTGCCTATCTTCTTCTCGCCACGACCACGTTGACCGCCGCCGCCCCGGCCCTTGCCGCGGACGGTGTTTTCGACGAAATGCGCTTCGGCGTGACGACGTCGATCGCCGCCGGCGACAAGCAGGAAGACGGGGTCTTCCCGTCGTTCACCGTGTACTTCGACCCGTTCGACGCCGATGGGGCGACCGACCTCGGCGGAAAACTGCTGCGCCCACGGGTCTATACCGGCGCGGCGGTTGCGACGTCGTCTAACGGGGTCAATCAGGCCTATGGCGGTTTGAGCTGGACCTTCGACATGACCCAGCGCCTCTTCGTCGAGTTCGGCGCCGGCGGCACGATTCATGACGGCGACCTCGATGAACCCAATGGTTCCGGTCCCCAACTCGGCTGCCGCGTCCTCTTCCGCGAATACGCCGCTGCCGGCGTCCGCCTCGACGAGCACTGGAACGTCTCGGCGACCGTGGAACATGCTTCGCATGCCAATCTGTGCGACGGTCCGAACAACGGCCTGACACGCGCCGGCCTTGCGCTCGGCTACAAGTTCTGACGCTGGTCGCCGCACTGCCTTCTGCAAAGCTTATACGGGCGTCAACCGCTGTTGATCGCCCGTATTTTTCTGTCGCGCCGCGCCGCAGCATAGGCTAAAGAAGCCGCAAAGCGCTCCCTGTGTCTGTTGCGGTTCGCACGCGCCATATTCCTCTTAAGTGGATTGCGCGCCGCCCGAAGGATTTGACGGTCGACGATGACGATTTCGAACACCCGCCCCATCACCCCGGACCTCATCGCATCGCACGGGCTGAAGCCCGACGAATACGAGCGCATCCTGAGCCTGATCGGGCGCGAGCCGACTTTCACCGAGCTCGGCATCTTTTCGGCGATGTGGAACGAGCACTGCTCCTACAAGTCCTCGAAGAAGTGGCTGCGCACGCTGCCGACCAAGGGCCCGCGCGTCATCCAGGGGCCGGGCGAAAACGCCGGTGTGGTGGATATCGATGATGGCGACTGCGTCGTCTTCAAGATGGAGAGCCATAACCACCCCTCTTACATCGAGCCCTACCAGGGCGCGGCGACCGGCGTCGGCGGCATCCTGCGCGACGTCTTCACCATGGGCGCCCGTCCGGTTGCTGCCATGAACGCGCTGCGCTTCGGCGCGCCGGATCATCCGAAGACCCGCCACCTCGTTTCCGGCGTCGTTGCCGGTGTCGGCGGCTACGGCAATTCCTTCGGTGTTCCGACCGTCGGCGGCGAAGTCGAGTTCGATGCCCGCTACAACGGCAACATCCTCGTCAACGCCTTTGCTGCCGGTCTCGCCAAGAGCGATGCGATCTTCTACTCCAAGGCCGAAGGCGTCGGCTTGCCCGTCGTCTATCTCGGCGCCAAGACCGGCCGCGATGGCGTCGGCGGCGCGACCATGGCCTCGGCCGAGTTCGACGAGTCGATCGAAGAGAAGCGCCCGACCGTGCAGGTCGGCGATCCCTTCACCGAAAAATGCCTGCTGGAAGCCTGCCTCGAGCTGATGCAGACCGGCGCCGTCATCGCCATCCAGGACATGGGTGCGGCCGGCCTCACCTGCTCGGCCGTCGAAATGGGCGCCAAGGGCGACCTCGGCATCGAGCTCAACCTTGATAGCGTTCCCGTTCGCGAAGAACGCATGACCGCTTACGAGATGATGCTGTCGGAAAGCCAGGAGCGCATGCTCATGGTGTTGGAGCCCGCCAAGGAAGAAGTCGCCAAGGCGATCTTCGTCAAGTGGGGCCTCGATTTCGCGATCGTCGGCAAGACCACGGACGACCTGCGCTTCCGCATCCTGCACCAGGGCGAAGAAGTCGCGAACCTGCCGATCAAGGAACTGGGCGACGAAGCGCCGGAATATGATCGTCCCTGGACCCCTGCCAAGACCTCGACTCCGCTGGCAACCAACGACATCCCGGCTGCTGACGTCGCCGACGCACTCGTGAAGCTCGTCGGTTCGGCCAACAACTCCTCGCGCCGCTGGGTCTACGAACAGTACGACACCCTGATCCAGGGCAACTCGCTGCAGCTTCCGGGCGGTGACGCTGGCGTCGTGCGCGTCGAGGGTCACGTCTCCAAGGCGCTGGCCTTCTCCTCCGACGTAACGCCGCGTTACGTCGAAGCCGATCCGTTCGAAGGCGGCAAGCAGGCGGTCGCCGAATGCTGGCGCAACCTGACGGCAACCGGCGCGCTGCCGCTGGCAGCCACCGACAACCTCAACTTCGGCAACCCGGAACGCCCGGAAATCATGAGCCAGCTGGTCCATGCCATCAAGGGCATCGGCGAAGCATGCACCGCGCTCGACTTTCCGATCGTTTCCGGCAACGTCTCGCTCTACAACGAGACCAATGGCCAAGGGATCCTGCCGACCCCAACGATCGGCGGCGTTGGCCTGATCAAGGACTGGTCGAAGATGGCGCGCATCCGCTTTGCTGCGGAAGGCGAAACGATCCTGCTTGCCGGTGCACCTGTTGGCCTGGGCACCCACATCGCCCAGTCGGTCTACATGCGAGACGTTCACGGCCGCACCGACGGTCCGGCGCCGCATGTCGATCTGGCGCATGAACGCAAGGTGGGCGATTTCGTCCGCGGCCTCATCGTCGATGGCCTCGTGACGGCCGTTCACGATTGCTCGTCGGGTGGCCTGGCGCTTGCGGTCGCCGAAATGGCGATGGCCTCGGGCATTGGCGCCACGGTTGATGCCGTCGCCGGTCACGACCCGATCGCGACCTTCTATGGCGAAGATCAGGGCCGCTACGTCGTAACTGTTGCCGCTGGCGCACTCGACGCGGTTACCGCCCGCGCTAAGGCCGCAGGCGTTGCCCTGCCCGTCATCGGCAAGACCGCTGGCGATGCCGTCAAGCTCGGCGATGCCAGGGCGGTTTCGGTCGCTGAGCTGCGCTCGACCCACGAAGGCTGGTTCCCGGAATTCATGCAGGGCGATCTCGCTCCCGAGAACTGAGAAACGACGACGGGAGCCGCTGATCGGCGGCTCCCGTCTGGCTCTTCGCATGCCTCGAAAGGTGTCATCTGGGGACGCGATCAAGCGTGATCATCTGATCGTACCGGCGCCAGCAACTGGCCGCCCTCACCCAATTCAGCAATTGCGTTCCGCCCCTGAATCGTGGTTCCCTAATTTCATGGATGGCGTCGGCAGGCTGCTGACGTTGCAGAATAAAAAGGGAGTTGGCGTATCATGCCCATGACACCAGGCGACATCGAAGACATGATCAAGGCAGGGATTCCCGGTGCCAAGGTCACGATCCGCGATCTGGCCGGTGACGGCGACCACTATGCCGCCGAAGTCGTGGCCGAGGCGTTTCGTGGCAAGACCCGCGTGCAGCAGCACCAGATGGTCTACAACGCACTCAAGGGCAACATGGGCGGTGTTCTACACGCCCTCGCCCTGCAGACGAGCGCGCCGGAGTAAGCCGGAATGGCTGACCTGATCAAGGAACTCGTCAGCGGCGTCGTTGACAGTGCATTGAAGGAAATCCTCAAGAAGACCGGCGTCAAGCGAACCTCGACCAAGCGGACAAAGCGCCGGACGCGGACGACTTCGTCCGGCGGCGGCATCCTCGCGGATATCCTCGAAGCGGCCATTCGCAAGCCGGCCAAGAAGCAGGTCAGCCGTCGCAAAACGGCTGCGGCGCGCAGCAAGACCCGGCGCCGCACCGCTTGACTGCATGTTTCCTTAACTCGTCGCGGATTTATGGACGAAAACATGCAGAAAATCAAAGTGCTACAGCGACCTTTGCGCGCCTGAGAAGACGCGCGGCGCTGTAGTGGTAATAAAACCACATCTTGAGGCCCATCAATATTTGTTGCGATTGGGTGGTGAAAATCACCAATATGCATGCTATCTAGAACCCAATCGATATCCGGCCCTTGAAGCCGGCGCAGGAAGGAAGACGAGATGAGCGGAATTCACGAATTCATCGACAACGAAGTCAAGACAAACGATGTGGTGCTCTTCATGAAGGGTACGCCGCAGTTCCCGCAGTGCGGCTTCTCCGGTCAGGTTGTCCAGATTCTCGACTACATCGGTGTCGACTACAAGGGCGTCAACGTGCTCGCCGATGCTGACCTGCGCCAGGGCATCAAGGATTACTCCAACTGGCCGACGATCCCGCAGCTCTACGTCAAGGGCGAATTCGTCGGCGGTTGCGACATCGTGCGTGAAATGTTCCAGGCCGGAGAACTGCAGTCTCACCTTGAGGCGCAGGGCGTTGCCGTCAAGGGCGCCGCCGCCTGATCTAAGGACGCCTCGTCCCGATCTTTCGGAGAAGGCGGGCAACCGCCTTTTTTGATTCTGGCCGTAATTCCGCATCGCCTAATTTTCGTTGTCCTTCAGAAGGACTTGCGCGTGCGATTCGCGCAGGTGCCGCCAAGATACGTTCAGAGCGTGCTTCCTTCGGGGAGCGAAGCGGATGTCCGGCCTGTCATGAATCGGTTGCGATCGTTCGGCATAAGCTGCCTGTAGAGGGTCTCGCCTCGCCCCTTGGCGCCCGGAAAGTCCGGTCCCTGCCGCTCGACGCTTCCTACGCTTCATGCCGGCCCGGTCCATGCGGTTGGTTTCCAATCGCCCCGGCTGCCCCCGCTCAATTTCGATATGTCTGCTGGCATGGCGTCAGCCGACACCCTTCTTTTCCGGATTTGCTCCGGACCAACCTGTTTCGCTTGCGCCCGGTGCGCCGCTAGGACTTTTTGCAAATGACCAGCACGACCAACGAAGACGCCCGGCCCGGGGTCACGAAATTCCAGTTCATCGCGCTGATGGCCATGCTGATGGCAACCAACGCCATCTCGATTGACATCATGTTGCCAGGTCTGCAGCAGATCGGAGCCAGCCTCGGCGTCGCCTCTGAAAATGAGCGGCAGTACATCATCACCGCCTATCTGCTCGGCATGGGGGTGGCACAGCTGTTCTTCGGCCCGCTTTCGGATCGCTTCGGGCGTAAGCCACCGCTGATTGCCGGCCTTGCCCTCTATGCGCTCTGCGCGCTGGCGATCGCGATCGTACCGAGCTTCGGCCTCATGCTGGCGCTGCGCTTCGTGCAGGGCGCCGGTGCTGCGGCGACGCGCGTCATCACCATCTCGATCGTCCGCGACGTCTATGGCGGCCGACAGATGGCTGAGGTCATGTCTCTGGTCATGATGGTGTTCATGATCGTGCCAGTTGTGGCGCCTTCGATCGGCCAGCTCATCATCAGCCTTGCCGATTGGCACATGATCTTTGTCGTCGTCGCACTCTATGCCGTGATGAACATTGCAATCGTCGTGTCGAAACTCGGAGAGACGCTCGATCCGGCCCATCGCCGCGCCTTCACGCCGGCGGTCATCCTCAGCGGTTTCCGCATCGTGCTCACGAACCGGGTGTCGCTGCTTTACACGCTCGCGACCTCGGTGATCCTTGGTGCACTGTTCGGCTTCATCAACTCGGCGCAGCAGGTGCTCGTCGGCGTCTACGACCTCGGCGTGTGGTTTCCGCTTGTCTTCGCCGCCTTTGCCAGTATGATGGCGGTCGCTTCCTTCACCAATTCCCGCCTCGTCCGCCGCTTCGGCATGCGGCCGCTATCCCATGCGGCACTCATCGGCTTCACGCTGGCGAGCTTCGTCTGGATGTCGGCCTCGCTCTATGCGCCGCTGCCCTTCCCGGTCTTCGTGGTCCTCTACTGCGCCACGATGTTCCAGTTCGGGCTGATCGCGCCGAACTTCAACGCCATGGCCATGGAGCCGCTTGGCCACGTTGCCGGTACAGCGTCGTCCGTACTCGGCTTCATGCAGACGATCGGCGGCAGCGTGATCGGAGCCTTCATCGGCCAGTCCTTCGACGGCACAGCCACGCCGCTCGCCACTGGCTACTTCACTGTCGCCGCAATCGGTCTCGTTTTCGTTCTGATTGCCGAACGCGGCAAGCTCTTCAAACCGCACCATCAGCCGGCCGGTTGATCCCAGAACCGGCCAGTCCTCATTTTTGAAGAATTTACGGGCTCACCCAATGACCACCATCACCAATCAATCCGAACATATCGACGGGGTTTCCGGGGCTCAGCGCCTCAACATGGGCATCGTCGAGTTCATCATCACCATCGCCGTCATGACGGCGAGTGTCGCCATCGCCATCGACAGCATGTTGCCGGCGTTGCCGGCGATCGGCCAGTCTCTGAACGTCGCCAACACCAATGATAGCCAGTTGGTGATCGGCGTCTTCTTCCTCGGCTTCGGCATTTCGCAGATCTTCTTCGGCAGCCTCTCCGATGCCTTCGGCCGACGCCGCGTGCTGCTCGGCGGCCTCGCCTTCTTTACCGTGTCGATGTTCGCCGCCGCTCTCACCCAGAGCTTCGAGACGCTGCTCATCCTGCGTTTCATTCAGGGCATCGGCGCGGCCGCGATCCGCATCACCACCATGGCGATAGTGCGCGATTGCTTCGGCGGCCGCGAGATGGCGCGCGTCATGTCCTATGTCATGATCGTCTTCATGATCGTTCCGATCGTTGCACCCTCGATCGGCCAGCTCGTGATCCTTTATGCCAACTGGCACTGGATCTTCATCCTGATCGGCGTCATCGGCGCGATCCTGTTCGTCTGGGCCTTTTCCCGCATGAAGGAGTCCCTGCCGCGCGAGGAGCGCATGCCGCTCTCCGTCGGGGCGGTTGCCTCGGGCTTCAAGACCGTTCTCACCAACCGCATCACCTGCGGCTACATGATCGGCATGACGCTCTTCACCGCGGTCATCTGCGCCTACATCGTCACGGTTCAGCAGATCTTCGGCGAGGTCTATGGCCTCGGTGACTGGCTGCCGATCGCCTTTGCCGGCACGGCCGGCGGCATCGCGGTCGCGAACTTCGCCAACAGCTTCTTCGTCCGCAGCTTCGGCATGCGCCGGATCTCGCACGTCTCGATGATCCTGTTCACGCTGCTTTCGGTCGTCGGCTTCGTGATGTCGCTCTCCGGCACGCCGGCCTTCGTCGTCAGCTACCTGATGTTCTCGGTGCTCCTGATGTTCTTTGCGGTGATCGCGACGAACTTCACCGCGATCAGCCTTGAGCCGATGGGGCACCTTGCCGGCACGGCGACGGCGATCACCGGCTTTGTCTCGACCACCGGTGGCGCCTTGATCGGCGGCACCGTCGGCCAGCTCTTCAACGGTACGCTGCAGCCGCTCTTTGGCGGCTTTGCCCTCTTCGGCATTCTGACGGTTCTGGCGACGCTCTGGGCCGAGAAGGGGAAGCTCTTCACCCATCCTGGCGACAAGGACGTCACCATGGATCACGGTGGCGGCCATATGTGATTGGCAGCCGCATGGCAAAAACAAAACCCGCCCGGAGCGATCCGGGCGGGCTTTTCATTTGCAGTCGGCTTCAAACGGCTTAGACCGTGAAGACCTCGCGGCGAAGCGTCTCCCAGCTCTCCTTGTCGGTCGCGAGCAGCAGGCCGCCGTTGAGATGGGCAGGCAGATAGGGCGAACCGTCGAAGCGGGCCGCATAGGCACCGGCTTCCTGCGAAATCAGCGTTCCCGCCAAGTGATCCCAGGGCATCAACTTCTGGTACATCAGGAAGTGCAGATGCCCAGCCGCGAAGATGCGATACTCGTGCGCCGCACAGCGGTAGCTGGTGGCCATACGCACCTTGGCCATATTGGCCATGACTTCGCGCCGTGCTTCCTGCTGGTAAAAGCCAGTCGAGGCACCGCCGACCATGGTTTCCAGCGGCACGCCCGCCGTCACCGACATACGCTCCTGCGAGCCGTCAGGGCGGCACATCCAGGCGCCCGAGCCCTTCTCCGCGATCACCCAGTCGTTGCCGAGCGGATCGTAGATGATGCCAGCGACCGTCTCACCCTTGGAGACCACGCTCGCCATCACGCCGAAGAGCGGCAGGCCAGCGGCGAAGTTGAAGGTGCCGTCGATCGGGTCGACGACGACGGCGAGATCGGTCTCGTTGAGCTTGTCGAGAAGGGTCGGATCGGCTGCTACCGATTCTTCGCCGACGAACAGAGCGCCCGGTGCCACCTCTTCGATACGTGACTTGATCAGCCGTTCGGCCGCCTCGTCGCCTTCGGTCACGAGATCGATCGCTTCGGACTTCATCCGGACATCGCCTGCATCAAGATTGCGGAACCGCGGCAGGATCTCTTTGACCGCCGCTTCCTGCAGGAGGTTGGCAAGGCCGGCGATGTCAACGGAATGGCTCATTCTTTGGGCTCCGGTGTGAGGGACAGGAAATCGAACAGCTTGGGATCGAGCAGATGCGACGGGTTCACGTGACCGAGCGCGCGCAGCATCGTGTCCTTGCGGCCGGGCATGCGCCGCTCGATATCGGCCAGCATCGCCTTCATCGCATTGCGCTCGAGACCATCCTGCGAGCCGCAGAGGTCGCAGGGGATGATCGGAAACTCCATCGCGGAGGCAAACTTGGCGAGATCGTCCTCGGCCGCATAGGCGAGCGGGCGAAGCAACATCAGATCGCCTTCATCGTTCAGCAGCTTCGCCGGCATCGAGGCGAGCCTTCCGCCATGGAAGAAGTTCATGAAGAAGGTTTCGAGGATGTCTTCTCGGTGGTGGCCGAGCACCAGCGCGTCACACCCCTCTTCGCGCGCGATGCGATAGAGGTTGCCGCGGCGCAGCCGCGAACAGAGCGAACAGTAGGTCGCCCCCGTCGGCACCTTTTCCTTCACGATCGAATAGGTGTCGCGATACTCGATGCGATGCTTGACGCCGATCGATGCAAGGTATTCCGGCAGGATGTGCTTCGGGAAGTTCGGCTGGCCCTGGTCGAGATTGCAGGCGATGAGCTCCACCGGCAAGAGCCCGCGCCATTGCAGGTCCATCAAGAGCGCAAGCAGGCTGTAGCTGTCCTTGCCGCCGGAAAGGCCGATCAGCCAGCGCTTCGCGCCCTTCAGCATACCGAAGTCGTCGAGCGCCTGGCGGGTCTGGCGCAGAAGGCGCTTGCGCAGCTTGTTGAACGAGACGGAGGACGGCATGCGGCTGAACAGCGGATGCGTGCCGGCGTCGATCTCGCCCTCATCGAAAGTGATTTCGGCCTGGTCTTGCGACACGTTAAGCGAAAGGTCCATGGCGGGGATCCTGTGCGGTAGGCACGGGCGCAACCCGCGCCCGGCAAATCTTGGCCTGCACTTGCCCGCTCCGGCCGTCAAGATCAAGGGAAATCGGCCGGATTGTGCTGGTTGCGATGCCGCAGAAGGTCCTAGGACCCGAAGACCGACCAGCCGGTGCGCGCTGCCAGCATCTCAAGCGCCAGCGAGCCGAGCAGCGAGTTGCCGTTTTCGTTGAGACCAGGAGACCAGACGGCAACCGACGCCCTGCCCGGCGCCACCGCCAGAATTCCGCCACCCACGCCGCTCTTGCCCGGCAGGCCAACGCGGTAGGCGAAATCGCCCGAGCCGTCATAGTGGCCGCAGGTCAGCATCAGCGCGTTGATGCGTCGCGCCCGCTGGCGCGAGACGACGTTATGGCCCGTCAGCGGATTGCTGCCGCCAGCGGCCAGAAACAGCCCGGCCTTGGCCAGCTGGCTGCAGGTCATCGCCAAGGCGCAATGGTGGAAATAGACGCCGAGTACATGCTCCACCGGATGGTCGAGCTTGCCGAAGGAGCGCATGAAATTGGCAAGGGCGAAGTTCCTGTAGCCGGTGGCCGTCTCCGAACGCGCAACTTCGTGGTCGATGACGATCTCGTCGTCGTCGGCAAGGTAACGGATGAACTGCACGATTTCGCCGATCAGTTCCCGCGGCGTATGGCCGGCGAGGATCAGGTCGCTGATGGTGATGGCGCCGGCATTGATAAAGGGATTGCGCGGCTTTCCGCCTTCCTGCTCCAACTGGACGATGGAGTTGAAGGCCGAGCCGGATGGCTCGCGGCCGACACGGTGCCAGATGTTTTCGCCGTGTTTGCCGAGTGCCAGCGTCAGTGTGAATACCTTGGAGACGCTCTGGATCGAAAACGGCACTTCGGCATCGCCGACCCGGTAGATCTTGCCGTCGGTGGTCACGATCGCCATGCCGAAATGTTTGGGATCGACGCGCGCGAGTTGCGGAATGTAGTCGGCGACCTTGCCCTGGCCGAACCTTGGGCTCAGCTCCCGGTGGATATCGTCGATAATCGCCTGCAGGTCCTGCGCAGCGTTCTGCTCGGGCATCGGCTTCCCTCTCACTCATCGCCTGTCGAAGGGATGAAATCGCGCCATGGACGGCAGCGCAAGGTAATCGCTACCGAAAAAAAACCGCCCGTTTCCGGGCGGTTTTCGATACGTCACAAGGCGTGAGCCCCGGATTAACGCGAATAGAATTCGACGACCAGGTGCGGTTCCATGACGACCGGGTACGGAACGTCAGAGAGGCCCGGAACGCGGACGAAGGTCGCAACCATCTTGTTGTGGTCGGCTTCGATGTAGTCCGGAACGTCACGCTCAGCGAGCGAAACCGATTCCAGAACGGTTACGAGCTGCTTGGACTTTTCCTTGACTTCGATAACGTCGCCCGGCTTGCAACGGTAGGAACCGATGTTGACGCGGACGCCGTTGACCTTGACGTGGCCGTGGTTGACGAACTGACGGGCTGCGAAGACCGTCGGAACGAACTTGGCGCGGTAGACGATCGCGTCGAGACGCGACTCGAGCAGGCCGATCAGGTTTTCCGGGGTGTCGCCCTTGCGGCGGGAAGCTTCAGCGAAGATCGCGCGGAACTGCTTCTCGCGGATGTCGCCGTAGTAGCCCTTGAGCTTCTGCTTGGCGCGCAGCTGTACACCGAAGTCCGAGAGCTTGGACTTGCGGCGCTGGCCGTGCTGGCCCGGACCGTATTCGCGGCGGTTTACCGGGGACTTCGGACGGCCCCAGATGTTTTCGCCCATACGGCGGTCAATTTTGTACTTGGACGATTCGCGCTTGCTCATCGCATTTCCTTTCAAACAGTTACACCGGTCTGTTTCCAAACCGGATCAAGGAAACACGCCCTCCTCTGAACCCATTTTCGGGATTCTGACAGGTTTCTCACGATCACGCTGACGGAGAAGCCACGGGACATGTCAAATGAAACACCGGACATTTCTGCCCGGCGTTGGGGCGGCTTTAGTGCGTCCGGCCCCTATTGTCAACGAAATTGTGACAAACCGGCATCCGTTCAAGCCGGATCAACGGCTTCGGCCCGTTCCAGCGAGACGAGCAGTTTCCTGAGGAGCGCCGCCAATGCGGCGCGATCCTCCTTGCTCAGCCCTTCGAGGTACTGCGCCTCGCTGGTCATATCCGCGCGAATCGCCGTTTCCGCAAGCGCTATTCCTTTCTCGGTCAGTCCGACGACGCTGCTTCGGCCATCGGAGGCCGAGCGCTCGCGCACGATTAGCCCAGCCTTTTGCAGTCGATCGAGCCGGTGCGTGAGCCCGCCCGACGAGATCATCAGCAATGTATAAAGGTCGGTCGGCGTCAGGCGATAAGGCGAACCTGAACGCCTAAGCGTCGAGATCACATCGAACTCGCCGCGGTCGAGGCCGAAGGAGGCGAACGTCTCCTCGATCGACGGGCGCACAAGGTTGGAAAGGCGGTAGGCGCGCCCAAGGATGGTCATCGGCTCGGTATTGAGGTCGGGCAGTTCTGCCGCCCACTGCGCCTGCAGCCGGTCGACGTGATCCCTCGCCTCGTTCTCATTCTGCATTGCTCACCTCATTTCATCAATATATCTTGACGAGAAGATAGTCTCGGATAATATCTTCTCGTGAAGATAATTCATCCGCAACGGGAAGCCAACCCGACCGGAGATGGAGGCCAGCATGTTTCATGTCATTCCGCGTGCAGAGCAGAAGCAGAGCCCCAACCGAACCATCCTGTTTGAAGGCGGGCAATACGGCACGCCCATCTCGCTGTTCCTGATGGATGCAGCGCCCGGCCAGGGGCCTGCCCTTCACGTCCATCCCTATCCGGAGACCTGGATCGTGCATTCCGGCGAAGCGGAGTTCACTGTCGGTGAGCAAAAGATCATGGGCAAGGCCGGCGACATCATCGTCGTCGATCCCGAGACGCCGCACCGTTTCGTCAACACTGGCACCAGCCGGCTGCAGATGACTTGCATCCACGCGTCGGATCGGGTGGTTCAGACCTGGCTCTAGCATTCGTGCGCTTTTGGCTGTGACAGTAGCCCAAAGGCGCGGGAATCGGGAATGGAGGCGGCTTACTCGGCCGCCGTGGCCGTCGTGTTGCCCATATCCGGTCCGTTCGCATCCCCCGGCGCGGTTTCGCTGCCAAGGTCCGGAAAGGCGACGATGCGCTTACCGGAGAAGTCCGCATGGATGACGATCAGCCCATGCTCCTCGAAATATCCAAGCAGTCGGCGCGCACGGCGCGCGGAATGCGTGCCGTAGGCGCGCGCAATCATCGCGTCTGAAGGACACGGCAGGCGGCGGACAGCGGCCTGCGCCATCATCAGGAACACGGCTTGCAGATCCTCGGTCACACGATCGGCAAGCAGCAAGGCCTGCGCCCAGGTCTCGGTCGCCGCCGTCTCGGCGTCGACACCGGAACGGGCAACCGCCATCTTGCGGCGGAAGGCACTGAGGGAAAGTGCTGCACCTGACGGCAGGCGGCGAATGCGGCAACGCACCAGGAAGTCCTGGAACAGTTCTGCATCGGGACGGAAGGCCGCCTCCGGATTGGTGAGGATTTCCGCGAAGACGCTGTCGAGCAGGCTTTCTTTCTCGTCAGCGGTCATCTCCGGCTGAACCGGCCTCGCCTCGATTGGCGCTGCTGCTTCCGGCCGCGGGCGTGATAGTTCGGCGAGGATGTCCGTTGTCGGGCGCGGCGGCGCGACCGCGCGGCGCATGATCGGCCGGGTCAACTCGTCCGGGTCCGGCGTGAAGATTAAATCCTCGACGTCCTGCGGCGCCTCCGGCAGCGGCATGAGCTTCGGGCTCGTCGAACGGGCCGATGTCTCGACCGTGCCGATCGTCACCTTCAGCGGTCTGCGCGACAGCGCCGGGCCGAGTGCGACGAAGGAGCCGCGCTTCAGGTCACGGAACATTTCCGCCGTGCGCCGGTCCATGCCGAGCAGATCGGCCGCACGCAGCATGTCGATGTCGAGGAAGGTACGACCCATCAGGAAGTTGGAGGCTTCGGCCGCCACGTTCTTGGCAAGTTTCGCCAGACGCTGCGTGGCAATCACGCCGGCAAGTCCGCGCTTGCGGCCGCGGCACATCAGGTTGGTCATGGCGCCGAGCGAAATCTTGCGCACCTCTTCGGTGACGTCGCCGGCAACGGACGGCGCAAACATCTGTGCTTCGTCGACCACGACGAGCACCGGATACCAGAACTCGCGGTCGGCATCGAACATGGCGTTGAGGAACACGCCGGCATTGCGCATCTGCTGCTCGATATCGAGCCCTTCGAGCGAGAGCACGCAAGAAACGCGATGCTGGCGAATGCGGTTGGCGATGCCAATCAGCTCCGCATCGGTCCGCTCGCCCTCGACGACGACATGGCCGAACTTGTCGGCGAGCGTGACGAAATCGCCCTCGGGATCGATGATGCATTGCTGCACCCAAGGCGCCGATTGCTCCAACAGCCGACGCAACAGGTGCGACTTGCCCGAACCGGAATTGCCCTGCACCAGAAGACGGGTGGCCAGAAGCTCCTCGATATCGAGCGAGGCCGATGTCCCTTCGGACGTCGCTCCCATGTCGATGCCGACCTTCATTTCCACCTCTTGCTGAATTGATTCGCGCTCAAGCGCAGACCGCCGAGCCGGCGACACCTAGCACGCTTTTGCCGGAGTGCGTGCCTCCGACACAGAAAACCCACAGGGAATACACGCCGGAAAGTCACCCGGAAAGTACCGGATGCACAATCCGCTCGCCGCAAGATAAAGTTGAGATTGGCTGAGGATCGTACTTTTGCGAGCAAAGACGAATGCCCATATCGGTTATGGTCGAAGCGTTTTGCCAGGGGCAGTGATGGAACACTACGAAACAGAACAGCAAATGGAGATGTACAATCTCGATCAGCGCATGCGCGACGCTTACAAGGATGGGCAACGCATCACGTCAAGAGATGAAGCCGCACGCGTCAGCCGTACGCACTTCCGGACCGCCTGCGTGCTGGCTGCATTGATCGGAATTTCGCTGGCGATCTTCTTCTAGCCGATCGACTCAGTCCGTCCCACCCGGTGCTCGACGGTCGCGTCGGGCGTTACCGTCAGGCCGAATCCCTGCATCAGCCGCCGGGTCGCATAATCTGGCTTGCCGGAGGTAAAAATTGCCGGATCCTGGCCATTCAGCGGCTCGAAGCCGTTCGGCAGCGGCACGAGCGAACGCGCCCGCCGGGCAATCGCTTCCGCCGGATCCAGCCAGTCGACAGGCCATGGCGCGAGCTTTCGGAAGACATTGGCCATGAAGGGATAGTGCGTACAGGCCAGCACGACGATATCGGTCTTCCTGCCGTCCATCTCGACGAAACACGGGGCGATTTCGGCAAGGACCGTCTCATCGTCCAGCTTCTCGCCACGAATATAGGCCTCCGCCATCTTGGCGAGGTTCTCCGAGCCGACGAGGCGCACGTGACACTGGCTGGCGAAGGACTGGATGAGATCACGCGTATAGGCGCGCTTGACGGTGCCCGGCGTCGCCAGAACAGACACAAGACCGGAACGTGTGCGCTCGGCTGCCGGCTTGATCGCCGGAACTGTGCCGACGAAGGTCATCTGAGGATAGGCGGCGCGAAGGTCGGCGCCGACAAGCGTAAAGGCGGTGTTGCAGGCGATCACGCAGATTTCCGGATCATGCTCGGAAAGCAGCCGGCCGAAGAGTTCGATCACCCGCGCCTTCAGCGCCGCCTCTTCCCAGCCACCATAGGGAAAGCCGGCGTCGTCGGCCACATAGATGAAATGCCGCTCGGGCATCAGCACCCTCGCCTCGCGCAGCACGGTCAAGCCACCGATGCCGCTGTCGAAGACGAGGATGGGTTTCAGTTCACTCGCTGTCACCTTTGTCTCGCGCTTTCCTGCTGTGCTCGCCCCTGCTGTAATCACCCGGAGCACCGGAGCCCCGCGGGTTTTCCCGCGTGAACCGGTCGAGCGAAGAAATGACGCCGCGCAGCACCTGGATTTCGGATTCGGTAAAGGATGGTCTGGTCAGAACAGCGCGCAGGTTTTCGACCAATTTCGGCTTTTTGTCGGCGGAGCGGAAATAGTTGCGCGCATCGAGCGCTTCCTCGACATGTTCGAACAGTCCCTGCAGGTGCTCCTTGGTGGCCGGCCGCTGCTCGATCGCCTGGAAGGAGGTCTGGTCCTCGGATTCCATGCCGGTCTTCAGCCACTCGTAGGACATCAGGAGCACGGCCTGGGCGAGGTTGAGCGACGCGAAGGCCGGATTGACCGGAAACGTCACGATCTCGTCGGCAAGCGCCACTTCCTCGTTGGTAAGTCCGGTGCGCTCGCGCCCGAACAGGATGCCCGTCTTCTCACCGCCTTGAAAACGCTGGCGCAGCGTGCGCGCGGCAACGATCGGCGAACGCACCGGCTTGTAGCCGTCGCGGTCGCGGGCCGTCGTCGCATAGACGAAGTTGAGATCGGCGATCGCCTCTTCGACCGAACCATAGAGCTTGGCAGCGTCGATCACGTGGTCGGCGCGGCTTGCGGCAGAGCGCGCCTTTTCGCTCGGCCAGCCGTCGCGAGGATTGACGAGCCGAAGCTCTGCCAGGCCGAAATTCGCCATCGCTCGCGCAACCATGCCGATGTTTTCGCCGAGCTGCGGATAGGCGAGAATGATCGCCGGTCCTTCCACCAGAAGTTCGCGCTCGCTGTTCGTACCTGCCATTTTCCCGTGCCTTCGCCTGTCGTTCGGCGCTTCCCTTGCACAAATACCGCGGAAATTAAAGTCCACTACAAATGAAGCCGGTTGAGAGAGACCCCGATCATCTCGAGACCAAGCTCCGCATCGTCCTTCGAGATCGGCAGGTGCCGATCGACCGGCGCACCGATCCGCCCGACCTCGTAGAAATAGGCGGACGCCTTGTCGCGCACCGACCGAACGAGTTCGAGATTGGCGTCGATGTCCTCTTTGAAATCGGTCCCCTCCAGCTCCGCATCCGTGCCGACGCGTCGCGCGAAGACCCGTGCCCAATAGGTGCAGGCCATGAAGATTGCCAGCGCCTGGCGCACATGGCCGGGGCGCGTCACCAGCTGCCACGGAAGCCCAAGCGGTTTTGCCGCCGCCGCGAGCTCGCGATAGGCCCGGTCGAGCGCCTGAGAGCGGGCAACGAGAACCATGCCGGAGGTGCCGTCCCGCGCAGCCTGCAACAGGCCGATCAGTTCGTCGCACCAGGTCGCGACAGCTGCATCGAGCGTGGTGCGGGTGCGCGTCGGAAAAACCACGAAAGCGACGGCCGCACCGGCGATCGAGCCGATCATGGTTTCCTCGAGACGAAGCTGAAGGAGATGCGGCGTCAGCACGCCCATGAGGCTGTAGACCAGCGACAGCACGACGGAAATGAAGAAGGTCATCGTCGCGTAGGAAACGGCGAGGAAATAGAAGGCGAGAAAGACGCAGAGCGCGCTGAGCGGCAGCACGAGATAGATGTTGCCGCCAACCAGCGTGCCGACGACGATGCCGACCACGATACCGAAGAGCGTGCCTGCCGAGCGCTGCAGCGCTTTGACGGCCGTGTCGCCACGCGAGCGGGTGTTGGTGAAGACCAGAAACGCCGCGAGCACCGCCCAGAACCAGCGCTCGCGTGACAGCATCAGCCCGAAGACCATGGCGATGCCGGAAGCAAGCGTGATCTGGATCGCTGCCTTCAGCGCCGGGTCGGCAAGCGACGGCTTCCAGCGGCTTGGTCCGCCACTCATGTGTGCCTGCGGCTCTTCGAGGTCGGTCGGCGTCAGCTTTGCAAGGCTGCGGGCAAGCCTCTGCCTGACATTGCGAAGCCAGAGCAGCGCCTTCACCGTTTCCGCGCGGCGTGGTGCGGCATCGCCAAGCCGCGCGATCTCCTCGTCGATCCGCTCGCCGTCCCGCGCCAGCATCGCCTCGACCAGTGCTGGCGGCGGCATCGACTGGAAACTCACCACGATCACGCTTTCGGCCGCGAGATGCAGGTCGAAAAGATTGACGACGACATCGGCCGAGGCGAGGCCCGGCTCCGGTTCCGGCCGCCGGTTCTCGGTCGGAATGAAGCTTTCGGCCATCAGCACCGCTTCCTTCAGCCGTTCTTCCGTCGTGTGCAGCCGGCGGCGGTCGACCTCGGAAAGAACCGGCTTGCGGGCGATTTCCGCCAGTTGCAGCAGCATCTGGTCGACGCGGCGCTGCACGCTGGCCGTCGCCCGCAACAGGTCTTGGTAGCGATCATCCGGCAGCAGCCGTGTGCGAACGAGATGCGCGACCGTGGCTGACACCGCCGCGCCGAAGAACAGCGCCGGCAGCTGATCGAGCGTCGGCCGCAGATAGGCGCCGGTGAAATAGGACATGAACGCGAACATGCCGACGGCAAAGCCGCGCGGCCCGAAGGATCGGCCATAGACGGCGAGAAAGATGATCAGCAGGAAAACGCCATCAGATGCGTAGCGATGAGTCTCGAGAACCGATGCAAGCCCGACCATCGAAACACCGACGAGAACGGCGATGATGCGGGTCAGGCGCTGGCCTGCCACCGTCGTGTCGCGAACGGCGAGACCGCCTTCGATCGACAGCGACGCAGCGAGGCCGAAGGCGGCCGGCGGCAGCGGCGCCACGAGATAGTGAAACGCCATCAGGAGCAGAATGGAAACGACGATCGTCGCGGTGATGCGGGAGGCCTGCCGCAGGCGGGAGAAGGCCGGGTCGTTGGCAAGGAGCCAATCGCGCATACGGGAACGAAATGCCATCGGATGCCTTTGTCTGTCTGCGTTCGCCTCACGTGCGCGTCGCTTCGCGGGGGGTCTTCCTGCATAGCGGCAGGCGCGATCTTTGCAAGGCCGGCGCGCTGAAAGCCCAGCCGGAAAGGCGTGCCGAAGCCTTGTGCGACGCCAGTTTCAACCTCCGTCCAAAGTTTCAACCAAGCACGCTTTGCCTTGCCGGTTCTGAGTGCTATAGGGCACAGGATTTTTCAGAGAGGAAGGGACATCGCTCCCGCTGTCCCGCATAAGCTACGAGGCATATTCATGGCAAAGATCAAGGTCGCCAATCCGGTCGTCGAGCTCGACGGCGACGAGATGACCCGCATCATCTGGCAGTTCATCAAGGACAAGCTGATCCATCCCTACCTCGACGTCGATCTGGAATATTACGACCTCAGCGTCGAAAACCGCGATGCCACCGAAGACCAGGTGACGGTCGACGCCGCCAACGCGATCAAGAAGCACGGCGTCGGCGTCAAGTGCGCCACGATCACGCCGGATGAAGCCCGCGTCGAGGAATTCAAGCTGAAGAAGATGTGGAAGTCGCCGAACGGCACGATCCGCAACATCCTCGGCGGCGTCATCTTCCGCGAGCCGATCATCTGCAAGAACGTTCCGCGCCTGGTTCCGGGCTGGACCAAGCCGATCATCGTCGGCCGTCATGCCTTCGGCGACCAGTACCGCGCCACCGACTTCAAGTTCCCGGGCAAGGGCAAGCTGACGATGAAGTTCGTCGGTGAAGACGGCAAGGAAATCGAATACGACGTCTTCGACGCACCGTCGGCCGGTGTTGCCATGGGCATGTACAACCTCGACGATTCGATCACCGAATTCGCGCGTGCTTCGTTCAACTACGGCATCCAGCGCAAGGTTCCGGTCTACCTCTCGACCAAGAACACCATCCTCAAGGTCTATGACGGCCGCTTCAAGGACATCTTCCAGAAGGTCTTCGAGGAAGAATTCGCCGAGAAGTTCAAGGAACTGAAGATCTGGTACGAACACCGCCTGATCGACGACATGGTCGCCTCCGCTCTGAAGTGGTCCGGCGGTTACGTCTGGGCGTGCAAGAACTACGACGGCGACGTGCAGTCGGACATCGTGGCCCAGGGCTTCGGCTCGCTCGGCCTGATGACCTCGGTTCTGATGACGCCGGATGGCAAGACGGTCGAAGCCGAAGCTGCCCACGGCACGGTTACCCGCCACTACCGCCAGCACCAGAAGGGCGAGGAAACCTCGACCAACTCGATCGCCTCGATCTTCGCCTGGACCCGTGGCCTTGCGCACCGCGCCAAGCTCGACGGCAATGCCGAACTCGCGAAGTTCGCCGACACGCTTGAGAAGGTTTGCGTCGACACCGTCGAATCCGGCTTCATGACCAAGGACCTGGCGCTGCTCATCGGTCCCGATCAGCCGTGGCTCTCGACCACCGGCTTCCTCGACAAGATCGACGAGAACCTGCAGAAGGCCATGGCTGCCTGATAGGGCGCCAGACACTTCGAAAAACACGGAACCCGGCCATGCGCCGGGTTTCTTTTTTACCAGCACCGTCGCTCAGCTGATCTCCGCGGCGGCAAGCCCTTACGGGAACGACCGATGATCTCATTGAGACCGATGCTTGATAGCGAATACCCGGCCTATCTCGACTATTTCATTCCGGACTACGCCATTGAAATTTCGGCCAACTACGGCTTTTCCGACGCTGACGCGCTGGTGCAGGCAAGACGTGAAATCGCGCAAGATCTGCCGCAGGGCGTGAAGACGCCGGGCAACGTGCTGCTCTGTGTGATCAATGAGACCGATTCCAGCCTCATAGGCTACCTCTGGTATAGACCAGACCTCGCCGGCCATTCGGTCTTCATCAGCGATTTGCACATCCTTGCCAGCCAGCAGGGGCAAGGTTTCGCCAAGCAGGCCCTCAATGCGCTCGAAACCGAGCTTTCAGCGAAAGGCTTCAAGCAGATAAAGCTGCGTGTCGCCGAGAACAATCGACGTGCCAAACACGTCTACGATGTCGCAGGTTTTCGCGTTACCGGCATCAATATGAGCAAGTTGATCAAGCCTTGCGGGCCGTGAGGGGCGAAAGCCGACGGCTCGATAGCATGCGATTGCTGGCCACGGATGTACCGGCACTGCAAAATGGCGGACGAGGAGAGGTCGGCTCAACCGGCCCTTCTTGTTTGTGTGGCCGGATGTCTGCACCTGGATCGGCAGGCGCCATCAGGAAAAGGCCGACAAGGCTTGAAACCTTGTCGGCCGTTCAGAGGTGTTCCACTTCGCCGATCGCAACCGACCACCGACGTCTTGCAAGCCTCACTTCAGCGGCAGATAGATTTCGCTCAACAGCTCCGTCGGCGCCACTTCGCGGGGATTGTTGAGATATTTCTCGAACATCAGGCTGTCGCGGATCTCACGACCTGACTGTGGCAGCCAGGTGCCGTAGAGCCATTGGTAAGCCTTCGGCATATCCGCATAGGGACCCTTGTGGCGCAGCACGGCGTAGCGGCCGCCGTCAAGGTGCTGCGGTGTCAGGGGCGTCTCCACCGGCATCTGTTCGCGAGCGCTGACGCAGGCGAAGGAGCGCAGCTTGTCGGTCGGCACCAGTTCCGGGTCGTCGAGGTAGATGCCGATCATCTCCATGTCCGGCCGGAACAGCTGGCGCGAGAACAAGGTTCCGTAGAGGGTCTCGAACGCCCGCCCGATCTCCATGTAGGAGCCGCTATGGGCGACGCCGACGAGGTCGAAGGCCTCGACCTCCTTGAGGGTGACTTCATACATATCAGGGATTCCTTCCGTTGACGCGGTTTCAAAGGCGACATGGCTGCCCTCCTTCCGGTAGCGCGCCGGCGGCAGCCCGTAAGCTCCCTTGAAGGTGCGGTTGAAGGATTGGAGATTGGGGTAGCCAGAGCGCTGCGCGATCGCTTCGACAGGAAGATCGGACTGGGCGAGATCGGCCGAGGCCCGCTGCAGCCGCAGCCGCTTCACGGTTGCGGCCAGCGTCTCGCCATGGACCGCACGATAGATGCGGTGCCAGTGGTGCGGCGACAGACAGGCGATCTCGGAGAGACGATCGAGGTCGAGATCGCCGTCGAGATGGCCATAAATGTAGTCGCTGACCCTGTGCAGGCGCCGTTCATAGGTCGCCCACGCTACCCGATCGTCCATGTCTACCCTTTCGCGCTTTGCTCACGGATCGGTAGACCATAGATCAATTTGACAAATCCTGCGGACTTCTCCGGCGTACCGCCACAATTTTGCAAGCGCCGCGACTCAAGCTAGCTCTATTGTCATTGCCCTCTTGCAGGCTCCGCCCGGGATCCACCGGATACGGAACTCTTCTGGCCGAAGGCCCAGCCGATGACCGATACTCTTGTTCCGAAGATCGTGAGCGTTTTCACTGAAGGATATGACGGCGCCCGCCTGCGCGCCGACGCGATCGCCGGCCTCACTGTCGCAATCGTTGCCTTGCCCCTGTCGATGGCGATCGCCATCGCATCGGGCGTCACGCCTGATCGCGGCCTCTATACCGCCATTGTCGGCGGCTTTCTTGTCTCCTTCCTCGGCGGCAGCCGCTCCCAGATCGGCGGTCCGGCTGGCGCCTTCATCGTGCTGGTCGCTGCCACGGTCAATCGCAACGGCGTCGACGGTCTCCTGCTGGCGACGATGATGGCCGGGGTGATGCTGATTGCTGCCGGCTATTTGCGGCTCGGCAAATACATCAAGTTCATTCCCTATCCCGTCACCGTTGGCTTTACCGCCGGCATCGCGGTGATCATCTTCGCAAGCCAGCTGCGCGATCTTCTCGGGATCACGCTTGAGGGCAATGAGCCCGGCCCCTTCCTCGACAAGATCACCGCCCTTGCTGCCGCGATCGACACGGTCAACCCGGCGACCGTGGCAACCGCGGCACTGACGATTGCTGTTATCTTCGTCCTGCGCAAGCTGAGGCCGCATTGGCCGGGCATGCTGATCGCGATCGCCGTCGCGTCTGTCGCCGTCGCCCTGTTACACCTGCCGACCGAAACGATCGGCACCCGCTTTGGCGGCATCCCCGGCGGCCTGCCGAGGCCGGCGCTGCCGCCGTTATCCTTCGACCGGGTCGCTGCGGTCTTCCCGGATGCAGTTTCGTTCGCGCTGCTCGGAGCCATCGAATCCCTGCTTTCCGCCGTCGTCGCTGACGGCATGACCGGCCGGCGTCATCGCTCCAGCGTCGAACTGATCGGCCAGGGCATTGCCAACATCGGCTCGGCACTCTTCGGCGGCATCTGCGTCACCGGCACCATCGCACGCACGGCGACGAATGTGCGGGCCGGCGGCACCAGTCCGGTGTCGGGCATGCTGCACGCGGCTTTCCTTCTCGCTTTCATGCTCGTGGCTGCTCCACTTGCAAGCTATATCCCACTTGCAGCCCTTGCCGGCATGCTTGCGGTCGTCGCCTGGAACATGGTCGAGAAGCCGGCCTTCATGGCGTTGTTGCGATCATCAGGCGGCGATGCCGTGGTGCTGCTCGCCACCTTTGCCATCGTCGTCTTTCGCGATCTGACCGAAGGTATCGTCGTCGGCTTCGCGCTTGGAGCCGTTCTCTTCATCGACCGTATGGCCAAGAGCATCGCCATCGGCAAAGCGAAGCGCCCAGGATCCAGCGCGGAAGAAAATGGCGCCGAGGAACACCCCGTTGCCGCCGACGACCCGGATACGGTGATCTATCACATTTCCGGCGTCTTCTTCTTCGGCTCAGCGGCAACTGTTGGCTCGGTGCTGGACCGGATTGCCGACCAGCGCCGCAACTTCATTCTTGATTGCAGCGACGTGCCTTTCATGGATTCGACCGCGGCTAACGTGATCGAAGGCACCGTCCGAAAGGCCGAACGGACCGGCGTGCGCTTCATCGTTACCGGCGCCTCGCACCAAGTCCGGCGCATGCTGGCGAGCCACGACGTGCACGAGCCACGTGTCGCAACGTTTGCGTCCATCGAACTTGCGCTCGACAACATCCGCGGTGCGACGAAAGAATAGAGAATTCAGAGCGATGCCGACGTTTTCTAACAATTTGAGGACATCGAACAAAAAAGGGCGCCGAAGTGGCGCCCTTCTAGTTTCTGTCTTTGACGGTTACCCGGCCAGTGCAACGGCCACGGCCTCGATCGCCTCAGCTGCCTTCTCGCCGTCCGGGCCGCCGGCCTGGGCCATGTCGGGGCGTCCGCCGCCACCCTTGCCGCCGAGTGCGGCGGAGGCGACGCGGACGAGGTCGACGGCGCTGAGCTTCGAAGTCAGATCGTCGGTGACGGCCACGACCGCACTCGCCTTGCCATCGCCGGACACGCCGACGAAAGCGACGACGCCAGAGCCGAGGCTCTTCTTGCCGTCATCGGCAAGGCTCTTCAGATCCTTGGGCTCGACGCCCGAGACGACCTTGCCGAGGAAACGAACGCCAGCGATGTCGCGGGCTGCGTCGGCGGAACCCGCCTCGCCGCCACCGCCGAGCGCCAGCTTCTTCTTGGCTTCGGTCAGTTCGCGTTCCAGCTTGCGGCGTTCGTCGAGCAGCGCCTCGACGCGGCCGAGCACGTCGCCCGGCTGAACCTTCAGCGTGTTGGCGAGTGTCTTCACGCGCTCGTCCTGCTCGTTGAGATAGGCGCGTGCGGCTTCGCCGGTCAGCGCCTCGATGCGGCGAACGCCGGCGCCGACTGCGCTTTCCGAAACGACACGGACGAGACCGATGTCACCGGTGGCCGACACGTGGGTACCGCCGCAAAGCTCGACGGAATAGGCGCGGTTGGCCTTGGAACCGTGAATGCCGCGGCCCATCGAGACGACGCGCACTTCGTCGCCATACTTCTCGCCAAAGAGTGCCATCGCGCCTTCGGCGATCGCATCGTCGACGCTCATCAGGCGCGTGGTCACCGGCGTGTTCTGCACGATGATCTCGTTGGCCATTTCCTCCACGATCTTCAGCTCTTCCGCCGTCATCGGCTTCGGATGCGAAACGTCGAAGCGCAGGCGTTCCGGGGCTACCAGCGAGCCCTTCTGGGCGACATGGGTGCCGAGCACTTCGCGCAGCGCCTCATGCAGCAGGTGGGTTGCCGAGTGGTTGGCGCGCAGGCGCGAGCGGCGCGCATGGTCGACGTCGAGCTGCGCGGCGTCGCCGGTCTTCACCGTACCTTCAGCAACGGTCGCGAAATGAACGAAGAGCCCCTCGCCGCGCTTCTGCGTGTCGGTCACGACAAGCTTGCCGGTTTCGGTGGTGATCGTGCCGGTGTCGCCCATCTGGCCGCCCGATTCGCCGTAGAACGGCGTCTGGTTGAGCACCACCTGGACCGTGTCGCCCTTGGCTGCCGAAGCGACGACGGCGCCGTCGCGCACGATCGCCTGGATCACGCCTTCGGCGGTCTCGGTGTCATAGCCGAGGAAGTCGGTGGCGCCGTGCTTTTCCTTGAGCTCGAACCAGATCGTCTCGGTCGCCGCTTCGCCCGAGCCGGCCCAGTTGGCGCGGGCTTCGGCCTTCTGGCGCTCCATGGCGACAGAGAAGGCGTCGGTATCGACGGTGATGCCCTTGGCGCGCAGGGCGTCCTGGGTCAGGTCGAGCGGGAAGCCGTAGGTGTCGTAGAGCTTGAAGGCGGTTTCGCCGTTGAACTGGTCGCCTTCCGAGAGATCGGCAGATGCGTCCGAAAGCAAGTTCAGACCGCGCTCCAGCGTCTTGCGGAAGCGGGTTTCCTCAAGCTTCAGCGTCTCGGAGATCAGCGCTTCTGCGCGCATCAGTTCCGGATAGGCGCGGCCCATCTGGCCGACCAGCGCCGGCAAGAGCTTCCACATCAACGGATCCCGGGCACCGAGCAATTGCGCGTGGCGCATGGCGCGGCGCATGATGCGGCGCAGCACGTAACCGCGGCCTTCGTTCGACGGCAGCACGCCGTCGGCAATCAGGAAAGCGGACGAACGCAGATGGTCGGCAATGACACGATGGCTGGCGCGCTGGTCGCCCTCGGCCTTGACGCCGGTTGCTTCCTCGGAAGCTGCGATCAGGGCGCGGAAAAGGTCGATGTCGTAGTTGTCGTGCTGGCCCTGCAGCACCGCTGCCAGGCGCTCGAGGCCCATGCCGGTGTCGATCGACGGACGCGGCAGGTTGACCCGCTCTTCCTTGGTGATCTGCTCGTACTGCATGAAGACGAGGTTCCAGATCTCGATGAAGCGATCACCGTCCTCGTCGGCAGAGCCCGGAGGTCCGCCCCAGATATGGTCGCCATGGTCGTAGAAGATTTCCGAGCACGGGCCGCAGGGCCCGGTATCGCCCATGGCCCAGAAGTTGTCGCTCGTCGGAATGCGGATGATGCGGTCGTCGGAGAAGCCGGCGATCTTCTTCCAGAGATCGAAGGCTTCGTCGTCGGTGTGGTAGACCGTGACCAGCAGGCGCTTGGCGTCGAGGCCGTATTCCTTGGTGATCAGGTTCCAGGCAAGCTCGATGGCGTTTTCCTTGAAGTAATCGCCAAAGGAGAAGTTGCCGAGCATTTCGAAGAAGGTGTGATGGCGCGCGGTGTAGCCGACATTGTCGAGGTCGTTGTGCTTGCCGCCGGCGCGCACGCATTTCTGCGCGGTCACCGCCGTCGAATAGGGACGCTGCTCCAGGCCGGTGAAGACGTTCTTGAACTGCACCATGCCGGCATTGGTGAACATCAATGTCGGGTCGTTGCGCGGCACCAACGGGCTCGACGACACGACCTCATGACCGTTCCTGCGGAAATAGTCGAGAAAGGTCGACCGGATTTCATTCACGCCGCTCATCTTGCGTCCTATTCTAAAGCACCGATTCCGGCCCGGATCCGGCATCTGCCGCGCCACTAAGCCATTGTCCTTAAACCCCGTGGCCATCCATGATGGCCACGCCCTCCAACGCCCTCGGTCGCCGGAACCAAAGGCTTTTATCGTTCACGTATCATACTGTCCAGACGGCAACAAAAAACCGGCCGTCATAGGACGACCGGTTCTCCGGAAGCTTCAGTTCCTGGTGTTTCACGCCTCGGCGGCGTCGTCGCTGCCGTCGTCGGGTTCCGGGCCGCCGTTTTCGAGGAACCGGTCGGCGATCAGGCCGGCGTTCTGGCGCAGCGCCGTCTCGATCTCACGCGCCAGGTCCGGGTTGTCGCGCAGGAACGTCTTGGCGTTCTCGCGGCCCTGGCCGAGGCGCTGGCTGTTATAGGAGAACCAGGCACCGGATTTCTCGACGATGCCGGCCTTGACGCCGAGATCGACGAGTTCGCCGGTCTTGGAAACGCCTTCGCCATACATGATGTCGAACTCGACCTGCTTGAAGGGCGGCGCCATCTTGTTCTTGACGACCTTGACACGGGTCTGGTTGCCGACGACCTCTTCGCGCTCCTTGACCGAACCGATGCGGCGGATGTCGAGGCGGACCGAGGCGTAGAACTTCAGCGCGTTGCCGCCGGTGGTGGTTTCCGGCGAACCGAACATGACGCCGATCTTCATGCGGATCTGGTTGATGAAGATGACCATGCAGTTCGACTTGGAGATCGACGCGGTCAGCTTGCGCAGCGCCTGGCTCATCAGGCGTGCCTGCATGCCCGGCAGGCTGTCGCCCATTTCGCCTTCGATTTCGGCGCGCGGCACGAGCGCTGCGACGGAGTCGACGACGAGAACGTCGATCGCACCGGAGCGCACCAGCGTGTCGGTGATCTCAAGCGCCTGCTCGCCGGTGTCCGGCTGAGAGATCAGGAGGTTTTCGAGATCGACACCGAGCTTGCGCGCATAGATCGGATCGAGCGCGTGTTCGGCATCGACGAAGGCGCAGATGCCGCCCTTCTTCTGTGCTTCGGCGATCGTCTGCAGCGCCAGCGTCGTCTTACCCGAGCTTTCCGGGCCGTAAATTTCAACGATGCGGCCCTTCGGCAGGCCGCCGATGCCGAGCGCGATGTCGAGGCTGAGAGAACCCGTCGAGACGGTTTCGATCTCGATGATGCTGTCCTTCCCACCGAGCTTCATGATCGATCCCTTGCCGAACGACCGTTCGATCTGGGAAAGTGCCGCTTCAAGTGCCTTGCTTTTATCCACCGATTTGTCCTCTACGAGCCGCAAAGAGTTTTGTGCCATTTGGTCCACCTTTAGGTTATTGAAGCTACCGAGGCAATGAAGCCGCCGCAGGAGTTTTTGTACATGTTTTGTTCCGCATTTGCAAGAGCAGGACAATATATTGAAAAACAATGATTATCTTGGTTTTGTTCTTTTCATGTTCACGGATTGAAACCATAGGTTCTCAAATGCGCGCAGTACGTCTTCAAACCTGCCCCTCAGGGCTTGGCCGATTCGCCTGAGACGAAGAGATCGGGCGCATGGGTCCTTGGAATTCGGACCTCGGCCATTGCAGAAAGCCAACAGATATTTCGGCCGATGGGCCAAGCAGAGGAACATTCATGACGGAAGCTGAAATCGCCGTCTTCGGCGGTGCGCATATCGACAGGCGCGGCCGCATATCGGGAACGACCGCACCGGGTTCCAGCAATCCCGGAACATGGTTCGAAGAGGCTGGCGGTGGCGGCTTCAACGCGGCTCGCAACCTTGCGCGCCTTGGCCATGGCGTGCGCATGGTCAGCACCCGCGGCGGCGATGCCGCCGGTGAGATGGTGACGGCGGCGGCGGCCGCAGCAGGGGTCATCGACAGCCCCCTCACCTTTCTCGATCGCCAGACACCGAGCTACACCGCGATCCTTGAAAACGACGGAAATCTGGTGATCGCGCTTGCCGACATGGAACTCTACCGGCTGTTCTCGCCGCGACAATTGCAACGCCGGGCGCTCCGCGATGTCGTCGCCACGAGCAAGCTTGTGCTGACGGATGCCAACCTGCCGGAGGAAACGATCGCCGCGCTGGTCCAGTCGGCCGCAGGCAACGGGCGCCTCGTCGCCGGCATTGCCGTTTCGCCTGCCAAGGTCATCCGCTACCGGCCATGCCTCCCGCATCTCTCCTTCCTGTTCATGAATGAATCCGAGGCACGGGCGCTGACCGGCAAGGATGCGGCCGAGGCGGAAGCATGGCCGGCGCTTTTGAGAAGCGCAGGCCTCAATGGCGGCGTGGTCACACGCGGCGGCCGCGCGGTCGTCGCCTTCGATGGCGACAGCATCTGCGTTGCCGTTCCGCCGGCGCTCCCGGCACTGGCCGACGTGACCGGCGCCGGTGATGCGCTTGCCTCCGGCTTCCTCTCCGCGCGCCTCGCCGGCTGCAATCTGACCGAGTGCCTGCGGCACGGCATCGCAGCCGCCGGAATCACATTGCGCTCTCCCTTGGCCGCATCCGAAGAGATGTCCGCGGCCAATCTCGAACAGGCGCTGGCTCTTGTGCCCACGCCCCAAATGCTGTCATGACAATTGCCAGCAGAACTCCCAAGGAAAGACCATGACCAAACCCGCTTCTCCCTCCCTGCCGATGGCATATTCCGACGAGGTCGCAGCCGCCAAGGCGCGTGGCGCGCCGATCGTGGCGCTGGAATCGACCATCATCACCCATGGCATGCCCTATCCCGGCAATCTGAACATGGCCCGCAGCGTCGAAGCGATCATCCGCGAACAGGGTGCCGTGCCGGCAACGATCGCCGTCATCCATGGCGTGCTGCATATCGGCCTTGATGACGCCAAGCTCGAGGAGTTGGCGAAGACGGAAGGTGCGATGAAGGTCTCGCGCGCCGACCTCGCGTTCGCGATCGCCGAGCGCCGCACGGGCGCAACGACCGTTGCCGCGACGATGATTGCCGCTGCCCGCGCCGGCATTCGCGTCTTTGCGACCGGCGGCATCGGTGGCGTGCACCGCGGCGCCGAACTCAGCTTCGACGTCTCCGCCGACCTCGACGAACTTGCCCGCACCGGCGTCATCGTCGTCTGCGCCGGCGCCAAGGCGATCCTCGACATTCCGAAGACGCTCGAAGTGCTCGAAACCCGCGGTGTCCCTGTCGTCACCTACGACAGCGAAGTCTTCCCGGCCTTCTGGTCGCGCGACAGCGGCCTCAAGAGCCCGCTGATGCTGAACAGCCCGGCGGCGATCGCCAACTTCCAGAACATGCGCGAACTGCTCGGCGTCGACGGCGGCATGCTGGTCGCCAATCCGGTGCCGGAAGAAAGCGAAATCCCGCGCGAAGAGATGGAAATCTACATCACCCGCGCGCTCGACAATGCCGAGAGCGACGAGATCACCGGCAAGGCCGTCACGCCTTACCTGCTCGACAATCTCTTCCACATGACCGAAGGCCGCAGCCTCGAGACCAACATCGCGCTGGTCGAGAACAATGCGCGCCTTGCCGGCGAGATCGCGGTCGCGCTCAACACGAAGTAATTCCGATAGGATACCAGACGAAAAAGCCCGGCAACTCAAGCGCCGGGCTTTTTCATTTCCAAGATTCCATCGCGTTTGCGATTTCAGCGTGTCAGATCGGTGACCCAAAGCGTCGCGCAAACGTGCGCAGCGGTTTTGCGATAGCGACGCGCTTTAAGAATCGAGCATTTCGCGCACGGAGACTGCGAGCTGCTTCAGCGAGAACGGCTTCGGCAGGAAGCCGAATTTCGCGTCGGCCGGCAGGTTGCGGGCAAAGGCGTCTTCGGCATAGCCGGAAACGAAAATGAACTTCAGGTCCGGGTACTTTTTGCGCAGCTCGGTCAGCAGCGTCGGCCCGTCCATCTCCGGCATCACCACGTCGGAAACGACGATATCCACCGCGCCATCGAGCTCTTCCATGATATCGAGCGCTTCGACGCCGGAGCCCGCCTCGTAGACTGTGTAGCCGCGCGTTTCCAGCATGCGCTTGCCGCCGCGGCGTACCGCCTCCTCGTCCTCGACAAGCAGGACGACGGCCGAATCCCCGGTGAGATCGGCCGGCTCCTCGGTCTTTGCCGCCGGTGCTGCAATTGTCTGCGCTACCCGCGCCGGAGCCGCCTCCGCCGTTTCTGTCGCCGCCGGGTTGGTCTCTTCGACCGCTACCGGCACCTCGATGTGGCGCGGCAGCAGGATGCGGAAGGTCGTACCCTTGCCGACTTCCGATTCCGGATAGATGTAACCGCCCGACTGCTTGATGATGCCATAGACCATCGACAGGCCGAGACCAGTGCCCTTGCCGACTTCCTTGGTGGTGAAGAACGGCTCGAAAATCTTGTCGAGGATCTCAGGCGGGATGCCGGTCCCCTGGTCGGCGACCTCGACCATCACGAAATCGTCGTCCGGCAACTCGCGTCGTCCGAAGGACGCAACCTCGGCGGCAGGCAGGTTGCGCGTCCGAAGGGTGATCGTGCCGCCCTCCGGCATTGCATCGCGGGCATTGACCGCCAGGTTCAGCAGCACCTGTTCGAACTGGCCGAGATCGCTCTTGACCGGCCAGAGATCGCGGCCATAGTCCACCTCGACCTTGACGTTGGTTCCGGTCATGCGGTCGACCAGCATGCGCAGGTCACCGATCACATCCGTCATATTGAGCACCGTCGGCCGCATCGTCTGCTTGCGCGAGAAGGCGAGCAATTGGCGCACAAGCACCGCAGCGCGGTTGGCGTTGCGCTTGATCTCCATGAGATCGGCAAAGCTCGGATCTGCCGTACGGGCCGACAGAAGCAGGTGGTCGGACGACAGCAGGATCGCCGTCAGCACGTTGTTGAAGTCGTGCGCGATGCCGCCGGCGAGCGTGCCCACGGCGTTCATCTTCTGGGTCTGCGCCATCTGGTTCTCGAGCGCCTTCTGCTCGGTGATTTCAAGCGCATGGATGATTGCCGCTTCCTCTGGCGATTGATCGCTCTGGTCGATCACGGCGTTGATATAGAAGCGGAAGTGGCGCTCGCCATCCTTCGGGTGCAGCGCATCGATCGGCGCGATGTCACCCTGCCGGTCCTTGGCTGCCGCCAGCGCCTCGTGCAGTCGGCCCTTTTCGGTTTCGTGCACCACGGCTTCGATCAGCGCCCCGCGCTCGACGTCGTCCTGCGAGACGAGGCCGGAGAAGAGCTTCAGGAACGGCGCGTTGGTGCGCAGTATCCGGCCATTGCCATCGACGGAGGCGATCGCCATCGGCGTATTGTTGAAGAAGCGGGTAAAGCGCATTGCCGCGCTCGACGCCGATTGCTCGTTGTCCTCGCCGCCTTCGCGCGACATGACGATGGTGCGGCTTTCGCCGGGTGCCCCGTCGCGCGTCGAGGAGACGCGGTGGATCATGCGCACCGGCAGGCTCTGGCCGTTCAGCTTGCGCAGATCGAGGTCGAGCATCTTGGTCTTCTTCAGGCCAGGCTCCGCCTGCACGGCCTGAACCAGCGTCAACCCCTCGCCGGCCACCAGGTCGCCGATGCTGATCGACCCTGGCTGGAACTTGGTCAGGTCGATGCCGAGCCAATCGGCGAGCGTGGCATTGATGTAGAAGATCTCGCCCTTGCGCCCGGCGGAGAAGAAGCCGGCCGGCGCGTGGTCGAGATAGTCGATCGCGTTCTGCAGTTCCTTGAAGAAACGTTCCTGGTCGTCACGTTCGGCTGTAATGTCGGCAATCTGCCAGAGATAGAGCGGGTTGCGCTCGCTGTCTTCGAGCGGCAACACCCGCGCCTTCAGCCGGAACCAATGGGCGCCGGAGCCACTGGAGGTGCTGGTCGCGAGCGGCTTCAGCAGGCGGAATTCCTCATGCCCCTGCTTGCCCTCGTGCAGACCGTTCGTCAGCCGGTAGATCGCTTCCGTCGCCTCGCGATTGCGCGACAGGATGGTTTCCAGCGACTGGATGCCGGCGGCACTCTTGGCACCCGTCAGCGCGCCATAGGCGGCGTTGGCGTAGATGATCCGGCCCTTGCGGTCGGTGACGATCGTGCCGTCCTCATGGGCATCGAGAAAGGCGCGCGCCAGTTCGTCCGGGCGCGACTGCGGCATAACCTCGATGAAACCGATCACGGAGGAGACGAGGAAGAAGATGCCTACCATGGCAAGAACGCCGAGGATGCCGAGAACGATCTCGTTTTCCATCTCGTTCTTGAAGATCACGAAGGCGATGGCTGACACGGTGAGGACGATCGCGAGCAGAACGATCCGCAGCACGGTGCCTGGCCTGACGCCACGGTCAACAACCGGCATCTGGTAGTCGCCTGACTGCCGCAATTTCGTCATCGGATCCTCTTATGCGGCCGGCACCGCGCGCGCGGGCCGGCACTTCCGGCCGGTATCCGCGTAATCCGCCGGGCGAAATTGGTCATTCCCGATACGCCCTCGATCATTCGGACAAGAATCATCTTTAACAATCAGAGATAACAGCAAAAAGCACCTCGGCGGAAGCATTGCAGCCAATTCACAGGGAATGTCGGCGAAGTCCTTGTCCGGGCCCGAAAAAAGCCGTCAAATACTGGCACTCGAAAGGCAGAAGGAGTTCAGCCTATGATGGAAACGATCATCGCAGACAATGGCAGCCGGTTCGTCATCGCCGCCGCAGCCGTCGCGATCGGACTTCTCTGCCTCGTGGCCGTGCTCTGGATCATGCGTAACCGCCCCTCCTCGCCCTTCATTCGCGGCGGCAAGAACCGCCAGCCGCGCCTTGCCGTGCTCGATGCTGCTGCCGTCGACACCCGTCGCCGCCTGGTGCTCGTGCGCCGCGATGATGTCGAGCATCTGATCATGATCGGCGGCCCGACAGATATCGTCATCGAGAGCCGGATCGGTGCGCCTGAGGAGCGCGCGGCCGTCGCGGAGCGCAAGATTGAGGAACCGCTGGCAGTGGACAGCCGGCCAGCAACGCGGGAGCTGCCGCAACAAGCCGCACCTTCACTTGAAGCTGAAACCGTCGCCGCCGTCACGCCGATCCGCCCCGTTGCCCAACCGGAGGAACAACCGGTCACCCGTATCGAGCCGGCCGCGCCGCCGCGCGTTGTCGTGGAGCAGCGCCCGGTCGCCGCACCCGTCCTTGCGGCCGAACAACGTCCGCCTGTCCGTCCGTCCGTGCAGCAGGCTCCGGAAATCCCGGCTGTCACGGCCGCTTCGGCGCCCCAGTCGAACTTCGAAATCGCCATAAACAGGTCCGCACCGGCGGTCCAGCAAGTCCAGGCGCAGCCAATCCCCGTACAACCCGTGCAGTTGCAGCGCCCGGCCCCCACCATCCAGCAGCCCCAGCCGGCGCCGGCCACTGCTCTCACGGATTTCGAGCGCCTGCTCGATGCGGAGATCAGCGGCGACCTGCAGCGTCTTGGCCCGGCCACAGTACCGAGCCCAGGCACCGTTGCCTCCACGAACATGGTGGCACCGGAGAGCCGCTCCCTGGCACCATCCGGCCGTCAGGAGCCTACGCTTGGCGCGCCCGGCGCTGAAGGCGGCCGCAAGGAACCGACCATCGAAGAAGAGATGAACCGCATGCTGGCCGATATCTCGGCCGGCCGGAAGCCATAGCTTCCCCGCTCACGGGTGACGCCGCTGAGCATCGCGAAGCGGTCCAGCCTTGGTAAGCAATCGGTCCAAAAGAAAAAGGCGCGGTTTGAGCCGCGCCTTTTTTCAGACAGTTCCGATAGTCGGATATCTTATTCGTCCCGGTAGACCTTTTCCCGACGCTCGTGACGCTCTTGCGCCTCGATCGACAGGGTTGCGATTGGCCGTGCGTCCAGCCGCTTCAGGCCGATTGGCTCACCGGTCTCTTCGCAGTAGCCGTAGGTGCCTTCATCGAGCCGTTGCAGCGCCGCGTCGATCTTGGAGATCAGCTTGCGCTGACGGTCTCGGGCTCTGAGCTCAATTGCCCGATCCGTTTCGGAAGAAGCCCTGTCCGCGAGATCAGGATGATTGGCGCTCTCCTCTGCCAAGTGATCCAGTGTCTCGCGTGCCTCACGAAGGATGTCATTTTTCCAAGCATTCAACTTGGCCCGGAAATACGCCCGGTGGTTGGCATTCATGAATTCATCGTCCTCGGATAGGACGAAGGTACTAAGATCGATCTTCTCACTCAACGCGATTCTCCTGAAGAACATCTCATTGCGGCGCTGTATAGACCTATGGAAGCCTCGATTCAAGCCTCGGAACAGGCACTCAACCGTATTTTAATATTGCTCGCGATTCAGGCTAACTGACGAATATTTCATCAAAATTACACATTGGAACTTGAATTCCTGCTTGTACGTACCGCTGCGTCCGGCCGTCCTCGCTGAAAAGTGAGACTGATGTGTTTGCGTCATTGGATCGCCTGATCGCGACCGCGGCAAAGCGCAGCAGCTTGCCGATCCCCGGAAAAAAGCAACCGGCAGCTTGATCTTTGCGGTTCCCGAGGGAAAAGGTGGAGGTCTGCCGGGCGACGCGCAAGCTGTGCCCGGACAACACCATTCGACCCTGCCGCCACAAGCGACAGGCAGCCACCGGAAACCGCTCGATGCAAGACAGCGCCCCCAAGGCCCTTCGCCTTTACCTTCTGCGGCACGCGCGTTCCGGCTGGGCGTTGCCCGGGCAACGCGACTTCGACCGGGCGCTGGACGAGGTCGGTTATGTCGATGCGGAACGGCTCGCGCAGATGGCTGCCGACCGGGGCATCCGCCCCGAGCGCATCCTCTGTTCCACCGCCGTGCGCTGCCGCGAAACCGCCGAACCGTTCTTTCGCACCGTCAGCGAAAGTCTCAATATTCGTTACATCGATGCACTCTATTCGGGACCGGCAACGGTCTACTTCGACCTCATCGACGCCCATCGGCATCTGAATTCGCTGATGCTGGTCGGGCACAACCCGATGATCGAGCAATTGCTTCACCGGCTGGTCGGAGACGACGCCGCGCGTGAGGCGTTTGCCTACGGTTATCCGCCGGCGGGGCTTTCGATCCTCGACCTGCCCGCCGTCGCGCCGAAAGATGGCGCAGCGGTCGCGACATTGGTCTCGATCCTGCTGCCCAACCAATAGAAGAATTGCCGGGTCCTCGTTGCGACCGGGGAAATATTGCCTATATCGCGGTGGCTGCCTGCGTGCGACAGTTCTGCCGGACGACGCCAGCAGAACGCCCCACGGAACTACGCCGCAAGAAAGAGCAAGATTTGGCGCCCAACCTGACCAGCTTCAAAGACGACGCCCTGATTGCGCTCGACAATCTGACCGACCGAGCTTCCGGCCTCGTCAATCCCTCCATCCGCCTCGGTGTCACCGGCCTGTCGCGCTCCGGCAAGACGGTTTTCATCTCGTCGCTGGTGCACAATCTCCTGAACGGCGGGCGCCTGCCGGTGTTCGAGCCGGTGCGTTCCGGGCGGGTCTCGAAGGTCAGGCTTCAACCGCAGCCGGACGATGCCGTACCGCGCTTCCAATACGAGGACCACATCGCTGCCCTGGTGCGCGATCGCATCTGGCCGGATTCGACCCGCGCCATTTCGCAACTGCGCATCACGATCGACTATGAGAGTGCCAGCGGCTGGAACCGGCTGTTCTCTCCCGGCCGCCTGTCGCTCGATATCGTCGATTACCCCGGTGAGTGGTTGCTCGATCTGCCCCTGCTGGCACAGGATTTCCGCGCGTTCAGCAACAACGCCGTGGCACGCGCCCATGCCGCCAGCCGGAGCACCTTTTCGGCGGAGTGGCTGACGCTGGCCGCTTCGGCCGGACCGACGGCCGTTGCCGACGAGGCGAGCGCCCGCAGGCTTGCCGAAAGTTTCACGGGCTATCTGAGGGCCTGCAAGGCGGACGAACGCTCTCCTTCGACCCTCCCGCCTGGCCGCTTCCTGATGCCGGGCGATCTCGAGGGGTCACCGGCACTCACCTTCTCGCCGCTTCCCGATCTCCCGGATGGCCGCGCACCGAAAGGTTCGCTCTGGGCGATGATGGAGCGGCGCTACGAGGCCTACAAGAAGCATGTGGTGAGCCCGTTCTTTCGCGAACACTTCGCACGGCTCGACCGCCAGATCGTGCTGGTCGATGCGCTTCAGGCGATCAACAACGGTCCGGAAGCGCTGCTCGATCTCGAGCAGGCGCTTGCCGACGTGCTCGCCTGCTTCCGCCCGGGAACCAACAGCTGGCTCTCCTCCTTCCTGACACGCCGGATCGACAAGGTGCTGATCGCCGCGACGAAGGCGGATCATCTGCATCACGAAAGCCACGACCGGTTGGAGCGCATCGCCGCGCGCCTGGTCGATCGCGCCGCGCAGAGCATCGGCATGAGCGGCGCCGGCCTCGAGGTCATGGCGCTTGCATCCGTCAGGGCGACCCGCGAAGCGACCGTCAACCACGACGGCCATGCGCTGCCGGTGATCGTCGGCACCCCGATCGCCGGCGAGGAGATCAACGGCGAAATCTTTGACGGCGAGAAGAAAACCGCAATATTTCCCGGTGACTTGCCGGAAGATCCTGAAGTGCTCTTCAAGGCGATCGAGATGCAGTCGGGCGGAACGACCTTCGTCGAAAGCGCCCACCCTCTGCCAGAGCTCAGCTTCGTCCGCTTCCGCCCGCCGCATCTCGAAGAAACCGGCGGCGGCTTAAAACTGTCGGTACCGCATATCCGTCTCGACCGAGCCATGCAATTTCTGTTCGGAGACCGGCTCGCATGAGTGACGATAGTAACGGCCGCAGCCGCCGACCCGGCGCCTTTTCGGTTGGAGAGGAGAAGCCTGTCCAGGCCTCCCCACAGTCGCGCGTCCCGCGTTCGCCCGCGAGCTTCGATGACAATGTGGTGCTGACGCCGGATGCGGAAGATCCGTTCCGCGAGACCACGCTGGCGGTCGAGGCGCTCGCGTTGCCGGAAGCAAGCCCGCGCAAGCGTCGCCTGTCGGTCGGCAAGATCGCGATCGGCGCTCTCGGCATCATTCTCTCGCTGGCCGCCGGCCTTTGGGTTGACCGCCTGCTGCGCGATCTCTTCACCCGCGCCGATTGGCTCGGTTACACCGCCCTTGCCGTCGTCGCGATCGGACTGCTGGCGCTGCTGATCGTCGTTGCCCGCGAGCTCTCCGGGATGATGCAGCTTACCGCCATCCAGAAGCTGAAATCGGAAACGGAGGCTGCAGCGACCTCGGGCAACACCAAGCGCGCGCGGTCGGCGCAGACGAAGCTCGTCCATCTGCTGGCCAGCAATCCACGAACGGCACGCGGCCGCACGCGGCTGAAGGAAACCGAGGGCGAGATCATCGATGGGCCGCATCTGATCGAACTCACCGAACGCGAACTCCTGAGCCCGCTCGACCGCGAGGCCCGCCGCCTCATTCTTGCCGCCTCAAAGCGCGTTTCGATCGTCACAGCCGTCAGCCCGCGCGCCCTCGTCGATCTCGGCTATGTGCTTTTCGAATCCGCCCGCCTGATCCGCACCATGGCCGAACTCTACGGCGGCCGCCCCGGCACGCTCGGTCTGCTGCGGCTGATGCGCGACGTCATCGCCCATCTTGCCGTTACCGGCTCGATCGCCGCCGGCGACAGCCTCATCCAGCAGGTGCTTGGCCACGGCCTCGCCTCGAAGCTCTCGGCGCGCCTTGGCGAAGGTGTGATCAACGGCCTGATGACAGCGCGTATCGGCATTGCGGCCATGGACCTTTGCCGTCCGATGCCGTTCCGCGCCTTGAAACGCCCGGGTATCGGCGATTTTCTCGCCGACCTCAGTCCGGGTGCCGGGCGCGCGGGCAGCGAAGGCGACGAGAAATAGAGCCTGTTCGGTTGACACTGGAGCATCGCTTTCAAGTCGATTTACGTGAAAGCGGAAAGATGCTCCAGAAACAACATGACAGAGCGACCTTAGTGCGTTCATCTGAACGCACGGCGCTCTAGATACCGGCATACCAGTCGTAGCCGAGATCTTCCCAATAGCCGCCGCGTCCTCCGCCTCTCTTCGAGAGATCGGATACGACTTCGATCGCCCGGATGTACTTCGCCATCTTGTAGCCGAGTTGCCGTTCGATGCGCACGCGCAACGGCGCGCCGTTGGCGACTGGAAGCAGCATTCCATTCAGGCCATAGGCCAGAATCGTCTGCGGATGGCGGGCGTCGATCATGTCGATCGATTCATAGTAGGCTGCCGAGCCCGCAAGCCCGAGCGACATGCTGTCGAAGCAATGGAAGACAACGTAGCGTGCGTCGCTCTTCACGCGCGCCTCATCGAGCACATGCGACAGCGGCACTCCGGTCCACTTGGCGACGCAACTCCAACCTTCGACGCAGTCATGCCGCGTGATCTGCGTGCGCGACGGCATGTTGCGGAGTTCGGCGAGCGTCAGTTGCATCGGTCGCTCCACGAGCCCCGAGACATTGAGCCGATAGGCAGCAAACTCCGCGTCCTTCAGCGCGAGATAAACCGGGTCGGTCGGGTCCGTTGAGCCGTTCGGCCGCTGCCCCTGACGGATCTCGCTTTCCGAGAACTCCGGTGCGAGCCGATCCGCGGGGATCAAAAGTCGCTGCAACCGGTAGGTCAGTGTGTTGGCCGATGCGAGATAGCCACGCACCGGATCGCCGCCTGCAAGCAACCCGTCGAGCATGTCGCAGCCGGCAAGCGGAACGGTGGATGCAGCCACCCCGGCGACGCCCAGGAAACGACGGCGACTGACGAACAAACGCGTCATCTCGCATTCCCTCCCTTGTGTCGATCGTCGAGACGGTAGCGGCCGGTAATCATCGACCGCATCTCGTTCATCGGTCCGGCGGCAAAGACCATGAACAGGTGCACGACGAAGAACCCGACGAGAAGGAGCATAACGAAGAAGTGGATCGTGCGGGCCGTCTGCCTCCCGCCGAAGAGGTCGAGCAGCCACGGCCAGGCGGCGTTCATGCCCGGCGACATCGTCAGGCCCGTCAGGATCATCAGCGGGAAAAACAACAGGAGAACAAGCGCGTAGGAGAGTTTCTGCAAGCTGTTGTAGCGCCCATCGTGGTCGAAGTGAAAGCGAAGATGCTCGGTCAAGGTGTGCGGCAACGCGCGGATATCGCCCCAGCCGGGAAGGATATCGCGCCTCAGGTGCCCATTGATCAAGCTTGCCATGAACCAGATGGCGTAGACCGTCGCAAAGACCCAGGCAAAGAAGAAATGCACGACCCGTCCCGTAGCAAGGTCCTGGTAAGATGGCACGGTCAGCCAGGCAGGAAAGGCCCTGTAGGCGCGTCCCTGCTCGGCCCCGCTGACGCCTAGGACGCCGGTGGTATCGAAGTTTCGCCCCAACACGGTCGTTATGCCCCGGACCTCGCCATTCCGGTCGCGACTCGGCTGGATTGAAAAGACGCCGTTGTCGAAGGCGAAGCCGGATTGCTGGCCAATATAGAGCGCCGGATGCGCGTTGAAGATTTGCAGGCCGCTGAGCAGCAGCAAGAACAGGGCCACCGCCCACGCCCAATGGGTAAGACGCGTGACAAGCCGGTGCCGCCGAATCGTCAGTCTTGCCTGCGCCCGTGTCGTGATCGTCTGGGGATCGTTTTCCGTCGTGTTCATGGGAAATCTCCCGTTTCCCATGATTATACGTAGGGCGGTCGGGACAAGTTTCACGCGCGTCCGCTGCGCCCGCGAGAGCACTTCCGTCCGGTCAATCCGACACGCCGCAAACCCTGTGAGCAATCGCTCCAACGGCCACAAAGAAGCCGCAACATCAGGTGCCCGGAAACCGTCCGTTAACCATTTTCGCGCAAATGTGGCTTCCAGTTTCGGACGTTGACCCATCAAGGATCGTTTATGTTCTCGCGCCCCTCTTTGATCGCTCGCGGCACAGCCGCCATCGCGCTTGCGGCTACCGTCGGCGTTGCGACGCCAGCCCTTTCCGGCGCCAAGGACAAGGCCTTCTTCGAGAAGGTTGCCGGCCAGTGGAAAGGCCCGGGCGAGATCGTCGCCGGCAAATACAAGGGTACCAAGTTCACCTGCGATCTCTCCGGCGAACCGGTTGCCGGTGACGACACGGGCATCAAGCTCGACGGCTTCTGCCGCGTCGGCGTGTTCAAGCAGCCGATGTCGGCGGTGATCACCCGCAAGGGCAACAGCTACAGCGGCAAGTTCCTCGACGGCGCCGAAGGCAAGGGTCTCGATGTCGTTTCCGGCAATGTCGCCAAGGACAAGGTCGTCGTCGGCATCAACCGCAAGAAGCTGAACGGCGCCATGATCGCCCGTCTTCAGGACGATCAGACAATGAACATCACCATTTCGGTCAAGGTCGAGGAGACGATGGTTCCGGTCATCGGCGTCAGCCTCAACCGCCAGCTCGATGCGATTGCCGTCGGCTCGATCAAGTAATCCCAAAGCACAGTCAAACAATAAAGCCCCGGCAGTATTTGCCGGGGCTTTATCGTTTTAAAAAGGTCTCATCGACTTGATGGGAGAGGTCAGGTGTCTGCGCGCCACCAGGTCATGTCGCCATCGGCAACCTCTATGCCTGCTACATCCGCCCCACCCAACCATTCGCCGACCGTGCGCCCGCGCACCGGCAAATCGGCGGCGATGTCGGCAAGCGGCATCAGCACGAAGCCCCGGTCCGTCATTCTCGGGTGCGGCAGTTCCAGCCGTGTTTCAGCCTGGGCCACCTCTTCATAGGTCAGAACGTCGATATCCAGCGTGCGCGGTCCCCAGCGCTCGTCACGCACCCGCTTCATCGAACGTTCGATGTCGAGACACGTATCGAGCAAAGCCTCGGGCTTCAAAGTCGTCCTGACCTGAGCACAGGCGTTGAAGAACCAGGCCTGATCGGTCTTTCCCCACGGTGGTGTGCGATAGAGCCGCGACACAGCCTCGACGACGCAGTCGTCGCGCGCATCGAGAGCCCGCAGCGCCTCGGCCATCGCCTTGCGCGGATCGCCGAGGTTGCCGCCGAGGCCGAGTGTGGCGACCCGCCAGCCCGCCTCAGACGACATGCTCGACCGTCACTTCGACATAGTCGAGCACGCCGGGCACGGGCGCGTTCGGCTTGCGGATCGAGACCTTGGCGCGCTTGATCTGCGGAAATCGCACACAGAGCGTCTTGGCGACTTCCAGCGCCAGCGCCTCGATCAGGTAACGGCGGCGCCCCGTGACGATGCGCTCGATCTCCTGAAAGGCAATGCCATAATGGACGGTGTCTTCGATCGAATCATCGACGAGCGCCGTTCCCTGCTCGACTTCGAGCTCGGCATCCACGAAGAAGCGCTGCCCGAGGAGCTCTTCTTCGTCGAAGACGCCATGGCGCGCGAAGAAGGCACAGTTCTTGAGAGTGATTGTGTAAGTCGGGCTCATGCTTCTCCGTCCCGTCGGCTTTTCTGGGATCACGCTGATATTGGGTCAGGCCGACCTAATTCATGACGTGATCGATTCTGATCGGTTGCAGTCGGATGCGGGAAAAGAGCCGCACGCGCTTTTCCTCATTCCGCCCTGGCCTTGAGCATAGCATCGGCCATGGCCAGCGCATCCCTGCTGTTTGCGACATCGTGTACGCGGAAAATCGAGGCGCCGGCAGCACGCAGCAGCGCGGTGGTCGCCGCCGTCGCCACATCCCTGTCGCCCGCCTCGCGGCCGCTCACCGCCCCAACGAAGCGCTTCCGGGACGTTCCGACCAGGAACGGAAGCTCGAAACGGTGCAACTCGGCAAATCGCGCCATGAGTTCGAGGTTTTCATCCGTATCCTTGGCAAAGCCGAAGCCCGGATCCAAGACGATATGGTCGCGCGTGACACCAGCGGCTTCGGCAATTTCGAGGGACCGTTCGAGGAAATGGAACTGATCGTCGATCACGTCGGCGAGCTTCTGCCGGTCGCGGCCCGTATGCATGATGCAGAGCCCTGCTCCGGTATCCGCGGCAACGGTCGCGATATCCGGCTCGCGCTGCAGGCCGTGCACGTCATTGACGATGTGCGCGCCTGCCTCGACCGCCAGCCGAGCCGTCGAGGCCCTGTAGGTATCGACCGAGATCAACGCATCGGTGTCGCGGCTGAGCGCGGAGATCACCGGCAGGATGCGCGCCTGCTCTTCCTCGGCACTCACTGTCGCCGCATCCGGCCGGGTCGATTCACCGCCGATATCGAGGATCAATGCGCCCTCCTCAAGGCACCGCACGCCCTGCGCCGCCGCTGCAACAGCATCGATGAAACGTCCGCCATCGGAAAAAGAATCCGGGGTAACATTGACGATCGCCATCAAAACGCCACGCGGCCCGAGTTCCAGGCTGCGCCCATGCGCCAGCTTCCAGCTAATTTTCTGAAATGGATTGTAAGTCATTTTCCCTCACGATCCGCATTCGGCCGAGAGCCCTCGATTTGCTGTTGCGCCGGTCGTGGCTATGCCCCAAGCTTGATCGAAGTTCAACTGAAGAGAACCACGCATTGATGTCCCGAGTACGCGTCCCGTTCAAAGCCGCCCTCCTCGCTCTCCTGGTCGCCGCCCCCTTAAGCGCTGCGTCGGGCGAAACCGTGATCAACAAGAGCTTTTCCTATTTCACGATCGGTGGACGGACTGCGGAGGAACTCGACAAGGCGCTTTCTGTCGGCGGCCCGATGATGAAATCCACCGGCGCGCGCCACCCGGGCGCCACCCGGATAAAGTTCGGCGGCTCCATCACCTACGTCAACCGTGGCGGCCGCTGCGCGGTCGGCTCGGCGCGCGTAACGCTCAGCACCCGCATCATTCTGCCGCGCTGGAAATACCGCCGTCAGGCCGGTCGTGACCTGGCTCTGGTCTGGGACACACTCTCGAGCGACATCAAGCGCCATGAGGAGCGGCACGCTGAAATTGCCCGCAACCACGCCCGCCGCATGGAAAAGATGTTCCTCGCTCTGAAGCCGGAAGCGGATTGCGAACGCATGCAGGCAAGCGTCGCGCGGGTCAGCATCACGGCGATCGAAGCGCACGACAAGGATCAGGCGCGCTTCGATCGCACCGAAGCCGCCAATTTCGACAAACGCATGATCCGGCTTTTGCAATACCGGCTCGAAGCGCTGAAGAAATCGCAACAATAGGTAGCGGCGCCCATACCCTGAAGAAGAGCCTGACTATAGTCGGGCTCGGCGCGATTTCGGCGCCAATACCCACAGTATTTTATTGGTGAAATATAACGATGGCTGGCAGCCGCCGACTCATCTATATTGAAACCATGGAGCGAGGGGCCAGGACGAAGACTAGCCTCCGCCGAATGAGCGGGTTAAGCTCGACGCAGTAGTTGTGCGAAGAGCTTAAATGTTGCCGTTACTTTAGTTTAGGCGGCGTTGTTCAATATTAAAAAGAAGAAATTGAACAGCGAGGCCAAAGTGGGTTCTCCTGGCGTGTCTTGGTGCTGCAGATGTCCCCTCCCTCATCTGTCAGCGATGCGCCCTCCTCGCCTCGCTTGTCCAACGACTGGCGAGGCGCTTTTTTTGTGGGTCAGCTACAAATTGGCAAGGCGCCGCAGTACGGCGTGGAGCGCTAAGACATGTCGCGCAAAACCGTTCAGCGGTTCTGCGACAACGACATGTGAAATACCAATAACTTAAGGCGCAAGGAGCGAATTTGAGAACTCGCGGCGCGCCTTAGGCCTGGCGCTCCGGCACATGCACGACGAGACCGTCGAGTGCGTCGCTCATCTTGATCTGACAGGAAAGCCGCGACGTCGGCCGGACATCATAGGCAAAGTCCAGCATGTCTTCTTCCATGGCTTCCGGAGCGCCGACCGCAGCCGACCAGGCGTCGTCGACATAGACATGACAGGTCGCACAGGCGCAGGCTCCGCCGCATTCGGCTTCGATGCCGGGAACCGAATTGCGAACGGCATTTTCCATGACCGTCGAGCCGTTTTCGACATCAAGTTCATGGCGCGCGCCATCAAAGGCAACGATCGTAAGTTTTGTCATGTCTCTTTCCGGAATGAACTGCTGGGACTGGCAAGGCGCAAAGCCTGTTCAGAACGCACGCCGCTCGGACGCAAATTCAGTGGAAGTTCTTCCAACAAATCCGCCGGCCAGTCAACAACGGCAATCGCTGCGTGCCTCGCGCACAGCAAGCGCGAGGCCGCTATCTTGAAATGTGGGACGCCGGGAGAGCGTTGGCCGTTTCCGGCGCCGTCGGGCCGCGATTTAGCGGCTGAGCTTCAATATGAAGAGTTCGGCCTCGAGCACAGCGGCCGAAAGCGTGTCGGAGAGCGAGGCGTCTGCCGGGTTCTGCTCGATCGCGCCGGCAATGCTGGCAACATCGACGGCGCCGACTGCAAGTGCAGCGCCCTTCAGCCTATGGGCAGCCTGAGCGCGAAGCGTGCTCTCTCCCTCGACGATCTCTTTCATGACCTGGCGCGCCTGGCGCGCGAAGAGTTGCAGCACTTCGATTTCCAACGCCTTGTCACCCATCGTCTGTGCCGCAAGGTGGGCAAAGTCGATCGGCTTCTTGCCGGTAGCTGCAGAGTTTCCCGGGGTGTCCGGAGCTTCGAAGGCAATCCTGAGGGCCGCCATGAGCCAAATTCCCTATTGTTTATTGCATGTTGGTCTTGTTTTCGGTGTCGCCATATTGCCCACACCTACACGCGCAAACTCAGATACACATCCTTTGCGGGTGCGGGCTGCTATCAGCTTAAATCGGGGCGCAATATGGGCAGGAATCTGGGGAAATGGTTAACGGCTGTTAAACCGTCTGATTTCCTTGTATTTTCTGGCTTTGGCACCGTTATCGCATTAAGATTTCATTAGGATTTTAATCAAGCCCGAGCGCTCATAATTGTAAGAACCCAGCTAATGTGTCACTACGATACGCTCAGGAACTTGCCTGCGTACGAAAATGGCAACCGTTCCGGTGGATAAGCTCAACTCGTGGTCCCTTTCGGCCACAAATGTGACTATCCGTCGAGGCAATGCAGTGTGTGATCAGTAGGGTATTGCGTAGATCCGATGCGCGTATCTTGCCGTCACAGCCCGCGAGGAAGAAGCCGACCCGCCCGTTGTGCGCGAGCGCTGGCAGCTTTGTCGCTGGCAAAAGGTAATGAGGCGTATCCCTATGGCGACGAAAAAGAGCAATGAGTCAATCGACGAGAAGGCCTTCCAGGCTTTGGAAGCGGCCCTGACGATCGATTTCGACGAGCTTAACTCGAGCCCGAACGACAAGACTTCCTTGGATGATCCGGAGGAAAATGTGTCTCAGCCCGGCAATCAGGCGCCCGCGCCCGATCAGAATAAAAGAGCAAAGTCTCAACCGGAGCCATCCCGCGCGGCGCGTGCTGCCGAAGCGGCCAAGACGCTCGCCCCGGAACCCGCGCCCAAATCCCCTTCCCTTTCCGCCGCCAACGACGATGGCCGCCGTTCGCCGGCTGCGATGCTGCGCGCGCTCGACGTGCGCTCCAATCGCGCCGCGATCCGGGTTGCCGCGCTGGTGTCGATCATCTGGGCCATCGCCGGCCTCGGCATTGCCAACCTGCTCTATGGCCCGCAGATCTGGCAGATCCGCTCCCTGAGCGATCTGGCTGCGACGCCCGGCGCCATTGGCGTTGCGATCGGCATCCTGCTGCCGGTCATGCTTTTCTTCTCCTTCGCCATCATGATCGCCCGTGCGCAGGAACTGCGCAACGCCGCCCGCTCCATGGCTGAAGTGGCACTGCGCCTTGCCGAGCCCGAAACGGCCGCAGCCGATCGCGTCATGACTGTCGGCCAGGCCGTTCGCCGCGAAGTCTCGGCGATGAACGAGGGTATCGAGCGCACCATCGCACGCGCCACCGAACTCGAAACGCTTGTGCATTCCGAAGTCAACGCGCTTGAGCGCAGCTATAGCGAAAACGAACTGCGCGTTCGCACGCTGGTCCAGGAACTCGGCCTCGAGCGCGAAGCGATCATCGGTCATTCGGAGCGTATCCGCTCGGCGATATCCGGCGCCCACGGCAAGCTGAAGGATGACCTGGAACAGGCGAGCGACGACATCGCCTCGCGCATCGCGATTTCGGGTGAAGCCTTCGCCTCGCTGATCGACACGCGCGCCGCAGCCCTTAGCGAAAAGTCGGACACCGCCCTCCAGTCGATCGGCACCATGCTGTCATCCCGCACGGATGCGCTGCTTTCCGGCCTGACGGCGGCCGGCCTTGGCCTCAGCACCGAATTCGATACACGGCTCGACCAGTTGAGCGAGACGCTGACGAAGCGCGGCGACGACCTGCTCAGCCAGTTCGAAACGCGCGCCTCCTCGCTCGACGCCAGCACCGAAAGGCTGAACGCGGCATTGAACGACCGCGCACGCCAGCTGAACGAGACGCTGATCGCCCGCACGCGTGACCTGAATGAAAGTCTCAGCGTCGGCCAGCAGGCGATCACCGGCGGCCTCGATCATGTCCTCGCCTCGCTCAACGCAACGCTCGACGAGAAAGGCGCAAGCTTCCGTCAGAGCCTGCGTTCCAGCGCCGACGATGCGATCATGGATCTGGACCTGCGCGGCGGCTTCTTCGAAGAAAAGCTGCAGACCACCGTCGGCCAGCTCGCGACCGCCTTCGACGAGCGTTTCCACGAGTTTGCCTCGGCCTTCGACAAGCGCGCAAGCATGCTCGACACCAAGCTCATGGAAAGCCTGCACCGCATCAACGAGACCGTCTCCGGCGGATCGGAAGCGATCGGCGGCGCGCTCGACAGCAGCATCGAGAAGATCGGCTCCGCCCTCTCCGACCAGTCGTTGACGCTGGCCGCGACGCTCGGCGCGACCCAGGACTTCATCGAGGAGACGATCACCAGCCGGACCTCGGAGCTCGGCAACCTGGTCGGCGATGCCCACAGCCGCATCGACAGCGTTCTTTCCGAGAAGACCAGCGGCCTCATGGGCGCGCTCTCCCAGGCGCAGGAGCGCATCGAAAACGGCTTCGGCCAGCGCGCCGACGCGCTTGCAAGCGCGCTCACCACCAGCGAACAGCGCCTGACCGAGGGGCTCGACACCCGCACCGCCGCCTTCGTTGACGGCCTGCACGCCGCCCATGCCCGCATCGAACAGACGCTCAGCGGCTCGACCGACGAAATCACCAGCGCGATCGCTGCCAGCCAGCACCGCCTGGACAACACGCTCTCCGAGCGCACGCTCACCCTTTCGACCATTCTGTCCATGGGCGCGGACTCGATCGACAACGCCGTCAGCGGCACGGCCGACCGGCTGGAGCGTGTTCTGTCCGAGCGTGGCGAAGCGATCTCCGAAGCGCTCACGACCCAGACGTCGGCCCTCGATGGCGTTCTCGCCGAACGTGCCGCCGCCATTACCTCGACGATGTCGTCGCGCGCCAATGAAATGGCCAACACGCTGAGCCGCCACGCCGAAGACGTGGCCGACAGCCTGACGTTCCGCGCAACGGCCGTCGCCGAAACCATGACCGACCGCGTCGGCGATATCGAGCAGAAGCTCTCCGAGAGCGTCAGCTCGATCGCAGAAAACCTCGGCGGCCGCGTCAGCCTGATCTCCGATACCCTCACCCAGACGAGCGCCCGCATCGCCGAGGATCTCAGTGGCCGCGTCGGCAAGATTTCCGACACGCTGACCGAGACCAGCGCTCACATCGCCGATGCCCTGACCGCACGCACGACCGAGGCGACCGCCTCGCTCGCCGGCAAGGCAGCCGAAATCGAGCAGACGCTGAGCGGCCGCGCCGAGCATCTGCGCGATACGCTGTCGTCGACGCACGAACAGATCCGCGCCACGCTCGACGATCGGATCAACGCGATCAATCTCGCCGTCGGCCAGGGTCGCGATCAGCTCGAAGGCATGCTGGCCGATCAGTCGACCGCTATCGCCACCACGCTCGCCACCAGCGCCAGCATGCTGGAAATGTCGCTGGAAGAGCGCCAGTCCGCGCTTGCCGGCGTCATCGACCGCAGCGGCGAAACGCTCGACACGCGCATGCGTTCGACGACGGGGCACATCGCAGAGCGCCTGGCCGAGACCGCCAACCAGATCAGCCTCGCGGCCGACAGCCTCACCAACCGCGTCGACATGTCGATCAACGGCATCAACGACCGCCTCGACGATACCGGCCTGCGCATCGAGACGAGCCTTGGCTCCCTTGAGGAGCGCATGCGCGAAAGCGCGGGCAACATCGGCTCGATCGTCGATGAAACGGGCATGCATATCGAAACCCGCGTCGGTGTGCTCGAGGATCGCATTCGCAACACCGTCGGCAATGTCGGCACGGTCGTCGACGACACCGGCGCCCGCATCGAAAGCAACCTCGGCGCGCTTGAAAACCGCATTCGTGGCAGCGTTGCCAATGTCGGCTCCGTCGTCGACGATGCCGCTGCCCGCGTCGAGGGCGGCCTCAGTGCGCTGGAAGATCGTATCCGCGGCAGCGTCACCAGCGTCGGTTCGGTCGTCGGCGATACCGGCACCCTCATTGAAAACAGCCTCGGCGCCCTGCAGGACCGCATCCGCGGCAGCGTCAACGACGTCAACGCCCTGGTCGACGATACCGGCCTGCGCCTGGAAGTCAGCCTCAGCTCGCTCGAGGAACGCGTCCGTGACAGCGTCGGCAGCGTCAACGAGGTCGTCGACGGCGCCGGCCAGCGCATCGCCTCCAGCCTCGGCGAACGAGCGGGCGACATCGATCGCATGAGCGAGACGGCGGCAAGCCGGATCTCCGGCGCCATCGAGGCTGGTGCGGAACGCATCGCTGAACGTCTCGGCACCATGGATCGTGCCCTCAACATCGGCCTTGAAAACGTCAACCGGACAATCGAAGGCAAGGCCGCCGTTCTCGTCAGCAGCCTGCGTGGTGCGGTCAGCGAAGCGACGCAGGATCTGGACGCGGAAGCCTCCCGCCTCGAAGGCAAGACCACCGATCTCGTCAGCAATCTGCGCAGCGCAGTCGGCGACGTGGCTCAGGAGTTCGATGCAGAGACCGTCCGCATCGAGGACAAGGCTTCCGGCCTCGTCACAACGCTTCGCGGCGCAGTCGGCAACGTGGCCAAGGAGTTCGATGCAGAAGCCGTCCGCATCGAGGACCAGGCCGCCGGCCTCGTCACCACGCTTCGCGGCGCTGTCGGCAACGTGGCCCAGGAGTTCGATGCAGAAACCGTTCGCATCGAGGACCAGGCTGCCGGCCTCGTCACCACACTTCGCGGCGTTGTCGGCGATGTCGCTCAGGAACTCGGTGCAGAAGCCATCCGCATTGAGGACAAGGCTGCTGGCCTCGCCACCACCCTTCGTGGCGCCGTCAGCGACGTTGCCCGGGAGATCGACGCGGAAGCGGCACGCTCGGCCGAACTCCTCTCCAGGGCCGGCGACGACTTCGCTTCGGCGCTCGCGGCCCGTCAGGCCGAGTTCGCCAACACGATCGACCAGACGGCAGCGGCAACCGCCGCCCGCCATGCGGACCTTGCCAATACGATCGAGCAGAAGGCTGCTGCCAGCGCAGCGCGTCACGCCGATCTTGCCCGGTCGATCGCCGACGCAGCCGATACGGCAACGGCACGGCTTGCTGCCACGCACAGCCAGATCGCCAGCCACGCCGACAACATCCACCAGGGCCTTGCCAACACCGAGAAGGCACTGGAAGCGCGCGGCGAAGCGATCCGCAACACGCTCGACGACCGCACCCGCGAGCTCAACTCGATGCTCGCCGGCCGCTCGCTGGAGCTGTCGCGCCTGATCGACGAGCAGGCCCGCCCGGTCATCGACCAATATGCGGCAACCGGCCGCGAGGCCGCCGAACGTATCGCCGCCGTGACCCAGGAAAGCTCCGATCGCCTGCGCGCGGAAAATGCAGCCCTGGTCAACGCCATTGCCGAGCGCACGGGTGAAACGCTGAACGCGATCTCGCACCGCGCCGAGGAAACGGCGAAGGCGATGAAGATGGTCGAGAACCGTCTGCAGTCGACCGCCATGGGCCTGATCGACCAGCTCGCCAACAACAACGCTGCGATCGCCACGGTCATCGACCAGGCAAGCAACAACCTCGGCGAAATGGACCAGCGTCTGGAATCGACGATAGCCCGCGTGTCGGAATCGACCCGTCAGGCCTCCGACATGCTCTCGACCTCGACCCGCCTCATCGAAGGCAAGGTCGACAAGCTGTCCGACATTTCCGCCTCCACCCTGTCGAAGATCGGCGGCATCGTCGGCCGGTTCGAGGACCATTCGAAGGTGCTCGGCCAGGCGTCCGACCTGCTCGGCGCCGCCCAGTCGAACCTCGTCAGCACGCTCGAAGAGCGCCAGGATGCACTGCGTACCCTGTCGGTCGGGCTCGTTCAGCGCTCGGAAGAGATCGAACGGACGATGCGTGCGCTCGAAGGCTTCGTCGATGGCGCCTTCCAGCGGGCCGAAGAACGCTCGGGCCTTGTCGCCGGCAACCTGCGCAGCGGCATCCAGCAGTCCTTCTCGGATGTTGGCCGCCTTCTGACCAGCGCCGAACAGCGCGCAGCCGAAGCAGCCGAAGCGATGCGCAACACGCTGGCCCAGGCGGGCGACGAAGCAGGCGCCTCGGTCGAGCAGGTCTTCAGCCGAGCCGAGGAGCGCTCGCGCCAGATCGCCGACACGCTCCGCTCCGGCGTCGAGACCTCGTTTGCCGACGTCAACAAGACGCTCTCCTCGGTCGAGGGCCGTGCGCTCGGCGCCTCGGAAGCGCTGCGCCAGGCGATTGCCAAGGTTGGCGAAGATGCCGGTGCATCGATCGAAGGCGCCTTTGCCAACGCCGAGGAACGCTCCAAGGAAGTCGCCTCGCGTCTGCGCGGCAGTGTCGCAGCTTCGGTGTCCGACATCGAGCGTATGCTCGCCGAAAGCGGCAAGAAGTCTGACGGTGTCGCAGGGCAACTGCGCGAAGCGGTTCGCGTTGCGATCGACGAGGCTATCGGCCGCTTCAGCGGTGCGACCGACGAAATCCGTCGCTCTGCCGGCGAGATCCGCAAGGAACTCGATATGACCCGCGAAGAACTGAAGCGCGGTGCCTTCGACCTGCCGGAAGAGGCCAAGGAAAATGCGGCGGTCATGCGTCGCGCCGTCGGCGAACAGATCAAGGCGCTGCAGGAACTGTCCGACATCATCGGCAAGTCCTCGACGCAGCTCGAGGTCGCCCAGCCGCTGCGTCAGCAGCCTGCCGCCGCTCCGGTCGCCCGTCCGGTGCAACAGCAGCCGGTGCAGCAGCAGCCGGCGCCGCAGCCGGTCATCCAGCCCCAGCCTGTTGCCCAGCAGCCTGTTGCCCAGCAGCCCGTAGTCCAGCAGCCCGTGGTGCAGCAGCCAGCCGAGCAGACGCGCCGGCAGGAACCGGCCCCGGCGCTGCGCGGCAGCCTCGGCATCGAACAGCCGGCCGTTCGCCAGCCCGCTCCGTCGCAGGCGGTGACCAGCGAGGTTGCAGAAGGTGGTGGCTGGATGCGCGATCTGCTGCGTGCGGCATCGCGCGAAGAGGCCCCCTCGCCGGCGCCACAGCGCCCGGCCGAAGCACAGCCTGCGGCGCGTACCGGCGACAGCCGCAACCCGCGCCACGTCGTCGAGTCGCTGAACTCGCTCTCGGTCGACATCGCCCGCGCCATCGATCACGATGCCTCGGTCGAACTGTGGCGCCGTTACCAGCGCGGCGAGCGCGACGTCTTCACCCGTCGCCTCTATACGCTGAAGGGTCAGCAGACCTTCGACGAGATCAAGCGCAAGTATGATCGCGAACCGGAGTTCCGCACTGCCGTCGACCGCTACATCGCCGACTTCGAGAAGCTGCTCGCCGATGTTGCCCGCAACGATCCGGACAAGCGCATCACCCAGACCTATCTGACGTCGGATACCGGCAAGGTCTACACGATGCTCGCCCACGCCGCCGGCCGCTTCAGCTAAGCGGCGCTGGCATATGATAAAGAAACGGCCCCGTCGCAAGACGGGGCCGTTTTCGCTTATGCAAACCCGCCAAGACCAACCGGGACCGGTAGCAGGGGCAGTGCTACCTTCGTGCATGGGCTCGGCCGTCACGCCGACCGCCATTACTACCGCTCAAAAAGCAGGCGTCCTCCGTTATAATGTATTGGAAGCAGCGCGGCCCATCCGGCAGCGTCTCTCCGTTTTCAGATCAGGAGGCGGACATGAAACCACGGTTGAAAGTCCTTACGCTCGCGGTAAACGATCTCGAAAAGTCTCTGGCCTTCTATCGCGACGGCATGGAGCTGCCGACGAAAGGAATTATCGGCCAGGAGTTCGAAGACGGCGCAGTGGTCTTCTTCCATATGGGCGACGACCTGATACTGGCGCTCTATCCCGCGGCGTCACTTGCCAAAGACGCAAAAATAGCCGCGACGCAGGCGCGGCTCGGTGCAGTGTCAATCGGGCACATCGTCAAATTGCGGGTTTCGGTAATTCGCGGACATGGATTCCATTAAATCCCGGACAGCGATTTCACTAAATCCGGGACAGCAT